>JAJPEN010000007.1 GCA_021166835.1 Burkholderiaceae bacterium | reverse complement strand
TGCAGCGTCTTGAATCCGCTTCCCTGGATTTCGGAGAAGTGCGCGAAGAGATCCGCGCTGCCGTCATCGGGGGCGATGAAACCGAAACCCTTCGACTCGTTGAACCACTTGACCACGCCGGTCACTCGATTGCTCATGTTTTTGCGCTCCATTCGTTACGCGTTCGGGAATACACCGGGGCGTCTTCGCCGCGGCGGCAGACAGATCAAGAGGAACAATCAGGTATTCGAGACGCGCTGCCCGGAGGGCAGGCCGGCTGGACACGCAAAGATGGACGACTCGTTCGGTATGCGCGGCGCAGGGTACGCGTAAGCTTCAGGCTTGTCAAGCGGGCTGCGCAGCAGCCGGCGTAGAGACTCACTTGCCGAGATCACTCCGGCTCGATGCCGAGCGCGACGAGGAAGCGCGAAACCATGTTGTAGGCAGCGACGGTCGCCACGAATTCGACGGTTGCGCGTTCGCCGAGCCGGCGGGCCAGCGCGTCGAGATCGGCTTCGGGCACCCGCACCGTGTGCGTGCTCGCGATCGCGACGGCGAGCGCTGCGCGTTCAGTCTCGTCGAAGTTCGCTTCGTCGCGGCGCGCGGCATCGGGGTCGCGCAGCGCGTCCAGCTGCGCCTGCGTTCCGCCCGCCTCGAGGAACTCCGGAGAATGGTGGACGAATTCGTACTCGGCGTCGTTGAGCACCGCGACGACGCACATGGCGAGTTCGCGCAGCTTCGGCGACAACGACAGCCGCGTGCGCACCGCGCCGAGGTACGCGTTCCAGCCGGCGGCGAGATCGGGGCTGTGCAGCAGCATCCGGTCGAGGTTCAGCAGCGTGCCGCCGCGGCGCGCGCGTACCGCATCGACGATCTCGCGCGGCTCGGCGAGATCGGCGGGCATGTACGGAATGCGTGCCATCGTTCAGGCGATGCGCGAATAGCCGACGCCGCCCGCCGCACCCTCGGCCAGGTGGCGGTCGAAGGCCATGGCGACCGCGCGCACCAGCAGGCGCCCGCGCGGCAGTACTTCGACGCCGCTCTCGTTCATGCGCACGGCGCCGGCCTCGACCAGCGGCGCCAGCGCCGCCTGCGCGTCGGCCAGCCACTTGCGGCTGTCGATGCCGCGGCGCGCGTCGAGCGCGTCCCAGCGCAGCGAGAAATCGCACATCAGCGACTGGATCGCGTCGCGGCGAACGAAGTCGTCTTCGTCGAGCGCGATGCCGCGCACGATCGGCAGTTCGCCGCGCTCGATGCGGCGGTAGTAGCCGTCGAGCACCTTGTCGTTCTGCGCGTAGACGTCGCCCACCGACGAGATCGCCGAGACCCCCAGCGCGATCAGGTCGCCCGAATCGTGCGAGCAGTAGCCCTGAAAGTTCCGATGCAGACGCCCCTCGCGCTGCGCGATCGCCAGCTCGTCGTTCTCGTGGGCGAAGTGGTCGAGCCCCAGGTGCAGGTAGCCGGCGGCCTCGAACATCGAGACGGCCGTTTCGAACATGCGCGCCTTCGCTTCCGACGAGGGCAGGTCGGCCTCGGAGATGCGGCGCTGCGGCTTGAACAGCGTGGGCAGGTGCGCGTAGTGATACAGAGCGATGCGATCGGGCGCGGCGGCGATCGTCTTGCGCAACGTCTCGCGAAAACTCTCGGGGTTCTGCTTCGGCAGCCCGTAGATGAGATCGACGTTGATCGAGCGGAACCCGCTGTCGCGCGCCGCTTCGATCAGCGCGACCGTCTGTTCGTAGGGCTGGATGCGGTTGACGGCTGCCTGCACGGTCGGGTCGAAGTCCTGCACGCCGAGGCTGATGCGGTTCAGGCCGAGATCGCGCAGCGTGCGGATGCGCTGTGGCCCGACGGTGCGCGGGTCGACTTCGATCGAGTATTCGCCGTCGTCGGCGAACTCGAAATGCGCGCGCATCGAATCGAAGAGCTGGCCCAGCTCCGCGTCGGGCATGAAGGTGGGCGTGCCGCCGCCGAAGTGCAGGTGGCGCACTGTCTGCCCGCGACCGGTGCGGTCGGTGACGAGCGTCATCTCGCGACGCAGCGCTTCCAGGTACGGCGTGGACTGCTCGACGTGCTTCGTGCCGATCTTGTTGCACGCGCAGTAGTAGCAGATGACCCGGCAGAACGGGATGTGCACGTACAGGCCGAGCGATTCGCCGCGGCGATCGGCCCGTTCGAGCAGCGCGCGGCCGTAGCGATCGGCATCGACGCGCTCGTCGAAGCGATCGGCGGTGGGGTAGGAGGTGTAGCGAGGTCCGCGACCGCCGAAGCGCTCGAGCAGCTCGGCATCGATGACCAGCGGTTCGCGCGAGGCGGCAGTCATGTCCGCAGGATTATATCGCCGCAGCGTCGGGATCGCCGCGAAGCGTCCGGAGTGCCGCGAAGCGTCGATAATCGCGCGATGCTGCGGCTCGGGACGATCCGGCGTTGGACGAACACTCGTGAGAACGACTGAGCGGCGCGTCGCGCTCGCGGCTGCGCTGGCGCTCTATCTGGCGTTCGTCGCATATCAGTCGCTCGCCTCGGGCTCGGGATCTCTCGCCGGGGGGCTGAAGTGGCTCGCCTGGAGCTCAGAGTGGCTCGCCGGGAACCCGGCGAAAGCCTGCGCCGCGCCGCTGGCCGCCGGCTGGTGGTCCGGAGGCGACGCACTGGCCAATCTCGTCGCCTACGTTCCGGCCGGGCTGCTGGCGGCGGCCTTCGCGGCGACGTACCAGGGGGTGGCGGTGCGGGTCGTCGCCTGGCTCGCGATCGTGACGTTCTCGCTGTCGATGGAGCTGGCGCAGGCCTGCCTGGGGGATCGCGTTTCGAGCTGGATCGACTGGGCGATGAATTCGGCGGGCGCGACGCTCGGTTTCGTCGCGTTGCCGCTGGCCTCCGCGCTGCTGCACCGCCTGCCAAGGGGCACCGGGCGAAGCGCCCGTGTCGCCGCGCCGGTGACGCTCGCCGCATGGCTCGTCGTCGGCGCGTGGCTCGCGTGCGCGACCGCGCCGTGGCGATTCACCTTCGACGTCGGCACCGTCCGCGCGAATCTTTCGTTCCTGCGCGCTGCGGCGTCCTTCGATCCCTGGCGGGTCGCCGAGCATGCCTTCGGATGGATGGCGGTCGCCGCGGCGCTTCGGGCGCTCGTCGCGTCGAGGCTGCGCGCCTCGGCCGCGCTCATCGCGACGATCGCGCTGGCGCTCGTCGCGCAGGCGCTGCTCGAGTGGCGCGCGCTTTCCTGGTCCGAGCTGGCCGGCATCGCGTCGGGCGCATCGGTTTCGCTGCTGCTGCTCGTTCCCGCTGCCGACGGCCGCCTGGCGCGCGTCGCACCGGCGCTGGCCCTCGTCTCGGTTCTCGCCTACGAGCTCGCGCCCGGATACGCCGGCTGGGGAACCGGCGCGCGCTTTTCCTGGTGGCCGCTCGTGGGTCGCAGCCATCCGCTGTCCGCGCTCGAGTTCGCGCTCTATTTCTGCTGGTTCGCTTTCGTGCTGGTGCTCGCGCTGCGCTGGGCAGGCGCGCGCGCCCGCTCGGCGGCGGCCCTCGGTTCGCTCGCCGTGCTGGCGCTTCTCGCGCTCGAATTCGCGCAGCGGGCGATTCCCGGACGCAGCGCCGACACGTCGCCCGCGCTCATCGTCGCGCTCGCCTTCGTCGTCGCGTGGCTGCTCACCGACAGGGCCGGTCAACGGACTACACAGCGGGCTACAGGCCGAGTTCGCTCCAGATCGCATCGACCCGTCGTTCGGTCTGCGCGTCGATCCTGATCACGCGGCCCCATTCGCGCGTCGTTTCGCCCGGCCACTTGCTGGTCGCGTCGATGCCGATCTTCGAGCCCAGCCCCGACACCGGCGAGGCGAAGTCCAGCGAGTCGATCGGCGTGTTCTCGACGATCGTCGCATCGCGCGCCGGATCGACGCGGGTGGTCATCGCCCAGATCACCTCCTTCCAGTCGCGCGCGTCGACGTCGTCGTCGACCACGACGACGAACTTCGTGTACATGAACTGGCGCAGGAAGCTCCAGATGCCGAACATCACGCGCTTTGCGTGCCCCGGATACTGCTTGCGCATCGAGACGATCGCGATGCGGTACGAGCATCCTTCCGGCGGAAGGTAGAAGTCGACGATCTCGGGGAACTGACGGCGAAGGATCGGAACGAACACCTCGTTCAGCGCGACACCGAGCATCGCGGGCTCGTCGGGCGGCTTGCCGGTGTAGGTGCTGTGATAGAGCGCATCGCGCCGCATCGTGATGCGATCGATCGCGAACACCGGAAACCATTCGCGCTCGTTGTAGTAGCCGGTGTGATCGCCGAAGGGTCCCTCGATCGCCATCTCCCATCCGGTGCGCGCGGCCGGCGGCAGGTCGCCTTCGTGGCCGAGCGCCTGCGCATTCGCGCGGGTTCGCACGAAATCGGCATCGGGCAGGATCGATCCTTCGAGCACGATCTCGGCGCGCGCCGGAACCTGCAGCGGGCAGCCGATGCACTTCGCGATCTCGGTGCGCGCGCCGCGCAGCAGTCCGGCGAACTGGTATTCGGACAGCGTGTCGGGAATTGGTGTGACGGCGGCGAGCATCGTCGCGGGATCGGCGCCGAGAGCGACCGCGATCGGGAAGGGTTCGCCCGGATGCGTGCGCGCGTGTTCGAGGAAGTCGAGCGCGCCTCCGCGATGCGCGAGCCAGCGCATGATCACGCGATTCGCGCCGATCACCTGCTGCCGATAGATGCCGAGATTCTGTCGCGACCGCTGCGGCCCGCGCGTGACGACGAGCCCCCAGGTGATCAACGGACCGACATCGCCCGGCCAGCAGGTCTGCACCGGCAGCTTCGACAGATCGACCGCGTCGCCTTCGAGCACGATCTCCTGGCACGGTGCGCGCGAGTCGATCTCGCGCAGCGACATCTTCATCGCCTGGCGCAGCATCGGCCACTTGTCCCATGCGTCGCGCAGTCCGCGCGGCGGCTCGGGTTCCTTCAGCCACGCCAGCAGTTCTCCGATCTCGCGCAACGCCTGCGTCGAGTCGGCGCCGAGTCCGGCGGCGACGCGCTTCGTGGTGCCGAACAGGTTCGCGAGCACCGGCATCGCGTAGTCGTGGCCGTTCTCGTGCGGCCGCTCGAAGAGCAGGGCGGGCCCGCCCGAACGCAATACGCGATCCGCGATCACGGTCATTTCGAGCCGCGGCGAAACCGGCACCGCGATGCGCCGCAATTCGCCGATCGCATCGAGTCTTGCAACGAAATCGCGCAGGTCGTTGTATTTCAAGGTACGGGTCATGGAGCGGAGCCGACGGCATTGTGTCATCGTCGCTCGCTGCGCGAGACGTTGCGCATGGTGAAACGTGCGGGTTGACCGGCGCGCGACTTGCTCAATAGAATCCGGACCGTCTCGCCCGCGCCATCGCCCGATGGCCGCTGCATCGCCCGGCGAGACATCGCGCTTCGATCCGGTTCGAAGCCAACGCAGCTGCAGTGCTGCAACCGTGAGATCCCTTCGGCGAAGCACCGAAGGGCAACGAAAGAAAGAGAGAGGCCCGCATGTGCATGTGTCTGCAGCGGGCTCGATGACGACCGCCGTGTCCGGCGGTACTTACGGCGAAAGCCGGAAGGAGTCTGGATGCTGCAGCAGCGTCAGGTCGGTGCGTTGTTCGCCGTGTTCGTGCGAACCATCGGAGCGGTGCGTTTCGTGCGCGCCGTAGCCCCGATGGCCGCGCTGGTGGCCGTCGCGTCGATCCCGCTGCCGCGACCCGCTGCGTCGATCGATGTCTCGACGCCCCCGTCGGGTTTCGTACGCACGCTCGCCGTTGCCCAACGTGCGGTGAACGGCTCGGCCGACGCGGTTGCGTCGAACGAGCGGCGGCAGGCGATGCGAGGGGAACTTCGCGTGCGTGCCGATGTCGCCGACAGCGGCGCCTCGCCGGTTTCGCGCATCGGCGACCGCTGGCTGCAATTGCGCGCCGGGCAGCGCGCGATGCAGCGAAGCGTCGACGAATCTCCGCGGCACGTCGGCGATCGGCTGCTGCATCCGGCCGCTGCGCCCGCGCCCGGCGACTGGTTCGCGGCCTCGACCTTCGAGGCCTTCGCGCTGCTCGGCGACGCGGTGAAGACCGTCGGATCCGGCCCTGTCGGGCCGCGTGCGCCGCCCGATACGGCGCAGGCAAGGGACGTGGATGATCCGCCAGCCGCGGCCGCGAACGAGGCCGCGCCGGCCGCGCAGCCGCAGCCCACGTCTCCGATCGCCATCGAGCGCAACGCGCTCGCTGCGGCACCCCGGTCCGCCGCATCTCTCGCGCCCGCATCCATGGCGCGCGCAGCGGCCGAAGCAAGAGCCGACGCGCGCGACACGTTCTCGCCGCTGAAGCTCTCGCCCGAACAGCGCAACATCTCCCGATTCGTCGCGCGCCGCTATCGCCTGAATCTCGACGACGTGCAGCGCTTCGTCGCGCATGCGTTCCGCGCCGCGGGCGAGTTCCGGCTCGATCCGTATCTCGTGCTCGCCGTGATGTCGATCGAGTCGAACTTCAATCCCAACGCACGCAGTTCGGCGGGCGCGCAAGGCCTGATGCAGGTGCTCACGCGCGTGCATCTCGACAAGTTCGCGCCTTTCGGCGGCGCGCGCGCGGCGCTCGATCCGGTGGCCAACATCACCGTCGGCTCGCGCATCCTGAAGGAGTACCTCGTGCGCGAGGGCAGCGTCGAAGGCGCGCTGAAGTCCTACGTCGGCGCGGCGTTGCTGCCGCACGACTTCGGCTACGGCAACAAGGTGCTCACCGAACGCGCGCGCATCGCCGCGGCCGCGCGCGAGGGCGCGACACCGCCATCGACGACGGCCTCCGTCGCCGCGACGCAGATCGCGATGGCCGAACCGCAGCTGCGGGCGGCGACGGCGATCGCCGGCGACGGTCCTGGCGCTTCGGCGTCGCGCCAGGCGTACAGCGCGCTGCGAGCGCCGGCGCTTTCCGAAGCGAAGGCGCGGGAAGAACTCTGAGCGCGGGACGAATTGCGCGGGTGCCGGCGCGGGCGCGCTGCGCGCGCCGCTCAGTGCCGATCCTCAGTGTCCTCCTCAGTGCCGATCCTCAGCGCTGATCGCTACCCAGGTAGCGCCCGAGCCGCGAGATCGCCTCCTCGAGCCGATCCATCGACGTAGCGTACGAAATCCGCACGTGGCTCTCGGCCTCGTGTACGCCGAAGTCCATTCCGGGCACGACCGAGACGAAAGTGCGTTCGAGCAGCTCGTCGGCGAAGCGCGCGCTGTCGTCGGTGTGCGCGCTGCAATCGACCCACGCGTAGAACGCGCCGTCGGGGGTGACCGACACCGGCAGCCCGATCGCATTCAGCGCGGGGACGATGTAATCGCGACGCCGGCGGAATTCCTCGCGCCGCTCGCGATACACCGCCTGCGATTCGCCGTCGAAGCAGGCGAGCGCCGCATTCTGCGCGAGCGTGGACGCGCAGATGTACAGGTTCTGCGCGAGCTTCTCGAAGGTGGCGGCGAGCGACGCGGGAACGACCAGCCAGCCCAGGCGCCATCCGGTCATGTGGAAGTATTTCGAGAAGCTGTTCGAGACGATGACGTCCTCGCCCAGTTCGAGCGCCGTGCGCGTCGGTTCGTCGTAGTGCAGGCCGAGATAGATCTCGTCGACGATGGTGAAACCGCCGCGCGCGCGAATGCCTTCGACGATGCGCGCCAACTCGTCGAAGGGGATCGACGTGCCGGTGGGGTTCGCCGGCGAGGCGATCAGCGCGCCGCGCGTGGCCCGACTCCAGTGCGCATCGATCGCTGCGCGCGTCATCTGGAAGCGCGTGGCCGGGCCGACCGGAATCGCGCGCGGCACGCCGTCGAACGCGGCGACGAAATGCCGGTTGCACGGATAGCCGGGGTCGGTCATCAGCACTTCGTCGCCGACGTCCACCAGCGCGCAGCAGGCGAGCGACAGCGCGGCCGAGGCGCCGGCGGTGACGACGATGCGCGCGGGATCGAGGTCGATGCCGTAACGCTGCCCGTAGTCGCGGGCGATCGCGGCACGCAGCGCGGCGAGTCCGTTCGCCGAGGTGTACTGCGTGTGCCCGGCGCGTGCAGCGCGCTCCAGCGCCGCGACCACCGGCGCCGGCGCCGTGAAGTCGGGCTCGCCGATGCTCATGTGGATGACCGGGTGGCCGGCGGCCTGCAGCGCGGCAGCGCGCGCCACCACCTGCATTACGTGGAACGGGGCGATGCTTCCGGTGCGGCGAGCGAGCGGATGGGGACGCGGCGTGCTCATGCTGCCTGCATTGTATCGACGCGCGCCGGACCCGAACCCGCGCGAACGAAACTGACATAATCGTCGCCTCGTTCGGCAGGACACCAGGATGACGAACTCCGCGAATCCGGATCTGCGCAAGGCCGCGCTCGAGTATCACGAGGCCGGGACTCCGGGAAAGATCGCGATCGCGCCCACCAAGCAGCTCCTCACGCAGCGCGATCTCTCGCTGGCGTATTCGCCCGGCGTCGCCGCTGCCTGCGAGGAGATCCTCGTCGATCCGGTGAACGCGTTCCGCTACACGGCGCGCGGCAATCTCGTCGGCGTCGTCACCAACGGCACCGCGGTGCTCGGCCTGGGCAACATCGGTCCGCTGGCGTCGAAGCCGGTGATGGAAGGCAAGGCGGTGCTGTTCAAGAAGTTCGCCGGCATCGACGTCTTCGACATCGAGATCGACCAGCCCGACCTCGATCGCTTCGTCGACACGGTGGCGGCGCTCGAACCCACCTTCGGCGCGATCAACCTCGAGGACGTCAAGGCGCCCGAGTGCTTCTACATCGAGCGCAGGCTGCGCGAGCGGATGAAGATCCCGGTGTTCCACGACGACCAGCACGGCACCGCGATCGTCGTGGGCGCAGCCGTTCTCAACGGCCTTCGCGTGGTCGGCAAGGATATCGGCGAGGTCAAGCTCGTCTGCAGCGGCGCGGGCGCCGCGGCGCTCGCCTGCCTGGAATTGCTCGTCGATCTCGGCCTGAAGCGCGAGAACGTCTGGGTCGCCGACATCGCCGGCGTCGTGTATCGCGGGCGCGCCGAGCTGATGGACCCGATGAAGGAGCGCTTCGCGCAGGACACGTCGCTGCGCACGCTGGGCGAGCTGATCGTCGACGCCGATGTCTTCCTCGGGCTGTCGGCCGGCGGCGTGCTGAAGCAGGACATGGTGGCGCGCATGGCGCCGCGCCCGCTCGTCTTCGCGCTGGCGAATCCGGTTCCGGAAATCGATCCGGAGCTGGTGCGCGCGGTGCGCCCCGACGCGGTGATCGCCACCGGGCGCACCGACTACCCGAACCAGGTCAACAACGTCCTGTGCTTCCCGTTCATCTTCCGCGGCGCGCTCGACGTGGGCGCGACGACGATCACGCGCTCGATGGAGATCGCCGCGGTGCACGCGATCGCCGATCTCGCGCGCGTCGAGATGTCCGACGTGGTCGCCACCGCCTACGGCGCGCACGACATCTCCTTCGGGCCGGAGTACCTGATCCCGAAGCCCTTCGATCCGCGGCTGATCGTGCGAATCGCGCCGGCCGTCGCGCGCGCCGCGATGCTCGCCGGCGTGGCAACGCGTCCGATCGAGGATTTCGACGCGTATCACACGCAGCTCGAGCAGTTCGTCTATCACTCGGGCCATTTCATGCGCCCGATCTTCACCGAGGCGCGGCGCGCCGCCGGCAAGCGCATCGTCTATGCCGAGGGCGAGGAAGAGCGCGTGATGCGCGCCGTGCAGGTGGTGGTCGACGAGCGGCTGGCGCGCCCGATCCTCGTCGGGCGTCCGGCGGTGATCGAGCGCCGCCTCGAACGCTTCGGCCTGCGGATGAAGCCGGGCGTCGACTTCGAGATCGTCAATCCCGAGTGGGACGAGCGCTACAAGTCGTACTGGCGCGAATACCACCGGCTCACCGACCGGCGCGGCATCACCGAGGAATACGCGCAGATCGAGATGCGTCGGCGCCTCACGCTGATCGGCGCGATGATGATCCACATGGGCGAAGCCGACGGCATGATCTGCGGCACCTTCGGCGCCTTCCATCTGCACCTGAACTACATCGACCAGGTGATCGGCAGGCGCGAGGGGGCGAGCGTCTACGCCGCGATGAACACGCTGGTGCTGCCGAACCGGCAGGTCACGCTGGTCGACACGCACGTGAACGCCGAGCCGAACGCGGCGCAGATCGCCGAGATCACGCTGATGGCCGCCGAGGAGCTGAAGCGCTTCGGCATCCCGCCGCGCGTTGCGCTGCTGTCGCATTCGAACTTCGGCAGCTCGAACCAGCCGGGCGCGCTGCGCATGCGGGAAGCGCTCGCGATCATCCGCGAGCGCGCGCCCGATCTCGACATCGACGGCGAGATGCACGGCGACCTCGCTCTCGACGCACAGCTGCGCCGGCAGGTCATGCCGCGTTCCACGCTGACCGGCGAAGCGAACCTGCTGGTCATGCCGGGCATCGATGCGGCGAACATCTCGTACAACCTGCTGAAGACGGCGGCCGGGCACAACATCGCGATCGGTCCGGTGCTGCTCGGCGCCGCGAAGCCGGTGCACATCCTGACGCCGGCCGCGACGGTGCGCCGGGTCGTCAACATGACCGCCTGGATCGTCGTTGACGCCGGCGTTCCGCGCTGAGCGAAGACGGCGAGAGGGCGGCGAGAAGGCGGCCAGAAGGCGGCCAGAAGGCGGCCGTCCGCGCCGCGCTTCGCGCCGTTCGTCGGGACGCCGGTCGCGCGGGCCGCATAGGGCACGCCGCTCGTCACGCGCGGGTTGACCGCTCGGAAACGCGCCGCCTAGCATCGGCGCAATTGTTCTTCCGCGATCCGAGCGCCGATGATCTCTGCCGATGTCCGCGAATCGTCCGCTCCCGCCGATGCGAGCGATGACGGCGAGCCGCTCGATCCCCGCCGGCGGCACGCGTTGCTGCAGGAGTGCCGCGATCTGGTGCTCGCGCAGCTTTCGCGTTTCATCGACGAGGCCCTCGATCGGCTCAGCATCGAGCTGACGATCACCGCGATGAAGGCCGCGGGGCGCGAGAGTCAGCAGGCGCTGCTCGACGCGCTCTCGCTGGTGCGCGCGCACCGCAACGACATCGAGTTCCGCTTCCGGCAGTCGTTCGCGGAGCTCTTCGAGCAGCGGCTGTTCGATCGCGGATCGGCGACGGACACCGCTTCCGCCGCCCCCGCCGCCCCGCCCGGCGGGCTCGCCCTGGTCGATGACCGCGCGATCGAGGACCGGATCGCGATCGACCGCCTGGTGCGCCGCGCGCGCCGGCAACTCGACCCCGACGAGGTGCTCGGCGTTCGCGCCCGGATGGCGGCGCTGCTCGGGCGCGACTGGTTCGACGAGGACGACTACCCGGCCTCGCCCGAGGTGGTGTTCGAGGCGCTGCGGCGTTCCCTCGACGAACTGGCTCCGGCGGCCGAAGTGCGCACCGCGCTGCTGCAGGCTTTCGAACCGCACGTGGCGACCAGCCTGGCGGGCGTGCATGCCAGCGTGAACGAACGGCTGCGAAGCCACCAGGTGCTGCCCACGATCCGGCCGCGTTCCGTCGTTCGTACCGATACGCGACGGCCCGGCTCCATCGCCGCCGACGCGGCCCGTTCCGATTCGCCGGCGGCGACTGCCCCTGGCGTGCAATCGGGCGCCGCCGCGGGGGCGGGCGGGGGAGCCGGGCCGGCGGGTGCGGCAGCCCTGCGCGATTTCCGCTTCGGCGGCGAGCGCGTGCACATGTTCGACGATCTCGTGCTGCAGATGTCGGTCGATCAGGAGTCGGCGCGCCGGTCGGCGGCGCGCATGCTGTCCGACCCGGAAACCTTCGGCATGGCCGATCTGCCGATGCCGACGGTGCAGCCGCCGCTGATCGAGGCGCTGCACGCGCTGCAGTCCTCTTCGCGCGAGGGCGCAGGGGCGGCGCCGCTCGCCACCGAACTGCTCGATCACGCGCGCAGCAAGGGTTCCTCGCTCGACCAGCTGACCGTCGAGATCGTCTCGCTCGTCTTCGACTACATCTACGCCGACCGCCGGCTGCCCGATCCGGTGAAGCAGCAGTTGCTGCGGCTGCAGGTGGTTGCCGTGAAGGCCGCGCTGCTCGATCGCAGCTTCTTCGCCCGCCGGCAGCACCCGATGCGCCGGCTGATCGATCGCGTCATCGACCTCGCTACCGATCCGGACGCCGATTACGGTGCGCAGTCGACGCTGGTGGCCGGCGTCGCCGACATCGTCGACTGGATCCTCGGGAACTTCGACGACGATCTCGCGGTCTTCGACGAGGCGATGGCGCGCTTCGATGCGCTCGCGCACGCCGAGGGCGAGCGCCGCGCCGCGCGCCTGCTCGAATTGACCCGGCAGGCCGAGCGGATGGAAGCGCTCGCCGTCGCGCAGGAAGAGGCGAGTGCGGAGATCGCTCTGCGCATCGATCCGGTCACTCCCGCCTTCGTGCGCGAGTTCCTCTACGACTGGTGGTCGCGCGCGCTCGCACAGGCGCGCATCGCGGGCGAGTGCGGCGGCGCCAGCTGGGCACAGGCGCTGCAGGCGGCCGAGATGCTGATTTGGAGCGTGGCGCCGAAGACGCCCGAGGAAATTCCCCGGCTGGCATCGCTGCTGCCGAGGATGATCGGATCGCTGCTGAAGTCGTTGAAGGCGATCGGCATCGCCGACGAGGAGCGCGAGCGTTTCTTCAACGAATTGCTGCGCTGGCACACGCGGGCGATCCAGGACGCGAAAGTGGGCGCCGGCCGGACGATGCCGGGGACGCAGAGCGCGATTCGCATCGGCGACGACGGCGTCGCCCGCTTCGATGCGAGCGCCGCCGAAGCTTCGCAGTTCGCGGCGCGCAGGCAGGTAGCGGCGCCGCCGCGCCCGGCCGAGAATGCCGAGGTCGATGCGTTGCGCCGCGGCGATCTGATCGAGCTTGCCGACGAGGCAGGTGCGACGCAGACCGTGCGAATCGCGTGGATCAGCCCGACGCGCAAGCTCTACGTGCTGTCGCGTTTCCCCGACTTCGGGCAATCGCTCGATCGCGCGGCGCTCGTTTCCTGGTTCGCCACCGGCCGGGCCCGCCGCGTCGCTCCGCACAGCGCGGTCGACAGCGCGATCGACGCGATCGCGCAGGACGACACGATCGCGCAACGCGCCGTCGCCGGATAGCCCGGCGCACCGAACGGGTGCCGGGTTACGTTGCATCGCCACGCTGCTGTGGCGATGCACGATGGCACTGCGGCGGTTCTCCTTTAGCATGCGGCGGAGTCTTTGCCGGATCGGGAGTCCGCCCGATGAGCAATCTCAGCAACATTCCGCCGCACGCGGTGCTTCCGCTGCAGTCCTACGACGGCGACGCGCTGCGCTCGGCCGCGGAGCGTGCCGAGCAACGCGTGTTGCGGGCCGACTGCCGCGGCGCCACCGACGCCGACTCGGTGCTGGGGGAGATCGCGGTCGGCTTTTCTCTGCCGGCGCCCGAGTCGGCCGGCTTCGAGGCGCTGTATCGGCGCGTCACCGGCCTGCAGCCGGTGCGCGATGCCGACGAACCGGGCTTCGTCGTCTTCCTCGAGAACCTGCCCGAAACGGCGGCTTTCGATCGCGATGCGCGCGACCGGCTGCTCGATGTCTTTCGCGACGCGGCCGATTATTTCTTCGATCGGCAGACCGCGTTCCGCGTCTTCTATTCGGTGAATCGGCAGCGCTGAGCGCTGTCGGCTCGGTGTCGTTGGCTCAGTGTCGTCGGTTCATCGTGGTCGGCTCAGTGCCGTCAGTTCAGTGTCAGAAGTCTCCAGCCAGCGCCTGCAATGCGGCGAGCGCGGCCACGCCGGCCGTTTCGGTGCGAAGCGTGCGCGGGCCCAGGCGCACGGCGGTGAAGCCCGCCCGCCGAGCCACTTCCAGTTCATGCGCGTCGAGGCCCGATTCGGGACCCACCAGCAGCTCGATTTCCCGTTCGGGGCCGAACGACATCTCCCGCAGGCCGTGCGTCGCGTCGGGCGCCAGCGCGAGCGAAAGCGCGCTCTGCGGTCGCCGGCTGTCGGCGAGCCAGCGATCGAGCGCCTGCAGTTCGTGAAGCTGCGGCAGGACGTCCCGTCCGCACTGCATGCAGGCGGCCTCGATCAGCCGCTGCCAGTGCTCCCGCCGGCGCTGCGCGCGAGCGGCAGCTAGTCGCAGCGGCGAACGAGCGGACGACAGCGGCCGGATCGCCGTGACGCCCAGCTCGACCGCCTTCTCGATCGTCCAGTCCATGCGCTCGCTGGCGCAGACGCACTGCAACAGCGTCACGCGCAGCGGGCTCTCGGTGTTCGAGGCGAGGCGCGTCCCGATCCGCACGGCGCAGGCGCGCGGGTCGGCGACCGCCAGCGTGGCCTCGAAACGTCCGCCCCGGCCGTCGAAGCATTCGAGCGATGCGCCTGCCTGCAGTCGCAGCACGCGCACCAGGTGGTGCGAGCGCTGCGCGTCGAGCCGGAACGTAGGGGGATCGTCGAGCCGGCCGGCGGCGTCGGGGATCAACACGCGGGGACGCACGATCGCCGCTTCCGACAATTCCGAGCCGTGCTCCTCAGGACGCCCCTCAGCACGCCCTTCAGGACGCGCGAGCCAGCTCGACGACCGTGGCGCTTTTCACGTCGGTCTTGCCGGGAAGCAGCTCGCGGTAGAAATTGGGCAGCGCGAACAGCCCCTGGTGCGTGTCGCCGTTGTAGTAGCGCAGATCGCCGATGCCGCGCTCGGCCAGCCGGCGTTCGGCCGTCTCGGGGTCGAGCGACAGCGGGTCGAGCGCGTCGGAGGCGCAGCACAGTCCCCAGTACGCACCGTACAGGGGGATGTACAGGCCGAGCGGACGAACGATGGCGAACACCGACGCCAGCTCGCGCAGCAGCCGGGCGACGAGGTCGGGGCGATACAGCGGCGAGCCGATGTGCAACGTGACCGCGGCCCCCGGGTTCATCAGGCGCCGCAGCAGGCGGAAGAAGTCGGCCGTGTACAGCCGGTGCGCGGGCGTGTCGGGATCGGTGAGGTCGAGGACGACGAGGTCGAAGCGCCGAGCGCCGTGCGCGAGCGTCTCCGCGCCGTGCGCGAGCGTCTCCGCGCCGTGCGCGAGCGTCTCCGCGCCGTGCGCGAGCGTCTCCGCGCCGTGCGCGAGCGTCTCCGCTTCGCTCGCGAGCGCTTCGGCGCTTTCCCAGCCGTCGCCGATCCGCAGCTCCACGCGCGGATCGTCGAAAGCGCCGCGGTGCACGTTCTGCAGATGCTCGCGCGCGACGCGGATCACCTCGGCATCGAGCTCGGCGAGCACGACGCGCCGCATCGACGGATGCTTGAGCAGCTCCTCGGTGGAGCCGCCGTCGCCGCCGCCGATCACCAGCGCGCTCGTCGGGTTCGGGTGCGCGAGTGCGGCCGGGTGCGTGATCGCCTCGTGATAGAAGAACTCGTCGCGCTCGGAGGTCATGTAGCAGCCGTCCAGGCGAAAAAGCCTGCCCCACTGCGGCGTGTCGAACACCTCGAGCGTCTGGTACGGCGTGCGCACGGTTTCGAGGCGTCGCGCGGCGCGAAAGCCGAACGCGCTGTCGGCGTTCAGCCACTCGAGCAGCAGCTCGCCTTCCGCCGAGTCGGGATCTTCGGAACCGCGCAGGATGCGGTTGGTGTTCTGCTGGCGCGGCGCGAAAGCGACGATGAGGTCGTCGAGCAGCTGCTCGGCCTTCGACGAGTTGTCGGTCGAGAAGTTGCAGACGTAGACGTCGAGCGTGACGCCGGCGCGCTCCGGCCAGGTGTGCACCGCGACGTGCGACTCGGCGAGCAGCACCGCGCCGGTGACGCCGCCCGGCTCACCCCGGTAATCGGGGAAGGTGAAGAACTTCTCGTCGACGAGCGTGAGTTCCGCTTTGCGCACCGCGGTGCGGCACACTTCGGCGAGTCTTGCGGCATCGGTGAGCAACGACGGCTCGCAACGGCAGCCGTACAGATCGGCAGTGAGGTGCAGTCCCTGCATTTCGTCCAACCCAGTCCCTCCGAAGAGGGTGAAGACCCCAAGACCCCCGGACGCGCCCGGATGCATCGGCGGCGGCTGCCCGTCGATGCGGTCGCCGCAGGATGGGTGCTCCGCGGCGCCGACGCTTCCGGGACGCTCCGGGAAAGCCTCCGCGCGGCCTTGGGCCTTGCGCGGGACGCGCCTCCCGGGCCCCGGCGCCGGCCCGTTCGGGCTTCGGCTCCGGGAAGCCGGACGTCACCGCCCGGCCAGTCCCTGAGTATCCCCACGGTGTTTCCTCGGGGATCCAGATCAGTGGAAATGTCGCCGGCCGCTCCCGAAAAAGGGGTGCGGTCGGCGAGAAAAGCCTTTGATTATATAGGAATTTGTGTCGAACCCGCCAGTAGGCGGCGACCCCGTTTGTTAGAATGGAGGTCGCAACCGCTTCGCCCCTCCGCCCCCTCCGCCTTCAGGACCACCGTCGATGGAATCTCCCACGGAAAGCGCCACGCAACCTCATTCGCGAGTTCCGGGGGCTGACGGCGGGCACGGCGGCAAGGCGAGCTACGAGCAGCGCCGCGAGATGGCCGATGCGATCCGTGCGCTCGCGATGGACGCGGTACAGCAGGCGAATTCCGGTCACCCGGGCATGCCGATGGGCATGGCCGAGATCGCCGTCGCACTTTGGGGCGCTGCGCTGAAGCACAACCCCGCCGATCCCGCATGGCCCGATCGCGACCGCTTCGTGCTGTCGAACGGGCACGGATCGATGCTGCTGTACGCGTTGCTGCATCTCGCCGGCTACGACCTGTCGATCGACGAGCTGCGCCGCTTCCGTCAGCTGCATTCGAAAACGCCGGGTCATCCCGAGCACGGACTCACCCCCGGCGTCGAGACGACCACCGGCCCGCTCGGGCAGGGCCTGGCGAACGCGGTCGGCATGGCGCTCGCCGAGCGGCTGCTGGCCGATCGCTTCAACCGCGACGACCTGGCCATCGTCGATCACTACACCTGGGTCTTCGCCGGCGACGGCTGCCTGATGGAAGGCATCTCGCACGAGGCGTGCTCGTTCGCCGGCACGCTGCGGCTGTCGAAGCTGGTCGTCTTCTACGACGACAACGGCATCTCGATCGACGGACCGGTGCGCAACTGGTTCACCGACGACACCGTGCAGCGATTCGAGGCCTACGGCTGGCACGTGATTCCCGACGTCGACGGCCACGACGTCGATGCGCTCGAAGCGGCGATCGCGCTGGCGCGCGAGTGGGGCGCCCATGGGCGCGACGGCGTCTTCGCGCCGACGCTGGTGCAATGTCGCACGCAGATCGGACGCGGCTCGCCGGCCCGGGTCGGTTCTGCGAAGGCGCACGGCGAGCCGCTCGGCGCCGACGAGGTGGCCGCCACCCGTGCCGCGCTTGGCTGGGCGCATGCGCCCTTCGAGTTGCCCGAGTCGGTGCGCCGGGCCTGGGACGCGCGCGCGCGCGGGGCGCGCGCGCAGGCCGAGTGGAACGCGCGCCTCGAGCGCTACCGGGCGGCGTACCCGGCCGACGCGCAGGAGTTCGAGCGCCGCGTCGCCGGCCGCCTTCCAGCTGCGTACGACGACGCCTTCGACGCGGCAGTCGACGAGGCGGTGGAGAAGGGCGGATCGGTCGCCACCCGCAAGGCTTCGCAGAATGCGCTGAACCACTTCGGCGCGGCGCTGCCCGAACTGATCGGCGGATCGGCCGACCTTACCGGCAGCAACCTCACCGATTTCAAGGGCAGCGGCGCGCTGCGCACGGTCGAGGGCTTCGTCGCCGGTCGGCACATCAATTTCGGCGTGCGCGAGTTCGGCATGAGCGCGATGCTGAACGGACTCGCGCTGCACGGCGGATTCATTCCGTACGGCGGCACCTTCCTCACTTTCTCCGACTACTCCCGCAACGCGCTGCGCATGGCGGCGCTGATGAAGCAGCGCGTCGTCTTCGTCTTCACGCACGACTCGATCGGGCTGGGCGAGGACGGTCCGACGCACCAGCCGATCGAGCATGCCGCCTCGCTGCGGCTGGTGCCGCGGCTCGACGTCTGGCGTCCCTGCGATGCCGTCGAAACCGCCAGCGCGTGGGCGGCAGCGATCGCGCGCGACGACGGTCCGGCGGCCTTGCTGCTCTCCCGGCAGGCGTTGCCCTTCGTCTCGCGCTCGCGCGCGCAGGTCGACGCGATCCTGCGCGGGGGCTACGTGCTGCGCGATGCAGCCGATCCGGCGGCCGTCCTGATCGCCACCGGTTCCGAGGTTTCGCTGGCGCTGCAGGCGCGCGACCTGCTGGCCGCCGAAGGCATCGACGTGCGCGTGGTGTCGATGCCCTGCGCCGACGTCTTCGACCGGCAGGACGAGGCCTGGCGCAGCGCGGTGCTCGGCAGCGACGTGCCTCGCGTGGCGATCGAAGCGGGCGTCGGCGACGGCTGGTGGAAATACGGCTGCGCGGCGGTCGTCTCGATCGACACCTTCGGCGAATCGGCGCCGGCGGCGGAGCTGTTCCGCCATTTCGGCTTCACGCCCGAGAAAGTCGTGGGCACCGTGCGCGGCGTGCTGAAGCGGCGCGTGCCCGCCTGATTTCCGCGGCGCGCGCCTCGCGCGTCGCGCCCCATCCGGTTTCGTCACTACAGGGGAATTCGTCATGACCATCCGCATCGCGATCAACGGCTACGGCCGCATCGGCCGCAACATCCTTCGCGCGCACTACGAAGACGGCAAGAAGCACCCGATCGAGATCGTCGCGATCAACGATCTGGGCGACGCGAAGATCAATGCGCATCTCACCCAGTACGACACTGCCCATGGCAAGTTCCCCGGCACGGTTTCGGTCGAGGGCGAGAACATCGTCGTGAACGGCGACCGCATTCGCGTGCTGTCGCAGCGCGATCCGTCGCAGCTGCCCTGGGGTGAGCTGGGCGTCGACGTCGTCCTCGAGTGCACCGGCTTCTTCACCAGCAAGGAGAAGGCGTCGGCGCACCTGAAAGGCGGCGCGAAGAAAGTGATCATCTCGGCGCCGGGCGGCAAGGACGTCGACGCCACCGTCGTCTACGGCGTGAACCACGACGTGCTGCGCGCGAGCCAGACGGTGATCTCGAACGCCTCGTGCACGACGAACTGCCTGGCGCCGATGGCGAAGGTGCTGCACGAGCGCATCGGCATCGACACCGGCCTGATGACGACGATCCACGCCTACACGAACGACCAGGTGCTCACTGACGTCTATCACACCGACCTGCGCCGCGCGCGCTCGGCGACGATGTCGATGATCCCCACCAAGACGGGCGCTGCCTCCGCCGTCGGGCTCGTGCTGCCCGAGCTGAATGGCCGGCTCGACGGCTACGCGATGCGCGTGCCGACGATCAACGTGTCGATCGTCGATCTGTCGTTCATCGCGTCGCGCGAGACTTCGGTCGAGGAGGTGAACGCCGCGATGCGCGAGGCCGCGCAGGGCGCGCTGAAGGGCGTGATCGCCTACAACGACGCGCAGCTCGTTTCGGTCGACTTCAACCACAACCCGGCATCGAGCATCTTCGATTCGACGCTCACCAAGGTGTCCGGCCGGCTCGTGAAGGCCAACAGCTGGTACGACAACGAGTGGGGCTTCTCCAACCGGATGCTCGACGTGACGGTCGCCTGGATGAACGCGCGCTGAGGGGGCTCGCGATGGGCCGTCGGCTCGACGCCGCCGAGACGGCCGCGCTGCTGCGCGAGATCGTCGACGGCAAGCGCACGATGCGGCTACGCGACGCGCGCCGGCCGTGGGTGCAGATCGCCGTCGGCGAGTGCGTGGTCGAGGCGGACGGCGTCGAGCTGGTGTTCTTCTCCGACAGCGCCACGCTCGATCATCTGGTGGCGGCGCGCCTGCCCGACGGGCGGCGCGGCCGCTTCGAAGACTGGCTGATGGACGACGGCGCCAACCCGCTCGACCTGCTCGACGACGGCGAGCGCCACGAGATCGAGCAGCAGTTGCATGAAGCGCAATGAGGGCGCAATGAGGAATCCCATGCATTTCCGCCGCCTGAACGAAATCGACGTCGCCGGCAAGCGCGTGTTCATCCGCGCGGATCTCAACGTGCCGCAGGACGACGCGCTGCGCATCACCGACGACACGCGCATCCGCGCATCGCTGCCCGCCATCGAGCACTGCCTGGACGCTGGCGCTGCGGTGATGGTCACGTCGCATCTCGGGCGACCCAAGGAGGGCGTGGTGCGCGCCGAAGATTCGCTCGCACCGGTGGCCGCGCGCATCGGGCAGCTGCTCGGGCGCGAAGTGCGCCTGGTGGGCAATTGGGTGGACGGCGGCTTCGAAGTGCGCGCGGGCGAGGTGGTGCTGCTCGAGAACTGCCGCTGCAACGTCGGCGAGAAGAGCGACGACCCCGGTCTCGCGCGCCGGATGGCGGCGCTGTGCGACGTCTACGTGAACGACGCCTTCGGCACCGCGCACCGCGCCGAGGCGACCACGCATGCGCTCGCGCTCGCGGCGCCGATCGCCTGCGCCGGTCCGCTGATGGCGGCCGAGCTGGATGCGCTGGGGCGGGCGCTGAATTCGCCGCGCCGCCCGCTGGTGGCGATCGTCGGCGGCTCCAAGGTTTCCACCAAGCTGTCGATCCTTCAGGCGTTGGCCGCGAAGGTCGACCAGCTGATCGTCGGCGGCGGCATCGCCAACACCTTCCTGCTCGCGGCGGGCCTGCCCATCGGCCGTTCGCTGGCCGAGCGCGAGATGGTGGAGCAGGCGCGCGCGGTGCTCGATGCGATGTCGGCGCGCGGCGCCGCCGTGCCGATCCCGGTCGACGTCGTTTGCGCGAAGGAGTTCTCCGCGAGCGCGCAGGCGGTCACGAAACCGGTGGAGCAGGTGTCCGACGACGACCTGGTTCTCGACATCGGTCCGCGCACCGCGGGGTTGCTGGCCGGCCTGCTGAAGCAGGCGGGTACCGTCGTCTGGAATGGACCCGTGGGCGTTTTCGAGTTCGATGCCTTTTCGCACGGCACGCGCGTGCTGGCCGACGCGATCGCGCAATCCGACGCGTATTCGATCGCCGGGGGCGGCGACACGGTTGCCGCGATCTCCCGCTTCGGCGTGGCCGATCGCATCGACTACATCTCGACGGGGGGCGGCGCGTTTCTCGAGTTCCTCGAGGGGCGCTCGCTGCCGGCCGTGGAGGCGCTACAGCAACGCGCCTGAAACAGTCGGGCGTCGGAGAACTTTACATTTGTTTGTCGGCGTACCTGGAACGCCAGAAGATCCCTTGCAAATCAACCGACTGCGAACGCAAGGCATGGAACTTGCAGCCTTGGGAATACAGCCGGGTTTCCGTTCGGGAAGTTGAACTCGAGCGGCGTCGGCCTTGCGTTTCCGTACGCAAGCCGGACAATGCTCTCCGGGGATCTCTTCGCGCATTTCGAGGCGAGCCATGACCGATTCGAACGAACAGAGTCCCGCCGAGCCGTCGCATGAAGCGCGCAGGCGCAACCTCTTGCGCCTCGGTGTCGCCGCGCCGATGGTGCTGACGCTGGTGCCCGGGTCTTCGTTCGCCGATTCCGCGGCAATGTGCGCGCGGAAACAGAGTGGGTTCGACCAGCAGCGTGGCGAATTGGCCAACAAGCTGGCCCAGACCCCCGACGAATGGATTCGCGTGCAGGTGGACATCGTCACGCTTCGGCCGGCCATCGGCGAAGGGAAGATCGAGGGCGAGTACGTGCTCGGCACCGATCAGCAGACGTGGTGGCGGGTCGATTCCTCCGGTTCGGCCGCCGGTCCGCTGGTCGCGTCGGCGAAGAGCACGCCTCGCGTGAGCTACGGCAGCGGCGGCCTCGTCGGCAAGGACACGCCGTCAACCGACGGTCAATACACGCAGGCGAACGCTACCGTTGCCGACCTGATCGAGAAGCGCTGGGCGCTGATCAGGATCGACCCCAATACCGGCCAGCCGCTCGGTTACAGCTGGGAGCCCCAGGCAACGGCCGGCATCCTGGCCACGACGGGCTGCGCGACTTCGCTCATGGCGATCAGCGAGCGATACACCGGCGGCTTCTTCGGGGACGGGCTCACCGCATATATCCGGCGCGTGCTCGGGCTGACCTGACGAGCAGCTTCTCGTGGATGCCGCGCGCGTCGTTCGCGTTCGTGACGGCCTGCGCCGACGCCCTCTTTCGGCCGACTCGATCGCCGTTTTCGATTCCCGATCCTGGCGCACGCACGTCGTCAGTGGAGCTGCGGCAATGCTGCTGACGCTCTTTTCCGAACGCGGGGGACAACCGGTCGACTCGCTCGTCGACGCGCTGGAACTCGTCGACGCCGGGTTGTCGCGCGCAGAGGCGCAGATGCTGGTGGACCGGGCGCTGGTCGAACTCGCGCAATGCGCTCTCGTCGAAGGCGTCGACCTTCCTTCGACTTACTGAGGCGAGCATGCGCGGGCCTCCAACCGTTGCCGGAATGGCCCCCGAGGAGCTGCGCGCGCGGCTGCGTGATCCCGGGGTCGCCATCGATCTCGGCGCCTGCGCCGCGCGCTTTCGCACCGGGTACCCGGACTTCGCGCCGGCGATGCGTGCCCTCTACGGCGCGTTCCCGATCGAAGCCGACGAGAGCTTCGCCGACGCAACCGTATCGCTCGAGGTCCAGCGCACGGTCGTCGGATCCCGTCTCGCCCGGCTGATCGTCGACGGCGAGTCGCCGTTCGATCCGATGCCGTTGTCGATGCATCCGGCGCTCGTCGAATGGGGACTGAACTGGACGATCGCCTATCGTTCGCATGCCTGGCTGATGCTGCACGCCGGGGTCGTCGCGCGCGGCGATCGCGCATTGCTGATGCCGGCGTATTCGGGTGTCGGCAAGAGCACGCTCACCGCCGCGCTGATGTGTCACGGCTACAGGCTGATCAGCGACGAGTTCTGCGCGATCGATCCGCACGACGGGACGGTGATGCCGCTGCTGCGTCCGGTCTGCCTGAAGAACGATTCGATCGACCGGGTCGTCGAGCGCTGGCCCGGGCTGTCGACCGGCCCGCGCATCGCCGGCACGCGCAAGGGCACTGTCCTGCACGTCGCCCCCAACGCCATGAGCGTCGCGGCGCGCAAGCGGCCGGCGCGGCCCGAATTCGTCGTATTTCCCCGCTATGGAGCAGCGGAAGCGCCGGCACTCGAGCCGATTGCGTCGACGCGCGCGTTCGTGAAGCTGTCGGGCAATTCATTCAATTACGCGCTGCTCGGCGAGACCGGCTTCCTCGCGCTGACGAACCTGGTAGCACAGTGCCGCAGCTACCAGCTGCGTTACTCCCGCTTCGAGGACGCTTTCGATCTCATCGACGCGCTTTTCGCCGAGACGGAGGTGGCGGCTCCGCCGATCGAGCCCGCTCGACGATGAAGGCCTTGTTCCTCTTTTCGCTGCTCGTCGATCCGCTTCAGCCGCGTCAGCCCGGTTTGCGGGAATGGGACGAGATCGTCCGCATCGCGCGCATGGGCCAGGTGGCCGGCGTGCTGCACGCGCGCTACGAAACCGCAGGGGCCCTCGACGCCCTGCCGCAGCCGGTTGAACGGGCGCTGCGCTCCGAACGCGCGGCCGCCGAGTATCGGATCCAGATGACGCGGTGGAATCTGCAGCATCTTGCCGAAACGCTCGCGCCGCTCGACACCGAGCTGGTGCTGCTCAAGGGCAGCGCGTACGTCGCGCAGCGGGTCGCCTGGGCACGCGGCCGGCCGACGAGCGACGTCGACCTGATGGTGCGCGCCTCGCGGCTTTCCGACGCCGAAGCCGCGCTGCGCGCGGCCGGCTGGCGTTTCGGCGAGATCGACGACTACGACGAGCGCTACTACCGCGAGTGGAGCCACGAGTTGCCGCCGCTGATGCATCCCGAGCGCCCGCAACCGGTCGATCTGCATCACACGATTCTTCCGGTGACGAGCCGCCTGCGGCCGGTTGCCGACGCGCTGTTCGACGCATCGGTACCGCTGCCCGGCACGGTATTTCGCGTGCTCGCGCCCGAAGACCAGGTGCTGCACACCTGCTGCCACCTGTTCGAAGACTCCGACATGTGGCATCAGCTGCGCGATCTGGTCGATCTGGATGCCATGCTGCGCCTCGGGGCCGATCGTCCCGATTTCGACGAAGGGCTTGCGGAGTCGGTCGCCCGGCACGGCCTGCACCGGCCGTTGCACTACGGTCTGCGCTATGCGCATCGTTTTCTCGGCACGCCGATCCCGCGGGAGGCTGCCCGCGAGGCGGCCCGACGCGCGCGAACGACGGCCGCCACGCAGGCGCTGATGGACGCGCTGGTGGTGCGTTCGCTGCTTCCCGCCGAGCCCGATCGCGCGACCCGCGTCTCGCGCCGATGGGCCAAGCGCGCGCTCAAGGTCCGGCAGCTCGCGCGCCGCTTCCCGCCGCGCCTGCTCGCGCTTCACCTCTGGACGAAACTGTTCCGTACTCCGCGTGCCGCTGCGTTAGGATGAACGTCCGCTGCCCGGTGCGTGCGTCGCGCCCGGTCGATCGTTCATCGCCGCATTTCCCGGTCGCTCCCAATGTTCCATCCCGTTCCCCGCGCCACCAAGATCGTGGCCACGCTCGGCCCGGCTTCGTCCTCGCCCGAGGTGCTCGAGCGCATGCTGCGCGCCGGCGTCAACGTCGTGCGCGTGAACTTCTCGCACGGTACCGCCGAGGAGCACTCGGCGGTGGTCGCCAGCGTGCGCGAGATCGCCGTCCGGATCGGGCAGAGCGTCGGCGTGCTCGCCGACCTGCAGGGCCCGAAGATCCGCATCGGCAAGTTCGCCGACGGCAAGATCCAGCTCGAGGTCGGCGACCATTTCGTCTTCGACATCGATTGCGAACTCGGCAACCAGCAGCGCGTCGGTCTCGACTATCCGGAGCTGGTCAACGACGTGAGCGTGGGCGACACGCTGCTGCTGAACGACGGGCGCGTGACCATGCGCGTCGATCGCGTCGACGCGCGCACGATCGAATGTACGGTCCTGCAGGGCGGAACGCTGTCGAACCGCAAGGGGATCAACCGGCAGGGCGGGGGGCTGTCGGCGCCTGCGCTCACGTCGAAGGACATGGAGGACATCAAGACCGCCGTGCGCTTCGAGGCCGATTTCATCGCCGTGTCGTTCCCGAAGAACGCGGCCGACATGTACATGGCGCGCGAACTGGTGCGCGCAGCGGGGGCGCGCGCGCTGATGATCGCGAAGATCGAGCGCTACGAGGCGATCGGCAACCTGAAGGAGATCCTCGAGGCGAGCGACGGCATCATGGTCGCGCGCGGCGACCTCGCGGTCGAGGTCGGCGATGCGGCCGTGCCGGCGCTGCAGAAGCGGATGATCCGCATGGCGAAGGACCTGAACAAGGTCACGATCACCGCCACCCAGATGATGGAGTCGATGATCGAGTCGCCGGTGCCCACGCGCGCCGAGGTGTCGGACGTCGCCAACGCGGTGCTCGACGGAACCGACGCGGTGATGCTGTCGGCCGAGACGGCCGCCGGGCGTTACCCGGTCGAGACGATCGAGGCGATGGCCCGAGTGTGCGTCGAGGCCGACCGATCCGAGCGCCACGCGCTGAGCGCCGAGATCCCCGACGGCACCTTCACGCGCATCGACCAGGCGATCGCGATGAGCGCGCTCTTCGTGGCGCACCACATGAAGGTGAAGGCGGTGGTCTCGCTCACGCAGTCGGGCTCGACCGCGCTGTGGATGTCGCGCATCGATTCCGGCGTGCCGATCTACGCGCTCACGCCCGAGGAGCGCAGCCGTCGCCGGATGTGCCTGTACCGCGAGGTGCACCCGATCGTGATGACCTATCACGCGGTCGAGCGCGAGGCGCTGCTGCTCGAGGCCGAGCAGCGGCTGCTCGAGGCGGGAATCGTCGAGAAGGGAGACCTCATCGCACTGACGATCGGCGAGCCGATCGGCAAGTCGGGGGGGACGAATACGCTGAAGATCGTTCGCGTGGGGGAGCATGGGCGCTGAAGCGCATGTCGCACCCCGCCGCCGGAGATCGGCGAGCGGGGCCGCCGCGTAGGCGATAATCGACCGACGAGGGAACTTCGCGCAGCCTCCGGCGCCGCGGCAGGGGCCGGGGCCTGCGCCGAGTTCACTTCGGAGGTCGTCATGCCCCTGGTTTCGATGCGTCAGCTGCTCGATCACGCCGCCGAGAACGGCTACGGGATCCCGGCGTTCAACGTCAACAACCTCGAGCAGGTGCAGGCCATCATGGCCGCAGCGAGCGAGGCCGATGCGCCGGTCATCATGCAGGCCTCGGCCGGCGCGCGGAAATACGCCGGCGAGCTGTTCCTGCGGCACCTGATCGAAGCGGCGGTCGAGAGCTACCCGAGCGTTCCGGTCGTCATGCACCAGGACCACGGCCAGTCGCCGGCCGTCTGCCTGCAGGCGATCCGCCTCGGCTTCTCGTCGGTGATGATGGACGGTTCGCTGCAGGAAGACGGCAAGACGATCGCGTCCTACGAGTACAACGTCGACGTCACGCGGCGCGTCGTCGAGATGGCGCACACGGTCGGCGTCACCGTGGAAGGCGAACTGGGCTGCCTCGGGTCGCTCGAGACGATGAAGGGCGACAAGGAGGACGGCCACGGCGCGGAAGGCAGGATGACGCGCGAGCAGCTGCTCACCGATCCCGAGCAGGCAGCCGACTTCGTCAAGAAAACGCAGGTCGACGCGCTGGCCATTGCGATCGGCACTTCGCACGGCGCCTACAAGTTCTCGCGCAAGCCCACCGGCGACATCCTCGCCATCGATCGGATCAAGGAGATCCATCGCCGCATTCCGAATACGCACCTGGTGATGCACGGCTCCTCGTCGGTGCTGCAGGAGCTGCTGGCCGAGATCCGCGAATTCGGCGGCGACATGAAGGAAACCTACGGCGTGCCGGTCGAGGAGATCCAGGAGGCGATCAGGTTCGGTGTGCGCAAGATCAACATCGACACCGACATCCGTCTGGCGATGACCGGTGCGATCCGCCGCTTCTTCGCCGAGAACCCGTCGAAGTTCGACCCTCGCGAGTACCTGAAGCCGGCGCACGCGGCGGCGAAGAAGGTGTGCCTGGCGCGCTATCGGGAATTCGGCTGCGAGGGGCAGGCAAGCCGGATCAAGCCGGTCGCGCTGTCGGTGATGATCGACCGTTATCGCAAGGGCGAGCTGGCGCAGGTCGTCCGCTGAGTCGGCGGCCGCAAGGGTGAGCTGGCGCAGGTCGTCCGCTGAATCAGCGGCCGGTCATTTTCTGCGAACCGCGGCGTTTTCCGCCCGAAAGGAGTCTTCGCAGCCCGAAACGCTGTGCCTCGCAGCGTTCCGGGCTCGACCCGCAGCGGGCGGGGAGCTGACCGGCCTGGCTCTTACGCCGTGTCTTCGATCGTCTGCCCGAGCGCGTTGTCGACGACGAGCGGCGTCTCGAAGAACTGTCGCGTCGGCGTGCTGCCGTATTTCTCGCGTATGCGCCGGCGCCACGCATCGTCGTGCGCGGCGTTGGCCGCCTCTTTCGACTTCCACAGGTACAGCGCGCCGGTGCGCCTGTTCGCTGCGTCGTAGAGGAAGGTCTTGCGGATCAGCTCCGGGTTGCGGCGCCAGGCAGCCGCCACTTCGCGCATTCCCTCCACCACCTCTTCCCGGCGCATTCCGGCGGGCAGGTCGAACCAGACGAGTTCGCTGATCATCGGTCGTTCTCCTCGTTGCGTTTTTCGCCGCAGCAGCGCGGCAGATCGTGTGTCGTCGCGAGGGAGGCCGGTTCCGCCGCGCTCACCACGCGCTCACCGCCATCTTCGTCGCCAGCAGGTACAGCAGGCCCGCGAACACGCGCCTGAGCGTCGCGACGGGCAGCGCATGCGCCTTTCGCGCGCCCCACGGCGCCGTGAGCACGCTCGCCGCCACCAGCGAGACGAGCGCCGGCAGGTAGACGAAGCCCAGCGTCATCGATGGCAGGTCGTCGATGCGCCAGCCGCCGGTGACGTAGCCGATCGTGCCGACGAGGGCGACCGGAACGCCGATGGCGGCGGCAGTGCCGATCGCGCGGTGCATCGTCACCCCGCAGAAGAGCATGAAAGGGATGGTGAGGAAGGCGCCGCCGGCGGAAACGAGGCCGCAGATCACGCCGATCCCGTACGCGACGACGAAGGTGGCGGCCGTACCCGGCATCTCGCGCGCCGCCTTCGGCTTTCGGCCGACGAGGATCTGCGTGGCGCCGGCGAAGACGATCACGGCGAAGGCGAGCGCGAGCGTGCGCTGGCTGATCCATCCGGCGGCCACCGTCGACGACAGGGCGCCGAGCAGCATGCCCGGCGCGATGCGCCCGACGATGCGCCAGTCCACCGCCGCGTGCCGATGGTGTTCGCGACGCTCGCGCTCGACGTGAACAGCACCGATGCCATTCCGGTGCCCAGCGCGAGGTGCACGTTGTAGTCGGGCGCCAGGGCCTGCGCGCCGAACAGCGTCGCGAGGATCGGCACCAGCGTCATTCCGCCGCCGATGCCGAGCAGGCCGGCGAGGAAGCCCACGCCGGCGCCCGCGGCGAGATAGGTCGCGATCCAGATCATCGGGGCATCCGAGGGGAGATGCGGCTTTCGCTTCCGGGTCGTCGTGCCATGGCACGCGGATCTCTATCATGAAGGATCGCGCCCGCATGATGGCAGGATCGCGCCTGCACGATGGCAGGATCGCGCCTGCACGATGGCGGAACGCAGGGAGCAACGATGCCGAAGTTCGCAGCGAACCTTTCCTGGCTGTACACCGAGTTGCCGTTCTTCGATCGCTTCGAGGCGGCGGCGCGCGACGGCTTCCGCGCGGTCGAGTTCCTGTTCCCCTACGAGCATTCGGCCGTCGAGATCCGCGCGGCGCTGCTCGCCAACGGACTCGAGCAGGCGCTCTTCAACGCGCCGCCCGGCGAAGCGCGCGCCGGCGAGCGCGGCCTGGCCAGCCTGCCCGATCGGGTCGATGCGTTCCATGCGTCGATCGACCAGGCGCTCGAATACGCTTCTGTACTCGGCTGCTCCCGGCTGCACGTGATGGCGGGCGTCGTGCGCGACGAGGCGCGACGAGGCGAGCAGCGCGCGACCTACGTGAGCAACCTGCGCCGGGCCTGCCGACGCCTGGCGAGCGCCGGAGTGACCGCGCTCATCGAGCCGATCAACCGGCGCGACGTTCCGGGCTATTTCCTTACCACGCAGGCGGAGGCGCACGCGATCGTCGACGAGGTGGGCGAGCCGAACCTGAAGGTGCAGATGGATCTGTACCACTGCCAGATCGTCGAAGGCGACGTCTCCACGAAGATTCGTCGCCATCTTTCAGTCGTCGGCCACATCCAGATCGCCGGCGTGCCGGAGCGCACGGAACCGGACGTGGGCGAGCTGCACTACCCGTACCTGTTCGCGCTGCTCGACCAGCTCGGCTACGACGGCTGGGTCGGTTGCGAATACCGGCCGCGCAGCGGAACGCGCAACGGTCTGGGCTGGATGCGCAGGCTCTCGACCTGATGCCGCGCCGCCTTCGGGCAGAATGGCGCTTTTGCGCCAACGACCGATGCCGATCGTTCATCGCTCGACGCTGCACTCGCTGCCGCTGGTCTCGCGCGGCAAGGTGCGCGACAACTATGCGGTCGGCGACGACCGGCTGCTGATCGTCACCACCGACCGCCTGTCGGCCTTCGACGTCGTGCTCTCCGAGCCGATTCCCGACAAGGGGCGCGTGCTGAACCGCATGGCGCTGTTCTGGTTCGAGCGCCTCGCCGACGTCGTTCCGAATCACCTGACCGGCATCGATCCGGAGTCGGTCGTGCAGCCCGACGAGCGCGATCAGGTGCGCGGGCGCTCGATGGTCGTCAAGCGCCTGCAGCCGATCCTCGTCGAGGCAGTCGTGCGCGGCTACCTGATCGGCTCGGGCTGGAAGGACTACCAGTCGAGCGGCGCCGTCTGCGGCATCGCGCTGCCGGCGGGCCTGCGCCTGGCCGATCGCCTGCCGCAGCCGATCTTCACGCCGGCGGCGAAGGCCGAGCAGGGCGAGCACGACGAGAACATCTCCTTCGACGAGATGTCGCGGCGCATCGGTGCGCCGCTCGCCGATCGCATTCGCGATCTGAGCCTGGAGCTGTATCGGCGCGCGGCCGAGCACTGCGCCGCGCGCGGCATCATCGTCGCCGACACCAAGTTCGAGTTCGGCCTCGACGAAAACGGCACGCTGCACCTGATGGACGAAGTGCTCACCGCCGATTCGTCGCGCTTCTGGCCGGCCGATTCTTGGCGACCCGGCGAGTCTCCGCCCTCGTTCGACAAGCAGTACGTGCGCGACTGGCTCGAGAGCGTGCCCGGCTGGAACAAGAAGCCGCCGGCGCCGCACCTGCCGCCGCAGGTCGTCGCGCAGACTGCGGAGCGCTATCGCGAGGCGCTGCGCCGCATCGCCGGCGAGGAGCTGCCTCCCGAGGCTGCGGCGGCGAGCGGCGCCTGAGGCGCAGGCTCGCAGGACCAACGACGAACGACCAACGACCAACGACGAACGATCGAAGAGCGGCGAGCGATGAGCGAAATTTCCGTCGGCAACGAACCCGCGGCAACGGAAGTGGTCGACGCCCTCGTCGGCATCGTCATGGGTTCGGGCAGCGACTGGGGCGTGATGCAGCACGCGGCGGCGGTGCTGCGCGAGTTCGGCGTGCCTTTCGAGGCGCGCGTCGTCTCGGCGCACCGGATGCCCGATGAGATGTTCGACTACGCCGAACGCGCGCGCGAGCGCGGATTGCGGGCGATCATCGCCGGCGCCGGCGGGGCTGCGCATCTGCCCGGAATGCTCGCGTCGAAGACCATCGTTCCGGTGCTCGGCGTTCCCTGTCCGTCGAAGTACCTGCGCGGCGAAGACTCGCTGCTGTCGATCGTGCAGATGCCGCGCGGAATCCCGGTGGCTACTTTCGCGATCGGCGAGGCCGGCGCAGCGAATGCGGCGCTGCATGCGGTGGCGATGCTCGCCGTCGACGACCCGGCGCTGGCCGGCCGGCTCGTTGCCTTCCGCAGCGCGCAGACCGAATCGGCGCGCAGCACGACGCTGCCCGACGCCTGACGGCGCCTCGACGATGAACCCGATGCCGCGCAACGACGGGGCAACTGCCGCTGCCGCCGCCGCGCCGCCGCTGCCGCGCCGGCCTTCGGCTCCGCTCGCGCCCGGCAACTGGCTCGGCATGCTCGGGGGCGGCCAGCTCGGTCGCATGTTCTGCATGGCCGCGCAAAGCCTCGGCTATCGCGTCTGCGTGCTCGATCCCGGCGCCGACAGTCCGGCAGGCTCGATCGCCGAGCGGCATCTGCGCGCCGACTATCTCGACGAAGCGGCGCTGGCCGAGCTGGCCGAAACCTGCGCGGCGGTGACGACCGAGTTCGAGAACGTGCCCGCGCGCGCGTTGCAGCAGCTGTCCGAGCGGACGATCGTCGCGCCCTCGGCCGGCAGCGTGGCGATCGCGCAGAACCGCATCGCCGAGAAGGATTTCGTTCGCGCGGCGGGGCTGCCCACCGCGCCGTATCGGGCGCTGCGCAGCGTCGACGACGCGCGCGAAGCACCCGATGCGCTCTTCCCCGGCATCGTCAAGCTCGCGCGCCTGGGCTACGACGGCAAGGGGCAGGCCGGCGTGGCGAACGCCGAGGAGGCGTGCTCGGCTTTTGCCGCGCTGGGTTCGGCGCCCTGCGTGCTCGAGCGGCGGCTCGCGCTCGACAGCGAGCTGTCGGTGCTGCTCGCGCGAGGCTTCGACGGCGAGAGCCTGGCGTGGGACGTCGCGGGCAACGTGCACCGCGATGGCATCCTCGCTCGCACCACCTTTCCCGCGCGCGTCGATCCGTCGCTCGCACTACGCGCCGTCGATGCCGCGCGGCGCATCGCCGATGCGCTCGATTACGTGGGCGTGCTGTGCGTCGAGTTCTTCGTGCTCGCCGATGCGACGCTGCTCGTCAACGAGATCGCGCCGCGTCCGCACAATTCCGGCCACGCGACGATCGACGCCTGCGTGACGAGCCAGTTCGAGCAGCAGGCGCGCGCGCTCGCCGGCTTGCCGCTCGGCGACACGCGCCTGCTCGCGCCGGCCGTGATGCTCAATCTGCTGGGCGACGTCTGGTTCCACGACGACACGAACGCGATGCGCGAACCCGATTGGGCGTCGGTGCTGCGGCACCCGTGCGCGAAGCTGCACCTGTACGGCAAGCGCGAGGCGCGGCGCGGGCGCAAGATGGGCCACGTGACCGTCCTCGGCGCATCGGCCGCCGAAGCCGATGCCGTCGCCGATGCGATCGAGCGATTCCTCGGTATCGGAGTCTGCGCGCGATGACGGTCGTGCGGCCGGCCGATGCCGGGGCGATCGAGGAGGCGGCCGCGCGACTCGCGGCCGGCGAGCTGGTCGTCTTTCCCACCGAGACCGTGTACGGGCTCGGCGCGGACGCTGCGAATCGCGATGCGGTCGCCGCGGTGTACCGGATCAAGCAGCGCCCGCTCGGGCATCCGTTGATCGTGCACATCCTCGACGACGGACCCGCAAAGCTGTGGGCCGAGTGGTCGCAGCGCGCACAGCGCCTGGCCGAAGCTTTCTGGCCCGGGCCGCTCACGCTGATCCTGAAGCGCGCCGCCGATGCGCCCGCCTGGGCCTGCGGCGCCGAGTCGACGATCGGGCTGCGCGCGCCGGCCCATCCGGTGGCGCGCGCGCTGCTGCATGCGTTCGCGCGGCGCGGCGGCGTCGGCATCGCGGCCCCGTCGGCGAACCGCTTCGGTCGCATCAGTCCGACGCGCGCCGAGCACGTCGTCGAAGACCTGGGCGACGACGCGCCGCTGATTCTCGATGGCGGTCCGTGCGAGGTCGGCGTGGAGTCGACGATCGTCGATCTCAGCCGCGGCCGGCCGGTGCTGTTGCGCCCCGGCGGCGTCTCGGTCGCGCAACTCGCCGCGGTGCTCGGCGAGGAAGTGCTCGAACGCGACGTGCATGCGCCGCGCGCCTCGGGCACGCTCGATGCGCATTACGCGCCGGCCACGCCGGTCGAGGTCGTCGACGCCGACGAAGTGCCCGCGCGGGTGGCGCAGTGGCGCTCGCAGGGCCGCAGCGTCGCCCTCTGGTCGCGCTCGGTGCCTCCTTCGATCGCCGACGTCGGCCTGGCGATGTCGCACGACGCCCGCAGCACCGCGCACGAACTCTACGACACGCTGCGCCGCCTCGATCGATCCGGCTGCGACCGCATCGTCATCGAACGCGTCCCGCGGACGCCCGAGTGGCGCGCGGTGGGGGATCGATTGCGACGGGCTGCTGCTTCGACGAGAAGTGAAGGGTGAAGGGTCAAGGGTGAAGGGCAGAAGCCCCGACTGCCGAGGTCGAGGCTTTTCCCCTTGACCCTTGACCCTTCACCCTTCACTTTTTTTATCGCTCCTGCGGCTGCACCAGCAATATCGGCCTTCGCGTGCCGCGCAGCAGCGTCTGCGCGGTGGAGCCGAGCAGCATCGCGCCGAGTCCGGTACGGCCGATGGTTCCGGCGCAGACGAGGTCGGCGGCTTCGCGTTCGATCGCTTCGAGCAGCGCGCGGTCGGGGCGATCGTTCTCGACGAGGTCGATGCGCACCCTGGCGCTGCCCGGGTCGGCGACCAGCGCCTCGAGCGCCTGGCGCCGTTCGGCGACGACCGCTGCGTGCTCGCGGGCGAACTCGGGATGCGACGCCCGGCCGTAGCGCCCGTTGCGCATCAGGTTCGGACTGACCACGTGAACGACGACGACTTCGGCGCCTGCGGGCGCGAGGGCGAGCGCGTGCGCCACCGCGCGATTGCCGATCGGCGACAGGTCGGTGGCGGCGACGATGCGCCGAATCACCGGCGGAAGCAGCGAGGCCGAGGCGACGGCGGCGCCGGGGACCACGAGCACGTTGACCGGCGAATCGCGCAGCAGGTCGAGCGCGACCGAGCCGGTGAACAGGCGCTCGACCGCATTGCGCTGGTGCGAGCCGACCAGCAGCAGGTCGGCCTGTTCGTGCTCGGCCAGTTGCGCGAGCCGCGCTCCCGGTTCGCCTTCGTGCGCCGATACCACCACTTCGACCGGCAGCGACGGCAGTGCGCGCCCGATGCGCGCAGCGATCTCCTCGCGCAGGTGTTGCTGCGCGCGCCCCGGCTCGTCGAGCAATCCGAGTCGCGTGGCCTCGCGTCGCGGATCTTCCGCGTAGGCAGCGAGCAGCTGGCACGAGCCCAGCCCGGCGAGCCTGGCGGCGAACAGCAGGGCGGCATCGGCCTGCGGCGTGAAGTCGTAGGCGACGAGCAGGCGCAGTGCGCGTTCGCCGCGCAGCCACGAAAGAAGCGGTGACGCATCGCGCAGCACCAGCATCGGCGTCTCGGTGCTGCGCAACACGCGCTCGCAGGTCTTGCCCAGTCGCACCGCGACGCCGTCGCGCCGGCCGATCGCCGGCAGCACGAGCAGGCCTGCGCCGCGCTTCTTCGCCTCGGCGACGATCGCCTCGTCGGGCCAGCCCGCAGGCAGTTCGGTGCTCACCTTCGCGCCGGTGGCTCGCAGGCTTTCGGCGCTCGCCTGCAGCCGCTGCCGCGCGTTCTCCTCGATCGCGTCGAGCACGGGCGCCGGGCCGAGCAGCACGCTGCGCGTGTCGAGGACGTGAACCAGCGTCAGTTCGCCCCCGGTGCGCTGCGCGAGCGCCGCGCCGAGCGCCGCCGCCTCCTCGGCACGGTCGCTGAAATCGGTTCCGCACAGAACCTGCATGCCTTTCTCCGTTTCCCGGCAGGCAGCGATTGTAGGCTGACCGCGCCCGCGTCCGGCGTCAGCTGCGCGCAGACGCGTCGCCCGCCGCCTCCTTCGCGGCGATCCTGCGACAGAACGCGGCGACCGCGTCGACGACCTCGTCGGGACGATCCAGATGCGGACTGTGCCGGCAATCGGCGAGCTTCAGCAGTTGCGCATCGGGCTGCAGCTCGGCGATATGGTCGAGCTGGCGCATCGTTCCATACTGGTCGTCCTCGCCCTGGATCGCCAGGATCGGGCAGCGGATCGCGGCCACTTCCTTCTCGATGGTCCAGGCGGCGAAGGCGTCCGAGAGCCAGACCTCGGTCCAGTAGCGGAACGCGCCGTCGACGTCGTCGTGGTAGCGGCCGAGCTGCTCGCGCAGCCCCGGCGCTTCGTAGCGCCGCGCGATCTCGGCGATCGCATCGGTGCACACCGGCTCCACGAACAGGTGCGGGGCAAGTACCGCGACCGCCGCGTCGGCCTCCGGAAAAGTCCCCGCGTGGATCAGCGCGATCGAGGCGCCGTCGCTGTGCCCCACGAGGATCGGTCGTTCGAGGCCGAAGCTGCGCAGCAGCTCGGGCAGCACGTCGATCGCCTCTTCGTGCATGAAGCGCACGCTGCGCGGCTCGTCGATCGGCTCCGAGCCGCCGTAGCCGCGGCGGGAGTAGACGATCCCCGGCAGGCCGGCGGCTGCGCAGACGCGGTCGGGGAAATCGCGCAACAGCGCGATGCTGCCCAGCCCTTCGTGCAGGAAGACGAGCGTGGGCGAGTGCGAGCCGGGCTCGCCGATCGACCGGCACTCCAGCCGCCGCCCGCCGACGACGACGTGAAAATAATGCTCGTTGGGGTCTTGTATCATGAGTTATATTGCAGGTTCTTCATTATCCGACGTTCGATGTTGCATGGTCTCCGTGGTGGGCGGCAAGCCGGAAGACGAGAACGCGTTCCTCGAGGCGCTGGGCCGCCGCGTTCGCGAGCGTCGTGAAGAAGCGCACCTCACGCGAAAGCGCCTCGCCGAGCTGTCGGGTCTTTCCGAGCGCTATCTCGCGCAACTCGAAGCCGGCGACGGAAACATCTCGATCCTGCTGATCCGGCGCGTGGCCGAGGCGCTCGCCTGTCCGATCGAGCAGCTGATCGGCGATCGATCCTTCGATCCCGAGATCGTCGCGGCGCTCGAGCTGCTGCGCGGTCTGCGTCCCGAGCAGCGGCACGAGGCGGTGATGCAGCTGCAGCAGCGCTTCGGCGAATCGAGTCGCGAGCGCTCGCGGCGCATCGCGCTGGTGGGCCTGCGCGGCGCCGGGAAGTCCACGCTGGGCGCGCAGCTCGCGGCCCGACTGCGCGTTCCGTTCTACGAGCTGGACCAGCAGATCGAACACGAGCTGGGCGCTTCGCTGGGCAGCATCTTCTCGATGTACGGGCAGGACACCTTCCGCGAGGCGGAGGCGCGCGTGCTGGACCGGCTCACCCGCGCGCACAAGCGTTGCGTGATCGCCACCGGCGGCTCGCTCGTGCTCGAGCCGCGCACCTACGAGCTGCTTCGCGAGCGCTGCTTCACCGTCTGGCTGCGAGCTTCTCCCGAAGATCACATGGATCGCGTGGTCGCGCAGGGCGATCTGCGGCCGATCCGCGGGCGCGAGCACGCGATGGCCGAGCTGCGCACGATCCTGAAGCAGCGCGAGCGGCTGTACGCGCTGGCCGACGCCGTCGTCGACACGAGCGGCACCGACGAGGCGCAGAGCCTCGAGCGGTTGCTCGGGCTGGTCGATTCGACGCCTTCGCACCTGCCCCAGGAACGGGCGGGATGACGCGATGACGAACGCCGCGCCGAGAACGGCCTTTCGCGCGCGATAATCCACTGACGAACCCGGAGGAAGCCGCCGTGGCCGAGATCTCGACTGCCGATCATTCCGTGAGCCCGCCTCGCGTGCGCATTCCGCGCAGCTACAACGCAGCGCACGACCTGCTCGAGCGCAACCTGGGCGCCGGTCGCGGCGAGCGCATCGCCTGCATCGACGACCGCGGGTCGTGCACCTACGCGGAGCTGGCCAGGCGCGTGAACCGTTTCGCGTCGTCGCTGGCCGGGCTCGGCCTGCGCCGCGAGGAACGCGTGCTGCTGTGCATGCTCGATACGATCGACTGGCCGGTGGCCTTTCTCGGCGCGATCAAGGCGGGAATCGTGCCGGTGGCGGTCAACACGATGCTGCGTCCGCAGGACTACGAATACATGCTGCGCGATTCGCGCGCGGCGGCGCTGCTCGTTTCGCAGGCGCTGCTGCCGTCCTTCGAGGACGCAATCGACTCGATTCCTTCGCTGCGCTCGGTCGTCGTCTCTGCCGCGCCGGGTTCGAAGGCTGCCGACGCCGGCGGCAAGCGGGTCGATTTCGATGCGCTGCTCGCCGGCGGCCGCGACGACTTCGAATGCGCCGACACGGTCGCCGACGAGCCCTGCTTCTGGCTCTACTCGTCGGGGTCCACCGGCTCGCCGAAAGGCACGGTGCACGTGCACTCGAGCCTGATCGAGACGGCGGAGCTGTACGCGCGTCCCATACTCGGCATCCGGGAGGACGACATCGTCTTCAGCGCGGCGAAGCTGTTCTTCGCCTACGGCCTGGGCAACGGCCTGACCTTCCCGATGTCGGTAGGCGCGACCTGCGTGCTGATGGCCGAGCGCCCGACGCCGGAAGCGGTATTCCTGCGGCTCACCGGCGAGGCGCCTGCCTCGCTCGCCGCGATGGGCAAGCGTCCGACCATCTTCTACGGCGTACCGACGCTGTACGCCGGCATGCTCGCCAACGCCAGCTTTCCGGCCGCCTCGCAGCTGTCGCTGCGCGTGGCGACCTCGGCCGGCGAGGCCTTGCCGAAGGGAATCGGCACCGGCTTCACCGAACGAACGAACGTGGAGATTCTCGACGGCATCGGTTCCACCGAGATGCTGCACATCTTCCTGTCGAACCAGTCCGGCAAGGTGCGCTACGGCACCACCGGCAAGCCGGTACCGGGCTACACGCTGAAGCTGGTCGGCGACGACGGACACGAGGTGGGCGACGGCGAGGTGGGCGACCTGTACATCAGCGGACGTTCGTCGGCCGCGCAGTACTGGAACCAGCGCGAGAAGACGCGCGACACCTTCCAGGGCATCTGGACGCGCAGCGGCGACAAGTACCAGCGCGACGCCGACGGCTACTACACCTACGCCGGACGCTCCGACGACATGATGAAGGTGAGCGGGCAATACGTCTCGCCCTTCGAGGTCGAGTCGGCGGTGGCCTCGCATCCGATGGTGCTCGAGGCGGCGGTGGTCGGTTCGCGCGATGCCGACGGGCTGCTCAAGCCGAAGGCCTTCGTCGTGCTGAAGGAGCCGTCGCGCGCCACCGACGCGCTCGCGCAGGAGATCAAGGCGTACGTCAAGGACCGGCTCGTGCCGTTCAAGTATCCGCGCTGGGTCGAGTTCGTCGACGAGCTGCCGAAGACGGCCACCGGAAAGATCCAGCGCTATCGACTGCGCGACCGCGAAGGCTTCACCGGGTGAGCGCGAATCGTCGGCGAAGCCGGCGCGCGCCGGTGCGCGGCTGAACGGCACGGGCGAGAAGGCGATGCGCACCGACCCGCGCTTTCCGTCGCTGCGGATCGTCGATCACCCGCTGATCCAGCACAAGCTCACGCACATGCGCGATCGCGAGACGTCCACTCGCACCTTCCGCGACCTGCTGCGCGAGATCACGCTGCTGATGGGCTACGAGATCACGCGCGACCTGCCGCTGACGATGCGCCGCATCGAGACGCCGCTGGTTGCGCTCGACGCGCCGGTGATCGCCGGCCGCAAGGTCGGCGTCGTGCCGATCCTGCGCGCGGGGCTCGGCATGGTCGACGGGCTGCTCGAGCTGATTCCCGCCGCGCGCGTCGGCCACATCGGCCTGTACCGCGGCCCCGACCGGCGGCCCGTCGAGTACTACGTGCGCCTGCCCGAAGTCGCGGGACGGCTGTTCATCGTCTGCGATCCGATGATCGCCACCGGGCACTCGGCGGCGCATGCCGTGCAGGTGCTGCTCGATCGCGGCGTGTCGCCCGAGGCCGTGCGGCTGCTCGCGCTCGTTGCGGCGCCCGAGGGCATGGAAGTGTTCGCCGCAAGTCATCCCCGCGTGCCGGTCTACGTCGCCGCGCTCGACGATCATCTCGACGCGAACGCGTACATCGTTCCGGGGCTCGGCGACGCGGGCGATCGGCTGTTCGGCACGAAGCATTGAACGAAGGAAAAGAGGAACGAGCGGAATGCGCGTATTCGAAAGTCTTGCCGAGCTGGCGGCCTGCGCCGGCGAGGAGATCGCGGTAAGCGACTGGGTCGAGGTCACGCAGCAGCGCATCGACGCCTTCGCCGATGCGACCGGCGATCATCAATGGATCCACGTCGACCCGGAGCGCGCCGCGAAGGGGCCCTTCGGCACGACGATCGCACACGGCTACCTGACGCTGTCGCTGCTGCCGATGTTCGCGGAGAGCGCGATCGAGCTGCGCGGCGTGCGCATGAGCGTGAACTACGGGCTGAACCGCGTGCGCTTTCCGGCGCCGGTGCCGGCGGGAAGCCGGCTGCGGGCGCGCTTCCGGGTGCTGTCGGTGGAGGACGTCGGAGGCGGCGGGCTGCAGATCGTGACCGAGGCGACAATCGAGCGCGAGGGGGGCGACAGGCCGGTGTGCATCGCCGAGACGGTGGCGCGGCGTTACGCGTAGCCTGCGCAGGCTGAAACTACGGCAGCAGGCTTTCCGTCTCCATCGGATAGTGGACGTTCCCGCCCTCGAAGCGCGGAAACCGGCGGTAATCGGCGCGGAGATCCTGCAGGGCGGCCGATTCGAGTGCAGCGGTCAGCGCCGACGCGTCGTCGAACACGATCCGGTTGCGCTGCATGTGGTGGACGCGCCGCCAGGGCAGTGCGTCGCACCAGTCGAGACGCGTGAAGATCTCGATCGAGCGGATCCCGGGGAGCCTTGCCATGAGGCGGGGGTGATGCGTCAGGTAGTACCGCAGCCAGTCATGGATGTCCTCGGCACGACCGGGGTAATGAACGAGATAGCTGCACGAGCGCGGAGCCGGTTTCGACGTCGGCTGCGCGACGTCGTGGACCGGAAACGTCCGTGAAATCATTGCCTGGTGGCTGATCTCCGTGCCTTCGAGGCTCGGCCAGTCACCGGACGCAGCGAGCGCCTGCAGCGCTCCGTGCGGTCCGATCGCCGCTTCCAGCGCCGGCAGGTTCGCGAAGTCGAGTTGCAGCGCAAGCCGCGGCGGCGGCGGGTCGTTGCTGAAGGGGCCGCCCACCACGGCCGGTGTGCAGACGTGGGCGCGAAGCAGTTCCGGCGTGCGCGACAGGCATTCGCGCATTCGAGCCTTGTCGGCCTCGCAGACCGCGCCGCCGTTGCCGGCGTCCTCGAAGTAGACGAACCACGAAACCGTCATCAGCCGGCCATGGCCCATTCGGGATGCGGTGCCTCGGCGACGCGCAGGGCGCCGACCAGATCGACGGCGCGGGCAAGGCCGTGGCGCTGCAGGAATCCGGGTAGTGCGTCGATGATGTCGATCATCGTCGTCGGCCGAAGGAAGCTCGCGGTACCGACCTGGACGGCGCTCGCGCCGGCGAGCATGTACTCGACCGCGTCCTCGGCCGTGGCAATTCCGCCGCATCCGACGATGGGCAGCGCGACGGCCCGCGCGCACTGATAGACCATCCGGAGGATGATCGGCTTGACCGCCGGCCCGGTGAGCCCGCCCATCACGTTGCCGAGCTTCGGGCGGAAGGTCTCGACGTCTATCGCCATGCCCAGCAGCGCATTGGCGACGACCAGCGCATCGGCGCCGGCCGACTCGGCGGCGCACGCGATCGTCGCGATGTCGCCGACATTCGGCGTGAGCTTCACCCAGAGCGGCAGCGACGTCGCTCTTCTGATGCACGACACCACGTCTTCGGTGTCGCGCGCGACCATCGCGAAAGCCCGTCCATCCTGCTCCAGGTTCGGGCACGAGAGGTTCGCTTCGATCGCATCGACGCCGGCAGCGGTGAGGCGCGCGGCGAGCGTGGCGAAGCCTTGCGCGCTGCCGGCAGAGATGCTGGCGATCAGCGGCGGGCGCCGCGCCGCGTAGAACGGCATCACCTGGGCCACGTAGTGCTCGGGGCCCTTCGAGGGTATGCCGATCGAGCAGAGCATCGCTGCGGTCGCCTCCGCAACGCGAGGCTGCGGGTTGCCGCGTCGCAGGTCGGGCGTGATCGTCTTGGTGACCAGCGCGCCCAGTCGGTCGACGTCGATCACCTGGGCCATCGTCTCGGCGAACGTGCCAGAGGCGGGCATTACCGGATTGGCGAGCACGAGGCCACCGCATCGAACCTGGAGATCTACCACGACAGCGTCTCCCGAACGTCGAACACCGGTCCGTCGTGGCACACCCGCCTTGCCACGGGGCCCTCGCTTCCCTGAAACAGTCGCACGCAGCAGTGGCACATTCCGATGCCGCACGCCATCTGCTGCTCGAGCGCCACCTGTCCCTCGATCGACAGCTCCACGACCAGCCGCCGCACGAGTTGCAACAGCCGGTCGGAGCCGCAGGTGGCCACGAGGCCGCATCCGTCGCGCTCGATCAGAACTCGAAGCCGCTCCTCCACGGAGGCGGGATCGGCACTGCCGTCCTCGTCGGTGACGACCTGTACCTGCGCTCCGACCGAGCGCAGATGTTCGACGGACATGACATGCGCGCGGCGCGCAGCCGAAAGCAGGGCGGTGACGCGAATGCCGCGCTTCGCCGCGGCCTCTGCCAGCGGCGCGAGCGTGGCCAGGCCGACGCCACGGCCCAGCAGCACGACGTGCTGCTGGGACGGCGCGAGCCGGAAACCGCGGCCGAGGGGACCGAACACATCGAGCCGGTCTCCTTTCGACAGGCGCGCCAGCCCCTTCGTTCCGGCGCCGACGACCTTGTACAGGAACTCGATGCGATGAGCGTCGGGTACCACCCGATACACGCTCATCGGACGCCGCAGGAAGTGCGAACCCTCTCCGTTCCCCGGGCACAGCAGCTGGAAGAACTGCCCGGGAGCCGCCGCCAGCGCCGCGGGGGGCGCAACGACGGCGAGGTGTCGATAGCGGTCGTTGACGGACCGGTTGAAGACCACTTCGCAAAGCGCGGATGCAATGGCTGCGGTCATCCGTTTTCGCCGATCATTTGGTCGACCATTCTGGCTCCCAAATTCCGGAGGCGTCAAGACGATCCTGTCGACTGGAATAGGCGCTGATCGGTACTATCCACCGTCCACACAAGCGGGGAACGCCTTGGGAACGACTGTCATCGGCAACGACACCACTGGAGACACAGGCGCAGCGGCTCCATCCGCGGTCCAGCGTGTCATGGATCTCGTTCTCTCCAGAATCCGATCCGGCGAATACGCGCCGGGGCAGATCATCGTCGCTCGCGATCTGATGAGCGAGCTGGGGCTCAGCAAGGCGCCGGTGCGCGAGGGCATCCACGTGCTGGTGGGCGAGGGCGTCATGGAGCTGCTTCCGAATCGCTCGGCGCGGATCCGCAAGCTGTCGGCAATCGACATGATCGACTTCGCCGAGTTCTGGGCAGCGATCAGCGGCTTGAACATCCGCCTCGCGGCGCCGAGGCTCGAGCGCCCCGGGAACCGCGAGAAGGTCCGCAAGGCGCTCGACCGCATCGAAGCCACCGGACGCAACCGCGTTCCATACGAATTCTTCATGGCCGTCGGCAACCTGCACTCGACGCTCGCCGGAATCGCCCAGAACCGCTTCATCCTCGAATTCATGCGGGGTACCCACCTCGCGCACTTCTATCGCCATCTCGAGCGGGGCTTTCCCGGCTCGTACTGGGAGACGCACCTGTCGGCCTTCCGCCGGCTCGGAGAAGCGCTGATCCAGGGCGAAGGCGAGCGCGCCCAGCGGGTCTACTCGAAGCACATGCGCTGGGCCATCGGGTTGATGCGGCAGGGGGTGAGCACCGAGAACGGGGGCCGCTGATCGGCCGGCCTATCTTGATCCGGCTCGTCGATCCGGTTCGTCGATCCGGTTCGCGATCCGGTTTGCGATTCGGTTCGCGATCCGGCGCCGGGCGCCGCGCGGGGTTCGATCAGAAAGTCGTTGACAGAACGACGACTTTGGTCGCAATAATAGTCGACCATTTCGTCGTCAACGCGTGTTGACGTTCCCGATTCGAACGACCCGGCCGCCTGTTTCCGCGCAGCCGGAAATATGGGGAGACCATGAATACGCGAACCGTGATTCGGGCAGTGATGGCAGCAGGGATCGTCGGCGTTTCGCTCGCCCACGCGATGGCCGAGGAAGTCACGCTGAAGGCGGTGAACGCCTTCCAGGAAGGAACCTATTTCGCCCGCAACTTCGAGGCCTTCGTGAAGAAGGTCAACGACGAAGGCAAGGGGATTCTGCAGATCCACTATCTGGGCGGCCCGAAGGCGATGCCGGCGGCCGAACATGGAACCGCCCTTCGGCGCGGCGTGATTGACCTGGCGAACTCGACGGCTTCGTACACGGCGAATCTCGTTCCGGAAGGCATGGCGTTGAGCTTCTCGCCGTTGCGCATGAACGAGCTGCGCAGCAACGGCGCCATGGACTACCTGAACGAGCTCTATCTCGAAAAAGGCCTGTACTACCTGGGCCGTACCGCGGAAGGTATTTCCTACCACGTATTCACGAACAAGCCTCCGAAGGGCATCGACCTCGGCGGACAGAAACTTCGCTCTGCTGCGGTCTACCGCGACTTCTTCCAGGCGCTGGGTGCGACCACCGTGCAGACGGCTGCAGGAGAGGTCTATACCGCTCTCGAGCGTGGCGTCGTCGACGGATTCGGCTGGCCGCTGATCGGCATCTTCGACCTGGGGTGGCAGGAGAAGGTGAAGTACCGGCTCGACCCCGGCTTCTATTCCGTCGAGGTGGGAATGGTGATGAGCGCCAGTGCATGGAAGAAGCTCACGCCGGCTCAACGGGAGTTCCTGCAGAAGCAGGTGGGGGAACTGGAATCCGGCAACATCGCGCGAGCCGAATCCGACATCGCGAACGAGACGAAGCGGTTGCGTGAAGCGGGCATCGAGCCGATCACGCTGGGAGCCGAAGATGCGGCTCGCTTTCGGCGGACCGCTGCCGACACTGCCTGGGACGGCCTCGAGAAACTCAGCCCGAAGCACGGCAGGAAGTTGCGCGAGTTGATGTCGGGCATGTGAGGCGGAGAACGAAGTCGAACGGCCTGCGGAAGACGAGCCTGCCGTGTGGGATCGCTTCCTTGCGTCGCTGGCGGCGCTCGCCGCACTGCTCATCGGCATCGTGCTGGTTCTGGTGGGCTACGACGTAGTAGCGCGCAACCTCGCCCTGTGGAGTCCGGGCTGGATCGTCGACATAACCGAGTACGCGCTCCCGCTGGCGACATTGCTCGTTGCGCCGTGGCTGACACGGCGCAATGAGCACATCCAGATCGATCTCATCGTGTCCCTGCTCCCGCCGGCCCATGCGCGCACGCTGGAACTGCTCGCGAGCCTCGCATCGGCAGTGATCTGCGCGTTCATCGCGTGGTATGGCGTGAGCGTCACGCTCGAGGCATACGACACCCAGGCGCTGGTCATAAAGAACATCACGTTTCCGGAGTGGTACGTCTATGTACCGCTTCCGTTCTGTTTCCTGCTGTTGACGATCGAGAATCTGCGCCGGGCGCTGGGCAGATGGACGACGCCTGCGAGCGCCGTCGCGAGACCGGGAACGAGCGCATGACCTGGTGGGTGACGCTGCTGGCGCTGTTCGGCGCATTGACGGCATTGCTGCTCACCGGAATGCCGATCGCCTTCTCGTTCCTCGGCTTGAACATCGCGGGAGCGGTGCTGTTCTTCGGTGGAGCCGAAGGCATCGGCCAGGTGGTCCGCAACGGCGTCGGCGCGATCACGAATTTCTCGCTGACCCCGATTCCCTTCTTCATCCTGATGGGGGAATTGCTGCTGCATTCGGGCGTGGCGATGAAAGCGATCGATGCGTTCGACAACGTGATCGGACGCGTTCCCGGACGTCTTTCGGTGATCGCGGTGACCGCGGGCACCGTCTTCTCCGCCATATCGGGCTCGACGGTCGCGACGACGGCTCTCCTCGGCAGCCTGCTGCTGCCCCAGATGCTCAGGCGCGGATACCACCCGTCGCTGGCCACCGGTCCGATCATGGCAATCGGCGGCGTCGATGCGTTGATTCCGCCTTCCGCGATCGCCGTCCTGATGGCCAGCCTTTCCGGCATCTCGATCTCTGGATTGCTGATTGCCGGCGTGATCCCCGGCGTGCTGCTGGCCTCGCTCTTCGTCGTATACATCATCGTGCGGGTGTACATGACGCCGGAACTGGCCCCCGCCTTCGAACCGCAGAAGCTGCGCGGCTGGATGAAATGGCGCCCCGTGCTGGTGAACGTGACGCCGCTGGTGGCGATCTTCGTGCTCGTCGTGCTGGCGATGTCCGCCGGCTGGGCAACGCCGACCGAATCCGCTGCGCTCGGCGCTCTTGCCACCGTCGGGGTGTGTTTCGCGTATCGCTCGCTCAGTTGGGAGAATCTGGGCGTGTCGCTCGCCGGCACCGCATCGATCTCCGGGATGATCCTTTTCATCATGCTCGGTGCGACCACGTTTTCGCAGATCCTCGTGTTCACGGGCGCAACCGACGGCATCGTCGCATTGGTGAGCGATTCGCAGCTCGCTCCCTGGGCGGTGCTCGCGACCATGCTCGCGATCCTTCTCGTGCTGGGCTGTTTCCTCGACCAGATCGCGATCCTGTTGATCACGCTGCCGTTCTACATGCCGCTCGTGCAGCTGCTCGGTTTCGATCCGATCTGGTTCGGCGTGCTCTATCTGATCTGCATGCAGCTGGGCCTGATCACGCCGCCATTCGGCATGCTGCTGTTCACCATGCGCGGAGTCGCGCCACCCGAAATCACCACGCGCCAGATCTATCGCGCCGTGGTGCCGTACGTCTGTCTCGGGCTGCTGATGCTGGGACTCGTCGCGGCGTTTCCCGCCCTCGCGACCTGGCTGCCGGCCGCGCTGAAATCCTGAACGTGCGACCGGGGGGCGGCCGCCAGGGAGTCCGTCGGCGGACACGGAGAGCAAAGTCATGGCACAGGGAGTCGGCGCAAAGGCGCGAATCGGACAGCTGTATCCCTCGGGCGGCCTGTGCGACCACGAGATGCAGCGGATGGCCCCCGATGGCGTTCATTTCGTCACGACCCGAATGCCGTTTCGCAGGGCGGGCCTCGAGGACGACGCCGCTCTTGCGCGCAACGTGGAATTCCACGCGTCTCTTCTCGCCGATGCGCGAGTCGAACTGATTGCGTTCAATTGCACGGCTGCCAGTCTCGTCTCCGGTCCTAGCGCCATCAACCGCCGCATCGAGGCGGCCACCGGCATCCGTTCGATCACGACGATCGAAGCGGTGCTCGACGCTCTGAAGGCCGCCCGCATGCGGCGCTTCGCGCTGCTGACCCCGTATCTTCCCGAGGTCGTCGCTGCGGAAGTCCGGTTCCTGCAGGGATGCGGTCTCGAAGTCACTGCCACCGCGGGGCTGCCGTGCGCGGATCCGGTCGAGCAGGGATCGATCGCCCCGACCCGCTGGCGGGAGCTCGCCGGCGCGATTCCCATGCAGGGGAGCGACGGGCTGCTGATCAGTTGCGCGGGAATCCAGATCGCCGATGTGCTGGACGACATCGAACGGGACCTGGGTCGCCCGGTGATCGCCAGCAACCAGGCGCTGCTGTGGCGTTGCCTTCGCCTGCTCGATCTGCCCGACAGACCCTCGGGATTCGGCGCACTTCTGGACGGATCCTTCGATTCATCTTGACAGTCCCGTTTTTGTGTAGCAAAAATGGTCGACCATCCTGTAGGAAAGACTATGAGTGCTACCGGGCGAACATTGAGGCTCGCGGTGGACGTCGGAGGCACGTTCACCGACGTCACCCTCTTCGATCCCGCCACCGGATCGCTGCTGTCGGCCAAGACGACGACGACACCGCAGAACCGCGCGCTCGGCGTGCTCGACGGCATCCATGCCGCGCTGCAAGCCGCGGACGCGAACGCCGGCCGGGTTGCCGAGGTCGTGCACGGTTCTACGACCGGAACGAACGCGTTGATCGAACGTACCGGGGCACGGGTCGGCCTGCTTACCACCCAGGGCTTTCGCGACGTCCTCGAGATCGGCCGCATCATGCGGCCCGACGCGGGCCTTTACGATTTCTCGGTCGACCTGCCGCTGCCTCTGGTTCCCCGGCATCTGCGTCTCGAGGTGCCGGAGCGGCTGGACGCCCAGGGGAAGGTGCTGCTTGCGCTGGACGAAAAGGCCGTGATCGACGCCGCCCGGATTTTCGAGCGGGAGGGTGTGGAAGCAGTCGCGGTGTGCTTCCTGTTCGCGTTCCTCGACCCCCGCCACGAAGAAGCGGCCGAGCGGATCCTCGCGAGGCATCTGCCCGGCGTACCCATCAGCCTGTCTTCGCGCGTATGCCCGGAAATCCGCGAATACGAGCGCAGCTCCACGACGGTGATCAATGCGTATCTCACGCCCGTGATGTCCACCTACCTCGATTCGCTGCAGGAACGCCTGCAAGAATCGCTGGGAGCGGTGCGCCTGTCGGTGATCCAGGCCAATGGCGGGGCGACGTCGATCGCCGCGGCGCGGCGCAAGTCGGTGACCACGGTCAATTCGGGGCCGGCCGGTGGCGTGGTCGCCGCGGCTTTCTACGGTCGACGCAATGGACGTGATCGGCTCGTATCGGTAGACATGGGTGGAACGTCGTTCGACATCGGCCTGGTCGAGAACGGCGTCTGCGCGGTGACGACCGAAGGCAGTTTCCAGGGCTTGCCGGTCCGTGTGCCGATCATCGACCTGCACATCATCGGCGCGGGGGGCGGCTCGATCGCGTTTCGCGATCCCGGCGGCGCTCTTCAGGTCGGACCCCAATCGGCGGGGGCGGAACCGGGGCCTGCGTGTTACGGACGCGGCGGCACGCTGCCCACGGTGACCGATGCGAACCTCGTCCTCGGACGCCTGAGCGCCGACTATTTCAACGGGGGGCGGATGCGGCTGCATGCCGAGTCGGCGCATCGGGCCGTGCGCGCGCTCGCCGAGCAGATGGGCATGAGCGTCGAAGAGACCGCGCTCGGCATCGTCCGCGTCGTCAACGCCAACATGGCGAAAGGGATCGCGGCGGTGACGATCCTGCGAGGCATAGACGTGCGGGACTTCTCGCTGCTGTCGTTCGGCGGCGCGGGAGGCGTCCATGCGGTGGAGCTGGCGCGCGCGCTGTCGATGCGCGAGGCGATCGTGCCGCCGCTGCCCGGAACCTTTTCGGCAGTCGGCCTGCTCGTGACCGACGTGCGCCACGACTACGTCGTCGCGCTCGGCGGCATCCGCGCGAACGACGTCGTTCCGGAGAACCTCGAAGCGTCGTACCGGGAAATGGAGCGACAGGCGGCGGAGGAGCTTGCCACCGAGGGGTTCCAGGGCAGCTCCGCGACCTTCGTGCGCATCGCGGACCTGAAGGTTGCCGGGCAGACCTACGAGCTTTCGCTGCCGCTTCCGGAGAGCGGTCCGGTCACGCGGACCGGACTGGACGCGCTGCTCGATGCGTTCGCGCGCCTGTACCGCGAGCGCTATGCCTTCTTCTTCGACGGCGAACCGATCGAGATCGTCAATCTGCGACTGGCCGCTCTCGGCCACAACGAGCCGATCGTGCTGCCTGCCGCAGAGCGCGGTCATCACGATCCGGCTGCCGCGCGCAAGGACAGGCGGCCGGTCTACTTCGAAAGCGCAGGCTTCCTCGACACGGCGATCTACGAGCGCAGCCGGCTGCGTCCGGGCATGGTCGTCGAAGGGCCCGCTCTGGTCGAGGAGCAGACATCGTCGACGCTCGTGCCTCCGGGGTCGCACGCGGAAGTCCTCGAAGACTTCGGCCTCGTCATACCGGTCCCCCGGGGTCAATCGCAAGGAGCCGAAGCATGACCGACGTCGTCACGATGCAGGTGATCCGGTACGGCCTCGAGCAGGTCGCCGACGAGATGGGCAACACGCTCGTGCGCACCGGCCGCTCGACGATCATCACGGAGATCAAGGATATCTCGTGCGTGGTGACCGACGCCGCGGGGCAGACGATCGCCCAGGCGCACCACAACCCCAGCCTGCTGGCCGGCTTCGAGATCACGATGAAGGAGCTGGTCGCCGCGTATCCGCCGGAATCGCTGGCGCCGGGCGACGTGATCATCACGAACGACCCGTACCGCGGCGGCCAGCACATCATGGACCTGTACGCGATCGCGCCGGCATTCCATTCGGGAAAGCTGATCGGGTTCGTCGGCAACATCACCCATCATTCGGACCTGGGCGGCGTGGCGGCCGGGGGCGTGGCCGGCGGCATCCGGGAGATCTATCTCGAAGGCCTGCGGCTGCCGATGGTCAAGCTGTACAAGGCAGGGCGGGAAGACGCCGAGATCGTCGCGATCATTGCCAACCAGATCCGCGTGCCGGAAAAGACGCTCGGCGACATCCGCGCGCAGGTCGCCTCGCTGATGGTGGGCACCGAGCGCCTCGACCGGATGTTCCGGCGCTACGGGGAGCAGACGATGCGCGCGTCCTGCGCCGAACTGCTCGACTACTCCGAGCGCCGGATGCGGGCCGGCATCTCGAAGCTGGCCGCCGGAACCTACGAGGCGGAGGACTGGATCGACGACGACGGGATCGTCGATCGGCCGATCCGCATCGACGTGAAGCTGCGGATCGGCGACGGCAAGGCCGTCGTCGACCTCAGCGGCAGCGATCCGCAGGCCGAGGGCAACATCAACTCGACGCTGGCGAATACCTTCGCCGCCGCCTACTACGTGATGATCGCGGTCGTCGACCCCGGCATTCCACCGAACTCCGGGTGCTATCGACCGATCGAGGTGATCACTCGCCCCGGCACGATCGTCCATCCGCTTCCGCCCGGCGCCGTCGCCGCGCGCACGAACACCTCCCAGAAGATCGTCGAAGCGATGCTTCGCGCGCTGTCCGCGGCCGTGCCCGACAGGGTGACGGCGGGTTCGCACGGGCAGATCAGCACCTGCGGCTTCGGCGGGCGCCACCCGAGCGACGGAAAGCCGTTCGTCTATACCGACATCCAGGGCGGCGGGTCGGGTGCGCGTCCGTACCGCGACGGCAGGGATGGACAGGACAGCCACCTCCCGCGCTTCATGAACACGCCGGTCGAAGTGCTCGAGCGGCAGTTTCCGGTGCGCATCGAACGCTACGAGTTCATCCGCGATTCGGGAGGGCCGGGCACCTTCCGCGGCGGCCTCGCGCTGCGACGGGACATCCGCATTCTTGCCGATCGCGTGAGCTTTGCGCGGTACGGCGATCGCCACAAGTTCGCTCCGCAGGGCCTGTTCGGCGGTCTTCCCGGGTCGTGCGGAAAGTTCGTGCTGAACCCGGAAACTGCCGGCGAACGCGTCCTCGCTTCGAAAGGGCTGGACATGCTCTCCGAAGGCGACGTGGTCAGCATCCGACTGCCGGGGGCGGGCGGCTACGGAGACCCGGCGCAACGCGAGCGCGCGGCGGTTGCGGCCGACCTGCGCGACGGGAAGATCAGCCGGGAATCGGCGATCCGCGACTATGGCTGGCCGGATGCGGAGGATGCGGGATGAAGCCCCGGCGACGTCGCGTCGTTCTCTCGCTCGAGCAGGCGCTGTCGCTGCCACATGCGACGCTGCGCTTCGTGCACAAGGGCTGGCGCGTCATCCGCATCGAGCCGACCCCGGCCGGCGCGACGCTGCCCGGCGACCCGAACCGATACATCGGCAAACGAATCGTGGGTGAAGATAGGCGCAGCTACTTCATCGCGCAGAACGTCGGCAAGGAAGCGATCGCGCTCGATCTGAAGAACCCGCAGGGCCAGCGCCTCCTGCATCGCATCGTCGAAGCGCTCGACGTCGACGTGTTCTGCTGCAACACGCTGCCGAGGCGCTATCGGCAGCTGGGCATCGACTACGAGACGCTGTCGGCGGTGAAGCCCGATCTGGTCTGGGCCGGCATTTCGGCCATGGGCCCCGAATATCCGGACGCGCCCGGCTACGATCCGGCCATGCAGGCGATGGTCGGCTTCATGGAGCTCAGCGGGGCACGCGACGGACCTCCGATGCTTTCCGGGGTTCCGCTGATCGACCTGAAGGCCGGCGACGACGTGTACGCCGAAGTCATGGCAGCGCTGCTGGAGCGCGAGGAAACGGGGCAGGGCCGCCAGATCCACGTATCGATGCTGCAATCCGCCGCGTCCTGGCTCGTCACGACGATGCCGTTGCTGAACTTCGATTGCGATCCGTCCGAGATCGGGCGTGCGGGCAACGAGCACCGCAAGTTCATTCCGACGAACGCGTATCCGACCGCCGACGGCTTCGTGTTCGTGGCGATCGGCAACGACCTGCAATGGAAGCGGCTCACGCAGATCCCCAAGTTCGCCGGGCTCGCCCGCGAGACGCGGCAGACGCAGGAAGGCCGCCAGCAGGAGCGTGAGTCGATCCACGCGGAGATCGCCGGAATCACGCGGCGGTACACGAGGGCCGAACTGATGGAGGACTTCCGCCGCGCGACGATTCCGCATGCGCCGATCCAGACGATCGCGCAAGTCGCGGCGATGGAGCCGGTCGCGCGCAAGATGAGCACCAGCACGATGCCCGATGGACGGACGATCCGGCTGCAGCCGCCTGCGGTGGATCTCGACCGGCCCGCTCATTTCGCCTTCCCGCCCCGCTACGGAGAACATACGGCGTCGGTGCTCCGGGAGGCCGGTGTCGATGACGCCGAGTGCGCGAGGCTCGCGGCAAGCGGAGTCGTATCGCTCGGCCAGTCCGACCCGGGCTGACAGCGCATCCCGTCCATACGCTCCTGTTCGAAGGCGCACCGCACGCGGCCGGGTGTTTATGATTCTCCGATACGCCCGAGGAGCCGCCGATGACGATGCCCATCCCCTTCCGCGCCGACCACGTCGGCAGCCTGCTGCGCCCCGCCTGGCTCGCTGAAGAGCGCGCGCGCTGGCGCCGCGGCGAGATCGACGCGCCGACGCTGCGCGCTGCCGAAGACCGCGCGATCGGCGAGGCGGTGCGGCGGCAGGAAGCGATCGGCCTGCAATCGATCACCGACGGCGAGTTCCGCCGCGCCTGGTGGCACCTCGATTTCCTGTCGCAACTCGACGGCGTGACGCTGAAGGAAAACCCCGGACCGAAATTCGGCGTCGACGGCGCCTCCGAGCAGCCGCCGATCGCCACCGTGACCGGCCGCGTCTCGTGCAGCCGGCCGATCATGGTCGACCACTTCTCGTTCCTGAACGAGCAGACGACGCGCACGGCGAAGATGACGATTCCGTCGCCGTCGATGCTGCATCTGCGCGGCGGACGCGCGGCGATCTCGAGGGAAGCCTACCCCGACCTCGACGCGTTCTGGTCCGACGTCGCGCAGGCCTACCGCACGGCGATCCGTCATCTGGCCGACGCCGGCTGCCGCTACCTGCAGCTCGACGACATCACTTTCGCCTACCTGTGCGACCCGAAGATCCAGGCGACGTGCCGCGCCAACGGCGACGATCCGGCCGCGCTTCCGCGCACCTACGCGAACGCGATCAACGCCGCGCTCGAAGGACGCCCCGACGGCCTGCACGTCACGATGCACACCTGCCGCGGCAATTTCCGCAGCGCCTGGGTCGCCGAAGGCGGCTACGACCCGGTCGTCGAGGCGATGTTCTCGACGAACGTGGACGGCTGGTTCATGGAATTCGACAGCGCCCGCGCCGGCGGCTTCGAGCCGCTGAAAACCCTGCCCGCCGGCAAGCGCGTCGTGCTCGGTCTCGTCACCACGAAGACCGGCACGCTCGAATCGAAGGACGCACTGAAGCGCCGCATCGACGAAGCCTCCCGCTTCGTGCCCCTCGAGAACCTGTGCCTGTCGCCGCAATGCGGCTTCTCGAGCACGCATCACGGCAACGCGCTCTCGCAGGAAGAGCAGTGGCGCAAGCTGGAGCGCGTGGTGGAAGTCGCCCGGGAAGTGTGGGGCGACTGATCCACCTGATCAGCTGAACGCCTGGATCCCGGTCTGCGCCCGCCCGAGGATCAGCGCATGGATGTCGTGCGTGCCTTCGTAGGTGTTGACCACTTCGAGATTCACCAGGTGGCGCGCCACGCCGAACTCGTCGGAGATGCCGTTGCCGCCCATCATGTCGCGCGCCAGGCGCGCGATCTCCAGCGACTTGCCGCAGGAGTTGCGCTTCAGGATCGAGGTGATCTCCACCGCCGCCGTG
>JAJPEN010000090.1 GCA_021166835.1 Burkholderiaceae bacterium | reverse complement strand
GCGCTCGAGCAGCGCCGGGTCGCAGAACGACGGAGCGGCGAAGATGACGCCTTCGGCGCTGCCCGTCTTCACCTGCTTCAGCAGGTACTGGCCCTTGTCTTCGCGCTTCGCGTCGTACTTGGCGGCGGTGGACGCCGAGCGATGCAGAAAGGCCTTCGACAGCTCCTCGAGCGGCTTGCCGACCGTGGGCACGTCGTCGAGCAGCCAGCGCGTGACGAGCATGAAGTCGTCGTCGACGATGTAGCAGCCGGCCATCTCGATCGACTTGATCAGGTTCAGCGGCGGCTGCTCGCAGAACGAGCCGTTGATGACGATGCGCGCGTTGTCGCGCCTGGGACGCTGCACCGCGTCGGTCGCGGCGAGATAGTCGCGCACCAGCTGCGTATGCTCCTCGGGCGGCAGCACCATGCCCGCGCGCAGGATCAGGTAGACCTCCGAGGTGGGCGCCTGCCACGGCTTGGCGGCACGGTAGGCGTACAGATCGGCGATCGCGCGCCGGTTCTCGTTGTAGACGGCGATCGAGGCGTCGAGCTCGGCGTCGGTGATCGGCTTGCCGCGCAGCTTGCCGAGATCCGTGCGCAGGATCTCCAGCTCGTGCACGTAGAAGCGCCCGCCGACCTCGTCCTCGTAGTTCTGCGGAGCGTCGAAATAGCGGACGTACTTGTCCTTGAACATCAGCTGCCACATGCCCGACAGGTTGCGGATCACGTCGCAGATCGACGGGAACAGCATGCCGTCGAGACAGTCGAGCCGGCCGGTGAGGCCCAGTTCGATCGTCGAGCGCGGAATGCGGCAGATGTAGCTCTGGTAGTAGGCGTCGCCCTGGATCACCTCGAGCTGGTCGCCGCCGCCGAGGATGCCCACCGGCAGCATGCCGGCGGCATGGATCAGCTCGCGCGGCACGTAGATCGGCATGTAGCCGATCGCCTTGCGGCCCGGCACGGCCGCTTTCCATTGCTTGACGGCGTTGAAATCGAGGTCATCGAACAGCGTCTGGCAACGCTCGACGATCGCCTGTACAGGGTTTGCGGTTGTCATCAGTGGTGCTCCCAAGCGGGCTTGCGTTTGCCGAGAAAAGCGGCCAACCCCTCGTTGGCGTCGCGCGTCTGCATCAGCTTTTCGAGATAGAGCGCCTCGACCTCGGCCAGGCGCATGCGCACCTGGCGGATCATCGGGGCGCGTGCCGCGGCGAGCGCGAGCGCGAGGCTCGAGGCGCTCTTGTCGGCGAGGTGCGCGTCGAAATACGCGAGCGCGGCAGCGGCCGGGTCGTCGGACACCTGCAGCGCCAGGCCGATCGCCTTCGCCTCGTCGGCGCCGATCGAGCGCCCGCTCAGCAGCAGGTCTTCGGCCGCCGGCCGGTTCACGCGGTACGGCAGCAGCACGGAGGCGGCCGGCGCGAACACGCCGAGCTTCATCTCGGGCTGGCCGAACTGCGCATCGCGCGCGGCGAAGATCGGGCCGCCCGCCATCGCCACCTCGAGGCCGCCGCCCAGGCACTGCCCGCGCACGGCCACGAGAATCGGCGCCGGATACTCGACCATCGCGACGACCAGCGCGTGCAGCGTCGAGAGCATCTGCGCGCAACGCTCGCGCAGGTGCTCCTCGACGCTCGCGCCGAAGCTGAAGTGCGGACCGTCGGCGTCGAGCAGCACCGCCCGCAGGCCGCGGCGGCTGCGGTTCTCGGACAGCGCCGCCGACAGCGCGCCGAGCATCTGCGCGTCGACGATGTTCGCCTTGGGGCGCGCCAGCGTCAGGCGCAGCAGCGCGCCGTCGCGCTCGAGCGCGACGCGCAGCGGAGAGTCGACCGGCGGGACCGACGATGAGGCCGGAGCCTGGGTCATCGCTTCAACCCTTGTGCTTTGCCTTCGGCTGGATCGAGTCGTGCAGCGGACCGACCCAGCTCTCGCCGGCGGCGAGCTTCTGGCGCAACAGGATGAAGTCGACCTCGCGATCTTCCTTCGTGCCCTCGTTGAACGCGGTGAACCCGGCGCGCGCCTCGGTCATCATGTTCAGCGCGAGCCAAGCGCGCGAGTTCTCCTTGTTCTTGTTCCAGATCTCGAGCTTGGGCTTGCGCAGCTCCTCGATCGTCTTCGTCGTGCAATCGGGGAAGGTGAGCAGCATCTTCGCGCACAGCTCCTCGACCTTCGCGTCGAGCAGCGACAGATCGACCGTGCCGCGCGCCATCAGCGCCTTGCCCTCTTTAGCCGCCGCGCCGGTCTTCGCCTCGCCGTAGGCGTTGCGCCCGTACTCGTCGAACATCTGCTGCGTTTCCACCAGCGGGTTGGCGACGAACTTGCCGTCTACCTTCAGCGCCGGAACGACGTCGGTGAGGACACCCATCTGGTAGGCCTTGTGCGCCGAGAACGGCTCGCACAGCACGCATGCGGCCATCGCGCGCTCGGCGCCGACCATCACCGGCAGGAAGTCGGTGGCGCCTCCGATCGGCGCCGAGCCGTGCTTCGGGCCGGCCTGCCCGAAGCGGGCGAGATCCTGCGCGACCGAGAAATCGCAGGCCATGCCGATTTCCTGGCCGCCGCCGATGCGCATGCCGTTGACGCGGCAGATCACCGGCTTGTCGCAGGCGAGGATGGCCGAGACCATGTCGTTGAACAGCCGCATGTACTGCCGGTATTCCTGCGGATGGCCGGCGTAGTACTCGGCGTATTCCTTCGTGTTGCCGCCGGTGCAGAAGGCCTTGTCGCCGGCGCCGGTGAAGACCACGCAGTTGACGTCGCGCGCGTTCGATGCGGCGCGGAACGCGAGGATCACGCCCTTGACCATGTCGGTCGTGTACGAGTTGTACTGCGTCGGGTTGTCCAGCGTGATCCAGGCGTTGTACAGGCCGGGAACGGTCTTGCCGTCGGGCGTCTTCGCCGGGCGCTTCTCGTAGCGCACACCCGGCTTGCTGATGTCGTCGACCAGATCGTGATTCTTGAATTCGCGCACGTCGGAATACTCCTGGGTTCAGGCGGCGGGTACGAGCACCGCGCGCTTGCGGATCTCGCGGTGGTGAACCGCGTCGAACACGCGGTTGATGTCGTCGAGCGGATGCGTTTCCACGAAAGGCTTGATCGCGACCTTTCCGTCGAGCACGAGATCGAGCGCGCCGGCGTACAGCTCGGGCGGGCAACCCCAGTTGCCGATCGCGCGCGCATCGAAGGCCATCAGGTTGGACAGCCGCACCTCGACCTTGTCCATCGTGAAGCCGACCACCGACAGCGTCGCCCCGTGCACCAGCAGGCCCCAGGCGGTGAGCTGCCCGGGCGCGGTGCCGGAGCACTCGAAGATGAACCATTCGGTGGCGGGCAGCCCGTTGCTCTTCGCGAACTCGACGATCGCGGACTTGATCGCCTTGCCGTCGAGCCTGCGGCTGTTCAGCGTGAGCGAGGCGCCGCCGGCGGCGATGGCCTCGAGCTTCGCGTCGTCGACGTCGATCGCGACGACCTTCGCGCCGAAGGCAGCGGCGATCTGCACGCAGTAGCCGCCGACGCCGCCCGCGCCGATGACCACCGCGAGGCTGCCCGCCTTCACGCCGGCGCGACGCACCGCCTGGTACGGCGTGGTGAGCGCGTCGGCGACGATCGACACCTCGGCGAGCGTGAGCCCCGCCTTCTGCAGGCGCACTTCGTCGACCACGCACAGGCCGCGCGCCGGCACGACGATGTGCGAACCGAACCCCCCCTGGATGTCGTTGCCCGGCATCTTCTGCCGGCGGCAGATCGTTCCCAGGCCACGCTGGCACAGGTCGCACTCGCCGCAGGGCAGCACGGCGGGAACGATCACCGCCTTGCCGAGCCAGCTTTCGGCGCCCTTGCCCGCCTGCACGACGCGGCCGCTGATCTCGTGGCCGAGCGCCAGCGGCAGCGCGTGGTTGGTGCGCACGCCGTCGTAGAAATAACCGAGGTCGGTGTGGCAGACGCCGCAGCCGGCGATCGCGATCACGACTTCGCCGTCGCCGGCGTGAGCGACGAAAGTCTCGCGCTCGAGCGGCGTGTTCGGAGCGGTCATGATCCAGCGGCGCGCTTCGATGCTCATCGGAATTCGGGTCCTTCGATGTGCGGAAAGCCGCTCGTCGCTTGCCCGGCGGAAAGGTCGCCGATCGAATTGACGGAGGCTTTCGCCCTTGTGTATCCTGATAATTCGGTATTGCGGTACCGAATTGCGGTTATATGCCGATCATCGTGGAACAAAGCGCTTCGGCAAGCCTTGATACAAATCAACGGCCATCTGGAGCGGCGGCAGCAAAGTTCGATCCGTGCTCGACGTCGCACGCGACGCAGGCGGCGAAACGCGACGCAGCCGTCGAGATCCTCGCAACGAAACAGGCATCACAGGCATGAACACCACATCGCGCGGCGCGCGCCGCAGCATCTCGATCGCGATGGCGGGCAGCGGAGGCAGCGGCGTCATGACCGCCGGAACGCTCCTGCTCGACGCTGCCGCGAAAGCGGGTCTGTACGGGCTGATGGTGCGCACGAGCGGACCGCAGATCCGGGGCGGCGAAGCCGCGGCGCTGATCCGGCTTGCCTCCGAACCCACCCAGTCGCTCGACGACGGCTTCGACCTGCTGCTGGCCATCGACTGGCAGAACATCCACCGCTTCGCCGACGAAATCCCGATGCGCGCGGGCGCGATGGTGGTCGGCGACGCCGACGAAGGCGAAGCGCCCGAGGTGTTCCTGCGCAACGGCGCGCGCGCGGAAGCGGTGCCGTTGAAGAAAATGTCCAAGGCGATCGCCGGGAGCTGGACCAACATGGTCGCGCTCGGCGTGGCCGGCGCCATCGCATCCATTCCGCTCGAAGCGCTCGAAGCCGCGTTGAGCGGCACGTGGAAGCGCGGCCCCGCGGCGCTCGAAGCGAACCTGCAGGCGCTGCGCGCGGGCTTCGAGAAAGGCGCGCAGATCGGCGCCTTGCCCGCGCTCGAGACGCCGCCGGCCAACGGCAAGCGCTGGATGCTCAGCGGCAACGAAGCCGCCGGCTTCGGTGCGCTGCGCGGCGGCGTCCGCTTCGTCGCGGCCTACCCGATCACGCCGGCCACCGAGATGCTCGAGTGGATGTCGCCGGCACTGACGAAGGTCGGCGGCACGCTCGTGCAGGCGGAAGACGAGCTTGCGTCGATCAACATGATCATCGGCTCCTCCTACGGCGGCGTTCCGTCGCTCACCGCCACCTCCGGTCCCGGCCTGGCGCTGATGACCGAAGCGATCGGGCTGGCCATCACCGCCGAAGTGCCGGTGGTGGTGGTCGACGTCATGCGCGGAGGCCCGTCCACCGGCATTCCCGCCAAGAGCGAACAGAGCGACCTCTCCTACGCGGTGAACGGCCTGCACGGCGACGCGCCGCGCGTGGTCGTCGCGCCCACCTCGATCGCCGACTGCCTCGCCGCCACGCAATGGGCGGTGCATCTCGCCGAGAAGCTGCAGACGGCGGCGATCGTTCTCTCCGACCAGTTCATGGGCCAGTCGCGCGCGATCATCGACGAGCCGGCAAACATCGGCATGGTTGCCGAGCGGCTCGTCGTCGAAGCGAATGCGCCCGATTTCAAGCGCTATCGCAACACCGAATCGGGCATCTCGCCGATGTCGATTCCCGGCACGCCCGGCGTGGTCTACACGGCCGACGGCCTCGAGCATACCGAGGCGGGCATCCCGAGCAGCCAGAGCGTCGACCACAAGCTGCAACTCGACAAGCGCGAGCGCAAGCTGCTGAAGCACGACTACGGCTCGGCGTGGGCCGACATCGAGGGCGACGGCGACACCGCCATCATCACCTTCGGATCGGTCACCGGCGTCGTGCGCGAAGCGCTCGCGCGCGCCGCCGGGCGCGGCGTGCGGGCGAAGCTGATCGCGCTGCGCCTGCTCGCTCCGGCGCTTCCCGAGCGGCTCGAGCGCGCGCTCGACGGCGTGAAGCGCGTGCTCGTCGTCGAGCAGAACCACTCGGCGCAGCTGCTGCGCTATCTGCGGTCCGTCTACGACCTGCCGGGCCGCCCGTCGAGCTTCCATCGTCCGGGACCGCTTCCGCTGCGTCCGGGCGAACTCGCCGATGCCATCGTCGAATGGAGAAACCAATGAACGACGTTGTCGCGCCCGTCGACTCGGGCAGGAAACCGCTCACGGCGGCCAGCTTCAAGTCCGCCTACAAGCCGGTCTGGTGCCCGGGCTGCGGCGACTACTCGGTGCTCGGTTCGGTGACGAAGGCGCTGGCGATGGTCGGCGTGCCGCCCGAGCAGGTGGCGGTCGTCTCCGGCATCGGCTGCTCCTCGCGCATTCCCGCCTACACCTCGTGCTACGGCTTTCACGGGGTGCACGGCCGCGCGCTCGCGGCCGCCACCGGGCTGAAGGTCGCCCGTCCCGATCTCACGGTGCTCGCCGCCGGCGGCGACGGCGACGGCTTCTCGATCGGCGGCAACCACTTCATGCACGCGTGCCGGCGCAACGTCGACCTCACGTACATCGTGATGGAAAACCAGGTCTACGGGATGACCAAAGGCCAGCCGTCGCCGACCACCGAACCCGACTGGGACTCCAAGCTGCAACCCGGCGGCACCGGCATGCGCACCTTCCATCCGCTGGTCATCGCGCTGGCCTCGGGCGCCAACTTCGTGGCGCGCGCGTTCTCGGGCGATCCGAACGGAACCGCCGACATCATCGCCGAGGCGATCCGCCACCCCGGCTTCTCGTTCATCGAGATCCTGAGTCCCTGCGTGACCTTCCGCCCCGAGCAGCGCGAGTGGAAGCAGATCGCGCGTCCGTCGCCGGTGGGCCCCACCGACGACGCCGCACGCGCCGCGCGCCGCCTGATGACCGACGACGGCTTCAACATCGGCGTGCTGTACGCCGGCAACCGCAAGCCACATCCGATCGGCGGCAAGCCGGCCACGAAAACGGTGGAAGAGCTGACCGCGGAGTTCGCGCTATGAGCCCCGATCGAGTTCCGGGAACCCTTCACGACTTCATGCGCCAGGCGCTGCAGATGGAGCTCGATGCGGCCTCGCGCTACACCGAGTTCGCCGACGCGATGGAGATGCACAACAACCGCGAGGTCGCGGCGCTCTTTCGCAAGATGGCCGAGATCGAAGGCAAGCACGCCGACCAGATCATGTCGGAGATGGGCTGGAGCGAGATGCCCGGCCCGATCACCGCGCGGCCCGCGTGGGAAGGCTTCGAGGCGCCGGAAACGGTGCCGATCGACGAAGTGCATTACCTGATGCAGCCGTTCCACGCGCTCACGCTGGCGCTCGAGAGCGAAGAGCGGGCGGAGCGCTTCTTCGGGCAGATCGCCGCGGCCGCCACCACCGAGCCGGTGCGCGAAGCCGCGCTCGTACTGCAGGAGGAAGAGCGCGAGCACGTCGAACTGATCCGCGCGTGGCTCGCGAAGACGCCCAGGCCCGATCGCAACTGGGCCGACGACCCCGACCCGCCGCGCTACACCGACTGAACACCTGAATGAACCTACTGCGCGGCCCAATCTCGCGCCTGCGATGCTCGCCGTACCCCGGTACGGCTGCGCTTCTCGGCGCGACCTTGGACCGCTCGCTACGGTTCCTTCAGGTGTTCAGAGACCGATGATGGACACCCGCGTCAGGAGATTCACAGAATGAGAACGTTGCTTCCCGAAGGATGGGCGGCCCCGATCGGCTACGCCAACGGCATCGAGGTCGATGCCGGACGCATCGTGTTCGTCGCCGGCCAGGTCGGCTGGAACGCGCAACAGGTATTCGAGTCGGAAGACATCGCGCCGCAGTTCGACCAGGCTTTGCGCAACATCGTCGCCGTGCTCGCCGAGGCGGGTGCCGAGCCGCATCACATCTGCCGGATGACGGCCTACTGCTGCGACAAGCCCGCGTACATGGCCGCGCGTCGCGAACTCGGCAAGATCTGGCGCAAGCACATCGGCGCGCACTACCCGGCGATGAGCATGATCTTCGTCTCCGACCTGCTCGACAACCCGGGCAAGATCGAGCTGGAGGCCACCGCGGTCGTGCCGCGCTGAGTGCCTCCGCGGAGCGACCTCCCGGCGCGCGACATCGCGGCGGCTACAATCCGCTTCGATGTCGCCGCATCTCCCGTCCTCTTCCCCCGATTCCGTCCCAAGCGCCTGCGACGAGGCGTCGCGTCCGCGCGTCACGCTCGTCGTGGCGCGTGCGCGAAACGGCGTGATCGGCGCCGAAGGCGGCCTGCCCTGGCACCTGCCGGAAGACCTGAAGCATTTCCGCGCGCTGACGATGGGACACGCCATCGTCATGGGGCGCCGCACCTGGGATTCGATCGGTCGCGCGCTGCCCGGACGGCGTTCGATCGTCGTCAGCCGTCGATCGGGTAGCCCCTTCGACGGCGCAGAGCGCGCGGCCTCGCTCGACGAAGCGATCGCGATCGCCTCGCGCCCGGGCGCCGACGCGTCGATCCCGCTCGACGAGATCTTCGTGATCGGCGGCGCGCAGCTCTTCGCCGCCGCGCTGCCGCTGGCCGACCGCGCCGTCGTCACCGAAATCGATCGCGACTTCGAAGGCGATACGCACTTCGAGGCGCTCGATCCGCGGCAGTGGTACGTCGCCGAGCGCCGCGAACAGCAGGCGGCGGACGGCACGCGTTTCGCGATCGTCGACTATCGCCGCAAGCGGACGGCCGACGATTGAATCCGCCGCACGGCGAGCGCCCGCTTCGGGCGCTCGCATATCTCACTGCCGCGCAGATCTGCTTCGTGCTGCTCGACGCCACCGGCAAGCACCTGGCCGGCGAGATCGGCATTCCGCTCATCTCGCTGGTTCGTCACGCGGGCCATGCGCTGCTGATGTTCGTCTTCCTCGCGCCCACGCTCGGCGCAGCGCTGTGGCGCACCAAGCGTCCCGCCACGCAACTGCTGCGCGGACTGTCGCTCGCCGGCTTCACGCTGTTCTTCTTCACCGCGCTCGGCCGACTGCCGCAGGCCGACGCCACTGCGATCAACTTCATCGCGCCCTTCGTCGTGATGCTGCTCGCCGGACCGCTGCTCGGCGAACGCGTCGGCTGGCCGCGCTGGACGGGAGCGGCGCTCGGCTTTCTCGGCATGCTGCTCGTCGTGCGGCCCGACGCGAACCTCGACCCGATCGGCGTCGTCTTCGTGCTGCTCACGGTCGTGTGCAACGTCGCGTTCCAGCTGCTCACGCGCAGCCTGGCGATCACCGAGAACTCGCTGGCGACGATCTTCCTCAGCTCGCTGGTGGGCGTGGCGGTGTCGGCAGCGGTGCTGCCGCTGCAGGGAAGCTGGGGCGGATGGCCGCAGTCGCTCGATGCGCGGCAGATCGCGCTGCTTGCCTCGCTCGGCGCAACCGGCGTCGTCAGCCAGTGGTTCTGGATCCGCGCGTACTACTGGGCGGGCGCGTCGTTCATCGCGCCGCTCGTCTTCCTGCAGATCTTCTGGGCGACGCTGGCCGGCTGGGGCTTCTTCGGGCAACTGCCGAGCGCGTTGAGCTTCGCCGGGATGGCGGTGATCGGCGCCGCCGGCGCGGCGGCGATGCTGCTCGATCGGCGCGTGCGGGCCTCGACGACGGCCGTGGCGAAAGGCCTCTGAGGAATCTGTCGGACTCGTATCGGGTCCGGAGAGGCGGCATCACCTCGACGCCGGGAGCGCAGCAGCCCCGTACGCGTTGATCACGCGCCGATCACGCGCCGACGGCGGCGAGCGCCCGCAACGGCCCGGCCGCGCGCAACGCCTGCAACTTCGCGGCTTCGCGAACGAAGAAGGTGCCGCCGAAGGCCAGCGCGTTGATCGAGATCTCCTCGAAATGCTCGCGGCTGCGCGGAACGAGCATCAGCCAGCCGTCGGCGATGAGCAGGTTCGACGGCGGCAGCAGGCCGCCGTCGTCCGGCGCGAGGCCGAGCGCGTCGAGCGCGCGCTCGAAGCCCGCATGCAGGCCATCGGCCGCCCGGTCGCACGACATGCCGACGCGGCAATCGACGCGCACGAAGCAATGTGCGAAGGCGAGCCGTGGATGCTTTGCCGTGGCGAGCGGCGCTGCGTCGCGCGGTAGCCCGGGAAGCCACCCGGCCAGACTCGCGTTGCCCGGCACCTCGGGAATCCACTGCAGGTGCTTGTGCCGCTGGCTCGCTCCGGCCTGCGCGCCGCCGTTGTAGAAGCCCAGCCCGCCCGCCTCGGCGAGCACGCGGGCGAGCGCGGCGAAATCGCAGCGATCGAGCGCCTCGAGCTGCTCGCGGAATTCGTTCGTCACGATGACGATGTGACGCGCCGACACCGGGAACTTGTTCAGGATCGCCGTGTGCCGCTCGCCGAGCGGCCCGAGCTTCAGTGCGGGGTCGGGCGAGAGGAACGGGTTGAAGTTCGGGTCACGCGGGCCGCCGGCGATCGCGGCGTCCTTGCCCGCCAGCGTGGACACCGAGCGCACGACGAAACGAAGGTCGTCGTCGACCAGCTCGGTCTGTTCGGTGACGATCGGCTTCAGGTCGCCCGAGGCGAGCGCGCGGCGCGTGCGCTCGTCGACGAGCCGGAGGAAATCGGTGGACATCAGGCGTACAGACGCGGCGCGGGTTCGTGCAGCGACGGCACGAGCGGATTGCGAATGCGCAGATCGGGGAAACGGTCGAAATCCCGATCGCAGGTCCACAATTCTTCCACACGGTGCCCGATGCAGATCGCGGCGATACGGGCGTCGTGCAATGCGCCGCCGCGCAGCGCGGCGCGTTGCGTCAACGCTTCGAGCAACGTGAAATGCGCGTCGGTCTCGGCGAGCGCCGTGCAACGCGGATGCGCGAGCCAGGTCCGCAACGTCTCGAAGGCGACTTCGGGCGGCGTGCGGCGCGCTCCGAAGGCGGGCCCGGTGACCACCGACAGGAATTCGTGCACGCACGGCCACGGAATCGCCCAACCGCCCGACTGGGCTGCCAGCGCTTCGAGCGCGGCGAGCGCCGGACGATGGAACTCGCTGTCCGCGCGGTGAGCGTAGACGAGGATGTTCGTGTCGACGGCGATCATCGCCGCGAAACGCCGGATGGAACGAAGCCGAAGCGCCTGCGCCAGTACTCGTCGTCCTGCGGCCCCTCGCGTTCCCGCGCGAGCGCGCTGCGCACGGTCTTCGCATCGAGGGCGCGGGAACCGCGTCCGCCCGCTCCCCAGGTGACGGTTCGCAACGAGGGAACCGATTCGGGCGCGGGGCCTAATGCGCGCTGCAACGCTTCCTCGACGATCGCGCGCAGGGTCGTTTTGCGCGCGAGCGCCTCCCGCTTCGCGCGCAGCAGCAGGTCGTCCGGGATTTCGATCGTCGTCTTCATTCGAAAACCAGCGAGCCGTAAGACACACCCATATTACCATATCGAGGAGCCTGCGGCAGGTCGACCGTGCCACCGTCCGCAGACGAGCCTTCGGTAGAATCTTCGACACGCCCCCGTAGCTCAGTGGATAGAGCATCCCCCTCCTAAGGGGAGGGTCGCACGTTCGATTCGTGCCGGGGGCGCCACCGACATGGCGCATGAACGCGGCAACTCACTGGCTCGACTCCCTTCCGGACGACCTGCGAAAACTCGCGGGCGACTGGCTGGCGGCGCAGCCCTTGCCGGCCGCGAACGAAAGCCGCCTGTGGCAACGCCTGCGAGTCGGGTGGAGCTACAACTCCAACCACCTCGAGGGCAATACGCTCACCTACGGCGAAACGCTGCTGCTGCTGATCCATGGCCACACGAGGGGAACATCTGCTGCGCGAGTACGAGGAAATGCGCGGGCACGACGTGGCCATCGAGCTGGTGCGTTCGCTGGCCCGCGAGGACCGGCCATTGAGCGAGGGTGACGTGCGGGACCTGAACCGCATCGTCCTGAAGGAGGGGTTCTGGCGCGTAGCGCAAACGCCCGCCGGCGAGCCGTCGCGCAAGTGGATCGAACCCGGGCGCTACAAGAGCCAGCCGAACCCACCGACTGAAGAACCTCTCAGGTGGCGGCGGGCTGCGCAGAGGGCTCGCGAACCTGCTCGCCGGCCCATTGCACCTTCCGCCCGCTGGCGTACCACTGCTCCACCCACGGCTGCACAGCCGCCTCGATGCGGGCGCGGCGCAGCTTCATCGTCGGCGTGAGACAGCCGTTCTCGATCGACCACGGCTCGGTCGCGACGACGAGCGTGCGCAGCCGTGCGTAATCGGGCAGCTGGGCGTTCACCTCGTCGAGCAGCCGCTCCAGCTCGCCTTGCACACGCGCGCGCAGCGCCGGGTCGGCCAGCCGCGGGCGCAGGCTCTCGTCGAGCTGCACGATGGCGCACGGGCCGGGCTGTCCGGCGCCGGCGACGAGCGACATCTCGACCATCGGGTGCGCGTTCAGCCGGTTCTCGATCGGCGACGGTGCGACGTACTTCCCCTTGGCGGTCTTGAACAGCTCCTTCGCGCGGCCGGTGATCTTCAGCAGGCCGTCCGCCCGCAACTCGCCGAGGTCGCCGGTGGGGAAGAACCCGTCGTCGGTGAACGACTGCGCGTCGAGCTCGGGCTGCCTGTAATAGCCGACCATCTGCGCCGGCGACCGGATCAGGATTTCGCCTTCCTCGCTGATGCGCACCTGCACGCCCGGCAGGGCGACGCCGACGCAGCCCGGCTCGTTGTGCGCGGAAGTGGAGCTGTGCGAATACGCCGCGTCCTCGGTCATCGCGTAGCCCTCGTGCAGCCGCAGTCCGATCCGGCGATACCAGGCGATCAGATCCGGCGGAATCGGCGCCGCTCCGCTTCCCGCGACGATCACGTGATCCAGGCCCAGGCCTTCGCGCACCTTGCGGGCAACGACGCCGCGCACCACGGGAATGCGCAGCAGCCGGTCGAGCTTCGCCGGCGGCATCCGTTCGAAGACGCTCTGCTGGAACTTCGCCCACAACCGAGGAACGGAAAGGAAAGTGGTCGGTCGCGCGCGCCGCAGATCGCGCAGGAAGGTGTCAAGCGACTCGACGAAGTACACCCGGTTGCGCCCGTTCATCAGCGACGCGGCTTCGACCCAGGAGCGCTCGTAGCAGTGCGCCAGCGGCAGGTACGACAGCGTACGGTGATCGAGATCCCGCCCGACGACCGCGCGGGTGTGCATCCCGATTCCCTCGGCCGCGCGGGTGATGCCGGCGAAACTCGTCATCACGCCCTTCGGTGTTCCGGTCGACCCCGAGGTGTACAGGATCATCGCGAGGTCGTCGGCGCGGCGCTGCGGCCGGCCGGGGATCGGCTGCTCGTTCGCGACGATCGCGTCCCAGCTGTCGAAATCGGCCGTCGGCGCAAGCGGCAGCGCGATGCAGGGCAATCCCTGCGGCACGCCGCGCCGCTGTCGCGGCCAATCGTCGAGCTTGCCGACGAACAGCAGGCTCGCTTCGCTGTGCTCGAGCACGAAGCGCACGGTGTCCGCCGTCTCGGTGGGGAAGATCGCCACCGTGGTGTAGCCGGCCATCCAGATCGCCAGCTCTGCCATGACGAAGTGCGCGCAGTTCTTCGTCAGCATTGCGATGCGCGCGCCCGGCTCGAAACCCCGGCTGCGCAAATGGGCGGCCATGCGCCGCGACTGGTCGATCACCTGCCCCCAGGTGTAGTCGACCGCCCTGTCGCCTCCGACCGGCTGCGTCAGGTAGATGAGCTCGGCCTTCGTCTCCCCGTGTTCGAGGGCGTAGTCGAGAATCAGCTTGTGCGGGACGTCCATGGATCGCCTCATCGCCCGAATGCCTGCAGCACCCGCTCGCGCAGCCACTGCTGCGCGGGATCGGTGTCGAGCGCGCCGTGCCAGACCATGCAGACCTCGTAGCGCGGCGTCGGCGTCGGGATCGGCCACATCGCCAGATCGTGCCGCTCGCACGCCATCGACGCGAACATCTCGGGGACGATCGCCACCAGTTCGCCGCGGGCCACGAGGTCCGGCATCGTCGAGAAATGCCTGGCGTGCACGACGATGCCGCTGTGCAGCCGGACACGCTCGATGCGCTCGGCGATCTCGCCGTGGTAGGTCGCCGTGGGCGAGGCCACGGCGAGCGGCGCATCGGCGAAACCGCGCCGCGTGCGCCAGGCGCGCGGGCAATCGCGGCGGCTGAGCGCAACGTAGCGCTCGCGAAACAGCACGGTGGAGCGAAGCCCCCGTTGCCGCGGGTCCATGATCCCCACGGCGAGATCGATCTCGCGATGCGCCAGCGCATCGGCGACGCGCTCGACCGGCACCGAAGCGTTCGTCACGCGCGTGTGCGGCGCGTCGCTGCGCACCGCCTCGACGATCGCCGACAGGAAGACGATCTCGCCGAGGTCCGACAGCGACAGCCGCCATTCGGTGGCGCTGCTCGCGGGATCGAAGGGCCGGTGCTCGCCGAGGGCCGCTTCGAGTTCCTCGAGGTGCCGTGCGACGATCGGCGCGACGCGCGCCGCCAGCGGCGTCGGCGCCAGCGCGCCCGGCGCACGCACGAAGAGCGGATCGTCGAAGGCCTCGCGCAGGCGCGCCAGCGCGTTGCTGGTGGCCGGCTGGCTCAGCGAAAGATGGCGCCCCGCTTCGGTCACCGACCGGAAACGCGCGATCGCCACCAGCACCCGCAGCAGGTTCAGGTCCAGGCGGGCGAAGAAGCGGGGGTCCCCGAGGGCGCTCTTCGGGGATGGGGGATCGTCGACGACGCTCCTCGACGAGGGGGAATCGCCGGCCACGCTCCTCGACGATGCGACAGCCGCCATCGTATCCGCCTCCGACATTCATTTCGTCAATTCGATGGATTCTGATAATCCATTTGACGAATGAGTAGCCTACGTTTAACTTGATGGACGATCAAGGGCGGCCACGGCGGCCCTGCGCGATCCCGCCTCCCGCCCGTCCCTCGCACAACCTCGAACCCGGGAGTTCCGCGTGGAAGTCTCCTTCAGCAACGAGATCCGCTCGCTCTCGCTCGGCAACGGCGAAACTTTCCACGGCGAGGGCATTCTCGCCGTGACGAAGGCTCTGCTGCAATCGGGCGTCACCTACGTCGGCGGCTACCAGGGCGCGCCCGTCTCGCACCTGCTCGACGTCATGGTGCAGGCGCGCGACTACATGGACGAACTCGGCGTGCACGTGGAAGCGTGCACGAACGAGGCCTCGGCCGCCGCGATGCTCGGCGCCTCGATCATGTACCCGGTGCGCGGCGCCGTCACCTGGAAATCGGTGGTCGGCACCAACGTGGCTTCCGACGCGCTGTCGAACCTCGCTTCGCCGGGCGTGATGGGCGGGGCGCTCATCGTCGTCGGCGAGGACTACGGCGAAGGCGCCAGCGTCATCCAGGAGCGCACGCACGCCTTCGCGATGAAGTCGGGCATGTGGCTGCTCGATCCGCGGCCGAACCTGCCGACGATCGTGAAGATGGTCGAGCACGGCTTCGAGCTGTCGGAGGCGTCGAACACGCCGGTGATGCTGCAGTTGCGCATCCGCGCCTGTCACGTGCGCGGCAGCTTCGTCTGCAAGGAAAATCGCAAGCCGCGCATCTCCACGCGCGAGCTGCAGAAGGAGCCGGCGAATTTCGACTACTCGCGGCTGTCGCACCCGCCCGTCACCTTCCAGCACGAGAAGCTCAAGCACGAGGTACGCATGCCGGCGGCGCGCCGCTACGTGGTGGACGCGGCGCTCAACGAGTTGTTCGACGGGCCGCACGACTCGCTCGGCATCGTCGTGCAGGGGGGCCTGTACAACAACCTGATCCGCGCCCTGCAGACGCTCGGGTTGGCCGACGCATACGGCAGGACGCAGATCCCGATCCTGAACCTGAACATCGTCTATCCGCTCGTTCCCGAGCAGATCACGCAGTTCTTCGCCGGCAAGCGGGCGGTGCTGCTCGTCGAGGAAGGCCAGCCCGACTTCATCGAGCAGGAGATCAGCACGATCCTGCGCCGCGCCGACCTGCAGACGAAGCTGCACGGCAAGGACCTGCTGTCGATGGGCGGCGAATACACCGCCGAACTGATCCTGAAGGGGTTGTCGCGTTTCCTCGCGCAGCACGCGCCGGAGCTGCCGCGTGGCGGCGCCGACGAACTGCTGCGCGAGGTCGAGCTGCTGCGCGAGCAGGCCACCGAAGAGTTCAAGGGACTGCTGCCCGGACGACCGCCGAACTTCTGCACGGGCTGTCCCGAACGGCCGGTGTTCTCCGCGCTGAAGCTCGTCGAGCAGGAGATCGGCAAGCTGCACGTCTCCACCGACATCGGCTGCCACTCGTTCGCCACCTTCGCGCCCTTCTCCTTCGGCAACTCGATCCTCGGCTACGGAATGAGCCTGGCGAGCAGCGCGGGGGTGAAGAATTTCCTCGCCACGCGGCCGATCGCGATCATGGGCGACGGCGGCTTCTGGCACAACGGGCTGATCTCGGGCGTGTCGTCGGCGCTGTTGAACAAGGGCGACGGCGTGCTCGTCATCATGAAGAACGGCTACACCTCGGCCACCGGCACGCAGGAGGTCATCTCCACGCCGACGTCCGAAGCGCGGCGCGTCGCCGAAGGCACGAGCGCCACGCCCACCCAGGTGACGATCGAGAGCACGCTGAAGGGCATGGGCGTGAAGTGGCTGCGCACCGTCGACAACTACAAGGTGGGCAAGGTCAAGCAGACGCTGAAGGAGGCGCTGACCTCCTCGTACGACGGCCTGAAGGTGATCATCGCCGACGGCGAGTGCCAGCTCGAACGCCAGCGCCGCATCAAGCCGCTGCGCGCGAAGATGCTCGCCGAAGGCAAGCGCGTCGTGCGCACGCGCTTCGGCGTCGACGAGGACACCTGCACGGGCGACCACTCGTGCATCCGCCTCTCGGGCTGCCCGACGCTCACGGTGAAGACGCCCACCGATCCGCTGAAGGTCGACCCGGTGGCGCACGTGACGAACGACTGCGTCGGCTGCGGGCTGTGCGGCGAAGTCGCGCATGCCGCCACGCTGTGCCCGTCGTTCTGGCGCGCCGAGATCATCTCGAACCCCAGCCGCTGGGATCGCATCAAGGCGCGACTGCGCCGCGCGATCATCGGCCCGCTGCAACCGGCCTGAACCCGATGAACGAGAACCGACCTCTGACGATCCTGATCGCCGCGCTCGGCGGCGAAGGCGGCGGCGTGCTGAACGACTGGATCGTCGCCTGCGCGCTCGACCAGGGGCTGCCGGTGCAGGCCACGTCGGTGCCCGGCGTCGCGCAGCGCACCGGCTCCACCAGCTACTACGTCGAGATGATGCGCACGCCGGCGCCCGACGGTGCGCAGCCGGTCTTCGCGTTGAGCCCGATGCCCGGCGGCGTGGACGTCGTCATCGCCAGCGAACTGCTCGAGGCGGCGCGCACGATCGAGCGCGGCTTCGTGCACCCGAAGCGCACGACGCTGATCTCGTCGTCGAGCCGCGTCTACACGACGCAGGAAAAGATGCAGATGGGCGACGGCCGCTTCGACGAGTCGCTCGCGCACGCCGCCGCCCGGCGACTGTCGGCGAAGTATCTGACGCTCGACATGGCGGCGCTCGCGGCCGAGCACCGCACGGTGATCAGCGCCGTGATGTTCGGCGCTCTGGCCGGTTCGGGCGTGCTGCCGTGGTCGCGCGAAGTCTGCGAGCGGGTCATCCGCGGCGGCGGCCTCGGCGTCGCGACGAGCCTGGCCGGTTTCGGCGCCGCCTACGACGCGGTCGCCACCGGCGCGGCGCACGAAGCCTTCGCCGCGGCCCAACCGGCGGGCCGCGCCGCGCCCGAGATGTGGGCGCCGCTGCTGGCGACGCTGCCCGCGGCCATGCGCGAGAACGCCGCGCACGGCGTCGTGCGCGTGCTCGACTACCAGGACGCGGCTTATGCGCGCCAGTACGTCGAGCGCCTGCAGCGCCTGGTCGCCGCTGCCGGCGATGCACAGGGCCAGCCGACGGTCGCGCGGGCGCTCGCCGAGGCAGCGCGCTACCTGGCGCTGTGGATGAGCTACGAAGACGTCATCCGCGTCGCCGACCTGAAGTCGCGACGCAGCCGCGTCGAGCGCATCCGCGGCGAAGCGCGCGCGCGCGACGGCGAGATCGTTCGCATCGTCGAATACTTCAAGCCCGGCGTCGACGAACTGGCTTCCGTGCTGCCCGGAGGGCTGGGCAAGCGGCTGCGCGACTGGGCGGTGAAGAACAACAAGCTGGACACGCTGAACCGCGGCATGTACCTGCCGAGCACGCACGTCGGCGGCTTCCTGATGCTGCGCACCCTTGCGAAGATGCGACGGATGCGCCGCGGGTCGCTGCGCTTTCGCGAGGAACAGGAAGCGATCGAACGGTGGCTCGCCGCGCTCGAGAAGATGCTGCCGCTGTCGCCGGTATTCGCCGCGGCGCTCGCCGAGGTGCCGCACGTGCTCAAGGGCTATGGCGACACGCATCGCCGCGGACGCGCGAGCTTCACGCGCATCTTCGACACGCTCGTCGTGCGCGCGCTCGAGTCTTCCACGCCGCCCGGCGCCGACGCCGCGCAGGAGCTGCGCGGCGCGATCACCGCGGCCCTGGCCGAACCCGAAGGGCGCGAGCTGGAGAAGACACTCGAGCAGGCAGGGATCGTTCCGCTGCCTCCGGTGGCCAAGCCGATCGTCTGGATGAAGAAGCCGCGCACTTCGCGCACCGAAGAGGCAGTGCCCTCGCGCTGACGCGCAGGAACACGACGTGCTGCCCTTCGAGAATGGAATCTCGAAGGAAGCGGAGCAGCACGTCATGGGCCGGAACGTCAGCGATTTCTTCGTCCAGCGGCTCTACGACTGGGGCGTGCGGCGCATCTTCGGCTATCCCGGAGACGGCATCAACGGCGTTCTCGGCGCGCTGAATCGAGCCGAGGGAAAGATCGAGTTCGTGCAGGCGCGCCACGAAGAGATGGCGGCCTTCATGGCGTCGGCCCATGCAAAGTTTACGGGCGAACCCGGGGTCTGCCTCGCAACGAGCGGGCCCGGCGCCTCGCACCTGATCACCGGCTTGTACGACGCGATGCTCGATCACGTGCCGGTGCTCGCCATTGCCGGCCAGGCACCGCGCACCGCGCGCGGCGGCCACTTCCAGCAGGAGATGAATCTCGTCCGGATGTTCTCCGACGTGGCCTCCTTCGTGCAGGAAGCCGAAGCGCCCTCGCAGGTGCGCCTGCTGGTGGATCGGGGCCTTCGCATCGCGAAGGCCGACAACGCGATCGCCGTGCTCGTGCTGCCGAAGGACCTGCAGGACGAGGACTACGAGCCGCCGACGCGGACGCACGGATCGCTGCCCACCGGCATCGGCTACTCGCGTCCCGTCGTCGTACCCGAGCGCACCGATCTGCAGCGTGCCGCCGAGGTGCTGAACGCGGGCAGCAAGATCGCGATCCTCGTCGGCGCCGGTGCCCTGCACGCCACCGACGAGGTGATCGCGATCGCCGACCGGCTGCAGGCAGGCGCCGCGAAAGCGCTGCTCGGCAAGGCCGTGCTGCCCGACGACCTGCCGTGGGTCACGGGCTCGATCGGCCTGCTCGGCACGAAGCCGAGCTACGACCTGATGACGGAGTGCGACACCTTCCTGATGATCGGCTCGGGATTTCCCTACTCCGAATTCCTGCCGAAGGAAGGCGACGCGCGCGGCGTGCAGATCGACATCGACCCGTCGATGCTCAGCCTGCGTTTTCCGATGGAGGTCAACCTGCACGGCGACTCGGCCGAGACGCTGCGCGCGCTGCTGCCGCTGGTCGAACAGAAGCCGGCGTCGTCGTGGCGCAGGCAGATCGAGCGCAACGTCGCCGACTGGTGGAAGACGCTCGAGGAGCGCGCGATGGCCGAGGCGAATCCGGTCAATCCGCAACGCATCGCGTGGGAACTGTCGCCGAAGCTGCCCGAGCGCGCGATCGTCACGTCGGATTCGGGCTCGTGCGCGAACTGGTACGCGCGCGACCTGAAGATCCGCCGCGGAATGATGTGCTCGCTGTCCGGCGGGCTTGCCTCGATGGGCGCTGCCGTCCCCTACGCGATCGCCGCCAAGTTCGCGCATCCCGATCGCCCGGTGATCGCGCTCGTCGGCGACGGCGCGATGCAGATGAACAACATGGCGGAACTGATCACCGTCGCGAAGTACTGGCAACGCTGGAGCAACCGCACCTGGATCTGCTGCGTGCTGAACAACGAGGACCTGAACCAGGTCACCTGGGAGCAGCGCGTGATGGAAGGCGATCCGAAGTTCGTCGCCACGCAGCGCATCCCCGACGTGCCCTATCACCGCTTCGCGGAATCGATCGGCCTGAAGGGCATCTTCGTCGACGACCCGCAGCGGCTGGGGCCCGCATGGGATGAAGCGCTGGCTGCCGATCGGCCGGTGGTGCTCGAGGTGAAGACCGATCCGGAAGTGCCGCCGCTGCCGCCGCACATCTCGCTCGAACAGGCGAAGAACTTCATGTCGACGATGCTGCATGGCGACCCGGACCAGGCCGGCATGCTGATGGGCACCGCCAAACAGGTACTGTCCGCGATCGTGCCCGGCCGCAGGGAGTGAAGCGTGGCCGCCACCTTCGACCTGCACCCCGGCCGTGCAATCCGCCGGGCGCCGGACGGTCGCATCGAAGGCGACGCGGTTGCGACGAGAGGCCTGGATGCCGACCGGCTCGCGCGGGAACTCGCCATCGCAGTCGAGGGCGAAGTCCGCTTCGACCCCGGCAGCCGCGCGCTCTACGCCACCGACGCGTCGAACTACCGGCAGGTGCCGATCGGCGTTGTCGTTCCGAAGACGCGCGACGACGTGATCCACACAGTGCAGGTATGCCGACGATACGACGTTCCGTTGCTCTCGCGCGGAGGCGGAACCAGTCTCGCCGGCGAAACCTGCAACGTGGCCGTAGTGCTCGACTTCTCGAAATACCTCAATCGCGTTCTCGCGATCGACCCGCAGCAGCGCACCGCGCGAGTGGAGCCCGGTTGCATCCTCGATAAGCTGCGGCGCGCGGCCGGCGAGCACGGCCTGACCTTCGGCCCCGACCCGGCCACGCACGATCACAACACGCTGGGCGGAATGATCGGCAACGACTCGGGCGGCATGCACACGTTGATGAACGGAATCACGGTGCATAACGTCCGCTCGCTCGAGATTCTCACCTACGAGGGGTTGCAGCTCACGGTTGGACCGACCGGCGACGAGGAATTCCGGGCGATCCTGCGCAGCGGCGGGCCGCGCACCGCGATCTACCGCCGACTCGACGAATTGCGCCGACGTCATGGCGACGAGATCCGCAGGAAGTTCCCCGACATACCGCGGCGCGTATCGGGCTACGAGAACCTGAACTTCCTCTTTCCCGAGAACGGCTTCGACGTCGCGCGAGCGCTCGTCGGAACCGAGGGCACCTGCGTAATCGTGCTCGAGGCGACCGTCGACCTCATTCACGACCCGCGTCACCGCGTGCTGGCGATCGTCGGCTTTCCCGACATCTTCCAGGCGGCCGATGCAGTTCCGCGCGCACTCCGCTACGGCCCGATCGCGCTCGAGGGCATGGACGATCTGCTGATCGATTTCATGAAGGAAAAGCACCTGCACGCGGAAGACCTCGAGGCCTTGCCGCCGGGCAAGGGCTGGCTCGTCGCCGAGTTCGGCGCCGACAGCGACGACGAAGCGGCGGCCAGGGGGCAGGCGCTGATGCGCGAATTCGGCAACGACCGCGACGTGCATCCGAAGCTGATCCGCGACAAGGCCCGGCAGGCGCGGATCTGGGAAGTGCGCGACGCGTCGCTCGGCGCCACCGCCTACCTGCCCAACCATCCCGACACCTGGCCGGGCTGGGAAGACAGCGCCGTGCATCGCGACAGGCTCGGCGCGTACCTGCGCGACCTGAAGGCGCTGTTCCACCGCTACGGCTACGACCCGTCGGTCTACGGCCACTTCGGCGACGGGCTCGTGCACTGTCGCGTCGCTTTCGATCCGCGCGACGAGCCGGGCATCGCACGGTGGCGCCGCTTCCTCGACGAAGCGGCGGACCTTGTCGTGCGCTACGACGGTTCGCTTTCGGGCGAACACGGCGACGGACAGGCGCGCGGCGCGCTGCTCGAGAAGATGTACGGCGCGCAGGTGGTCCAGGCCTTCCGCGAATTCAAGGCGATCTGGGACCCGCGCGGCCGGATGAACCCGGGCAAGGTGATCGATCCGTTTCCGATCACCTCGAACCTGCGCGTCGGACCCGCGTGGCACGCGCCCGCGCTCGACACGCATTTCCGCTACCCGGCCGATCACGGCAGCTTCGAACACGCGACGCTGCGCTGCGTCGGCGTCGGCGAGTGCCGGCGCACCGACAGCGCGAACGGCCAGGTCATGTGTCCGAGTTTCATGGTCACGCGCGAGGAGAAGTACTCGACGCGCGGACGGGCGCGCCTACTGTTCGAGATGCTGCGCGGCGACCCGGTCGCCGACGGCTGGAAGAGCGACGCCGTCGAAGACGCGCTGAACCTGTGCCTGGCGTGCAAGGGCTGCCGGCACGATTGCCCGGTCAACGTCGACATGGCGACGTACAAGGCCGAGTTCCGTTCGCACTACTACGCGGGGCGGCTGCGGCCGCGTGCGGCCTGGTCGATGGGGCTGATCCACTGGTGGTCGCGCCTTGCGTCGCGGATGCCGGCGCTGGCCAACTTCGCGACGCAGACGCCGGGCGTGTCCGCACTCGTGAAGGCGGCCGGCGGCATCGCGCAACAGCGCAAGATGCCACGCTTCGCCCCGCGCACCTTCACGCAATGGTTCCGTGCACGCGGTCCGGTGAACGCGGACGCGCCGCGCGTCCTGCTGTGGCCCGACACCTTCAACGAACATTTCCGTCCCCGGGCCGCGGTCGCCGCGACGCTCGTGCTCGAATCCGCCGGCTTTCGCGTGACGATTCCCGATCGGGCGCTGTGCTGCGGGCGTCCCCTGTACGACTGGGGAATGCTCGGCACGGCCAGGCGCCTATGGCAGCGAACGCTGGTAACGCTGCGCGAGCCGATCGAAGCGAGCGTTCCGTTGATCGGCCTCGAGCCGGCCTGCACCGCCGCCTTCCGCGACGAACTGCTGAACTTCTTTCCGGACGATCCGCTCGCGCAGAAGCTGAGCCGGCAAAGCGTCGATTTCGGCGCCTTCCTCGACGCGCACCACGATCGCTTCAACCTGCACGAGCTCGATCGCAAGGCGCTCGTGCAGATCCACTGCCATCACCACGCCGTGCTCGACCCCGAGGCGGAGAAACGCGTGCTCGCGCGGATAGGCGTGGATCACGAGGTCGTGCCCTCGGGCTGCTGTGGAATGGCCGGCGCTTTCGGCTTCGATGCCCGCACCTGGGAGGTCGGCCTGCGCGCCGGCGAGCGCGTGCTGCTGCCGACGGTGCGCAAGGCGCCGCAGGACACGCTCGTGCTCGCCGACGGTTTCAGCTGCCGGGAGCAGATCGAACAGGGCACGGGGCGCGGAAGCCTGCACATCGCCGAGCTGGCAGCGATGTCGCTCGGACTGCAGGTCGACGCGCAAAGCCCGGTCGGCCGCCGAAGCGCGGACGACGCGAGCCGGAACCTTTCCGATGCGTCGCTGCTGCTGCTCGGCGGCGCTGCTTTCGCGCTGGGCTTCATGATCGGCGCGCATCGATCCGCACCTCGGAACGGGTGAGCCCGCGCGCGGTCGATCGAAGCGGGGAGTCCACATGTCGTTCCATGCCGCAGGCCGCAACGCGCTCGAGCGCCTGCGCCTGCCGGCCAGCCCCGCCGTGCTGGACGGAACGCCCCGGCGCCGGCTTCGCGCGAGCCGCGACCTCTCGCGCGCGCAGACCATCGAGGATCTGCGCGCGATGGCGCACGCTCGCCTGCCGGGCTTCGCGCTCGAATACCTCGAAGGCGGCAGCGAAGAGGAAGCCGCCCTCGCGCGAAATCTCGATGCGTTCGCGCAATGGCATTTCGTTCCCCCGGTGCTGGTCGACGTCTCGCAGCGCGACCTTTCGTGCGAACTGTTCGGCAAGCCGATGTCGATGCCGGTGGCCATCGCGCCGACCGGCCTGAACGCGCTGTTCCGGCCTCACGCAGACACCGCGCTCGCGCAGGCGGCGGCCGACGCCGGCATTCCCTGCGCGCAGAGCACGATGTCGAACGACCGCATGGAAGACATCGGCCGGATTCCCGGGCTGCGTCACTGGTGGCAGCTCTACGTCTTCGGGCCGCCCTCGGTATGCGAGACGTTGATCGGGCGCGCCGAAGCAGCCGGATGCGAGGCGCTGATCGTCACCACCGGCGCGCAGATCTACGGCAACCGCGAATGGGACCGCCGCAACCGCCTGCGCAGCGGCAACCTGGACTGGCGCGCCGAAATCGATGCGCTTCGGCATCCGCGCTGGCTCGCTTCGACGATTCTCGAACACGGCCTGCCGCGCTTCGAGAACGTTCTCGACTTCGTGCCGCAGGACAAGCGCGATTTCTTCGACAGCGCCTTCTGGATCCGCTCGCAGATGGACCAGGCGCTGTCCTGGCAGACGATCGCCCGCATCCGCGCACTGTGGCCGCGCAGGCTGATCCTCAAGGGACTGATCGGGCCGCGGGACGCCGTGCGCGCGGTGGAAGCGGGCGTCGACGCGCTCGTCCTTTCCAACCACGGCGGCCGCCAACTCGACTGGTCGGCGTCGTCGCTCGATGTATTGCCCGCGACCCGGCAAGCGGTCGGCGATGCCTTTCCCCTCCTGGTGGACGGCGGCGTGCGCCGCGGCACGGACATCGTCAAGGCGCTCGCGCTCGGCGCAGATGCGGTGCTGATCGGCCGCGCCGCGCTCTACGGCGTTGCCGCCGGCGGGCGCCGCGGCGTCGGGCGCGTGCTGGAAATCCTGCGCGACGAACTGCAGCGCGACCTGGGTCTGCTCGGTGTGCGATCGATCGCGGAAGTCGGCCCGCATCTGCTGCTGGGTGCGGATCGCGCTGCGGCCAATGGTGAGCGTCGCAGGCGAACACGATTGGACCCTGCGTATCTGCGCGGCGGCCTCGCGCTGTCGCTGCTCGCCGCATTCGGCGCCGCTTTTCTGTGGAGACGATCATGACGATCGGACGCAAGACCTGGGCGATCGCGGAAGGCTGGATCCCCGCCTGGAGCCACGGACCGGAACCGGAGATGCTCAGCCACGAGACGGTGTGCCTGCTGAACGCCAACGACACGGAAGCGCACGTGCGGATCACGATCTACTACGCCGATCGCGAGCCGGCGGGTCCGTACGAAATCACCGTGCCGCCGCGGCGCACGCTGCATCAGCGCTTCAACGAGCTGAACGATCCGGAACCGATCCCGAAGGCGACGAACTACGCCAGCACGATCGTCTCCGACGTTCCGATCGTCGTGCAGCACACGCGGCTCGATTCGCGCCAGGCAGAAAATGCGCTGGTGACGACGATCGCGTTCGCCGAATGAGCTTCAGAAGGGCAGCCGAAGCGTCGCAGCCGCGGCGAACAGCACCAGCAGCGCGCCGACGATCCATCGGCTCGCCCGGTTCTCGATCGCGTACACGAGCGGGTCGTCGTGCATCTCGCCGCGCGCGGTCGACAGCCAGATGCGGCCGAGCAGGATCAGCAGCCCCACGAGCATCAGCCAGAGCAGTTGCGGCGACGCGTAGCGCTCGGTGACTTCCGGCGTCTGCATGTAGAGCGCGAGCACGACGAGCGCCGAGAACGAGGCGCCGATACCCAGCGCCTGCAGCACCGCGAGGTCCCCGACCCGGTAATCGCGCCCGGCGCCCGTCGCTTCGTCGCGCGCGAGTTGCGCGACGATCTCCGCGCAGCGCTTCACCAGCGCCAGCGAGAAGAACAGAAACAGCGAGAACGCGAGCAGCCAGAACGAGACCTCGACGCCGATCGCCGCACCGCCCGCCAGCACGCGCACCGTATACAGCCCGGCGAGCGCGGCGACGTCGAGCAGCGCGATGCCCTTGGCGAAGCCCGAATAGGCGCCGGTCATCGCCAGGTACGCGAGCACCCATGCAACGAAAGTGTTGCCGACCGCGAAGGCGATCGCGATCGCCAATACGAAAAGCAGCGCGGCGACGGCGAAGCCGCTGCGCACCGACAGTTCGCCCGCTGCGAAGGGCCGTGCACGCTTGCGCGGATGGCGGCGATCGGCGGCCAGGTCGAGCAAGTCGTTCAGCAGATAGCCGCTCGAGGCCGCGAGGCTGAAGGAGACCAGGGCGAGCGTTGCCGCGAAGAGGGCCGACAGTTCGCCGACGCGAAACGACGCGAGCAGCGGAACGAGAACGAGCAGGTTCTTCAGCCACTGGTGCGGGCGCATCGCGCGCAGCCAGGAGCGCAGGCGTGCGGGCCATGGCGTGCGAGCGTCGAAAACCTCGAGCACCGTCGATTCGCGACGCGCGGCGGCGAGCACGCGCGGGGAAGCGCCGACGACGATCGCGCCGCGCGCACGCGCGAAGATCGCGACGTCCTCGGGCCCGTTGCCGCAGTAGTCGAAGGGGGAGTCGCCGGCGTGCTTGCGGATCGCGGCGAGCTTGTGCGGTCCCTTCAGGTTGCGTCGGCCGTCGCTGGCGAGCACCGCGTCGAACAGCGCGTCGTCGCCAGCTCCGTCCACCGTTTCGGCGGCCTGCGCGGCCAGCGCGACATCGGCCGCGGTGGCGAGCACGAGCCGGCGCCCGCGGGCGCGCTGCGCCCACAGCCAGCCGACGAAACGCTCGTTTCGCGGCATCGAGGCGACGTCGACCTTTCCGATCTCGGCCAGCCTTCGCTTCAGCGCGGCGCGCCCCCGGGACAGCGCGAGCAGCGCGAACAGGCCCGCGACCGGATTGGCGCGCAATGCCGCGGCGAAGGACTCCCACAGCGTGTCGGTGCGCAGCAGGCAGCCGTCGAGGTCGACGTACAACGGAACGCTTCGGTCTTCACCGCTCATGGCGAGGCGATTATAGGCAGCGTGCTCCGCACGGAGGGGGTCGAGCGCAGAGGGGCGGACGGGAGGATCGGGAATCGAAGATCGGCCCCGGAGACGCCTTCAGCCGGGATCGATGCGCCGTTCGAGTCGCTGCACCCGCTGCTCGAGTCCGCGCAGATCGCCACCGTCCGGCGCTGTCCAGCCGTTCCAGAGCAGTTCGACGATCGTCGTAGCCGTGCGCGCCGGAACGAAATTCCGCCGACGCGCCAGCCGGTTCCATACATGGTGCTCGAGTCCGCCGAAGACGAGGTCGCGAGCCAGCGCCGCATCGAGGTCGCCGCGCAACTCGCCGCGCTCGATGCCGTCGCGCAGCGTGCGCATCAGGAACTGCCCGTAGCGGCGGTTCAGCGCGTGCAGTTGGGAGCCGAAGTACGGCCGGTGGCCGCGCGACTCGCGCACGATCAGCCGCGCGAACGCGGGGTCGTCGATCGCGACCTGCAGGTGGCGGGCGATCAGGTAGCTCAGCCGAGCCCGCGTGTCGACGATGGCATCGAAGCCGGCCTCGACATCGGCGATCAGCCGATCGTAGAACGCCACGAGCAGCGAATCGAGCAACTCGCGCTTGCTGCGGAAATACGTGTAGATCGTCCCCTCCACGCATCCGGCACGCGCGGCGATCTCGGCCACCGAAGCGTTCTCGAACGACCGCTCGAGGAATACCTCGCGGGCGGCGGCGAGGATCTCGTCGCGACGGACCGGTTTTCGTCTGCGGGGCAGCGGTGCGGGCATCGTTCGGGGTGGATCATGAGCGCTGCTCAGTATAGAACCGGCGACGGATCGCGGCCATCGATCCAGGCGCTTGCATGCCGTCCTCGTTCTTCGCGTGCATCGGATGCTGCACTGCGGCTTGACGGAACGGGAGGCGCCGGGCAATTTGTTGAGTATTGCTCATTATCTACCCGCAATGCCCACCCCCGACTATCGCAGCGCGTTCCGCCCCGGTCTGTTCGCCGGGCGCGTCGTGCTCGTCACCGGAGGCGGCTCCGGCATCGGCCGCTGCACCGCGCACGAGCTGGCGGCGCTCGGCGCCTCGGTCGCCCTCGCCGGTCGCAACGCCGAGCGGCTCGAAGCGGTTGCCGCCGAGCTTCGCGGCAAGGGCACGCAGGCCACGCATCACCCGCTCGACATCCGCGATGAGGAAGCGGTGCAGCGCGTGGTCGGCGACGTGCTGCGCGCGCACGGAAGGCTCGACGCTGTCGTGAACAACGCCGGCGGGCAGTTTCCGGCGGCCGCCGAGGACATCACGCTCAACGGATGGGATGCGGTCGTTCGCACGAACCTGGGCGGCGGCTTTCTCGTCGCCCGCGAGGCCTACCGCCAGTTCCTGCGCGAGCACGGGGGAGCGATCGTCAATCTGATCGCCGACATGTGGGGCGGCATGCCCGGAATGTCGCACTCGGGCGCGGCGCGCGCGGGAATGCTCAACCTCACCGAGTCGCTCGCCGTGGAATGGGCGCGTAGCGGCGTGCGCGTCAACGCGGTCGCACCCGGATGGATCGCCTCGAGCGGGCTCGACCGCTACCCGCCGGAGACCATCGCGCAGCTGCGCCGGCTGCGTCGCGTCGTGCCGCTGCAGCGCTTCGGAACCGAAGCCGAAGTATCGGCGGCGATCGTCTTCCTGCTGTCTCCAGCCGCGGCATTCATTACCGGCAGTTGCATCCGGGTCGACGGCGGCGTTCCCAACGCGCGGCATACCTGGCCCGCGCAACCGATGGAGCACGACAGCGAAGCGACGCGTCCCTTCGACGCGTTCCCGCTCGCGAGCCGGCCGCGCGTGCTCGACGAACCCTGAAGAGCGCTGTCGCCCGGATGCGCCCTCTCGATACGGAAATCGATACCGGCAGCGCCGAATTCGCCGCGCGTCGGATCGCGATGCTCGAGCGCGTCGCCGAGTTGCGCGCGCTCGAACAGCGCACGCGCGACACCTCCGCCCGCGCGGCGCCACTCTTCGAGCGGCGCGGCCAGCTGCTGCCGCGCGAACGGCTCGCCCGGCTCCTCGATCCCGGCAGCCCCTGGCTCGAACTCTCGACGATGGCCGGATACCGGCTCGACGACACCGACGCGCAACGCAGCATCCCCGGCGCGGGGGTCCTGTGCGGCATCGGCTTCGTCTCGTCCACGCGCTGCGTCGTCATCGTCAACGACTCCGGCATCGACGCCGGAGCGATCCCCAGCATGGGCGGCGAGAAGATCCTGCGCGCGCAGCAGATCGCGCTCGAGAACCGCCTGCCGCTCGTGCAGTCCATCGAATCCGCCGGCGCGAATCTGCTGCGCTACCGCGTCGAGGATTTCGTGCACGGCGGGCGCCTGTTCCACAATCTTGCGCAGCTGTCGGCGGCAGGCATTCCCGTGGTCGCGATCGTGCACGGTTCGTCCACTGCGGGGGGAGCCTACCTGCCGGGCCTGTCCGACCATGTCGTCATGGTGCGCGGGCGCGCGAAGGCCTTTCTCGCCGGCCCGCCGCTGCTGCAGGCGGCCACCGGCGAGATCGCCACCGACGAGGAACTGGGCGGCGCGGAGATGCACGCGCAGGTTTCCGGACTCGCCGACCATCTGGCCGACGACGATGCCGATGCGATCCGGATCGCGCGCGAAGTGGTCGGGCGGCTGGGCTTCGGCGACGACACCTCGCGTTCCACGCGCCTCGGATTCGAGGAACCGCTGCATGCCCCCGACGAGCTTGCCGGCGTCGTTCCGCTCGACTTCCGCGAACCCTTCGACATGCGCGAGGTCGTCGCGCGCATCGTCGACGGTTCGCGCTTCCTCGAGGTCCAGCCCGACTACGGCCCCGAAACCGTCTGCGGCCATGCCGAGCTGCACGGACACCGCATCGGCATCGTCACGAACAACGGGCCGATCGATCCGGCCGGCGCGAACAAGGCCACCCATTTCATCCAGGCCTGCTGCCAGAGCACGACGGCACTCGTCTACCTGCAGAACACCACCGGCTACATCGTCGGACGGGCGAGCGAGCAGGCCGGCATGATCAAGCACGGCTCGAAGATGATACAGGCCGTCTCGAACGCCACCGTGCCGTCGATCACCCTGCACTGCGGCGCCTCGTTCGGTGCCGGCAACTACGGGATGTGCGGACGCGCCTTCGGGCCGCGCTTCGTGTTCTCCTGGCCGAACGCGCGCACCGCCGTCATGGGCGGCGAGCAGGCCGCGCTCACCATGCGCATCGTCAGCGAGACCACCGCGCGGCGGCGCGGCGAGCCGGTCGACGAGGCGAAGCTCGACGCATTGTCGGCTCGCATCGTCGAGCACTTCGAGGCGCAGGCCGGCGTGCTGCACACGAGCGCGCGTCTGCTCGACGACGGCATCGTCGATCCGCGCGACACGCGCAGGCTGCTCGGCTTCCTGCTCGACACCTGCGCGCAGGCGCAGGCGCGAACGCTGCACCCGACCAGCTTCGGCGTCGCGCGTCCCTGAACCGAGTTTCCGTCCACGACACCGCAATGATCTACACCGAAGAACACGAGCGACTGAAGGATTCCGTGCGCCGCTTCGTCGATGCCGAAGTCAACCCGCACGTCGACGAATGGGAGCGCGCCGGCGTCTTCCCCGCGCGCGAGCTGTTCCGCAAGATGGGGCGGCTCGGCTTCCTGGGTGTGACGAAGCCGGTCGAGTACGGAGGCTCGGGCCTCGACTACTCGTATTCGGTCGCGGTATCGGAGGCACTCGGCCACGCGCACTGCGGCGGCGTGCCGATGGCGATCGGCGTGCAGACCGACATGGCCACACCCGCCCTCGCCCGCTTCGGCAGCGACGAGCTGAAGCGCGAGTTCCTCGCCCCCTCGATCGCGGGCGAGCGCGTCGCCTGCCTCGGCGTGTCGGAGACCGGCGCGGGCTCCGACGTCGCCTCGATTCGCACCTTCGCGCACAAGGAGGGCGGCGACTACCGCATCCGCGGCGGCAAGATGTGGACGACCAGCGGCACGCAGGCCGACTGGATGTGCCTGCTGGCCAACACCTCCGACGGAGCGCCGCACCGGAACAAGACGCTGATCTGCGTGCCGATGGGCACCCCCGGAATACAGATCGCGCGCAGGCTCGAAAAGGCCGGCATGCGCTCGTCCGACACCGCGCAGATCTTCCTCGACGACGTGCGCGTGCCGCAGCGCTACCGCATCGGCGAGGAAGGCATGGGTTTCGCCTACCAGATGATGCAGTTCCAGGAGGAACGCCTATGGGCGGCGGCCAACTCGCTCGCCGCGAGCGCGATCCTCGCCGAGACGATCGACTACCTGCGCGAACGCCAGGCCTTCGGCCAGCCGCTGCTCGCCAACCAGTACATCCATTTCAAGCTCGCCGAACTGAACACCGAGATCGAATGCCTGCGCGCGCTGCTGTACCGCGCGGTCGAGCTGTACGTCGGCGGCGCCGACGTCACGCAGCTGGCGTCGATGGCCAAGCTGAAGGCCGGACGCGTCTCGCGCGAGGTGGCCGACTGGTGCTTGCAGTTCTGGGGCGGCATGGGCTACATCGAGGACACGCGCGTGAACCGCTACTGGCGCGATTCCCGGCTCGGCTCGATCGGCGGCGGCGCCGACGAGGTGATGCTCGGCATCATCGCCAAAACGATGGGCATCCTGCCGCGCCCATGACGCGCGTCGCGCCCCCGCTGCAGGGCTTCGATGCGCTGCTCGTCGCGAACCGCGGCGAGATCGCGCGCCGCGTGCTGCGCAGCGCCCGCGCGCTCGGCCTGCGCACGATCGCCGTCCACGCGCCGGGCGAGCGCGACGCACCGCACGTCACCGACGCCGACGAAGCGATCGAGCTGCGCGCCGATTCCGATCTTGCCGCCTACCTGTCGATCGACGCGGTGATCGATGCCTGCCGGCGCAGCGGCGCCGGCGCCGTTCATCCCGGTTACGGCTTTCTCTCGGAGAACGCGGCCTTCGCCCGCGCCTGCGTAGCGGCGGGCATCGTTTTCGTCGGGCCGTCCGCCGAGGCGATCGAAGCGCTCGGCGACAAAGTGCGGGCGAAGGAGATCGCGCGGCGCGCCGGCGTGCCCTGCCTGCCCGGATATGCCGGCGACGACGCGTCGCCGTCGACGATGGCGGCCGAGGCCGAACGCATCGGCGTGCCGCTGATGATCAAGGCCGCCGCAGGTGGCGGCGGGCGCGGCATGCGTCGCGTCGATTCGCTGGCCGATTTCGAGCGGCTGCGCAAGGCGGCGGCACAGGAGGCGCAGTCGGCCTTCGGCGACGACCGGCTGCTGCTCGAGAAATGCATGGACGGTGCGCGCCACGTCGAGATCCAGATCCTCGCCGACCGCTTCGGCCGCTGCGTGCACCTGGGCGAGCGCGACTGCTCGACGCAGCGCCGCCACCAGAAGATCGTCGAGGAAGCGCCCGCCCCCGGCGTTTCCGCGCAGACGCGCGCGGCGATGGGCGAAGCGGCCGTGCGTCTCGCGCAGGCGGTCGGCTACGTCGGCGCGGGAACCATCGAGTTCCTGCTCGAACGCAGCGGCGACTTCCACTTTCTCGAGGTCAACACCCGGCTGCAGGTCGAGCACCGCGTCACCGAGGCGATCACCGGAGTCGATCTCGTCGAGCTGCAGTTGCGCGTCGCGCGCGGCGAGCCCCTGCCCTTCGCTCAGGCCGACATCCGCTTCGACGGGCACGCGATCGAGGCGCGGCTGTGCGCCGAGGACGCCTTCCACGGTTTCGTGCCGCAGGGCGGCGCCGTTCGCGGATGGCGAATCGCGCACGACGACGGCGTGCTGGTCGATCATGCGCTCGGCGCCGGTGCCTGCGTCTCGCCGCACTTCGACTCGCTGATCGCCAGGTTCGTCGCGCACGGCCGCGATCGCGAGCACGCCCGGATGCGGCTGGCTGCGGCGCTCGCGCGCAGTTCGATCCTCGGCCCGGTCACGAACCGCGCGTTCCTGCTCGAATGCCTGCGCGCGCCGCGTTTCGTCGCCGGCGAACTCGACGTGGGCTGGCTCGAAGACGCGGCTTCGCGCTGGCGTGCACCCGCGCCCGATCCGCAATGGCGGGCCGTGGCAAGCGCGCTCTGGACGAAGGCCGTGATGGCCGGACATGGCCCGCTCGCCAACTGGTCGTCGAGCGGCCTGCGCCGCTCGCGGGTGTCGCTCGCCGTGGTGGGCGCCGACATTGCCGACGCTCGCGTTCACGCCGCGGACGACGAGCCGCTGCGCTGGAACGCCGAGATCGAAGCCGCGCACGACGACGCGCTCACCGCACGCATCGACACGCTCGAAATCCGGCTGCAGATCGAATCGGCCGAATCGGTGCGCATCGACGGTCACCGGCTGTCGATCCACGCCGCTTTCGAAGGCCCGCCCGCCCGACCGTCGCGGATGTGGCTCGACCATGGCGGCTTCGCCGCCGGCGTCGTCGACGCCGCATCGTTGTCGGCCCGCCGCGCCAGCGCCGACGCCGGAGGCGAACTGCGCGCCCGCATGCACGGCCGCGTGGCGGCGATCGCCGTAGCCGAAGGCGACCGCGTCCGCGCCGGCCAGGCGCTGCTGTCGATCGAAGCGATGAAGATGGAGCACCGGGTCGGCGCGCCGACCAGCGGACGGGTCGCGGCGATCGCCGTGTCGGTCGGCACGCAGGTCTCGCCGGCCACGCTTCTGGTCCGAATCGAGCCGGAGGCCGCGTGATCGACGACCGGCTCGCCGCCTGCCTGGACGTCACGCGCCAACCGGGTGCCACCGACGAGCACCGCCAGCTGCGCGACGCGATCCGGCGCTTCGTCGAGCGCGAGCTGGCCCCGAACGTCGACGCGTGGGACGAAGCCGGCGAATTCCCGCGCGAGCTGCACCGCAAGGCGGCCGACATCGGACTGCTCGGGCTCGGCTATCCCGAATCCCTGGGCGGCACCCCCTGCGACACGCTCTCGCGCATCGTCGCGACGATCGAACTGACGCGCGCCGGATCGGGCGGACTCCTCGCCGGCCTGATGACGCACACGATCATGCTCGGCCCGCTGCTCGAGGCGGGCGCTCCCGCGCTCGTCGAACGCATCGTGCCCGCCATCCTTCGCGGCGAAGCGATCGGCGCGCTCGCCGTCACCGAGCCCTCCGGCGGCTCCGATGTCGCGCAGCTGTGCACGCGCGCTCATGCCGACGCCGACGGCTGGCGTCTGCGCGGCTCGAAGACCTTCATCACTTCCGGCATGCGTGCCGACCACTACCTGGTCGCCGCGCGCAGCTCGGGCGCGGGGCCGGAAGGCATCTCGCTCTTTCTCGTCGATCGCGATGCGCCCGGCTTCTCGCGCACCCCGCTGCGCAAGACCGGCTGGTGGTGCTCGGACACCGCGCAACTGCATTTCGACGACTGCCCGGTCAGCCGCGATCGCCTCGTCGGCCCGCTCGGCGCGGGCTTCCCGCTGATCCTGCGCAACTTCAACGGCGAGCGGCTCGCGATGGCCGCGCAAGCGATCGGCTTCGCGATCGTCTGCTTCGAGGACGCGCTCGCCTGGGCGCGCGAGCGGCGCACCTTCGGCGAGCCGCTGGTCGCGCACCAGGTCATCCGGCACAAGCTCGTGCGCATGATCGACGAGATCGTTCCGGTACTCGCGTGGCTCGCGCAACTGGCGGAGCGCGTCGAGCGGGGCGAACGGCCGGCCGCGCAGATCGCGCTGGCGAAGAACCGCGCCGCGCGGGTGATGCGCCATTGCGCCGACGACGCCGTGCAGATCCTCGGCGGTGCGGGCTACATGCGCGGCACGCGCATCGAGCGCATCTACCGCGAAGTGAAGGTCATGATGATCGGCGGCGGGGCCGAGGAGATCCTCGTCGAGCTGGCCGCCCGCCAATTGGGAGTCTGCCCGTGAACACGACGAACGACGCCGAAGACAGGATCCGGGCCGACGCGCCGGTGCTTTACGAGCGCGACGGCGCGATGGCCACGATCACGCTGAACCGCCCCGACGTGCTCAATGCGCTCGACGACGCGATCACGCGCGCGCTGCTCGAAGCCGTCGAGCGCGCAGCGAACGACGAGACAGTGCGCGCGGTCGTCGTCACCGGCGCGGGCCGCGGCTTCTCCTCCGGCGCCGACCTGGCCTCGGTCACGCCCGATGCCGACATCGATCTCGGCCGGCTGCTGCGCGAACGCTACCACCCGCTGATCCTCGCGATGCGGCGCATGCCCAAGCCGGTGATCTGCGCGGTGAACGGCGCAGCGGCCGGCGCGGGAATGAGCATCGCGCTGGCCGGCGACATCGTGCTCGCCGCGCGCTCGGCGTATTTCGTGCAGGCCTTCTCGAAGATCGGCCTGGTGCCCGACGCGGGCAGCACGTGGCTGCTGCCGCGGCTGATCGGCGAGGGCCGCGCCCGGGCGCTCGCGATGCTCGGCGAGCGGCTCGATGCCGAGGCCGCGCGGCGCATCGGGCTGGTCTGGGAGGTCCACGACGACGACGCACTGCTGCCCGCGGCGCGCAGGCTCGCGGCGCAACTCGCCGAGCGTCCGACGCGGGCGCTCGCGCTGATCAAGGAGGCTTTCGACGGAACGATGGAACGCGCGCTCGACGAGCAGCTCGAGCGCGAAGCGACGCTGCAGACGCGTGCCGGGCGCACCGAAGACTTCCGCGAAGGCGTCGCCGCATTTCTCGAGCGGCGTGCGCCGTGCTTCCGGGGCCGATGATGGTCGCCGGCACCGCAGGCGCGCCGCGTTCGCCCGCCGAGCAGCAGCGGCTGCACGAAGCGTTGCGCGACCTCTTCGAGGAGCGGATCGCGTTCAACCGGGTGCTCGGTATCCGGGTCGAGTCCTTCGACGCGGTCGAGGTGCACGTCTCCTTCGAGATGCGCCCCGAGTTCGTCGGCCACTACCTCTACGGACGGCTGCACGGCGGGGTCATTTCGTCGGTGCTGGATGCCGCCGGCGGCTTCGCGCTGATGTGCGCGATCGCCGAGAAATTCCACGCCGAGAACACCGAGCAGGTGATGCAGCGCTTCGCGCGCATGGGAACCATCGACCTGCGCGTCGACTTCCTGCGCCAGGGCATCGGCCGTCGATTCGACGCACGCGCTCGCACGACGCGCCTGGGCGGGCGGATCGGCTCGGTGCAATGCACGCTCGAGGACGACACCGGACGGCTGATCGCCACCGCCTCGGCAGCGTACGTCGTGAGCTGAAGAGTTCCAGAGCCGCCCCCAGGGCGACGCACGTTGGGGCATAATCGGGGGCATATGTTCCTCTGACCCCCCTGACCCCGATGCCCCTTACCGACACCGCGATCCGCCGCGCCAGGCCCGCCGAGAAGCCCGTTCGCCTGTTCGACGGCGGCGGGCTCTACCTCGAAATCTCGCCGGCCGGCGGAAAGCTGTGGCGCTTCAAGTACCGTTTCGGCGGAAAGGAGAAGCGCCTGGCGCTCGGCGCCTACCCGGTCGTTCCGCTCTCGGGCCATCGGGACGAGGCCTCCGGCGCCTGGATCGAGGGCGCGAGGGAAATGCGCGACGAAGCGCGTCGCCTGCTCGCGCAGGGAATCGACCCCGCCCGCAGCAGAAAGGAGATGAAATCGGAAGCGAGGCCCGTCTCGACGCGAACGAGACCGGCCGACGACAAGCCCGTGAAGGCCGGAAAACCCGGGAAGCCCGATATCCCGGTCCGGACGGCGACCTGGGGCAGTCGCATACCGGGCCGCCGCGAGCAGCGCGAACTGAAGGAAGAGGTTCTTTACGAAACGGCAGCGCGCTGGTTCAACGAGCACGGGTATCACGGCACCTCCTTGAGCAACCTGGCGAAGGAACTGGGCATCACCAAGGCGGCGCTCTACAACTACGTGACGAGCAAGCGGGAACTGCTCTACAACGTGCACCTGCGCTCGCTGCAGGCGGCCCGCGCCGCGCGCGACGACGCGGCCGTCGAGAGCACCGGGCTCGGCAAGGTGCGGCGGATGATCTTCAACTACGTTGCCGCGATCGCGGCCTCGCCCACCGTGACCTTCATCCTCCTCGAAGATGGAGCGCTCGCGCCGGAGCAGGCCGAGGAAATTCTCGCGCAGCGAAGAGCGCTCGATCACGAGTTGCGCGACTGGATCGCCGAGGGCGTCGCCGATGGTTCGATCCTGCCCTGTGATCCCCGGTTGGCTTCGTTGCTGATCACCGGCGGACTCGCGTGGGTGACCAAGTGGTACGACCCGAAAGGCGGCTGGAGCGGCGAGCGCGTGGCCGAGGCGATCAGCACGCTCTACGCGGAGATGCTGGCCGGCCGGGGAAACGCCGCGGGACCGACGACGGACATGCTGCGTCTCCGTTGACTTATGAACGATCGGTAATTAGACTGATCGTACGGTATTTCCCACCGCGACCGCTGCGGCCCGTCGCCGACCCAGGAAAACGGAGAAGACATGCGCTCGAAACTGCTGATGATCGTGACCGCAACGGCACTGGCAGCGGGGCCGGCCGCGGCCCAGACGCAAGGGGTGTCCGACAACGAGATCGTGATCGGATCCCTGCAGGATCTTTCGGGTCCGATCGCCAGCCTCGGGAAGGCGAGCCGCAACGGGATGCTGATGCGCATCGAGGAGCAGAACGAAAAGGGCGGCGTCCATGGCCGGAAGCTCCGTTTCGTCGTGGAAGACCACGCATACGACCCGAAGCGTGCCGTCCTGGCGACGCACAAGCTGCTCGAGCAGGACCGGATCTTCCTGATGCTCGGTCACATCGGCACGGCGACGAACGTCGCCGTGATGCCGCTCCTGTTCGAACGGAACGTGATCAACCTGTTTCCGTTCAGCCCGGCACGCCAGATGTTCGACCCGGTGCATCGCCTGAAGTTCTCCTCCTTCACGCCCTACTACGACCAGGCGCGCCAGTCGGTGCCGGTGCTCGTGAAGCAGCGGGCGCTGAAGAAGGCGTGCATCCTCTACCAGGACGACGACTACGGAATCGAGCACCTGAAGGGCGCCGAGGACGGCTTGAAGACCATCGACATGCAGCTGGCCGAGAAGACGTCGTACAAGCGGGGCGCCACCGACTTCTCGTCGCAGATCGCCCGAATGAAAGGCGCGGGCTGCGATCTCGTCGTCCTCGGCACGCTCGTTCGCGAAACGATCGGCGCGGTCTCCGAGGCGAAGAAGACGGGCTTCAGCCCAGTGTTCCTCGGGACCACCGGGATCTACTACGACCAGATCCACAAGCTCGGCGGCCACGCAATGGACGGGATCGTCGCCACACACACGGCAGCCGTTCCCTACGCGGACAGCGGATCGCCCGAGGTCCGCGACTGGATCCAGCGCTACAAGACCCGGTTCGGCGAAGAGCCCTGGATGCATTCGGTCTACGGATACGCCAACGCCGAGGCGATGATCGTCGCGCTCGACAAGGCCGGTCGCGAGCTGAGCACCGACGCGTTGGTCCACGCCATCGAACAGACGCGCTTCCCGACCGACATCTTCGGGAGCCCGGAAATGACTTTCAGTGCGACGAAGCGGCTGGGCTCGAGCCTGTACCGCTTCGCCGAGATCCGCGACGGGCGCTGGGTAACGACCTCGGGATACTTTGGCGAGCACTGAGCGCGAGAACTGAGCGCGAGCACTCGACGGAAAGCACCGAGCGGCGGCCACCGGGAAGCTGCATGAATCTGGATTACACGCCGGAAGACGAGGTCTTCCGCGCCGGGGTTCGCGCATTCATCGATGCGCTCCTGCCGGCCGACATCGCCGCCCGCGTCCTCGGCCGGCGCAGTCTCGGCAAGGAAGACTTCGTGCGCTGGCAGAAGATCCTGCACCGCCAGGGCTGGGGCGCGCCGATGTGGCCGCGCGAGTTCGGCGGGGCGGGCTGGACGGCGCTGCAGCAATACATCTTCGAGGAAGAATGCGCCGACGCGGGCGCGCCGATGCAGCTTCCGTTCGGCCCGAAGATGGTGGCGCCGGTCCTGATGACCTTCGGCAACGAGGCGCAGCAGAAGCGTTTCCTGCCCCGCATCCTTTCCGGCGACGACTGGTGGTGCCAGGGCTTCTCGGAACCCGACGCCGGCTCCGACCTGGCGTCGTTGAAGACGCGCGCCGAACTGGCTTCGGGCGCCGACGGCGCGCACTACGTGGTCAACGGGCAGAAGACCTGGACCACCTACGCGCACCACGCCGACTGGATCTTCTGCCTGGTGCGCACCCGTCACGACGGCCCGCCGCAACAGGGAATCACGTTCCTGCTGATCGACATGAGCAGCCCCGGCGTTCACGTGCGCCCGATCCTCCTGCTCGACGGCGAACACGAGGTCAACGAAGTGTGGTTCGAGAACGTGTGCGTGCCGGTCGAGAACCGGGTCGGCGAGGAGAACCGCGGCTGGTCGTATGCGAAGTCGCTGCTCGAGCACGAACGAACCGACATCGCCCGCGTCGGCCGCTCGAAGGCTGCACTGAAATACCTGAAAGCCCTCGCCCGTCGCGAACAGGACGACGGCCGCGCATTGATCGAGAACCCCCGGTTTCGCGACCGGATCGCACAGGCGGAGCTGGAGCTGACAGCGCTGGAGATCACCAATCTGCGCGCGCTGTGCTCGCGGGGCGGGCAGCCGGCCGCGGGTCCCGGGCCTTCGATGCTCAAGCTGCGCGGTTCGGAGATCGAACAGAAGCTGAGCGAGCTGATGATGCTCGCGCTCGGGCATCGCTCGCTGCTGCGACCCGAAGCATCGAAGGACGCCATCCCGGGCGACACGGCGGCCACGATCGATTCCGCGACGCCGCTCACCGGGAACTACTTCAACTGCCGCAAGACGTCGATCTACGGCGGCTCCAACGAGATCCAGAAGAACATCCTCTCGCGGATCATCGGACTCTGAAAGCAACTCCGGGGCGGGCAGAAAGCAGTGCACTTCGACTACGACGAAGAACAACGGGCCCTGCAGGAAACGCTCGGGCGCTTTCTCGCGAGGGAGTACGACTCCGCGAAGCGCCGCGCGCGGATGGCGTCCGAAGAAGGATTCAGTCGACAGATCTGGGCACGATTCGCCGAGCTGGGGATTCTCGGCGCGCCGTTCCCCGAGGACCTCGTGGGCCGGCGCGGAAGCGCGGTCGACACGATGCTGGTGATGGAGCTGCTCGGCCGCGCCCTTGCCGTCGAACCCTACCTGCCCACGGTCGTCCTGTGCGGCAGCCTGTTGTGCGATGCGGGCAACGAAGCGCAACGGGCATTGGCCGGCTCCATCGCGACAGGCCAGCTGCTGATGGCGCTCGCGCATCACGAGCCCGGCACGCGCCATGAACTGCCGCGCGTGGCCACCCGGTCGAGGGAGCGCGGCAACGGCTACGTCCTGAACGGCCTGAAGTCGATCGTGCTCGGTGGTCCTGCCGCGGACAAGCTGATCGTTTCGGCGCGCACGCAGGGCAGCGTTCGCGACGAGCACGGAATCTCGCTGTTTCTCGTCGATCGTTCCGCGCCCGGGCTGAGCCTTCGCAGCTGCCCGACGCACGACGGCAGTCACGTCGCCGAAGTCGAGCTGGCCGACGTGCACGTGCCCGAGCAGGCGCTGCTCGGTCCCCGCGACCACGCGCTGCCGCGGATCGAACGCGCGATCGACCGCGCGATCGCCGCCTTGTGCGCCGAGGCCGTCGGCATCATGGAAGCGCTCAACGAGGAGACGCTCGTATACCTGAAGATGCGCAGGCAGTTCGGCCAACCGCTGGCGGATTTCCAGGCACTGCGGCACCGCCTGGTCGACATGGTGGTCGCGACCGAGCAGGCGCGCTCGATGGCCATCCTCGCGTCGATCCGGGCCGATTCGCCCGACGCGGCCGAGCGCCGCCGTGCGGTGTCGGCCGCCAAGGCGTACGTCGGGCAGGCGGCGCACCGGGTCGGCCAGGAGGCGGTCCAGTTGCACGGCGGGATGGGGGTCGTCGACGAACTGGACGTCAGCCATCGCTTCAAGCGGCTCACGATGATCGATGCGACCTTCGGCGACGCCGATCATCATCTCGGAGCCTTCAGCGACCGGCTGGTCGCAGCCTGATCCCGCGCGGCAACAGGAGGGGTCGCCCGGGCGGTTTTCGGCAGCCGGACGGCGCCCCTGCTCGGGATTTCCCGATCCACGCCGAAGGCGCTTTTCCGTATTACCATCGGCGCGCCGCTCGACCGGCGCAGCACGACAAGAAAACGAGGAGACAGGGTTCTTGCAGATACTGCAGTTGCTCGTGAGCGGCATCGCTCAGGGCTGTATCTACGGGCTGATCGCGCTCGGCTTCGTCCTGATCTACAAGGCCACCGAAACGGTCAGCTTCGCGCAGGGCGAGCTGATGATGCTCGGCGCCTTCCTCGGTCTGGCGCTGATCGCCGGCCTGGGCTTTCCGTTCTGGCTGGCCGCGATCGCGGCGATCGCGGCGATGATGCTCTTCGGCATCGCGCTGGAGTTCGCCGTCGTCCGCCCGATCCTCGGCCAGCCCGCATTCTCGATCGTGATGGTCACCATCGGCATCGGCTACGTCGCGCGCGGGGCGATCACGATGATCCCGAACGTCGGCACCGAAACGCACACGCTGGCCGTGCCGTATCGCAACGAGATCGTGCAAGCCGGCGGCCTGGTGCTCGCCGTCGAGCATCTGGTCGTCATCGTCTGTACCGCCCTGCTCTGCGCGTTGCTGTACCTGATGTTCCGCTTCAGCCGCATCGGCGTGGCGATGCAGGCCAGCTCGCAGAACCAGCTCGCCGCCTACTACATGGGCATTCCGGTCAAGCGCCTGAACGGCCTGGTCTGGGGGCTGGCCGCCGGCGTCGCGGCGATCGCCGGACTGCTGCTCGCGCCGATCACCTTCGTGCACGTGAACATGGGCTTCATCGGCCTGAAGGCCTTTCCGGCAGCGGTCGTCGGCGGATTCGGCAGCCTGCCGGGCGCGATCGTCGGCGGCCTCGTCATCGGCGTCGTCGAATCGCTGTCGGGCTTCTTCCTGCCGGAAGGCTTCAAGGACGTCGCCGCCTACGTCGTCGTCCTGCTGATGCTCGCGATCCGGCCGAACGGCCTGTTCGGCGAAAACCTCGCGAAGAAGGTGTAGCGGGCGATGCGTTTCCTCTTCAAGACCCGCTACGACCAGGACATCGATCTCGCCCGCCACGCGGGCGACCGGCTCTGGTACGGCCTGCTGCTCGTGCTGCTCGTCATCGCGCCGGCGTGGCTGCCGGAATACTGGCTCGCGCAGCTCACTTTCGTGCTGATCTACGGCGTGGTCGGCGTCGGATTGATGCTGCTCGCCGGCTACACGGGCCTGTTCTCGCTGGGGCACGCGGCGTTCCTCGGCGTGGGCGCCTACACGGAGACCGTGCTCGCCTCGATGGGCTGGCCCTTCCCGCTGTCGCTCGCCGCGGCCACCGCGCTGTCGGCGGCGGTCGGCGCGATCGTCGGCCTTCCGGCGCTGCGCGTGAAAGGAATCTATCTCGCGATCGCCACCCTCGCCTTCGGCTTCATCGTCGAAGAGATCCTCGCGCGCTGGGAGAGCGTGACCGGCGGCAACGCCGGGAAGATCGTGCCCGCGCTCGACGTCTTCGGCTGGAAGGCCGACACCCCGGCGTCGTTCTACTTCGTCTGCCTGGCGGTCGCCGTGATCGCGACGCTCGCCGTGCTGAACCTGCTGCGCGCGCCTACCGGACGCGCCTTCGTCGCCATTCGCGACTCCGAGATCTCCGCACAGAGCATGGGCATCCATCTCGCGCGCTACAAGACGCTGTCGTTCATGGTGTCGGCCGCGCTCGCGGGCGTGGGCGGCGCGCTCTACGCGCACCAGATCCGCTTCCTCTCGCCCGACCAGTTCGGCATCCTGCAGTCGATCGACCTGCTGCTGATGATCGTCATCGGCGGGCTCGGCTCGATCCACGGCGCGTTCCTCGGCGCCCTGTTCCTGATCACGATGCCGCAGCTGATCACGCTCGGGAAAGACTACCTTCCCGGGGCGGTCGCCGAGGCCACCGGCCTGCAGGCCTTCGTCTACGGAATCGTGCTGATCGCCTTCGTGCTCTTCGAGCCGATGGGGCTGTACGGCCGCTGGCTGAAGCTGCGCACCTGGTTCGACCTGTTCCCGTTCTACCGCGCCGGCATGTTCCGCCGGCAGAAGTCCTTCCAGAAGTCGGATCGGCTGCGATGAGCGACCTGCTGCTGTCCGCGCGCGATCTCACGGTACGCTTCGGCGGCGTGCTCGCCGTCAACGGCGTGAGCTTCGACGTGCCGAGGGGCGGCGTCTTCACGCTGATCGGTCCGAACGGCGCCGGCAAGACGACGGTCTTCAACCTGATCAGCCGCATCTACACGCCGACCTCCGGCACCATCGAGTTCGACGGCGTTCGTATCGACCGCTCTCCCCCGCATCGCATCGCCGACCTCGGCATCGCACGCACCTTCCAGAACATCGAGCTGTTCGAGCACGCGACCGTGCTGCAGAACCTGCTGATCGGCCGGCACATGCATCGGCGCAGCGGCTTCTGGAGCGAACTGGTCTTCGCCCCCGGCGTGCGCCGCGCCGAGCGCGAGACGCGGCGCAAGGTCGAGGAAGTGATCGATTTCCTCGACCTGCAGCACTACCGCGACACGATGGTCGCCGGGCTGCCCTACGGGGTGCGCAAGGTCGTCGAGCTGGCGCGCGCGCTGTGCATGGAGCCGCGCCTGCTGCTGCTCGACGAGCCTTCGTCGGGGCTGAACGTCGAGGAAACCGGCGACATGGCGTTCTGGATCGAGGACATCCGCGACGACCTGGGCATCACCGTGCTGATGGTCGAGCACGACATGTCGCTGGTCTCGAAGGTCTCCGATCGCGTGCTCGCGATGAACCAGGGCGAGGTGCTCGCCGTGGGCACTCCGGCGCAGGTGCAGAACGACCCGTCCGTCGTCGAGGCGTACCTGGGCACCGCCGACGACGCGACTTCGCTGAGGCGGGTCGCATGACCGGGATTCCGCCGACCACCGATCCGGTGCTGAGGCTGCAGAACGTGGAGAGCGCCTACGGACCGATCAAGGCGATCCGCGGCGTCAGCCTGCAGGTTCCCGAAGGCCGCATCGTCACGGTGCTCGGCCCGAACGGCGCGGGCAAGACGACGATCCTGAAGACGATCTCCGGGATCATCGATCCGCGTCGCGGGTCGATCCTGTTTCGCGGTGAGGACATCACCGCGAAGGATCCGGCGCACATCGTCGTTCGCGGACTGAGCCACGTGCCCGAAGGCCGCGAGGTGTTCCCGCTGCTGTCGGTGCGCGACAACCTGATGATGGGCGCCTACACCCGGCGCGACCGCGACGTGATCGCGCGTGATCTGGAGGCGGTGTACCGCTACTTCCCGATCCTGCGCGAGCGCGCCGATCAGAACGCGGGGTTGCTCTCCGGCGGGCAGCAGCAGATGCTCGCGATCTCGCGGGCGATCATGGCCGCGCCGCAGCTGATCCTGCTCGACGAGCCGAGCCTGGGGCTGTCGCCGAAGCTCACCAAGGAGATCTTCGAGATCGTCGTGCGCATCAACCGCGAGCGCGGAACGACCATGCTGCTCGTCGAGCAGAACGCGAACATGGCGCTGAACGCGGCCGACTACGGCTACGTGCTCGAGAACGGCCGCATCGTGATGGAGGACCGCTGCGAGGTGCTGCGCGAGAAGGAGGACATCCGCGAGTTCTATCTCGGCATCCGCGAAGCCGGCGCGCGCGGCGAGCGGCGCTGGAAGCGCAAGAAGACGTGGCGGTGACGCGATGATCGTTCTGTGGAATCTGGATCACATCCGCCCGAATTCCAAAATCGTCGTGCCGGGCGAGACGATTCCCGAGTTGTTCCGCAACGCGGTCGCGATGCGCGGCGACGCGGTCTTCCTGCGCGAGAAGGAACTCGGGCTGTGGCGCAGCTGGAGCTGGCGCGAGACCGAGCAGGCGGTGCGCGAGATCGCGATGGGGCTCGCATCGATCGGATTCGAGCCGGGCGAATGCGCGTCGATCCTGTCGAACACCGTCGTCGAATGGGTGCTCGCCGATCTCGGCGTGCTGTGCGCCGGCGGCGTGTCCAACGGCATCTACCCCACCGACGCGCCGGCGCAGGTGCACTATCTGTGCGCCGACTCGTCGACGGTCGTGGCCTTCGTCGAGAACGACGAGCAGCTCGACAAGCTGCTCGAAGTGCGCGACGAGCTGCCGCTGCTGCGCAGGATCATCGTCTTCGACATGGAGGGGCTGCACCGCTTCGATGACCCGATGGTCATGAGCCTCGACGCGCTGCGCGAAGCCGGCCGACAATACGACGCGCAGCATCCGGGCGAGTTCGAGCGGCGCTGCGCCTCGCGCGGGCCCGAAGACCTCGCGATCCTGATCTACACGTCGGGAACGACCGGCCGCCCGAAGGGCGCGATGCACAGCCATCGCGGCCTCGTCTACACGGTGCGCGGCTTCAACCTCATCATCTCGCAGCGCGACGACGACGAGCGCATGGCGTTCCTGCCGTTGTGCCACGTCGCCGAGCGGCTGGGCGGCGAGTATTTCGCGATCTACTCGGGTGCGCGGCTGAACTTCGTCGAGAACCCCGACACGGTTCCGGAGAACGTGCGCGAGATCGCACCGACGGTGTTCGTTGCCGTGCCTCGCGTCTGGGAGAAGTTCTACTCGGCGGTGTCGATCGGCGTGTCCGAAGCCGCGCGCCTGCAGCGGCTCGCCTACCGCTGGGCGATCGGCGTAGGCCAGCGGGTGGCCGAGCGTGTGCTCGCCGGCCAGCCGGTGTCGCTGTCGCTGCGCGCGGCGTTCCGCGCCGCGCGCTTCGTCGCGCTCGACAACGTGCGCAAGATGATCGGCATCCACCGCGCGCGCTATCTCGTCACCGGAGCGGCACCGATCTCGCCCGATCTCGTGCGCTGGTATCTCGCGCTGGGCGTCCCGATGCTCGAGGTATGGGGACAGACCGAATCGTGCGGCGCCTCCACCGGCATGCCGCCCGGCCGAATCCTGCCGGGTTCGATCGGAACCGCGGCGCCGTACAACGAGGTGCGCGTAGATCCGGAGACGAAGGAGCTGCTCATCCGCGGCCCGAACGTCTTCATGGGCTACCTGAACCAGCCCGGGAAGACCGCCGAGGCGATCGACGCCGACGGCTGGCTGCACACCGGCGACGTAGGCACGGTGGACGCCGACGGCTATTTCCGCATCACCGACCGGATGAAGGACATCATCATCACGGCGGGCGGCAAGAACGTGACGCCGAGCGAGATCGAGAACGAGCTGAAGTTCTCGCCGTACATTACCGACGCGGTGGTGATCGGCGACCGGCGCCCGTTCCTGACCGCGCTCGTCATGATCGACCAGGAGAACGTCGAAAAGTATGCGCAGGACAACGACGTTCCGTTCTCGAACTATGCGAGCCTGACGCGCGCGCCCGCGGTGGTCGCGCTGATCCAGGGCGAGATCGACAAGGTGAACCGCAGGTTCGCGAGGGTCGAGCAGATCAAGGCGTTCCGGCTGATCGAGACGCAGCTCACGGCGGAGGACGAGGAGCTGACGCCCACGATGAAGCTCAAGCGCCGGTTCGTGGAGAAGAAGTACGCGCCGATGATCGAGTCGATGTACCAGGGGGGTTGACGGCCGCAGGCCGCGATCCGATTCCGATGGCAAGTGGGAGATACGACATGAAGCGAACGGTTGTTGCACTGGCTCTGGCGGCGAGCGCTCCGCTGGCCCTCGCCCAGACGCAGGGAGTCACAAAGGACGAGATCGTCGTCGGCTCGCTGCAGGACCTCTCCGGGCCGCTCGCCGGCTTCGGCAAGCAGCTGCGCGCGGGCTTGCTGCTGCGCGCGGAGGAACTCAACGAGCAGGGCGGCGTGCACGGTCGCAGGATCCGCCTGGTCATCGAGGACGACGGCTACGATCCGCGCAAGGCGGTGCTCGGCGCGCAGAAGCTCGTCAACCAGGACAGGATCTTCGCGATGGTCGCGCACCTGGGCACGGCGCCGAACATGGCGGCGATGCCGATCCAGTTCGAGAAGAACGTCGTCAACTTCTTCCCGATCACGGCGGCGCGCGAGATGTACGAGCCTTTCCATCGGCTGAAGTACGCGTTCGCCGCCACCTACTACGATCAGGTGCGCCACGCCACGCCCGTGCTGGTGAAGGAGAAAGGCGCGAAGAAGGTCTGCACCGTCTACCAGGACGACGAATTCGGCCTGGAAGTGCTGCGCGGCGCCGAGGCCGGCCTGAAGACGATCGGCATGGACTTCGCCGAGAAGACCACCTACAAGCGCGGAGCCACCGACTTCTCGTCGCAGGTGGCGCGCATGAAGGCCGCCTCGTGCGACTTCGTCGTGCTCGGCACGGTGATCCGCGAGACGATCGGCGTCATCGGCGAGTCGCGCAAGACCGGCTTCGATCCGACCTTCCTCGGCTCGAGCGCCGCATACACCGAGCTGATCCACAAGCTCGGCGGCAAGGCGATGGACGGCCTGTACGCGACGATGACGGTGCAGGTGCCGTATCTCGACGACGCCTCGCAGCCGCTGCGCTTCTGGGCGAACAAGTACAAGACGAAGTTCGGCGACGACCCGAGCGTGTTCTCGGTGTACGGCTACCTCGCGCTCGACAGCTTCATCCGCGCGGCGGACAAGGCCGGCCCGAACCTCAGCACCGACTCGTTCGTGAAGGCGATGGACACGATGTCGATCCCGGGCGACATCTTCGGCAGCGCACCGCAGAGCTTCGGGCCGAAGAAGCGCCTGGGGAGCAACGCGGCTCGCCTGTCGCAGATCCAGAACGGCCGCTGGAAGGTGATCTCGGACTACTACTCGGACTGATCGACGCGGCGAAGGTCGGCGGCGGCCGTCCAGCTGATTGAAAGGAGAGGCTTCGGCCATTTGAAAGCCAGGCGCCCGAGCGGCGCCTGGCAACCACCCACCTTCAGCGCCCGCCCAGCCCCATCGAGCGCGTGATCACCTCCTTCATGATCTCGTTGGTGCCGCCGTAGATGCGCTGCACGCGCGCGTCGGCCCAGGCGCGCGCGACCGGGTACTCCCACATGTAGCCGTAGCCGCCGTGCAGCTGCACGCACTCGTCGAGCACCTTGCACTGCAGGTCCGAGCACCAGTACTTCGCCATCGACGCGGTTGCCGTATCCAGCTTCTCCTGCATCAGCAGCTCGATGCAGCGGTCGACGAAGACGCGCGCGACCTGCACTTCGGTCTGCAGCTCGGCGAGCCTGAACCGCGTGTTCTGGAAGGCAGAGACGGTGGTGCCGAACACCTTGCGCTCCTGCACGTAGGCGACGGTCCAGTCGATCGCCGCCTGCGCGTTCTCGACTGCGCCGATCGCGATCTGCAGCCGCTCCCACGGCAACTCCTGCATCAGGTAGACGAAGCCCTGGTTCTCGGCGCCCAGCAGGTTCGCCGCCGGCACCTGGACGTCGTCGAAGAAGAGTTCGGAGGTGTCCTGCGCCTTCATCCCGACCTTCTTCAGGCGCTTGCCCTTCTCGAAGCCCTTCATGCCGCGCTCGACGAGCAGCAGGCTCGTGCCCTTCGCGCCGGCGTCGGGGCGCGTCTTGGCGACGACGATCACGACGTCGGCGTGCCATCCGTTCGTGATGAAGGTCTTCGAGCCGTTGAGCACGTAGACGTCGCCCTTGCGGATCGCCGTCGTGCGCACGCCCTGCAGGTCGGAGCCGGCGGCCGGCTCGCTCATCGCGATCGCGCCGATCGACTCGCCGCTGGCCATCTTCGGCAGGAAGCGTCGCTTCTGCTCCTCGGAGCCGTAATGCAGGATGTACGGGGCGACGATCTCGGAATGCAGGCCGAAGCCCAGGCCGGTGGCGTTCGCCCGCGCGATCTCCTCCATCACGACGATCGAATACAGCTTCTCGGCGCCGGCGCCGCCGTATTCCTCGGGCATCGTCGCGCACAGCAGGCCCTGTTCGCCCGCCTTGCGCCACACCTCGCGATCCACGTATCCCTGGTCTTCCCACTGCTCGTGATGCGGGACGACCTCGTTGTCCACGAAGCGCCGAACGGCGTCGCGGAACATCCGGTGCTCGTCGGTAAACAGCGTGCGCTCGATCATTTCGGCTCCGTCGCGTCTGCGGGAACCCGCAAGCATAATGGAGGCAGATCCATTGGAGCGAGCCATGCCCGAAGCCTTCGTCTACGACGCCATTCGCACGCCGCGCGGACGCGGCAAGTCGTCCGGTTCGCTCTACGAAGTCAAGCCGGTCCGGCTCCTCACCACGCTGATGCACGAGTTGCAGCGGCGGCACGACCTCGACACCTCGCAGGTCGAGGACGTCGTCGTCGGCTGTGTCACGCCGGTCGGAGACCAGGGCGCAGTCATTCCGAAGACGGCGGCACTCGCCGCCGGATGGGACCTGAAAGTTGCCGGCGTGCAGATCAACCGCTTCTGCGCCTCGGGGCTCGAAGCGGTGAACCTCGCCGCGCAGAAGGTGCGCTCGGGCTGGGAAGACCTCGTCGTCGCCGGCGGGGTGGAATCGATGTCGCGCGTACCGATGGGATCGGACGGCGGCGCCTGGGCGCTCGACCCGGAAACGAACCTCGCGACGCAATTCGTGCCGCAGGGGATCGGCGCCGACCTCATCGCGACGCTGGACGGCTTCTCGCGCGAGATGCTCGACGAGTTCGGCGTGCAGTCGCATCGCAAGGCGGCCGAAGCGCAGCGCGAGAACCGCTTCGACCGTTCGATCGTCCCTGTCGCCGACGAGATCGGCCTGGCGATCCTCGAGCGCGACGAAACCATCCGGCCCGATACCTCGCTCGAAGCCCTCGCACAGCTGAAGCCGTCGTTCGAGAAGATCGGCGCGATGGGCTACGACGAGGTCGCGCTACGCAAGTACCCGCAGATCGCCCGCATCGAGCACGTGCATCATGCCGGCAACTCGTCGGGCATCGTCGACGGCGCAGCCCTCACCCTGATCGGCAGCGAAGAGGCCGGCAGTCGGCTCGGCCTCACGCCGCGCGCCCGCATCGTCTCGGCGGCGCTCACCGGTACCGATCCGACCATCATGCTCACCGGCCCGATGCCCGCCACCCGCAAGGCACTGGCGAAGGCCGGTCTCTCGATCGAGGACATCGACCTCTTCGAGGTGAACGAAGCCTTCGCGGCGGTGGTGATGCGCTTCATGCGCGAGATGGACGTGCCCGAGGAGAAGGTCAACGTCAACGGCGGGGCGATCGCGATGGGTCACCCGCTCGGCGCAACGGGCGCGATGCTGCTGGGTACGCTCGTCGACGAACTGGAGCGCCGCAAGCTGAAGCGCGGCATCGTCACGCTGTGCGTCGGCGGCGGGATGGGCATCGCGATGGTCGTCGAACGCGTGTAGCGAACTCAGCCCGGATCGACGGCAGCGCGACCGCGGGCAAAGCCGCGCAACAGCTCGCGCAATCGAGCGACGTCGGGCGGCTTCGCCATCACGTGCACGTCGCCCGGCGCATCGCAGCGCAGCGCCTCCACGCGGAATTCGCCCGACAGCAGGATCGCCGGCGTCCGCATGCCTTCCAGTCGCCGCAGTTCCTCGATCAGCCGCAATCCGTCCCAGGCGCCCGGCAGCCGGAAATCGGAAACGATCGCGTCGAAAGAGCGCTGCATCGCCGACACCAGCGAAATCGCGTCTTCCCCGCTCTGCACGCTCTCGACCTCGAAGCCCCACCGCTCGAAGGTTCGGCGCAGCGCCTCGCCCATGGCCTCGTCGTCCTCGACGACGAGGATCAGCGCGTCGTCGCCATGAGCGGCGCCCTCGACCGTCTGCGGCGCGGAGCCCGACGAGCCCGAGAGATAGGAGCCCGCGCTGACGTCCGCGACTCGCCTTCCCTCCATCGCCGACATCGATTCGCGGGGAAGCGGGTAGGCAACGAAGGCACGCTCAGGGCGCGGTGCCGTTGGCGCGGTGATACCGAGGCGTCGCTGTCGCGACCCGGGCAGATGAAGCGCGAAGACGGTTCCTCTTCCGAGCGACGAGGACAGACGGATCGAGTGTCCGGGCAGACGCGAGACCGTCTCGCACACGATCGACAAGCCGAGACCGTGGCCCTGCTTGGAGCTGCGGGAGGGATTCGACACCTGGAAATATTCGTCGAACACCCGCCGTTGATCGGCCGCATCGATGCCGATTCCGTTGTCGCGCACCACGACCTCGATGCCGCCGCCGAAAGAGCGCACTCTCACGAGCACCCACGCCGGGCGCCCAGGGGCAGCGAATTTCAGCGCGTTCCCGACGAGATTGGCGAAGATGTCCCACAATCGGCTCTCGTTGCTGAGGACGCGGCACTCGCCTTCCGCCGGCACCCGAACGACGAGGCGGATTGCGGCGCGCGCCGCCAGCCCCGAGTAGACGCGATCGATCCGCTCGAGAACATTGCGCAGATCGATGGATTCGACGGGAAACGGCGCGCCGCTTCCTCGCAAACCGAGCTCCGAAAGCCGGTCGAGATCGCTGCTGATCGCCCCGATACAAGCCTCCAGACCGTCGAGGGCCTGCCGAACGCCGCTGTCGTTGAACTCGCGCTCGTGTTCGCGCAGGTGCTGCGCATACAGCGTGAGACTGGCGAGCGGCTGCCGGAGGTCGTGGCTGACGGCAGCCAGCACCCGCGTCTTCGCGACGTCCGCCTCGGACGCCCGATGCGCCATGGCCTCCGATCGGACCCGTGCCTCCGCGAGTTGACGCGCGCTCCAGAAGAGCGCGCGCTCCCGACGCTCGATTTCGACGGAGAGGATCCAGCCGATGAGGTTCGCCACAATCAGATAGACGCTCAGCGCTAACGCGTGGTCATCCCCTTGAAGCTTTACGCCAGCCAGCGTAAGCACCGAAGCGGGAACGCATGCCGCAGCGACAAGGGCGACTGGAAGCCTCGTGAACCCGTAGCAGAGCCAGCACGCCAGCGTTGCCCCCACGACAAAGCGGTTAACAGCCAGGTCGCCAGAATCGAGCGGTACGAACCCCAAGGAACCGAGGACCAGGCAACCTACAGCCATAGGTATGCCAACGCTAACTTCATATGACCGGATCGCTCGTTTGGGCCAAAAATGAAGGTTGGCTGCAGCAACCAACAAGACAAGAGTTAGCGCGAGGCGCACATCCTGACGAACCGCAGAAGCCTGGGCCTCGGTCGGAAACCAAATGAGCAACAGCCAGAAGGCGAGTGTCATTGCGCCAGCAGCTGTGAAAGCAATCTTTGCGAGCCGCAGACCCGAGCGGCGATAGACGGTCAGGAAGTCGACCTCGACCGAGGTGTCCCCAAAACGCTGGGGCGGTCGGAACACATTCATGGCTTCGGTTCTTAGCTTCTGCATCCCCCATCCCTGCACGCAGATAGTCGTCTCAAAGAGACAGGTCGGCGAAACCCCTAAAGCATGCTGCCAAAGAAACCTTGTGAAGGGGAGGAATCGTGGCTAACCTACCTAGGCCGAAGGTAGTACCTGTCGGAAAAACGCGAGAGGCGCGGATGGCGACTGCGCCCATCCTGAGGACGTGGGAGAGATATGTTCGAATCGAGGGAAGAGCGCGCCCGAATCTTGGACGCGCAAGCCGCTTTCGGAGAGACGGCTGATACCACGATAGAAGGATCCTACATTCAACCAGGTGAAGAACTACCGATTCGTGTTCGGGTTGTTCGAACGGAGAATCAACTACAAAAGGCGATAAAGGTCCGAGTCGACGCATACGGTCGACATACTCCCGCATTCGCAGACTCCCTCCGCTCCGTCGAGGGCGACGACAAATCTCCCAGTTCGCTAGTCCTTCTGTGCGAATCGAAAGTGACAGGCGATGCAGTTGGCACGCTTAGGATTCACACAAATTTCGACGCTCCGACATACCTAGAAAGAGTTCTTGCACTGCCAGACTTTCTCCGGTCTGTAGGAGTTGCCTATGTTACGCGCTTGGCTGTTGCCAGCGGGGCAAACGGTACCTTCGTAAAGCTGGCCATGTTCAAGGCTTTGTATCGCTACTGCTTCGCGACGCAGATCTCTTGGATACTCGCCGTGGCGCGTGACCCAGTCGACCGCGATTTAATTAGACTGGGCTTTCGAGATATTCTCGAAAACGGAGAAAAATTACGCCGCCCAGAAGACTTCGGAGAGGTGGACGTCCGACCGATGCATTTCAGCGTATTGGACGCCGAGCATGAGTGGCGCTTGGGAGGCCATCCACTCTACGACTTCATGGTTCGAAAAACTCATCCTGATATCGAAATATTCTCGTCCGTCAGTAGCGCATGGGCGACGCCCCGGCGGGCCCGGAGAGGGCGCCGGCAGGCTGATGGAACGCTGGACGCAACCCAGATCATGGCGGTGTGAGAGCGCGAGCCAGCGGAAGCGGAAGCGGTCGTCGCAATTCTGCGACACCGCTTGCCCGTTCCGGCTTGCCGCCCATCCGCTGACGAACCCCGGTTCCAGTACAGTGAGTACTTTCTAGGCGAGCCTCGCTGTCCCCTTCTGAGGCCTCTATAGTCAATGGCCTCAACGAGCAACAGCACGATGTCCTCTCGGGCGCCGCTTTACCGTCGAGCCGAGCGGGCCCTCTCCCGCTTCAACATCATCGTTGCATTGCTCGTAATCGTCATCTCGACGATCGCCGTTGCTTACGTCGTCACGCAGACGCAGCGAAGCACAAAACTCCCGGATCACATCGGGGCGCTTCTACCCGCCTCGGGAACCGAATGGACTCTCGACGAAGCCATTCGCAAGTTCGCAGAGGGAAACTCGATTCCGCTTGAGAAGGGTGGAAGTCTGCCGTTTCGAAACGTTTGGATCCGCATCGACCTTAGCGGCCAGGCGACGTACGGCAACCAAGTGCTTGCCCTCGAGTCGATTCGCGCCGATCAGGCGCACTTTTGGTCGATCTCACCTAATGGAAGCGATCAAGTCGCCGTAGAGCTTGAATGGGAGCCCACGCGAAGTGGGATAGCGATCACGCTCCCAGAGAATGCGGGCGGCATCGAACAGATAGTCGGTCGCATCATCCCGCAATCGATAAATCGGATTCAGTTATCACTCGGTTCGCGGGACGAGCTTCTTGCGCAGAATTTCAAGTTCGAGAGAACTGGAGGCCTTCTTATTGGCGCGCTCTTGATGGTCGCCTTCTTCAGTCTTGTTGTGGCGATATTCAATCGCGACCGGATTTTCTTTCTTTACTCAGCTTGGTTGCTTACAACACTGCGTATTGCAGCGTACAACGGAGATTGGGATCCTTACTGGCTTTCAATTCCAATGGGTGGCGAGTCGCTCCAGATGTTCCTGCGGCTGAGTTACATCGCGCACAGTCTCATTTCGCTCGCATTATTTCAATCGCTCTTCGGAAAGGAACTTCGATCTCACAACCTGCACCACCTAATATTTGTTCTTCAGGCATTGACGCTTGCCATGTGCGTACCGGTGTTAGTACTGGACCCGACCGGTTCGCTGAAGAGCCTGTGGTTGCTCAGCGCCTTGACCATCGTCGCTGTCTTCTATGTGCTTATTACTCTGGCGATCAAGTCTCCGTCGCGGGAACTTCTCTGGTACATTGGTTCATGGGCAGTTACCCTTCTTGGGTCGATCGCCCAAATCGCCTTTTCGGTCGGATTTAGCAAGTCGATTCTCGATATCGCGAACAGTCAAAGCACGGCGATCGGCTCGGCCTTGATGCTCGGGGTAACCCTTGCTCAAAAAATGAATACCGAAAGGCAAGCTCGCATCGCCGCCCAGAACAGCGCGATCACCGCCCTTCAGCGCTTTCGCCAGAACTACAACTCCACCCCCGTCGGGATCTTCTCGATGAAGATCGACGGCACGCTTCTGGAGCACAACCCGACCTTCGGGTCGATGTTCGTCGTCGATGGACGTCGCGGTTCGAAGGTGGGTACGAACTGGGCGACGCTTCTCAGCCGCGATGCGCTGCAGCGGATTTCCGAGCAGGCGGACGGCACGCGGATGATGGATGCGGAAATCGCGGTGCGCAGGATCGGCGACAAGAAGCGCTGGTTCCACGTGCGCGCGGTGCGCAAGTCGGACCGTTACGAGGGCTGGATCGAGGACATCTCCGCGCGCAAGGAGGCGGAGGATCAGCTGAAGTTCCTCGTGCACCACGATTCGCTCACCGGGTTGCTGAATCGGCGTGGGTTCGAGGTCGAATTGCAGAAGGCGACGCGCGCCGCGGGAGCACGCGTCATCTGCCTGGCGTACGTGGACCTGGATCGATTCAAGCTGGTGAACGATCTGTTCGGCCATGCCGCTGGAGACCAGATCCTGCGCCAGATGTCGGCCCGGATGCGCGAGATCATCGGGCCTCCCCATGTTCCCGCGCGGGTGGGCGGCGACGAGTTCGTCGTCGTCATCGACTCGCTTCCGCTCGAGGCGGCGCGCGCGCTGTGCGAGAGGCTGCGGGTCGCGCTGAGCGATCGCGCGTATCACTATCAGGACAAGGCTTTCAGCGTTACCGCCAGCATCGGGCTCATCCGCGTGCTCGAGGGAATGCGCGCGCCGGACGCGCTCACGGCGAGCGATCGCGCCTGCGCGGAGGCGAAGCGACTGGGTGGCGGCTCGGTCATCTCCTTCGATTCGAGCAGCGGCGAGCTGATGGACTATCTCGAGGAGATCAAGCTCGTCGCGGGCATGAAGGAGCGCTTGCCGGTCGAGAACTTCTTCACCCAGCTGCAGCCGATCGTGTCGCTGCGCAATCCGCGCTCGAGCCTCTGCTACGAGGTACTGATCCGCATGCGCGACGCGTCGGGGGCGGTGATGCCGCCGTCGCGGTTCATCCCTGCCGCCGAACGAAACGGGTTGATGACGCAGATCGACCGCTGGGTACTGCGCAGCACGCTCGAATGGCTGGACTCGCAGCCGGTACACCGCAACGACATCGATTTCTGCACGATCAACCTGAGCGGTGCGTCGCTGAACGACGAGAAGTTCCTGCAGGACACGATCGCGCTGATCCGCGACCATTCGCATTCCACGCGAAAGATCTGCTTCGAGATCACCGAGAGCGTCGCGCTCTACGACCTGAACACGACCCGGCGTTTCGTCGACACGGTGAAGTCCTTCGGCGCGATGGTCGCGCTCGACGACTTCGGCGCCGGATACACGTCGTTCAGCTACCTCAAGGAACTGCCGGCCGATCTGGTGAAGATCGACGGCAACTTCATCCGTGACGTGAACTCGAACCCCGCCAACTTCGCGATCACGCGCGCCGTAGTGGAGCTTGCACACGAACTCGGCATGGGCTGCGTTGCGGAGTGGGCCGAGAACGCCGAGATCGTGCGCTCGCTGATCCAGTTGCGCATCGACTATGCGCAGGGCTATGGGCTGTGCCGGCCGATCGAGCGAGAGCGCATCCTCGCCGTCTCGAACAGCGCGGCGCTGATCGCCGACCTCGCGACCGCCGATTTGGTCTTCGGTCGCGGAACGACGAGCGTCGAATCGGTCTGGGGCGCAGCGCTTCCCATCTGATCCGATCCGCGCCGCTGCGCGACTCCGGGGCGCAGATGCGCCTCTCCCAGCGTTTATGATCATCGCTGCAGCACGGCAGACCCGGGCCGGAGAGCGCATGTCGGGCATTCGATACCAGAAGGACGAGCAAGGCGTGGCCACGCTCATTCTCGACGCGCCGGATCAGGCGGTGAACACGATGAACGCGGCGTTTCGCGAAGATCTCGCCGCGATCGTCGAACGCCTCGAGGCCGAACGCGAGAGTCTGCGCGGCGTCGTCCTGACGTCGGCGAAACGCACGTTCTTCGCCGGCGGCGACCTGCACTCGCTCCTTGCCGTCGGACCGGAGGACGCAAAAGCCTTCTTCGACGAAGTGCAGGCGCTGAAAGCCTGCCTGCGCCGCCTGGAGCGACTCGGCCGGCCGGTGGTGGCGGCGATCAACGGAAGCGCACTGGGTGGCGGACTCGAGCTGGCCCTCGCCTGCCATGCGCGCGTGTGCCTGGAAGATCCGTCGATCGAACTCGGTTTTCCGGAGGTCACGCTCGGACTCATGCCCGGCGCCGGCGGAACCGTGAAGCTGGTACGCCTGCTCGGGCTGCAGCAGGCGCTGCCGCTGCTCACGGAGGGCCGTCGCATCCCGCCGTCGCGCGCGCTCGAACTCGGGATCGTCGATGCGGTGGCGCCCGATGCCGATCGCCTGATGGCGCTGGCGCTCGCGTGGATCGATGCGCACCCGGACGCGAGGCAGCCGTGGGACGACCCGAAGCACAGGATTCCCGGTGGAACGCCGTCCAGCCCCGCCGTGGCTGCGATGCTTGCCATCGCGCCGGCGATGCTGCAGCAGAAGACACGCGGCAACTATCCGGCGCCCGAGGCGATCCTTTCGGCTGCCGTCGAAGGCGCGCAGGTCGATTTCGACACGGCGATGCGTATCGAGTCGCGATACATGACGCGACTGGTCGTCGATCCGGTGGCGAAGAACATGATCGGCACGCTGTTCTTCCAGGCGAACGAGATTCGCAGCGGGCGCAGCCGTCCGCAGTCAGCGGAAAGGCACCGCACCGCGAGCGTCGGCATCGTCGGCGCGGGAATGATGGGCGGCGGCATCGCGTGGGCGTGCGCGAGCAAGGGCATCGACTGCGTGCTGGTCGACGTCGACGCGACGAAGGCGCAGGCAGGCAAGGAATACTCGGCGAAGCTTCTCGCCGAGCGTGTGCGCAAGGGACGAAGCTCCGCCGAGGATGCCGAGCGCATCCTCGCCCGGATCCGCCCTTCCGACTCGGTTGCCGATCTCGCCGTATGCGAACTGGTCGTCGAGGCGGTGTTCGAGAATCGCGAGTTGAAGGCCAGGGTCACGCGGGCGATCGAGCAGGTGCTCGGCGAGACGGCGATCGTCGCCTCGAACACGTCGACGCTCCCGATCAGCGGGCTGGCGGACGCATCGTCGCGGCCGCAGCGCTTCGTCGGCATCCACTTCTTCTCGCCGGTGGAACGGATGCCGCTGGTCGAGATCATCCGCGGCGAGAAGACTTCCACCGACACGTTGGCGGCGGCGTGGGACTTCGTCGTGCAACTGGGCAAGACGCCGATCGTCGTCAACGATGGACGCGGCTTCTATACGAGTCGCGTCTTCGGAACCTATGTGAACGAAGGCATGGCGCTGCTGGGCGAAGGAGTGCCGGCCGCACTGATCGAGAACGCGGCGATGCAGCTCGGCATGCCGGTCGGACCGCTCGCGGTGCTCGACGAGGTTTCACTGAAGCTGGCCGACGACGTGCTGCATCAGGAGTCGGCCGACGATGCGCACGCGCATCATCACGGGCACGGCCATTCGCACGAGCACGGCCATTCGCACGAGCACGGCCACTCGCACGAGCACGACCACCCGCCCGACGGCGGCCACGCTCGATCCCACGGCGTCGGCTCGCGCTCGCCGCGCAAGAGCCGACGGATTCCCGAAACCGCCGTCTACGTGCTCGAAAAGATGGCGCACGGCTACAGGCGGCTGGGCCGAGCCTGGGGCGGCGGCTTCTACGAATATCCGGCCGATGGCGAGAAGTTCCTGTGGCCGGGGCTGCAGGCCTTCGAGCGCGCGAAACGCGCCATTCCGCTCGAAGACGTGCGCGACCGGCTGCTGTACGTGCAATCGCTCGAGACGATCCGCTGCAGGGAGGAAGGCATCGTAGAGACGCCGCGCGACGCGAACATCGGGTCGATCTTCGGTTGGGGCTTTCCGGCCTGGACAGGCGGGACGCTGCGCTTCGTCGACCACGTTGGCGTGCAGCGTTTCGCCGAGCGCGCGCGCGAGCTTGCGCGAAACTACGGCGAACGCTTCGCGCCGCCGGCGCTGCTCGTGCGCCACGCTGAAAGCGGCGAGCCGATCGGCGGCTCCCCCTCTTCCACAGACAGCGCTGCAGCAGCATGACGGTCCGCTCCGGAAAACGCCTGTACGACTGGCACGAGCCGGTCACGCCACGCCCCGCGGCAACGATCCTGCTGCTGCGCGACGCCGAGCAAGGGCCCGAGGTGCTGATGACGCGCCGCTCGCTGAAGGCGAGCTTCGCGCCGGGCGCCTATGTCTTTCCGGGCGGCGTGGTCGATGCCACCGACACGGCTGCGCTGGATCGGGGGCTGGCCGTCGTGCGCGACGACCAGGCGCCCGAAATTCTCTCGTACGCGACGGCTGCCGTGCGCGAAGCGTTCGAAGAGCTGGGCGTGCTGCTCGCGCGCGGCGGCAGCGACGAGCGCGAACTGGCGCGCCTCGCGGCTCGGCTCGGCGAGCGCCGCGGCGAGAACCTCTTCGAGCAGCTCGCCGCGCATGGCCTTCGACTCGCGCTGGACGAGGTGCACTGGTTCAGCCACTGGATCACCGATCGCGACCTGCCCAAACGCTTCGACGCGCGCTTCTTCGTCGCCCGCATGCCCCGGTACCAGGAGCCGGTGGCCGACGAAGGCGAGCAGTTCGAGCCGATCTGGGTGAATCCGACGACCGGGCTCGAGCGGCACGAGCGCGGCGAATTCAACATCATCTTCCCGACGATCCGCACGCTTCGCCAGCTGTCGGCGTTCGGCAGTACCGACGAGATCCTCGAGCGGGCACGCACGCAGAAGCAGGTCTGGATCTCCTGCCCTCGCGCCGGCTGGCTGCGCGGACAACTCGAGCGCTTCAGCGAAGACGAGCTGCCGTACGGCGAACTGGAACTGGTCGTTCCCGACGGGCGCGCCGAGCACAGCCTCGACTGGCAATCGGAGCGCGTCGTTCCGCTGCTGAAGCACGTGCACCGGCTCACGGCGCCCAACCCCGGACGCATGACCGGCCCCGGGACGAACACCTACCTGATCGGCGAGCCGGGCGACTGGCTCGTCGTGGACCCCGGTCCCGACGACGCTGCGCACGTGCAACGCATCCTCGATTTCGTCGGCGACGGCCTGAAGACGATCGTCTGCACGCACGGCCATCCCGACCACCTGCCGGGTGCGCTGCCGCTGCAGGAGCGCACCGGCGCGCCGATCCTCGGGCGGGCAAGCGGGGAAGGCTTCGCCCGCGAGTGGACGTTCCGGCCCGATCGCCAGCTCGAGGACGGCGAGAAGCTGCGCGTGGGCGACTCGACGCTGCGCGTGCTGCACACGCCCGGGCACGCCGAGCACCACGTCTGCCTGCTGCTCGAGGAGGACGGGCTGCTGTTCTCGGGCGACCACATCCTCAACGGGTCGACCACGGTAATCGATCCGCCCGACGGCGACATGCGCGCCTATGTGCAATCGCTCGAGCGGCTCGCGCGCGAGCCTTTCGAGTTCATCCTGCCCGCGCACGGACACGTGATCGCGCGCGGCAAGACGGAAGTGGCCAGGCTCATCGCGCACCGGATGGCGCGCGAAGCGAAGGTGATCGACGCGCTGCAGCGCGTGGACGCGGGCACGCTCGACGAGCTGGTGCCCTTCGCCTACGACGACGTCGACCCGATCCTGTATCCAGTGGCGAAACGCTCGCTCACCGCGCACCTGCTGAAGCTGCGCGACGAGCAGCGCGCGAACGAGGACGACGCGGGGCGCTGGTCGCTGCGCTGAGCTTCGATGCAGCAGCGCCGGCGCGGGCGATGCAGTTGCCCGCGCGGTCGATCCAGCGCCGGGGCGCGGGCGATGCAGCGCCCGCGCGATTCGCTCAGGCGCTCGCCTGGCCCGCTGCGGCGGAAGCCGCGTCGTCGGCCGCTGCCGCCTTCATCGACAGGCGCAGCCGACCCTTGTCGTCCGCCTCGATGACCTTGACGCGCACCGCCTGCCCTTCCTTCAGGTAGTCGGAGACTTGGTTCACGCGCTCGTTGGCGATCTGCGAGACGTGCAGCAGTCCGTCGCGCCCCGGCATGACCTGGACGATCGCGCCGAAGTCGAGGATCTTCAGCACGGTGCCGTCGTAGATGCGGCCGATCTCGACCTCGGCGGTGAGGTCCTCGATGATCTTCTGCGCGCGCTTGGCGGCGTTGCCGTCAACGGCGGCGATGGTGATCGAGCCGTCGTCCTGGATGTCGATCTGCGTGCCGGTGCTCTCGGTGATCTGGCGGATGGTCGCGCCGCCCTTGCCGATGACGTCGCGGTTGCGGTCCGGTTTGATCTTCATCGTGTACATGCGCGGCGCGAAATCGGAAAGGTCTTCGCGCGCGCCGCCGATCGCCTGCTGCATCAGCCCGAGGATGTGCATGCGGCCCTCGCGTGCCTGCGCGAGCGCGACCTGCATGATTTCCTTCGTGATGCCCTGGATCTTGATGTCCATCTGCAGCGCGGTGACGCCGGCGGCGGTACCCGCCACCTTGAAGTCCATGTCGCCGAGGTGATCCTCGTCACCGAGGATGTCGGTGAGCACCGCGAAGCGGTTGCCTTCCTTGATCAGGCCCATGGCCACGCCGGCGACGTGCGCGCGGATCGGCACGCCCGCGTCCATCAGCGCCAGGCAGCCGCCGCACACCGAAGCCATCGACGACGAGCCGTTCGACTCGGTGATCTCGGAGACGACGCGAAGCGAATAGGCGAACTCGTCGGCGCCAGGCAACAGCGGACGCAACGCGCGCTTGGCGAGGTTGCCGTGGCCGATCTCGCGGCGCTTGGGCGCGCCGAAGCGACCCGCCTCGCCGGTGGCGAACGGCGGCATGTTGTAGTTGAACATGAAGCGTTCGCGATACTCGCCGTTGATCGCGTCGATGATCTGCTCGTCGCGCGAGGTGCCGAGCGTGGCGACGACCATCGCTTGCGTCTCACCGCGCGTGAACAGCGCCGAGCCGTGAGCGCGCGGCAGCACGCCGGTGCGGATCGAGATCGGGCGCACGGTGCGCGTGTCGCGCCCGTCGATGCGCGGCTCGCCCGACAGGATCTGCTGGCGCACAATGCGCGCCTGCAGGTCGAACAGCATGTTCGACAGCGCGTTGAGGTCGGGCGGCGGCTCGCCCGCATCGGCGGCTTCCGCCACGATGCGTTCGATCGTCGCCTTCTCGATCTCGCGGATGCGCGAGACGCGCTGCTGCTTGTTGTGAATGCCGTAGGCCGCGCTCATCTGCCCGCCGGCGAGTTCGTCGACACGCAGGACACGCGCGGTGTCCTTCGGCGCCGGCTGCCAGTCCCAGGCGGGCTTGCCCGCCTCCTCGACCAGCTCGTCGATCGCGCGGATCACCGTCTGCATCTGCTCGTGGCCGAACACGACCGCGCCGAGCATCACGTCTTCGGGCAGTTCCTGCGCCTCGGATTCGACCATCAGCACCGCGGCGTCGGTGCCGGCGACGACCAGGTCGAGCTTCGAAGACTGCATCTGCGTGGTGCTGGGGTTCAGCACGTACTGCCCGTCGATGTAGCCGACGCGCACCGCGCCGATCGGGCCGTCGAACGGAATGCCCGACAGCGCGAGCGCCGCCGACGAGCCGATCATCGCGGGGATCGCGCTATCGACCTCGGGGTTGCTCGACATCACGTGCACGATGACCTGGACTTCGTTGTAGAAGCCCTCGGGGAACAGCGGCCGGATCGGACGGTCGATCAGGCGCGCGGTGAGGATCTCGCGCTCGGTGGGGCGCCCTTCGCGCTTGAAGAAGCCGCCGGGAATGCGCCCGGCCGCGTAGAACTTCTCGGTGTAGTCGACGGTGAGCGGGAAGAAATCCTGCCCGGGTTTGGCGTTGCGCGCCCCGACCACGGTGGCCAGGATGACGGTGTCGTCCATGGTGACGACGACCGCTCCCGAGGCCTGGCGGGCGACTTCGCCGGTCTCGATGGTGACGGTGTTGGCGCCCCACTGAAACGTTCTCTTCGCGATTTCAAACACTTGATTTCCTTTCGAGCAATGCAAAAGCAAGAAACCCGCAAGGTTCGCTTGCGGGTTTCGGCTCGTTCGTTTCAGCCGCGCAGACCCAGTCGATCGACCAGCGCGCGGTAGCTGGCGGGATTCGTCCCTTTCAGATAGTCGAGCAGCTTGCGACGCCGACTCACCATCTTCAACAGGCCGCGACGCGAGTGATGGTCTTTCGCGTGCGTCTTGAAATGCTCGGTGAGATCGACGATGCGCGCGGTGAGCAGTGCGACCTGGACTTCGGGCGAACCCGTGTCGTTGGCTGCGCGCTGGTAGTCGGCGACGATCTTCGCCTTCTCGGTATTGCCGATGGCCATTGGCTTTCCCCTGGATGTTGCCTTCACTTGCGGCATCGCCGGGCTGCGATGCCGTGCCGCCCCGTCCGACGCGGCCGGGACCCTTCCGCGGCCTACGGGGCCGGGTTTCCTCCCGAATCTGACAGACGAGCTGACAGGCGGGAGCAACCCGGCATTCTAACCCAGCCGGAGTCGATCGGGTTCGGCGACCCGATCGTCGCGCCTAGACGCCGGGCTGCGGATCGATGCGATCGGACTTCGAGTGCAGCTTGTTCAGCGCGTTCAGGTAGGCCTTCGCCGATGCGACGACGATGTCCGGATCGGCGCCCACGCCGTTGACGATCCGCCCGGAACGGGAGAGCCGCACCGTGACCTCGCCCTGCGACTCGGTTCCGGTCGTGATCGCGTTCACCGAATACAGCACCAGCTCGGCGCCGCTGTGCACGTGCCCCTCGATCGCCTTGAAGGTCGCGTCGACCGGGCCGTTTCCGGTGGCCTCGCTCGTGATCTCCGAGCCGTCGATTCCGATCGTCACCTGCGCGTGCGGACGTCCGCCGGTCTGCGAAGCCTGCGCCATCGACACCAGCCGGTAGTGCTCGTCGGCCTCGTGATGCACGGCCTGGTCGGAGACGAGCGCGTGGATGTCCTCGTCGAAGATCTCCGACTTTCGGTCGGCCAGGTCCTTGAAGCGCTGGAACGCGGCCTGCACTTCCTGCTCGGAGTCCAGCTCGATGCCCAGTTCCTGCAGGCGCTGCTTGAACGCGTTGCGCCCCGAGAGCTTGCCCAGGACGATCTTGTTGGCCGTCCAGCCGACGTCCTCGGCGCGCATGATCTCGTAGGTGTCGCGCTGCTTGAGCACGCCATCCTGGTGGATGCCCGAGGCGTGCGCGAAGGCGTTGGCGCCCACCACCGCCTTGTTCGGCTGCACCGGAAAGCCGGTGATGCTCGAGACGAGCTTCGAGGTCGGGACGATCTGCGTCGTGTCTACGCCGACTTCCAGCCCGAAATAGTCGCGGCGCGTCTTCACCGCCATGACCACTTCCTCGAGCGAGGTGTTGCCGGCGCGTTCGCCCAGGCCGTTGATCGTGCACTCCACCTGGCGGGCGCCGGCCATCACGCCGGCCAGCGAGTTGGCCACCGCCATGCCGAGGTCGTTGTGGCAATGCACCGACCAGATCGCCTTGTCCGAGTTCGGGATTCGCTCGCGCAGGGTGCGGATCCGCTCGGCGAAGCCCTCGGGCACCGCGTATCCGACCGTGTCGGGCACGTTGATCGTCGTCGCGCCCTCGGCGATCGCGCCCTCGAGCACGCGGCACAGGAAATCGAAGTCGGAGCGGCTCGCGTCCTCGGGAGAGAACTCGACGTCGTCGGTGAAGCGGCGCGCGAAGCGCACCGCCAGGCGTACCTGCTCGTGCACCTGCTCGGGCGTCATGCGCAGCTTCTTCTCCATGTGCAGCGCGGAGGTCGCCATGAAGGTGTGGATGCGCATCGACTTCGCGCCCTTCAGCGCTTCGGCGGCACGCGAGATGTCGCGGTCGTTCGCGCGCGCCAGCGAGCAGACGGTGCAGTCCTTGATCGCGTCGGCGATCGCGCGCACGGCCTCGAAATCGCCGTTCGACGACGCGGCGAAGCCGGCCTCGATCACGTCGACGCGCAGCTTCTCCAGTTGCTTGGCCAGGCGCAGCTTCTCCTCGCGGGTCATCGACGCGCCCGGGCTCTGCTCGCCGTCGCGCAAGGTGGTGTCGAAAATGATCAGCTTGTCGGCCATCGGAATGCTCCTGTTGCGCCCGGCCCGCCGGCGCGGGAGGCTACGAAAGAACTGCGAACGAAAAGGAGGG
>JAJPEN010000077.1 GCA_021166835.1 Burkholderiaceae bacterium | reverse complement strand
TGGTCATCGACCTCACCGGGCTCCCGATCGCCAACGCGTCGTTGCTCGATGAGGGGACGGCGGCGGCCGAGGCGATGGCGATGGCGCACGCCGCCGCCCCGAGCGCGGACAAGTCGACGATCTTCGTCGACGCCGCCTGCCACCCGCAGACGATCGACATCGTGCGCACGCGCGCGAAGGCGCGCGGCTGGATCGTGTCTGTGGGCGAGGCGCGCACGGCGGCGTTTGGGCAGGAGCTGTTTGCGGTGCTCCTGCAGTATCCGACGACCGACGGGGCGGTGTACGACTATCGCGAAGTGGCCGAGCGCGCGCACGCCGCGGGGGCGCTGGTGATTGCCGCCGCCGACCTGCTGTCGCTGGCCGTCCTCGTCCCGCCGGGCGAGTGGGGGGCCGACGTGTGCGTCGGCAACTCGCAGCGCTTCGGCGTCCCGATGGGGTTCGGCGGGCCGCACGCCGCCTTCTTCACCGCGCGCGAGGAGTTCAAGCGCCTGATGCCGGGGCGCATCATCGGGGTGTCGCGCGACGCGCAGGGGAAGCCGGCGCTGCGCATGGCGCTGGGGACGCGCGAGCAGCACATCCGCCGCGAGAAAGCGACGAGCAACATCTGCACCGCGCAGGCGCTGCTCGCCAACATCGCTTCGTTCTACGCGGTATGGCACGGCCCCGAAGGCCTGCGCGCGATCGCGCAGCGCGTGCACGCGCTGGCACGCCTGCTCGCGCATCTCGTCGCCGAGGCGCCGCAAGGCGTCGCTGCGCCCGCGGCCGCACCGACGCTGCTGCACGACACGTTCTTCGACACGCTCGCCTATGAAGTGGACGATGCGTCGGCGGTGCGCGCACGCGCCCGCGCGCAGCGCATCAACCTGCGCGAGCATGCGACGGAAAGCGGCGCGAAGGCGCGCTTCGGCGCGAGCCTGGACGAGACGACCACGCTCGCCGACGTGGCCGATCTCGCCTGGGTGTTCAGCGGCCGGCGCGTCGACGCCGGCGAGCTGGACACGCTGGCCGCCGCCTTCTCCGTCGAAGGCGATGCGATCGACGCCGCGCTGCGCCGCACCGAGGCCGTGCTCACGCACCCGGTGTTCGCGCGCCATCGCAGCGAAGCGGCCTTCGTTCGCTACCTGAAGAAGCTCGAGAACCGCGACCTGTCGCTCGTGCACTCGATGATTCCGCTCGGCTCGTGCACGATGAAGCTCAACGCGGCCGCCGAGATGGCGCCGATCAGCTGGCCCGAATTCGCGAATCTGCACCCCTTTGCGCCGGCGGCGCAGGCGCTCGGCTATCGCGAGATGCTCGCGCAGCTGGGCGGCTGGCTCGGCGAGATCACCGGCTTCGCCGCGGTTTCCTTCCAGCCGAATTCCGGAGCGCAGGGCGAATACGCCGGGCTGCTGGCGATCCGGCGCTATCTCGAGTCGATCGGCGAAGGCGCGCGCGACGTCTGCCTGATTCCCGCCTCGGCGCACGGCACGAATCCGGCGAGCGCGCAGATGATGGGAATGCGCCTCGTCGTCGTCGGCTGCGACGCGCAGGGCAACGTCGACCTGGACGACCTCGCGCGCAAGGTGGACGAGCATCGCGCGTCGCTGGCCGCGCTGATGATCACCTGGCCGTCCACGCACGGCGTGTTCGAGCCGGGAATCGTCGAGGTCTGCCGCCGCGTGCACGAGGCCGGCGGACAGGTGTATCTCGACGGCGCGAACCTGAACGCGCAGGCCGGCCTGACGAAGCCGGCGCTGGTCGGCGCAGACGTCTGCCACATGAACCTGCACAAGACCTTCTGCATCCCGCACGGCGGCGGCGGCCCCGGGATGGGCCCGATCGCGGTCGCCGCGCATCTGGCCGCCTTCCTGCCCGACGACCCCTACGCCTCGCCGGACGCCGCCACCGCGGTCTCCGCCTCGGCCTACGGCAGCGCGCTGATCACGACGATTTCGTGGATGTACATCCGGATGATGGGCGCGCAGGGGATCCGCCGGGCCACCGAGACGGCGATGCTGTCGGCGAACTACGTCGCGCGGCGGCTCGAGCCGTATTTCCCGGTGCTGTTCCGCGGCGCGAACGGGCTCGTCGCGCACGAATGCATCCTCGACCTGCGCACGCTGAAGGCCACCTGCGGCGTGAGCGCCGAGGACGTCGCCAAGCGGCTGATGGACTACGGATTCCACGCACCCACCGTCTCGTTCCCGGTCGCCGACACGCTGATGATCGAACCGACCGAGTCGGAGCCGAAGGACGAGCTCGACCGCTTCTGCGAAGCGATGATCGCGATCCACGGCGAGCTGCAACGCATCGCGCGCGGCGAATTCGACCGCGACGACAATCCGCTCCGGGGCGCCCCGCACACGGCCGAGGCGATCGCCGGCGAATGGACGCACCGCTATTCGCGCGAAGAAGCGGCGTATCCGCTGCCGTGGGTGCGCGAGGCGAAGTTCTGGCCGAGCGTCGGCCGCATCGACAATGCCGCAGGCGATCGGCACCTCGTCTGCACCTGCCCGCCCCCATCCGACTACGAATGAACGAACCGAACCCACCGCTGCGCGAGATTCCGCTGCACGCGCTGCATGCCGGACACGGCGCCCGCTTCGGGGCCTTCGCCGGCTTCCGCATGCCGATCCAGTACGCCGACGGGCTGCGCGCCGAGCACCTGCACACGCGCGCCGCCGCCAGCGTGTTCGACGTCTCGCACATGGGGCAGCTGCGCGCGCGGGCGCGCGACGGCCGCCGCGAGACGCTGTACGCGCAGCTCGAGGCGGCGCTGCCGGTCGATTTCGCCGACTGGGTCGACGGGCAGCAGCGCTACTCGCTGCTGCTGAACGACGCGGGCGGCATCGACGACGACCTGATGCTCGTGCACCTCGCCGACGCCGACCGCGCCGAAGTGCGCATCGTGGCGAACGCAGGCAACCGCGATGCCGACCTTGCGCGGCTGCGCACGCTGTGTCCGGGGCTGGCGATCGACGAGATCGACGCGGCGCTGATCGCGCTGCAGGGTCCGCAGGCCGAAGCGGCGTTGTCCGCGCTCGACCCCGCGTGCGCGTCGATGCGCTTCCTGCAGGCGCGCACGCTCGACCTGCTCGGTGCGCGCTGCTTCACGACGCGCTCGGGCTACACCGGCGAGGACGGCTTCGAGATTTCGCTGCCGCTCGATCGCGCGCAGGCGATCGTCGAGCGCCTGCTCGACGACCCGCGCGTACGGCTCGCCGGCCTGGGCGCGCGCGACACATTGCGCCTCGAGGCGGGCCTGCCGCTGCACGGCAGCGACATCGACGCGACGACGACGCCGGCGGAATCAGGCCTGTCCTTCGCGATCCCGAAATCGCGGCGTACGGGCGGCGCGAAGGCGGGCGGCTTTCCGGGCGCCGACGCCGTCCTGCGCCAGCTCGGCGGCGACGTGCCGCGAAAGTTGGCCGGTTTCGCCTCGCACACGGGCGTGCCGATCCGCGCGCACGCGCCGATCGTCGACGGGAGCGGACGCACGGTCGGCGAGGTCAGCAGCGGCACGCTGTCGCCGACGCTCGGACATCCGATCCTGTTGGCGCGCGTCGAAAGCGCGGCGCTCGCGTCGCAGGCGCCGCTGTTCGCCGTCGTGCGCGAACGGCGCCTGCCGATCGAGCGGGTCGCGCTGCCCTTCGTGCCGAAGCGCTACCGGCGCTGACGCGCGGCCGGCGCCTTGCCTGCAGCCCGCCTGGCGGCGGCGCGGGCTCGATTCAACTCCGACTAGAGTCCTGGCTAGAGGAAGCCGAGCACGCGATCGAGCGAGTGCCGCACGTGCAGCGCGAGCGCGAGCGAGGCCTGGTCGTCGGCGTCGAGGATCTTCGCGGCAAGCGGCAGGTAGCCGCTCTCCTCGAACTGCGCATGCGCGGCGTAGCGATCGCACAGCCGCGCGACGATGCCGGCGTCCAGTTCGGCGCCGCGGCCGCGCGACAGGCGCGCGAGTGCCGGTTCGATCGCCTTCCAGTCGTCCTCGATCTGGCGATGCTCGCGCGTGAGCCGCTCCGCGAGCGCGACGACGAGTGCAGTCTCGTCGCCGGCAGCGGCGCTGCGGGCGACCGCGGGGAACAGCGAGTCTTCCTCCTCGGCATGGTGCCCGATCACCGCCTCGTGGAAGAAGGAGACGATCTCGTGCGCGCGTTCGCGCAGCGCGCGGCGCTCGGCGCCGCCCTGCGAGAGCTTCGTCGCCAGTTCGCGCAGCTGCTCGAGCCGGATCAGGATGCCCGCGTGACTGCGCGAAAAGTCGCGCAGTGGATCGGCGGTATTCGAAGCGGGCTCGTGCTGCTCGGCCATCGGCACTCTCCGCGCGGCGGACCGCCCGCGTCAGGCGCTACGGGACCCGGAAGATCTTCCCGGGGTTGAGGATGTCGTCCGGGTCGAGCGCGCGCTTGATCCGGCGCATGAGATCGATCGCGTCCTCGCCGGCCTCCTCCTCGAGGAAGCCCATCTTGTGCAGGCCGACGCCGTGCTCGCCGGTGCAGGTGCCGTCCATCGACAGCGCCAGGCGAACGATCTTCTCGTTCAGCCGCTCGGCCTCGGCCATCTCTTCGGCGTCCTGCGGGTCGATCAGCAGCACCGCGTGGAAATTGCCGTCGCCCACGTGGCCGACGATCATCGTCGGAAACTTCGCGGTGTCGAGGATGCGGCGCGCGCCGGTGATCGATTCGCTCAGGCGCGAGATCGGCACGCAGGTGTCGGTGGAGATCGCCCGCGAACCCGGCCGTTGCTGCAGGCACGCGAAATACGCGTTGTGCCGCGCGGTCCACAGGCGGGTGCGGTCTTCCGGCCGCGTGGCCCAGTCGAAGTCCTGCCCGCCGTGATCGTGCGCGATCTGCTGCACGAGCGCCGCCTGCTCCTGCACCGACGCCTCGGTGCCGTGGAACTCGAAGAACAGCGTCGGCGCCTCGCGCAGCGTCGTGTGGCTGTGCGCGTTGATCGCGCGGATCGTGTTCTCGCACAGGTATTCGCAGCGCGCCACCGGAACGCCGAGCTGGATCGTCTGGATGACCGCGTCGACGGCCGAGGCGAGGCTCGGGAAATTGACGACGGCCGCCGACATCGCCTCGGGCACCGGATACAGCCGCACCGTGACCTCGGTGATGATGCCCAGCGTTCCCTCGGAGCCGACGAACAGCCGCGTGAGGTCGTAGCCGGCCGACGACTTCTTCGCGCGGCGCGCGGTGCGGACCACCTTGCCATCGGCGGTGACGACGGTCAGGCCGAGCACGTTCTCCTTCATCGTGCCGTAGCGCACGGCGTTCGTGCCCGATGCGCGGGTGGCGGACATTCCGCCCAGGCTCGCGTTCGCGCCGGGATCGATCGGAAAGAAGAGCCCGGTGCCCTTCAGCTCGTCGTTCAGCTGCATGCGGGTGACGCCCGCCTGCACCGTTGCCGTGAGATCTTCGGACTGCACGGCGAGCACGCGGTTCATCTGCGAGAGGTCGATCGACACGCCCCCGCGCACCGCGAGCAGGTGCCCCTCGAGCGACGAGCCGACGCCGTAGGCGATGACCGGCACGCGGTGTGCGCGACACAGGCGGACGACCTCGGCGACGTCGTCGGTGCCGTGCGCGAAGACGACGGCGTCGGGCGGCGTGGGCGGAAACGGCGACTCGTCGCGGCCGTGATGGTCGCGCACGGCGGCGGCGGTGCTGAAGCGCTCGCCGAAGCGCGCGCGCAGGGCAGAGGCGAGCGCGTCGGGAAACGGGCGCTTCAACGCGTCGGCGACGATCGTGGGACTGTTCATGGCATTCTTCAATGAGGGGCGGGGTCGCGGCCCGGGCAGGGGCGCACCGGGCCGGCTTCTCGAGGAAATGGTATCCCGAACCACGCGTAAGCGGGGCTTGGCCGATAGCCGTCGCCGGTCGGCGATACACTCGGCCGATCGAACGAAGGAGCCGCGACGATGGGATATCGACTGTCGAAGATCGCCACACGCACGGGCGACGACGGAACCACGGGCCTGGGCAACGGCAAGCGCACGAGCAAGGACGGACCGCGCATCGAGGCGATCGGCCAGGTCGACGAGCTGAATTCCACGATCGGCGTGCTGCTCACCGAGCCGATGCCGGAGAAGGTGCGCGAGCAGCTGATCGGCATCCAGCACGACCTCTTCGACCTGGGCGGCGAGTTGTGCATTCCCGGCTTCGAGAACCTGCACGAGTCGCAGGTCGCGAAGCTCGACGCGCTGCTCGACGAACACAACGCCGGACTGTCGCGCCTGCAGGAATTCGTGCTGCCCGGCGGCTCGCGCGCTGCCGCCTTCGCCCATCTGTCGCGCACGGTCTGCCGTCGCGCCGAACGCGCCGTGGTCGCGCTGGGCAACGCCGAGGAGATCCGCCCAGACTGCCGCCGCTACCTGAACCGGCTATCGGACCTGCTGTTCGTGCTGTCGCGGGTGCTGAACGTGCACGCGGGGGTGCCGGACGTGATGTGGCAGAAGGATCGGGCGCGCTAGCGCGCCCGATCCTGTGAAGGGTAAAGGGTGAAGGGTCAAGGGCAGAGGCCCCGATTTCGAAGGCCGGGGCTTTTCCCCTTCACCCTTCACCCTTTACCCTTCACCTCCTTTCACGCGTCCCGCGCCGCCTCGAGGTACGAGACGAGCTTCGCGCTGGTCTGGCGCAGGCGCTCGGAGAGCAGCTGTACGAGCTTGAGGAGGATCTTGTTGCCGAGCGCGGGTTCGTCGCCGAGCACGAGCATCAGCGCATCGCGTGTGAGCACGGCGATGCGGCTGGTCTCGAGGGTGACGCACGAGGCGAAGCGCGGTTCGCCGTCGAACATCGACATTTCGCCGAGCGAATGGCCGGCGTGCGCGACGGCGATGCGCGACGGGTAGTTGTAGCGGTTGCGGCGCAGGACGTCGACCATGCCCTGCATCAGCAGCATCATGAAGTCGCCCGTCTCGCCCTCGTTGATGATCGTGACGCCGGGCTGCGCTTCGTAGACGTACATGAAGGTGCCGAGCTTGCGGGTCTCGTCGATGTCGAGCCCCGAGAACAGCGGCGTGCGGGCCATCAGCCCGTGGATCTGGTCGGCGAAGTCGCTGGCGCGCCCGATGGGCTTCAGGCCGACGGCGAGCAGTCGCTCGTGAGGCGTGCGCCGCGCGGGGGTCGATGCGCCCGATGCGGACTCGGACGGCGGGCCACCTTTCACCGCTTCCATCGATTTCTCCGAAACACTGCGACGTTTATAGCATGGTAAACGGCGCCTTCGGCACGGCATGCGCTACCTGGCGCCCGCTTCGGGCAATTTCCGACGGATGGCGCTTGTACGGGGTTCGACGCGCGCGTGCCGCTCAGCCCGGATCCGCGCAGCGCATCGCGGCGGTGCGCTGCATCGCCGCGCCGCCGGACGACCGGGCAGCCTCGGCCCCGATCGCGCGCCGGCGCGCGCGCACCGACGCGGCGAGCGCGTCGAGCAGCTGCACGCTTTCGTCCCAGCCGATGCAGCCGTCGGTGATGCTCTGCCCGTAACGCAGCGAGCCGCGTTCGACCAGATCCTGTCGGCCCGGCTGCAGGTGGCTTTCGATCATCACGCCGACGATCCGCGCGTCGCCGGCGGCGACCTGCGCGGCCACCGCGGTGGCGACGGGAATCTGGTTCTCCGGACGCTTCTGGCTGTTGCCGTGGCTCGCGTCGATCATCAGCCGGCAGGGCAGCCCTTCGGCTGCGGCAGCGCGGCACGCGGCGTCGACGCTGGCAGCGTCGTAGTTCGGATGCTTGCCGCCGCGCAGGATCACGTGGCAGTCGTCGTTGCCGTTGGTCGAGACGATCGCCGAGTGTCCGCCCTTGGTGACCGACAGGAAATGATGCGGCTGCGAGGCCGCCTTGATCGCATCGAAGGCGATGCGCAGATTGCCGTCGGTGCCGTTCTTGAAGCCGACCGGACACGACAGCCCGGAGGCCAGCTCGCGATGCACCTGCGATTCGGTGGTGCGCGCGCCGATCGCTCCCCACGAGATGAGGTCGGCGTAGTACTGCGGCGTGATCATGTCGAGGTATTCGGTGCCCGCCGGCAGCCCCGAGCGCGTGATGTCGAGCAGCAGCTCGCGCGCGATGCGCAGCCCCTTGTTGATGTCGAAGCTGTTGTCGAGATCGGGATCGTTGATGAGCCCCTTCCATCCGACCGTCGTGCGCGGCTTCTCGAAATACACGCGCATCACCACCTCCAGCTCGCCGGCCAGTCGCCTGCGCTGCTCGACGAGCCGCTTCGCATATTCACGGGCGGCAGCGGGATCGTGGATCGAGCACGGACCGACGATGACGATCAGGCGGTCGTCCTCGCCGTGCAGGATGCGATGGATCGCCCGCCGGGATTCGTAGGTCGTCTCGGCCGCCGCCGCGTCGATCGCGAATTCGCGCAACAGGTGCGAGGGGGGAGCCAGTTCCTTGATCGCGCGGATGCGAAGGTCGTCGGTGCTGTGGGTCATCATGGTCGCCAAAAAAAAACCGCCGGACAGTGCCGGCGGTTCGTGGGATTCGGTGCTTCGCTGCTCAGCTGCCTGCGCGCGCTGCCGACTCGCCCCGCCAGCTGCAGGGAAAGTGGAAGAAAAAACGCGTAAATCGGCCGGCCGGCCAACGGGCAGCGCTACGAGCCAATTCCTGTTTGCAGTGCAGCAACATCCGGCCAGTGTACGTCGGCCGCCACTGCGCTGCAAGCAGCAGCTGCGGAAGGGCCAACGCGGCCTTTCGGCAACGCGGGCTCGGGCCTCACATCAGTCTCAGGACCGGGGCGGAGGCGAGCCGCGCGCGGTGGGCGCTGCCCCCGGCGCCCAGCGCGAGAAGGCCGCCGCGCCGGCGAAGGCGATCCCGCCGATCGACGCGATCGCCGCGGCCAGCGGCGCCGCGGCGGCGATCACCGACAGCAGCGCGGGCCCGGCCGTGGCGCCGACGTCCGACAGCAGGCGCCAGACGCCGAGGAACTGCGTGCGCGCGTGCGCCGGCGCATGGTCCACGCCCAGCGTCATCACCAGGCCCGAACCGATGCCGTTGCCGAAGCCGATCAACAGCGCCGCCGCGAGCAGCGCCGGCGCCGAATGCGTGAACGGCACCGCGAGCAGCGCGCTGCCCATGATCATCATCGAAGGCACTGCCACCGCGCGACGGCCCCGAAGATCCATGCGCCGCCCGGCCGGGTAGAAGACGAGCATGTCTACGGCGTTCGACAGCCCGTAGATCAGCGAGACGCTCGCCGCGCCCAGGCCGATGTGCTCGGCCCACAGCGGAACGATCCCCTGCCGCGAGGCGCGCACCGCGGCGATCAGCACGACGCCCAGCCCGACGGTGGCGAACACGCGGCGATGCTCGCGCAGCACCTCGGTCAGTCGCAACGGCGTGCGCCGGGACGCGCCGACGCCCTCGTGCGCCGGCAGATCGCCTGCCGCGCGGGCGACGAACGCGCCGACGACGAGCACGACGACGCCGACTCCGTAGGCGGCGAGCGCTCCGAAGGCGTGGATCGCCGCCGCCGCGACGAAAGGCCCGACGAACAGACCGATGCGCAGCACGCCGCCGAGCGTGGACAGCGCGCGCGCCCGGTACGGCACGGGCACCGCTTCGGCAAGCCAGCTCAGCCGCGCGAGATTGAACACCGCCGCCGACATGCCGATCATCAGGATCGCCAGCGAGAAGACGACGAGGTCGCGCGCGAACATGCACAGCAGCATCGCCAGCGCCGCCCACAGCGAAGCGCCGACCATCGCGCGCCGCTCGCCGAAGCGGGTGGTGATCATCGAGGCGGGAACGTTGCTGACCAGCGAGCCGACGCCGATCAGCGTGACGACGAAGGCGGCGGCCGAAACCGAGGCGCCGAGGTCGCGCGCGGTGAGCGGCACGATCGGCAGGATCGCGCCCTCGCCCACGCCGAACAGCAGCGACGGACCGAAAGCCGGCAGCGCGATCCGGCGCAGGCTGAAGGTCTGCGGGCTTGCGATGATCGGAGGGGTCAGGCCGTTCCGCCGACCGTCATCCGCTCGATGCGCAGCGTCGGCTGTCCGACGCCGACCGGCACGCTCTGGCCGTCCTTGCCGCAGACGCCGATGCCGGGATCGAGGCGCATGTCGTTGCCGATCATCGTCACGCGCTGCAGCGCGTCGGGGCCGTTGCCGACGATGGTCGCGCCCTTCACCGGGTATTGCAGGCGGCCGTTCTCGACCCACCACGCCTCGGAGGCCGAGAACACGAACTTGCCGTTGGTGATGTCGACCTGCCCGCCGCCGAAGTTCACCGCGTACAGGCCACGGTCCACCGACTCGAGGATCTCGGCCGGATCGCGCTCGCCGGCGAGCATGTAGGTGTTCGTCATGCGCGGCATCGGCAGATGCGCGAAGGACTCGCGCCGGCCGTTGCCGGTGACGGCGCTCTTCATCAGGCGCGCGTTGAGCGAATCCTGCAGGTAGCCCTTCAGGATGCCGTCCTCGATGAGGACGTTGCGCTGCGTGGGGTTGCCCTCGTCGTCGACGTTCAGCGAGCCGCGCCGCTGCGACAGCGTTCCGTCGTCGACGACGGTGACGCCGGGGCTGGCCACGCGCTCGCCGACGCGGCCGGCGAACACCGACGACCCCTTGCGGTTGAAGTCGCCTTCGAGGCCGTGGCCGACCGCTTCGTGCAGCAGCACGCCGGGCCAGCCCGGGCCGAGCACGACGGTCATCGTGCCGGCGGGCGCCGGACGCGCCTCGAGATTGGTGAGCGCGGCGTGCACCGCCTCGTCGACGTAGCGCTCGAGGCGCTCGTCGTCGAAATGCGAGAAGTCGAAACGACCGCCGCCGCCGCTGTGCCCCTGCTCGCGCCGCCCGCCCTGCTCGGCGATGACGCTGATCGACAGGCGCACCAGCGGACGCACGTCGGCGGCGACGTGCCCGTCGGAGCGGGCGACGAGGACGACGTCGTATTCGGCGGCCAGCCCGGCCATCACCTGGCGCACGCGCGGATCCTTCGCCCGCGCCATGCGCTCGATGCGCTCGAGCAGCGCCACCTTCTGCGTGGCCTCCAGCCGCGGAATCGGGTCGTCGAGCCCGTACAGCGCGTGGCCCTGTCCGGGCACCAGCGTGCCCGAGACTTTCGTGCGGCCCGCGCCGCGCGCGGCGATCGTTCGCGTGGCGCGCGCGGCGTTCATCAGCGCATCGGCGCCGATCACGTCGGAATACGCGAAGGCGGTCTTGTCGCCCGAGACGGCGCGCACGCCGACGCCCTGGTCGATCGAGAAGCTGCCGGACTTGACGATGCCTTCCTCGAGGCTCCAGCCCTCGGTGCGGGTGAACTGGAAATAGAGGTCGGCGTAGTCGACGCGGTGGCGGAAGATCTCGGACAGCGCCGCCGAAAGGTGCGAGTCGTCGAGCCCGTAGGGGTCGAGCAGCACCGAGCGTGCGAGCGCAAGCGTCTGGAAAGGCGTTTCGACGAGTTTCATGAATGCATGCTACAGGACGCGATGTCGGAGGGCCGGAATGCTCGCGCGCACCGCATCGAGCCGGCTGCGCTCGACGTCGCCGACGGCGATTCCCTCGCCTTCGTCGTGCATCGCGACGATTTCGCCCCATGGGTCGACGAGCATCGAATGCCCCCAGGTGCGCCGTCCGTTCTCGTGGCGACCGCCCTGCGCCGGCGCGAGGACGTAGCACTGGTTCTCGATCGCTCGCGCGCGCAGCAGCACTTCCCAATGCGCCGACCCGGTGGTGTACGTGAAGGCGGAAGGCACGAGAATCAAGTCCGCCGGGACCAGCGTTCGATACAGCTCCGGAAAGCGCAGGTCGTAGCACACGCTCATCCCCGCCCGCCAGCGCTGCGCCGCGCCGGCCGCGCCGACGTCGATGTCGACGACCACCGGCGTGCGTCCGGGCACGATGGTCGCCGCCTCGTCGAAGCGCTCGTCGCCGTGCTCGAAGCCGAACAGGTGGATTTTGTCGTAGCGGGCCGTGCGCGCGCCGTCCGGACCGTAGGCGAAGCTCGTGTTCAGCACCTTGCCGGGATTCGGGCTGAACAGCGGCAGCGTGCCGCCAACCAGCCAGACACCGTTGGCGGCCGCCTGCGCCGAGAGGAAGCGCTGGATCGGCCCCTCGCCGTCGGCTTCGCGTATCGCGAGCTTGTCGCGGTCGCTGCGGCCGAGCAAAGCGAAGTGCTCGGGCAGGGCGACCAGCCGCGCGCCCGCGGCGGCGGCCTCGGCGATGAGCGCGCCGGCGCGCGCGAGGTTCTCGTCCACGCTGGTCGACGAAACCATCTGCACGGCCGCCACGCGCAGCCGCGCCTGCTGCGCCGTCGCGCCGCGCGATTCGGAACCGGCCGCATCGGGCTTCGAGGACATCTTCGACTCCTGGAATGCGCGACCGGCGGTCGCGCTGATGATCGGGCTCACCGGGGCGCTCCCTGGGCAGCGCCGCCGGCGGGCGGGGCGGGAGCACCCGCCGGCGGTGCTGGGCCGCCCGCCGACGGTGCTGGGCCGCCCGCAGGCGGGGCAGGCACGTCGGGCGACACCAGCGCCTCGGGCGTCGGACGCGAGCGTCGCACCACCTGCGGATCGTCCCACGGACCGGTCACGTCGTACTCGAACGCGAACATCCGCTGCAGGGGCTCGCGCAGCACCATCTGCGCCACGAAGGATCCGAGCCCGAGCGCCGGGTTCGCCAGCGCGGCGTAGGCGAGCGAAGCCAGGCCGGCGTTCAGCTCGGGGCGCACCTCGACGACGAGCGACTGCGTCTCGGCGGGAATGCTCGCCTCGCCGCGGATCAGCACCTGCGCGGCCACGCCGCGCATGTGGAAGTCGTCGGTGCGCGCGACGCCGTCGCGGACGTGGACGGCGCCGTCGATCCGGTCGAAGGCGAAGCCCTCGGCGAACACGTCGCGAAAATCGAAGACCAGGCGCCGGCGCAACGACTGCAGGTTGACGACGCCGATCAGCTTCGCGATGCCGGGGTCGCTCTTCAGGAACTGCCCCTTTCCGAGCGACAGCGCGATCTCGCCGCCGAGGGAACGCGCGTCGAGCCGCATCGGCGAGCCGTTCCAGTGCACCTCCCCGCTCAGCCCGCCCGCGCCGCCGCGCAGCACGTCGCGGAAATCGAAGAGATCGAGCAGCCGGCCGGCGTCGGCCACCGACAGGTTGAAGCGCATCGTGCTCAGCGGCTTCGCGTCGCCGCTGCGAGCGCGCCAGGTGCCGGAGGCGTCGAAGGTGGCAGCGTCGTTGCGCAGCTGCAGGTGTTCCAGCCGCCACAGCTGCGCATTCCCGGTTTCGTCGTTCCGCGCGCGCAGCTGCAGCGCGCCGAGCGCGCGCGCGCCGAGCACCAGCTCGTCGGCGACGACGTCGAGCGCGGGCAGCGAGCGCGGCGTCGCATCGAGCAGCTGCTCGATGTCGTCGATGCGATCGTCGGGGATCGACAGCCGCGTGAAGCGCGCCGACAACCGCCCTGCCGCGGCGCCCGCTTCGGGGGCGCTCCACCGCAGGTAGCCATCGATGCCCTTCGCATGCAGGTTCGCGCGCCAGGCGGCATCGACGCGCGTGGCGCCGACGACCACTTCCTCGAAAGTGCGCCCGCCCAGGCGCACGCGATCGGAGACGATCGAGATGGCGTCGGGCACGAACGACGGCGAACCGGAGGCGGCCGGTGACGGCGCAGCGAACGCGCCCGCCGACGGCCTGGCGGACGCCGCCGATGGCGGCCGTCCATCGCCCGCGCTGGCCGGCGTTTCGTCGAGCAGCGCGTTCCATGCATCGAGATCGAGCTGCGGCGAATGCAGGCGGACGGCGAAGCCGGCGTCGGGCAGCACCGCGTCGGTGTTCAGCGCGAGCACGCCGCGGCGCAGCTTCGCCGCCGCAAGATGTGGCTCGCGCTCGCGCTCGGGTGGCTCGCGCGCGCGCTCGGGTGGCACGCGCTCGCGCTCGGCCGATGCGCGCTCGCGCTCGAGCACGAGCTGCACGTCGTCGCGCAGGCGAACGCGCAGCGTCTCGACGCCGTCGGCGGACGTGGCCGATTCGATGCGCAGGGGCCAGCGCTCGTCGGCGCTCTTGGCGAAGGGCGGCGGCAGCGCGCTCGCCAGCCCGGCGAGCGTCGAGTCGATCGACAGCTTCGAGCGGCGGTCGCTCAGTTCGAAGCGCGCCTCGAAGGCGAGCGAGCCGCTCAGCGCCGCGCCGATGCGGGCAGGCAGCGCAGGCCCGAAGGACGGATCGCGCCATTGCGCGAGCGAAGCGGCCGGAACCGATCCCCGGGCGCTCAGCTGCAGCTGCCCGGGGCCCGGAGCGTCGCCCTGCAGCTGCAGTTCGCCGCCGAGGAACCGCGCGCGCAGCCCGCGCAGCGCGAGCCGGTCTTCGGTGAATTCGAGACGGCCGGCGAGCGACTCGAAGGTCGGCAGCGTGCGGTCGAGCGCGACGTCGTTGCCGGCAAACTGCACGGCGCCGCGCACGCGCGTCGCATCGAGGTGCTCGAGCGGCAGCTCGAGCGCGAGCTGCAGCGCGGCGTCGCCGGCCACCGTCGTCTCGCGCGTGAAGTCGTCGATCTTCGTGCGCAGCGCGCTCTCGTTGACGAAGCGGATCATGTCCTGCGCCGGGCCGGCGCCGCTGCCTTCGACGAGCAGCAGCGGCTTGTCGAAATCGGCGATGCGCGCGCGCGTGTCGGCGAGCGCGACGTTCCACACCGCTCCCGACTGCGCGTGGATCTCCATGCCGGCGCGCTCGAAGCGCAGCGAGCCGCGGATGCGCTCGATCGCCGGCCATCCGGGCGCATAGGCGAGCCGCGCGTCCGCCAGGCGCGCTTCCACGAGGAAAGCGCCGGCGGCGGGATCGCGAAAGGGGAAGTCCGCCAGATCGCCCTGCAGCACGAAGCGCACGTCGTCCGAGCGCCCGCCGCGCACCGCGTCGCGCACCCAGTCGCGCACCTGCGCGGGAATCACCAGCGGCAGGTACCTCGAGGTGCGCGACGCCTCGGCGCGCCCGAGCCGGCCGGCGAGATCGACGATGCCGGCGCCCCGGCCGCCGCTGCGCCAGGTGCCGGAAAGCTCGCCGGCCGCGTCGCGGTTCGCGAAATGCAGCGACTCGATGCGCAGGGCGACGCGCGGCGCGCTCTCGCCGTCCGCGGCTTCCGCGATCGTCCAGCTCGCCCGCGCGTCGAGCCGCTCGAGCGGCACGTCGGGCTCGGCGAACAGGCCGGGGAAGCGCAGCACCGCGCCCTGTCCGCTCAGCGTCGCCTCGCCGCCCTCGCGGGTCAGGTGCACGTGCCCCGACACATTGCGGAAAGCCGGCAGGCGCAGTTCTCCGGGGCGCAACTCGCCGTCTTCGTGTCGGGCGAAGGCCAGCTGCTCGAAGTCTGCGTCGACCCGGGTATGGGCTTCGCCCGGTTCTGCCGACCAGTCGAGCGCGACACGACCGATCTGTCCTTCGAGCTGCAGCGGCTCGAGACGCGCACGCACGTCGGGCGGCAACGGAAAGGCGCGCAGCCAGGCCATGGTGCGCGCGGCGTCGAAGCGTCCGAGCGAAAGGCGCGCGGCGAGCGGCTGGCCTTCGGCGTCCAGGCGCAGCATCGGCTCGCCGGCGATCGCCCCGAAGCTGCCGTACTGCACGTCGTCGAAGCCGAGCTTCTCGAACACGAGCGTCGTGCGGCCCGCTGCGTCGTGCGTCGCGCTCGCCTCCAGCCGCACGCCGGCGATCGGAATCGGCTGCCCGTCGATGCGCGCGCGCAGCGACGCGGCTTCGAGCTTCAGCGCGGTGCGGCTGGCGGCGTCCGGATCGAACTGCGTCCACGCGCGAAAGCCCACCCGGCCCGCTTCGACGGCAACCATCGGCGGCGCTGCCGGCAGCCCGAACACCTGGTGCCAGCGCTCCCACTGGGCGAGCGCCGCCGCGAGATCGGCGCTGCGCGCGCCGACGTAGGCCTCACCGCGCCAGCTGCGCCAGTCGGCGGGCGACGCGAAGGGCGCGTGCGCGAACTCGATCGCGGCATCGACGTCCTGCGCGACCTCGCCCCACGCCGGCACGTGCAGCGACGCACGATGGCGCCGACCGACCGAGCCGATGGCGATGTCCACGCCTGCCAACGCGAGTCGACTTTCGCCGACGCGGTCGATCGCGTCGATGCGCACGTCGTGCAGCCGGATCCTGCGATGCGCGAGCAGGCGCTCGAAGACGCCGGGCGAGCCGGGCGCGTCGAGATCGACGTCGAAGCCGCCGATGCGCAATCGGCTCGGCGTCACGCGCTCGACGCGCAGCGCCGGCGCCTCGATCTCGAGCAGCGCGAGCACGAAGCGCCCGCGCAATGCGCCGCGCATCGAGACGACGCCGCGCAGCCGCTCGGCCGACAGCGCCTCGACGCCGTCGGCGTCGAGCACGGCGAGCTTGTCCGCCACGAGCCACGGGCGCCAGCCGTCGAAGCCGGTGGTCAGCGAGCCGATGCGCACCGTGCGGCCGGTGGTCTCGGCGAGCCGCTGCTCGATCTGCGGGCGCCAGCGATCGAGGTTCGGCCAGACCAGGGTTCGGAGCGCGGTGTAGGCGCCGGCGAGCGCCAGCGCGAGGACGAGCACGCTCCACGCGAGCCACCGGAGCGCGCGCTCGAGTCGAGTCGGGCCGGCGGGCGGCGGTGCGAAGGCGTGCATGAGCGACAATCGGGCTCAAGGATAACCTTTCGGACCGGCGATCATGGGCTTCGACGGCGAGCGCCATTCGGCGTACTTCCGGCGCACGCTGGCCGCGTTCGCCGCGCGTTCGGACGAGGCCTGCGCGCGCAGCCGCCTCGAAGCGCTCGCCGCGGGCGAGCTGTCGCGCGCGGCGATCGAATCGCTGGTCGAGCGCGAGCGCGAGCACGAGCGCGAGCGCAAGCACGAACGCGCCGCGGCCGCTCCCGCCCTCCCCGGTGGCGCCGGCGACGAGGCGTCGCTCGGCCGCGCGCTGCGCCGCGCGCGCAACTGGCTGATGCTCGCGCTCATCGAGCGCGACACCGGAGGGCGTGCGACGCTCGACGAAGTGTGCGAGGCGATGACGGCGTTCGCCGAGATCGCCACCTCGCTGGCGCTGCGCGCCGCCGGCGCCGCGCTGGCGGCGCGCCACGGCGCTGCGCTCGATCGCGACGGCTGTCCGCAGGACCTGCTCGCCGTCGGCATGGGCAAGGTCGGCGGCTGCGAGCTGAACGTCTCCTCCGATCTCGACCTCGTCTTCGTGTTCCGCGGCGAGGGCCGAAGCGCAGGCGCGCCTGACGGCAGCGCGGGCGCGCCGGATGGCAGCGCGGGCGCACCGGGCACCGGCGGCAACGTTCTCGCCGCGAGCGAATGGATGCATCGCCTCGCGCGCCGGACCATCGCGCTGCTGTCCGAGTGCGACGCCGACGGATTCGTCTTTCGCGTCGACGCACGCCTGCGGCCGAACGGCGACTCCGGCCCGCTCGTCGTCTCGCTGCCGATGCTCGAGCAGTACTTCTACGCGCAGGGACGCGAATGGGAGCGCTTCGCCTGGCTGAAAGGACGGGTGATCGCCGACTCGGGCGCCGCTCCGCGGCAGGCGCGCGACGACGACGAAGCGGCGCTGGCGCGCATCGTCGGACCCTTCGTCTATCGGCGCTATCTCGACTTCGATGCGATCGAGGCGCTGCGCGCGCTGCACGCGAAGGTTCGCGCGCAGGTCGCGCGGCGCGGCGCGCGCGATCCCGACGCCTTCGACGTCAAGCTCGGCCGCGGCGGGATCCGCGAGATCGAATTCATCGCGCAGCTGTTCCAGATCGTGCGCGGCGGCCAGGACCCCACGCTGCAGGGCCGGCGCACGCTCGAGACGCTCGAGGCGCTCGCCGCGAAGGGGCTGCTGCCCGAAGACGAGAGCGAGGCGCTGGCGCGCGCCTATCGGCTGCTGCGCCGCACCGAGCACATGCTGCAGTACCGCGAGGATGCGCAGACGCACCGCCTCGCGCGCGACCGCGAGCAGCGCGAGGCGATCGCGGCGATGCTCGGCATGCCGGTCGCCGACTTCGATGCGGCGATCGACGAATGCACCGACCAGACGGCGCGCATCTTCGACCGGCTGCTCGCGCCGCCGGAAGACAACGGCGATGCGCCCGAGGCGGCCGATGCCGCGCAGGCGCCCGACCCGGAGACCGCACGCCGTTTCGCCGCCCTGCGCGAAGGCACGCGCTATCGCGCAGCGCGCGCCGAGACGCGGGCCGCCATCGAGCGACTGCTCGCGGAGGCGGTGCGCCACGGCACCGGCCCGGCCGGACTCGCCCGGCTGGTCGACCTGCTCGAGGCGATCTGCCGCCGCCCCGGTTACGTCGCGCTGCTCGATCGCTTCCGCGACGCGTTCGCGCGCGTGCTGCGCGTGCTCGACTGGGCGAAGTCGCCTGCCGAATACCTGATGCAGCACCCGGTCGTCCTCGACGAGCTGCTCGACGGCGAGCTGCTCGAGCCGCAGGACTACGCCGCCTGGAGCGCGCAGCTGCGCGAGCGCGTCGAAGCGGCGACGCACGACGGCGCGCCCGACGTCGAACGGCAGATGGACCTCGTGCGCGAAGCGCATCACGCGCAGGTGTTCCGGCTGATGGTGCAGGACCTCGAAGGCCGCCTGACCGTCGAGCGCCTGTCCGACCACCTGAGCGAACTGGCCGATCGCGTGCTCGGCCTCGTCGTCGATCTCGTCTGGAGCAACCTGCGACTGCGCTTTCGCGACAGGCCGCGCTTCGCGGCGATCGCCTACGGAAGGCTCGGCGGCAAGGAACTCGGCTATGCCGCCGATCTCGATCTCGTGTTCCTCTACGACGACGCCGACGAACGCGCGCCCGAGGCCTATGCGCTGCTCGCGCAACGCGTCTCGGCGTGGCTGTCGACGCGCACCGCCGCCGGCCTGCTCTTCGACACCGACCTGCGGCTACGCCCGAACGGGCAGTCGGGAATGCTCGTCTCGAGCCTCGCGGCCTTCGAGGCCTATCAGAACGACGCGGCGTGGGTGTGGGAGCACCAGGCGCTCACGCGCGCGCGCTTCTCGGCGGGCGACGCATCGATCGGCGAACGCTTCGAGGCGATCCGGCGCAGCGTGCTCGCGCGCCCGCGCGACCGCGACCGGCTGCGCGACGAAGTGCGCGCGATGCGCGCGCGCATGCGCGAGGGCCACCCGAACCGCAGCGACCGCTTCGACCTCAAGCACGACCGCGGCGGCATGGTCGACATCGAGTTCATCGTGCAGTTCCTCGTGCTCGCGCATTCGGGGGAGCATCGACCGCTGCTCGACAACGCCGGCAACATCGCACTGCTCGGGCGCGCCGGCGAGTTCGGGCTGATCGACGCCGCACTCGCGCAGCTTGCGGCCGACGCCTACCGCCGCTATCGGCGCCTGCAGCACCAGGCGCGGCTCGACGGCGTGGCCGCGCGCGTGGAGCCTGAGAGCGTCGCCGGCGAACGAGCCGCCGTGCTGGCGCTGTGGGGCTCGCTGTTCGGCGCCGACTGAAGCCGCGGCTGCGGCGAGGAAGCGCTACGAAGCGGCGCCCACGCCCGGCCGTCCGAAAGCCCAGCCGCTGCGCGCCGCCAGCCACAGCACGGCCCCCAGCGCGACGACGACGAAGGGCAGCGACAGCAGGTTCAGCACCGACCAGCCGTCGACGAAGAGCAGCGCGCCCGACGACGCGGAACTCGTGATCATCGTCGCGAACACGATCGAGTCCATGAAGCCCTGCACCTTGTTCTTCTCGGCGGGCCGGTAGGACTGCGTCAGCAGCGCTGTCGCCCCGGTGTACATGAAGTTCCACCCCACGCCGAGCGCGAAGAGGGCGATGGTGAAATGCATCAGCTCCACGCCCGACAGCGCGACGCCGACGCAGCCGAGCATCAGCATGGCGCCGGCGAACACGACGGGCAACGCGCCGAAGCGGCCGATCAGCGCGCCGGAGAACAGCCCCGGCGCGAACATGCCGATCACGTGCCACTCGATGACGAAGGCCGCCGCCTCGTAGGGCAGCCCGCACACCTCCATCGCCAGCGGGGTGGCGACCATCAGCAGGTTCATCACGCCGTAGGCGAGGGCCGCGCAGAGGATCGCGACGCGGCAGACCGGATCGCGCAGGATCTCGCGCATCGGCCGCGCGCTGCCGCTCGCCGCCGATTTCGACGGCACCGGAACGCGCAGCGCCTGTACGAGCAGCAGCGACAGCGCGGCAAAGGCGACCAGGACCAGGTAGCTGCCGGCGAACGGCGTGGCCAGCGCCCCGCGCGACCACTTCGAGATCTCGGGGCCGACGACGCCGCCCGCGATGCCGCCGGCGAGCACGAGCGAGATCGCCCGCGGTCGCCACCGCTCGCGCCAGGCCCCCTGCGCGGCCGACGCGGCCGACGCGGCCGACGCCGCGGGCACCGCGTCGACGACGTCGGCCGCGGCGAAACGCAGGCTCGCGCCGAAGGCGTTGTACAGGCCGCAGACGAAAGTGGCCAGGCACAGCAGCCAGAGGCTTCCCGCGTTCATCGCGTGCCAGGCCAGCAGCGAGCCGAGCATCGCGACCAGTGAGCCCAGCGTGTATCCGGCGCGCCGCCCGTAGCGGCGCATGAAGAGCGCCGCCGGCATCGCCCACACCGCGCCGCCGAGCACGTAGCCGGTGACCGGGAAGGTGGCGAGCAGCGGCGTGGGCGCGAGCTGCAGCCCGGCGAGGCCGTTGACCGCGATCAGCGTGACGTTGTTCGTCAGCAGCAGCGCCTGCAGCACGGCGAGCAGCGCTACCTGCGAGCGGAAGCGGGAAGACGGGGCGAGCGGCATCGGCCGAGTCTACCGCGTGCGCCCGTTGCTAAAATGAACGGTTCCCGCGCATCTACGCGCGCCTTCGGAATCCCCCCGGGAGAAAGCGATGTCGATGGCTGACCGCGACGGTCATATCTGGTTCGACGGCAAGATGGTCGACTGGCGCGACGCCAGGATCCATGTGCTCACGCATTCGCTGCATTACGGAATGGCGGTGTTCGAAGGCGTGCGCGCCTACAGGACCGACGAAGGCACGGCGATCTTCCGGCTGAACGAGCACACGAAACGGCTGTTCAACTCGGCGAAGATCTTCCAGATGAAGCTGCCGTACTCGTTCGACGTGCTGCTCCAGGCGCAGAAGGACGTCGTGCGGATGAACGCGCTCGAATCATGCTACCTGCGCCCGATCGCCTGGGTCGGCTCGGAGAAGCTCGGCGTCTCGGCGCGCGGCAACACGATCCACGTGGCCGTGGCCGCCTGGCCCTGGGGCGCGTATCTCGGCGAGGAAGCGATCGCCAACGGCATCCGCGTGAAGACCTCGTCGTTCACGCGGCATCACGTGAACGTCTCGCTGGTGCGCGCGAAGGCGAGCGGCTACTACATCAACTCGATCCTCGCCAACCAGGAAGTGTGCGCCCACGGCTACGACGAAGCGCTGCTGCTCGACACCGAGGGTTACGTCTCCGAAGGCTCGGGGGAGAACGTCTTCCTCGTGCGCAACGGCGTGGTCTACACGCCCGACGTCGCCTCGTGCCTGGACGGCATCACGCGCGACTCGGTGATCACCCTCGCGCGCGACGCGGGCATCGAGGTGCGCGAGAAGCGCATCACGCGCGACGAAATGTACTGCGCCGACGAAGCGTTCTTCACCGGCACCGCGGCGGAGATCACGCCGATCCGCGAACTGGACGACCGCACGATCGGCGAAGGCCGGCGCGGCCCGATCACCGAGCGGCTGCAGGGAATGTTCTTCGACGTCGTCGCCGGCCGCAATCCGCGCTACCGCGAATGGCTCGCCCCGGTCGGAGCGCCGAAGCGATGAACGGCTCCGACTCCGCCACGCAACTGCAGCCGGCGCAGGACGAGGTCGTCGAGATCGACGCCTCCGACCTGCCGGCCTTCTGCCCCAATCCGAAAATGCCGCTGTGGTCTTCGCATCCGCGCGTGTACCTGGAGCTGGGGGCTACGGGGAAGGCGATGTGTTCGTATTGCGGGACGAGATACCGTCTCGGGCCGGGGGCGGGTGGCGCGGGGGGGGTTGAGACGCCGGCGAACAGTGGGGGTCCGCGGGGGGGGGCGGGGGGGGCGCGGGGGGCTAC
>JAJPEN010000064.1 GCA_021166835.1 Burkholderiaceae bacterium | reverse complement strand
GGGGGGGGGGGGGCCCCCCCCCCCCCCCCCCGCGCCGGAGCCGCGCGCCGGCTTGCGAAGCTACTTGCTCCGCTGGTCCCAGGCCGGCGCGAGCTTGAGCTTCCAGCCGTCCTGGCGCGGCGGGTAGACCAGCTCGAGCTTGTCCTTCCACCACTGGTTGGCCGTGCTGGTGATCTCTCCCAGTCCGGCCGGCGTGAAGGTCACATCGCCCTGTACCGTGTCCTTGAACTCGTGGCCGGCGACCGCGTCGCGCACGGTCTTCGGATCGAGCGATCCGGTCTTCTCGATCGCCTTCAGCAGCACCTGTGCGTTCGCGTAGAACATGCCGACGACGACGCTACCCTTGCCCTTGTCCTTCATGTAGCGCTCGCCCAGCTCCTTCGCGCCCGGATAGGGCAGGTCCATCGACCAGAAGCCGTCGGCCAGGATGTAGTTCGAGTCGGCGCCGAGCGCTTCGTGGAACTCGTTGGTCCAGGTTCCCTTCCAGCCGTGCAGGTACGGGACGCTGAAGTTCTGCTCCTTCATCTGGCGCACGAGCGTGATCGCGTCGGTGGGGTTGCCGAACAGCAGCACCGAGTCGATGCCCTTGGCCTTCATCTTCAGGATGTACGACGAGTAGTCCTTCGAGCCCATCGCCCACGGCTCGTCCATGCCGAAGCTGACGTTGTATTTCTTCGCCATCGCCTTGAAGGCGCCGCCGAAGCCCTGGCCGTCGGGCGAATCCTCCATGACGAGCGCGGGATTCTTCGGCCGCTCGTTCTCGGGAAGCGTCTGCCAGATCTTGAACGGAACCTCGGCGCCGCCGCCGGCGTCGTAGAAGAACAAGGCCGACCACTTGAACTTCTTCGGCGCCCACATGTGAGGCCACATGGTCGTGATCATGTAGAACTTCTTGTACTTCTCGGCCGCCAGCGCACCCGCCATGTTCAGGTCGCCGCCGTGCGTGGACAGCAGCAGGTTGGCCTTCTCGATCTTGATCAGCCGCTCCATCGCGTCGGTGACTTTCGCCGGGTCGCTCTGGTCGTCGGCGATGACGAGCCGCACCGGCAGTTTTTTGTTCGCCTCCTTGATGAAGATGCCGCCCTTCGCGTTGACGTCGGCCACCGCCTGCTCGTACGACCACTTCTGGTCGAGTCCGTCGGGTGCGAGCAGGCCGGTCAGCGAGATCGGCGCCCCGATCAGGATCTCCTTGGGCGCGGCGAGACCCGCCTGCGCGATCGTCGCGGCCGCCGCCACCGCGGCGACCTTCCACCAACTGCTCGTCTTCATGGTTCCTCTCCGGGTTGTGCCCCACGCCACGAGCCCGCCGGCGCGCGGGTTGCGACGCCGACGGAGCCCGGGGGCTGTTCGATACCGCGCAGCAGCCGTTTCGGTCTCCACCCCCCACCTGGCGCGCGACGGCTGCGAGCGACGCGCACGCGGAGGATTCCATTGGGCATGAACAGCATGACCGCGATGATCATCGCGCCCGACAGGATCGGGTGCGCGGCGGGCAGCCACAAGGTGGCCGCCGAGAAGACGGCGGTCATCAGGAATGCACCGATCACCGGGCCGAACACGGTGCCGCTGCCGCCCATCACGCACATCAGGATCGGATAGAGCGTCCAGTTCAGGTTCAGGAAACCGACCGGACTCACCGAGAACACGTAGAAGGCATAGAGGCTCCCCGCGATGCCGGCGAAGAACGCGCCGATCGCGAAGGCCAGCACCTTGAAGCGAAGCACGTTCACGCCGCTGGCCGCCGCCGCCATCGGGTCTTCGCGCACCGCCATCAGCGCGAGCCCGAGACGCGAGCGCGAAACCGCGTAGACCGCGGCGGTGGCCGCCACCGCGAGTCCGAGCCCCACCCAGTAGTGCGGCGCGAGCGTGTCGAAGGGCGCCGGCGACATCGCGATGCCGAAGGAGCCGCCGGTGAACGAGCCGCCCTTCACCAGCACGACGCGCACGATCTCGCCGAAGCCGAGCGTGCCGAGCGCGAAGTAGTCGCCGGCGAGCTTCGAGAGCAGCGGCACGCCGATCGCCGCGGCGAACAGCGCCGCCACCACGCCCGCGGCGAGCATCGCGAAGGGGTTGAAATAGAAGGTCTCGTCGGAAAGCAGCCGCGTGGCGACGATCGCGGTGGTGTAGCCGCCGATGCCGAAGAAGGCGTGCTGCGCCAGGCTGATCTGCCCGGCGTAGCCGGCAACCAGGTTCCAGCTCTGCGCGAGCACGATGTGCACGAAGACCAGGAACAGGTAGTAGGCGCCGTAGTGGTCGAGCGCGCCCGGCACCAGGGGCACGCAGGCCAGCACGACGACGAAAGCGACGAGCGCGGCCAGCGAAGATGCGTTCGTCTTCATGCCTTCTTCACCGAGCGCACGAACAGTCCTTCGGGGCGGAACATCAGCACGAGCAGGAACACCAGGTAGCCGATCGCGTCGCCCCAGCCGGGAATGAAGAACGACGAGCCGCTCTCGATGACGCCGAGCAGCAGTCCGCCGGCGAGCGCGCCGCCGACGTTGCCCAGGCCGCCCAGCGCGAGCGCGATCAGCGCCTTCAGGCTGAAGAGAAAGCCGAAATACGGATCGATCGCGTAGGTGCTCGCCAGCGTGCAGCCGGCCACGCCGGCCAGCGCGATGCCGACCGCGAAGGCGACCATGTTCACGCGATGCGGGGAGATGCCGACGAGCATCGACGAGGTCATGTTCTCGGAGACCGCCCGCACTGCCTTGCCGATCAGCGTGCGCTTCAGGAACAGCGTGACGAGCGCGGTAGCGACCAGCGCGACGACGAAGGCGATCGAGCGCGTGATCGAGACCGGCATTCCCCCCACGTCGAAGCTGGTCGCCGTGTAGGTCGTCGTGATCGAGCGCGGATCGGGCGTCCAGGCCACCGACATCAGGCTCTCGAGCATGAACATCAGGCCGACGGCGATCAGCAGCGACGTGTTCTTGTCCTCGATTGCGGCCGCGCGGCGAAAGAGCAGCTGGTAGATCGCCGCGCCGACGACGAGCGACACCGGCAGCAGCGCGATCATCGTCACATAGGGGTCGACGCCGAGCAGCGCAAAGGCCCAGTAGGCGCAATAGCCGGCCAGCACGATCATCGCCCCCTGCGCGAGGAAGATGATGCGCATCGTGCCGAAGATCAGGCTCAGCCCGATCGCGGCCACGCCGTACATCGCGCCGAACAGCAGCCCGTTGACGAGCAGCTCGCCGACCAGCCGCGGGGAGAGAATCTCCAGCATCTCAGGCGAGGCTTCCGATGTAGGCCTTGCGGACCGTGGGATCTTCGAGGAGCGCCGGGCCGCTGCCCTGCATCACGATGTGACCGGTCTGCAGCACGTAGGCGTGGTGCGCCACCTGCAGCGCCTGGTGGATGTTCTGCTCGACCAGCAGGATCGTCATTCCCTGCTCGTTGAGCGTGCGCACCAGTTCGAACATCGTGCGCACGATGATCGGGCTCAGCCCGAGAGAGGGTTCGTCGAGGATCAGCAGCGACGGGTTGGCCATCATCGCCCGGCCGATCGCCAGCATCTGCTGCTCGCCGCCGCTGAGCGACCCCGCCTTCTGCCCGCGCCGCTCGTCGAGCCGCGGGAACAGCCCGAAGACCCGCGCGAGCGATTCGCGCATGCGCGGGCGCTGGCGCGACGGATACGCGCCCAGTTCCAGGTTCTCGAGCACGGTCATCTGCGCGAACAGCCCCCGCCCTTCCGGCACGTGCGAGATGCCGATGCCGACGATCTCCTGCGCGGCCATGCCGACGATCGAGCGGTCGCGAAAGCGGATCTCGCCGTCGGTGGGCGCGACCAGCCCCGAGACGGCCTTGAGCAGCGTCGACTTGCCCGCGCCGTTGGCGCCCACCAGCGAGACGATCGCGCCCTCGTCGACGTGCAGGTCGACGTCGAACAGCACGTGCGCGTCGCCGTAATGCACGTCAAGCGATCGGATCTCGAGCAGGCGCTTCGCCAAGGTAGGCCTCGATGACTTGCGGGTTCGCCACGACCTGCGCCGGCGTGCCGTCGGCGATCTTCTCGCCGTGATCGAGCACGACGACGCGATCGCACAGCTTCATGATCGCATCGACCTTGTGCTCGACCCACAGCACGCTCACGCGCAGCTCGTCGCGGATGCGGCGGATCGTGTCGATCATCTGCCCGATCTCGGTGGCGTTCAGTCCGGCCATCGGCTCGTCGAGCAGCAGCACCTTGGGGTGCGTGGCGATCGCGCGCGCGATCTCGAGCAGCCGGCGATCGGACAGCGTCATGTGCGCCGCCTCGCGCGCTGCCTGCGCGCCCAGGCCGACGCGATCGAGCGCCTCGTGCGCCACGCGCATCGAATCGCGGCCGGCGGCGTGCCGTCCGTAGGTCGCACCGACCAGTACGTTCTGCAGCGCGGTCATCCGCTGGAAGGTACGAACCAGCTGGAAGGTGCGCGCGATGCCGAGCCTGCAGACGCGATCGGGACGAAGGCCCGAGATGGGCTGCCCGTCCAGGCGAACCTCGCCGTGATCCGGCCGGTAGATCGACGTGACGACGTTGAAGCAGGTGGACTTCCCGGCGCCGTTCGGCCCGATCAGGCCGACGATCTCGCCGGCGCCCACCGCGAAATCGATGTCGGCGAGCACGTGCAGGCCGCCGAAGGACACGCCGACGCGGTCCAGGCGCAGCAGTTCGGCGTTCGCGTTCATGCGTGCGCGGCCCGGCGCGACGGCTTCGACGGCGCAAGCACCGACTGCGCCGGCGCGTCGCCCTCGAGCAGGAACTGCGCGCAGCGCTCGGCGATCATGATCGTCGGCGCATTCGTGTTGCCGCTGGGCAGCGCCGGCATCACCGAAGCGTCGGCGATGCGCAGCCCACCGACGCCGTGCACGCGCAGCTGCGGGTCGACGACCGCCATCGGGTCCACGCCCATCCGGCAGGTGCCCGCCGGGTGATAGACCGTCTTGGCGCGAGCGCGCACGTAGGCCTCGAGCGCTGCATCGTCGATCGCCTCGGCCGCCGCCGGCTCGATCTCCGCGCTCACCACACGCTGCATCGCCGACGCGCGCAGGATGCGCCGCGCGAGTCGCACGCCACGCATCAGCGTATGCACGTCCTCCGCTTCGCTCAGGTATCCGCCGTCGAAGCGGATCGGCGCCATCGGATCGGCGCCCGACAGGCCGACGCGTCCGCGCGAGCGCGGTCGCAGGAAGCAGGGGTTGATCGACAGGCCGTGACCGGCGTGCGGCTCGCGATCGACGTCGCCGACCAGCACGGGCAGCACGTGGAACTGCAGGTCGGGCCGTCCTTCGCCGGCGGTGTCGACGAAACCGCCGCATTCGACGACGTTCGACGTCAGCAGCCCGGTGCGCGAGCCGAACCAGCGCAGTCCGTGCCACATCGCGCGCGCGCCCGCGTCGTTGCCGGCCAGGCTGTTCGCGCGCCGCGCGCGGCCGTAGACGCCGACCTCGAGATGATCGTGGAAGTTCCCGCCGACGCCGGGCAGGGGCGCGACGACCGGGATGCCGAAGCGCTGCAATTCGTCGCCCGGCCCGATTCCCGACAGCTGCAGGATCTTCGGCGTGGCGAGCGCGCCGGCGGCGAGCACGATGTCCGAGCGCGCATGCGCCACGCGCTCATGACCGGCGGCGTCGCGCCAAACGACGGCACGCGCGCGTCCGGCCTCGCAATGCACGCGCAGCACGTGCGCGCCGGTGCGCACGACGAGCTTGTCCTGGTCGCGTGCGGCGCGCAGGAAGCTCGCCGCCGTGCTGTCGCGCCGGCCGTGGAAGGTCGTGGTCTGGTAGAAGCCGACGCCCTCCTGGCGCTCGCCGTTGAAGTCGTCGTTGGCCGGCAGCCCGATCTCGCGCGCGGCGGCGACGAAGGCGCGGCACAGCGGGTGCCGGTGCCGCGGATCGCTGACGTGCAGCAGGCCCTCGGTGCCGTGCCACGGGCCGGCGAAGCGCTCGTTGCGTTCGGAGCGAACGAACACCGGCAGCACGTCGCTCCACCCCCAGCCCGTACAGCCCGCATCGCGCCAGCCGTCGTAATCGGCCGGCGTGCCGCGGATGTAGACCATCGCGTTGACCGAACTGCCGCCGCCGAGCGTGCGCCCCTGCGGCACGTGCAGCATGCGGCCGGCCGCGTGCGGCTGCGGCTCGGTGCGATACATCCACGTGCGCTCGGTGCCGATCACGCGAACGAAGGTGGCCGGCATGCGGATGAACCAGTCGTCGTCGGGCGGACCCGCCTCGAGCAGCAGCACGCTGCGCCCGGCCAGCGCCAGGCGCGCCGCGACGACGCAACCGGCGCTGCCGCCGCCGACGACCACGTGATCGAAGCTCTCGCCGGCGATGCGATCGAAATCGGTATTCATACGGCCAGGCACACGCTCTTGATCTCGGTGAACGACTCGACCGACGCGCGACCCAGCTCGCGGCCGACGCCCGATTGTCGAACGCCGCCGAAGGGCAGCGCGTTGTCGAGCACGTTGTGGGAATTGACCCAGACGATACCCGCGTGCAGCAGCGGAACGATGCGGTGCGCGGCCGACAGGCTCTTCGTCCAGACGCTCGCCGCCAGTCCGTAGGGCGTGTCGTTGGCCAGCCGGATCGCCTCGTCGACGTCGTCGAAGGCGGTCGCGGTGAGCACGGGCCCGAACACTTCCTCGCGCGCGATCGACGTGGCCGCCGAATCGTCGACGAAGATCGTCGGCTCGACGAACCAGCCCGCCTCGCCGCAGCGCGCACCGCCCGTGGCGAGCGCGGCGCCCTCGTCGCGCCCGCGTTCGATCGCGGCCATCACGCGCTCGAAGTGCCGCGCGGAGACGAGCGGACCGAACTGCGTGCGCGGATCGAAGCCCGAGCCGATGCGAAGCGCACGCGCGGCGCGCACGAGACGATCGAGCAGGCGATCGCGCACGCCGCGCTGCACGAGCAGGCGCGAACTGGCCGTGCAGACCTGGCCCTGGTGCAGGAAGATGCCGGCGCAGATGCCTGCGGCCGCTTCATCGAGATCGGCGTCGTCCAGCACGATCGCCGGCGACTTGCCGCCCAGCTCGAGCGTGAAGCGCGCGAGCTTGTCGACGGCGCTGTGGCCGACCCGCTTGCCGGTCTCGGTGGAGCCGGTGAACGAGATCTTGCGCACGTCGGGATGCGCGGCCAGCGCTGCCCCGACCTCCGCGCCGCCGGTGACGACGTTCAGCGCGCCGGCGGGGAAGCCCGCCTCGATCGCCAGCTCGGCCAGGCGCAGTGCGGTGAGCGGCGTCTCCTCGGACGGCTTGAGCACGACGGTGCAGCCGGCGGCGAGTGCCGGCGCTACTTTCCACAGCGCGATCGCCAGCGGGAAGTTCCACGGAACGATCGCCGCGACGACGCCGATCGGCTCGCGCCGCGTGTAGGTGACCCACTGGCGGCCGGGAAGCGGAATCGAGTTGTCGATCGTCTGGCCTTCGAGCTTGGTCGCCCACCCGGCCATGTAGCGGACGAACTCGGCGCCGCTCTCGACGTCGATGCGACGGGCGACGCTGCGCAGCTTGCCACCCTGCAGCGTTTCGAGCGCGCTCAGCTCGTCGCCGTTGGCGAGCACGAGCTCGGAGAGCCGGCACAGCATCCGCTCGCGGTCGGCCGGACGCGTGCGCTTCCATGCGGCGGACTCGAAGACGGCACGCGCGCCCGCCACCGCGGCGCGCGCGTCTTCGGCATCGCCGTCGGCCGCCTCGGCGATCGTCAGTTCGGTGGCCGGGTCGACGATCGCGCGATGACGGCCGGCGCACGGCGCGCGCATCGCGCCGTCGATGAAATGGCCGAGGCTTCCGCGCAGCAGCAGCGGGATGCGATCGAGATTGCGGTTGCGGCTCGTCGAGCACTCCATATGCGACGCACTGTAGGCCGGCGCGCCGGCCGACGTTTGTCCGACAGCGCATTGCGCGTTGCACGTCGGTGCACCGGGGCCGCAGTCCTCGTGCGCGTCCGTGCGCTGTCGGTGCACACGCAGTGCACGTTCGGACAAGACCGGCCGGACTGCGCCGGCCTAGACTGGCCTCGAACGAGCAACGGAGCGCGCGATGGGCGAGTTCAGCGGGAAGGTCGCGTTCGTCACCGGCGCCGGCACCGGGATCGGCGCCGCCGTGGCGCGGCGCTTCGTCGAGGCGGGCGGACAGGTGGCGCTGATGGGACGGCGGCGCGACGTGCTCGAACGGGTCGCCGAGCCGATCGGCGGGCTCGTCGTCGCCGGCGACGCCGCCGACACCGAGGCGGTGCGCGAGGCGATGCGGCGAACGCACGAGCGCTTCGGCGGCATCGACGTGCTCGTCGCCAATGCAGGCGGGCACGGCGTCGGCGCGCTGCTCGAAACCGACGACGCTGCCTGGGCGCGGGCCACGCGGCTGAATCTCGATACCGCCTTCGTCTGCGCACGCGAGGCGATGCCCGATCTCATCGCGCGCGGCGGCTCGATCGTGATCGTCTCGTCGCTGGCGGGGCATTTTTCCGGACCCGACGTCGTCGGCTACGTGACGATGAAGCACGCGCTGCTCGGACTGACGCGCTCGATCGCGCGCGACTTCGGGCGGCACGGCGTGCGCGCCAATGCCGTCTGCCCCGGCTGGGTGAGAACGGAGATGGCCGACGAGCAGATGCGCGCGCTCGTTGCGCAACGCAGGCTGCGCGACGTCGCCGAGGCCTATGGCCTGGTGACGCAGGACGTACCGCTCGGCCGCCCGGCCGAGCCCGACGAGATCGCCGATGCCGTGCTCTTCCTTGCGTCGCCGCGCGCACGAATGATCACCGGCACGTCATTGATGGTCGACGGCGGCGCTTCCGCGGTCGACCTGCCCACGATCGCCTTCGCGCCTGAACACGCGCGCGCGGGCTGAGGCCGCCGCGAGGAGATCGACCGGATGAACGACGCACGACCCGCCGACTGGAAGAACTACGAAGACTTCGCCGCAGGCATCGCCACCAACCGCCTGCCCTGCACCGATGCCTGGATCGGCAGGACGCTGCGCCTGCGCTTCGGCGAGCGCTTCGTCGAGCTGCAGCCGCGCGGGCGCCACCTCGCCGCGTGGCGCGACGAGTCCGGCGAGGGCGTCGACTGGTACGAAGCGATCGAGCTGGCTCCGGACCTGCACTTCGTCGACCTCACCTTCGCCGGCCGCCCGACGGTCGCGTTGACGCTCGTGTTCGACACGCGCACGAAACGCGCGCTGGCGATCGAGACGCGCGTGCGCGAGCCGAACGAAGCGCCCGGCGAGCCGCGGCCGATGCAGACCTTCACCGCCGGCATCGTCGGCGACGACGAATCGGCCGCCACCGGCTTCGTGCCGTCGCCCACGCGCGACCTGATCGGCCTGCGCACGCACCAGGTCTACAGCCCGCAGCACACCTACGAGCACACGTACCTGAACTCGCAGCGCTACGCCTGGCAGTGCCTGGTCGGCGTGCAACGCGGCCAGGGCGACGTCGACCTCGCCAGCTACTGGAAGTTCGACGAGAACCGCTACGTGTTCGCCTTCCGCGAGTTCCTGATTCCCGTCGCTTCGGTGTTCGTCTTCGATTTCGGCCGGATGCGCTCCACCGGCAAGTTCCTCGGCGTGGCCGGCAGCGGCGAGATCGCGAACAACCCGGCGGGCGCGTTCATCCGCAAGGTGTCGATGACCTTCTATCCGCCCGACGCGCAGCCGGTCTGATTCTTCGCGCCCTCGACAAGGAGCCGTTCCGATGCGCACGCCGCGCGATGTAGTCCAGGCCCATTACGACGCTTCCGCCGCCGGCGACCTCGACGCGATGCTCGCCGACCTCGCGCCGCAGGCACGCTGGACCGAGGCGGCCGGCTCGCCGCTGGCCGGAACCTTCACCGGGCGCGACGAGATCGTCGCGCGCGTGTTCGCGCCGATCCTGCGCGACTGGGAAGGCTTTCGCTTCGAACTCGAATGCCTGATCGCCGACGATCGCCGGGTGGCTGCGGTCGGCGCCTATTCGGGCAGCTTCCGCGCGACGGGCAAGCCCATGCATGCGCGCGTCGTGCACGTCTGGGAAGTGGAGAGCGGGAAGATCGTTCGCTTCGAGCAGTTCGCCGACACGCATTCGATCGTCTCGGCGACGTCTTGAACGCGCCGCACGACATCGCCGCGCTCGGCGTGGCACAGGCCGCAGGCCGGATCGCCCGCGGCGAGATGAGCTGCGCCGAGTACGCTCGCGCGCTGCTCGACGCGATCGCGCGCACCCGCGATTCGAACGCCTGGATTCACGTCGATGCCGAGGGCCTGTCGAAGGCGGCTGCCGCGGCCGACCGAAAACCGGCGGCGCGCGGCCCGCTGCACGGCGTACCGCTCGCCTTCAAGGACAACGTCGACGTCGCCGGCCTGCCGACGACGGCGGGCAGTCCGGCACTGCGCGGGCACGTACCGCGAACGAGCAGCGCGGTCGCGCAGCGCCTGCTCGACGCCGGCGCGCTCGCGCTGGGCAAGACGAACCTGCACGAGTTCGCGCTGGGCATCACGAACGACAACGCCGCCTTCGGCGCGGTACGCAACCCGCACGCGCCCGATCGCATTGCGGGCGGCTCGAGCGGAGGCGCCGGCGCCGCGGTTGCCGCGCTCGCCGCACCTGCCGCGATCGGCACCGACACCGGCGGCTCGGTGCGGATTCCGGCGGCGCTGTGCGGGGTGGCGGGCTTTCGCCCGAGCACCGGACGCTGGCCTACCGAGGGAATCGTGCCGATCTCGACGACGCGCGACACGCCGGGGGCGATCGCCCGCAGCGTCGCCGACTGCGCGCTGCTCGATGCGGTGGTGACCGGGCGCGCCGCGCGCCGGGGCACCGACGATGGCATTGCCGCGCGCGAAGGCGCGCGCTGGCGCCAGGAGGAGCCGTTGCGCGGCCTGCGACTGGGCGTGCCGACGCGTCATTTCTGGACACCGCTCGACGACGACACGGCGAAAGCCGCGAACGCGGCGCTCGAGCGCCTTCGCGATGCGGGAGCCGAGTTCGTGCGCTGCGAAGTCGACGATGTCGCTGCGCTCACCGCCGCAGCCGGCATGACGATCGCGCGCTACGAAACGCTGCCGGCGCTGCGCGACTACTGGTCGCGCCACGGTCTCGCATTCGACTTCGACGCGCTCGTCGCACGCATCGCCAGTCCCGATGTCCGCCACGCCTTCGAGGGCCTGGTCGACGCGAGCGCGCCCACGCTCGGGGAATACCGGCGGGCGATGCGCGAGCTGCGACCCGCGCTGCAGCGCGCGTGGCGGCGCTGCTTCGAATCGAATCGCATCGCGGCGCTCGTGTTCCCGACCACGCCGCTACCCGCAGCGCGCATCGGCGAGGAGTTCGTGCGAATTGCCGGGGAGCCCTCGCCGGTGTTCCCCGCCTACATCCGCAACACGGAACCCGGTACGGTGACGGGAGCGCCGGGACTGACGATTCCCTGCGGAACGACGAGCGCGGCGCTTCCCGTCGGCATGGCGATCGACGCGCTGCCCGGCGACGACGAGCGGCTGCTGCGCATCGGGATCGCGATCGAGCAAGCGTTGGGGTCGGAGCTCCGGCGCGGCTGAGCGGATCAGGAAAAGACGTTTGCAACCATCGCCGCGATCGCCTGCCACGGCACGAGCCCGTTCGGCGCCTCGATCCACTGCCAGGCGACGAAGGCGATAGCCGCGACGAGCAGCAGCAGCGCCAGCCAGCGACGCTCGTCGGGCACCAGATCGGGCCCGTTGCCGTCGATGCGGCCGGTGATCATCGGCTTCATGCGGTTGCGTCGGCGCAGCAGGCTCGAACCGGCGAGCGCGCCGACGTGCGCGAGCGCCACCGCGAGGAAGGCGTTGCCGAAGAACTCGTGCACGTCCTCGAGCCAGTCGCCGGTCCACTCCTGGTAGACCGCGAAGCCGCTGAGCGTCAGCGGCACGACCGCGAACAGCATCGTGGCGATCGCCAGCGCGATCAGCAGGTTCTCGCCCTGACGCCAGTCGGCTTGCAGCAACGGTCGCTGCCGCAGCGAACGCAGCCACCGACGAACGCCGCCCGCGCGGTTCAGCAGCGGCGCGAGACGCGCCTGGCGCGGTCCGAACAGGCCGTACAGCACGCGCAGCACGAGCAGTCCGGCGAACAGATAGCCGAGCGTGACGTGCATCGCGCGCCAGCGCTCGCCGTCGGCGGTGACGTAGGCGCCGATGAAGCTCAGCGCGAACAGCCAGTGGAACATGCGGATCGGCGCGTCGACGACGCGTCGCCCGCGCGACGAGGCGGGCTTCGCATCGGCGATGCGCGGCAGGATCGTGGTGATGTGCAAGCTGTTCTCCTTCGCCTCAGTTGTCGCTCCAGGCGCCCCGGTAGCGCGCGGGCAGTCCCGGCGGAACGCGCAGGTCGTCATCGTCGAAATACCCGCGCTCGGCGCCGGGGTGACAAGCTCCGCAGTTCGCGGCGCTCTTGACGCTCGCGTGCTGCCAGACAGCCGCATCGACCTTGCGGTGCTTGCGCTCGAACCAGGTCGAGCGCGTGATGCGGTCCTGCGGCGGCGCCTCGCGCACGCGCTTCCAGGTGCCGGCGTTGCGCTGCAGCCATTCGTCGATGCGCGCGGTCGACGCATCGTCGAGCGATGCGTCGGTTCCGTAGTGGCGCTCGAGTCCGTCGACGATGCGTCGCCACGACACGGCGGGCAACGCACCCGGCGGATACGCGACGTGGCAGGCGCCGCACTCCTTCGCGTAGACCTGCGGCACGTCGGGCGGCATTCCGCGCCGGCCTGCGTGCGCGGACAGCGCGAGCAGCGACAGCAGCAACGGCAGGACAAGCGCGAACGGGCGAGCGGCGATCATCGCTTCAGCTCCATCAGGTAGGCGAGCACGTCGGCCTTCTCGCGGGCGTCGCATTCGCGGGCAAGCACGTCCTTGCAGTTGCGCCGGAACCACTTGTCGACGTGCGCGGCATCGGTGAACGCCGCGGGATTCGCCGCCGGAGCGAGCGGATCGATCGTCTTGCCGGTGCTCTGGTGCCTCCCGGCGGCGAGCGGCGGATCGCCATGGCACGATGCGCACGACCATTCGGCGCCGTGCCGGCTGGTGAAGAAGGCACGCCCGCGGGCGGCGTCGCCGGAGGCGCCGGCAGCGGCGCTCCAGCGCGCGAGCTGCTGTGCCGGCGTGGTGTCGGCCGCGCGCACGCCCGCCATCGGCAGCGCGAGCGTCAGGCAGAGCAGGCCCACGGTGCGATGCCGGCGGGAAGAAGAACGGGCGAAGGTCATCGGAGTTCACCAGGGCGAAGCGCTCGAATGCAACGAGCGCATTCTTCGCGCGCACGGTGAAACGAAACTGAAACGCGAGACCGTTGCTCGCGATCAAACGCAGCGGCCGCTTCGCAGTCCGGCGGCCTCCTCGGGAGCGCAGCCCGGGGCTACTCTTTCATCCGCAGTACCTGCCGCAAGCCCCGTTGCCGCTGGAGATCCTCATGGATAACTACCTGACCGACCTGCGCAAGTACACGGCGAACGTGAACGAGAGCGCGGTCTCCGCCATCGTCAAGTACTGCGGGATCGCGCTGCGCGACGCCGATGCCTCGCTGGTAGCCGGAACGAACCGCGCGGAACTGGTCACCGTTCGCGACGGGTTCGCGGCGAAGAAGCTGGGACTGGCGGCCGAAGCGGCCGACGCGGGAATCAGGTCCGTGCTCGCAACGATGCAGGGGGCGCAGCGCAAGCACCGCGTCACGTTCTACTACCTGCTCGCCGAAGCGACCGGCACGCTCGACAAGCTCGCCTGAGCGCCGCAGCAGTCCGCCTCGGGTCCGCGGCGGGGTCCGCCGCGGGTCTGCCGCAGGTCCGCCGCGCGCTTCGTCATGGGGGACAGCCGCGGCAGCCCTGTGTTGTCGCGCCGAGGAACTGCGCGCCCTCGGTCTTCGCCGATTCCAGGTTGGCGCCATCGAGGTTCGCGCTGCGCAGGTCGGCGCCGCGCAGGTCCGCACCGGCGAGCGAGGCGCCCCGCAGATCCGCGCCGCGCAATTGCGCCTGGCGCAGGTCGGCATCGGCGAGATTCGCGCCGGGGAGCTCGGCAGCGGTGAGGTCGGTGTTGCGTAGCGTGGCGCCCTGCAGCCTCGCGTTCGCAAGGTGCGCGTCGCGCAGCCTCGCATCGGAGAGATCGGCGCCCGACAGATCGGCGCCACGCAGCAGGGCGCCGAGCAGGTCTGCGTCCTCGAGCGCGGCGTTGCGCAGGTCGGCCTCGCGCAGCTTCGCCTGCTGAAGGTTGGCCGCGCGCAGCTTCGCGCCGTCGAGACGGGCGCCCGTCAGGTCGGCGTTCGTGAACTGCGCGTTCGACAGATCCGCCCCGTGCAGGTCGGCGCGCCGCAGGTCGGCCCCGGGGCAAAGGGTTCCGGGCCGGATCGTGCAATCGCCGATCGATCGAAGCGATTGCGCCGCTGCCGGCGCGGCGAACGACGCAAGCGACATGAGCAACGTGGCGATCGCGAACAGCCGAATCCGCATGATTCGCTCCGTGTTCGTTGTGTCGATCTCCCCGAGCATAGTGCCGGCCGCCACGGCCCTCGGCGGCGCGTTGTCATTCGATCGCGGCGAAGCCTGCGAGCGGGAACGCCGCGTGCAGCCGGCACGCGATGACCCCCATGCTCGACTGCGCGATCGTCGGCGCCGGCCCGGGCGGACTCACAGCTGCCGCCTAGCGGCGTCGTAAGCGCTCGGAACCGGATCGCGGTGGCGACGGGACACGACATGCAACAGACACTGATGAAACGTTTCGAGCGATTCGACGAGGCGCAACGCGCACGCGAAGCCTTGATCGCCGGCGGCCTGCCGGAAGACGACATCGAACTGCGCAGCCTGGTCGACGAGGCCGGCGCCGAGAAGGGCAACTTCACGGTCGGCAACGGGAAACACGCGCACGGTCCACATGATGGCTACGAGCTGAACTTCGGGGACGTCGAGTGGACAAGCTCGAACCTGCTCGTGGTACAGACGCGCGACGAAACGCAGCACGTCCGCATCGAGGCGCTGCTCGACGGCATGGGCGCGGCGCCCGCCGGCGAGAACGAAGGGGGCGATCGTGGTGTGAACAGGCCCTGATATCTCAGCCGACGCCGGCGACGAGACCCCGGCCCAACCCCATCAGCGCGCTCCATTGCGCCTTCCACGGCATGAGATTCCAGTCGCGCGGGCTCTCGCGCGAGACGATCGAATCGTCGACGGAAGGTGACATCAGATCGAGATCGCGCAGCGGGATGCGGGCGGCGCCGGCGATCGAATGGAACACGCGCACCACCGGGCGCGTGAGGTCCTCGGCATTCAGCTCGAGCACGAGCGCGAGATGATCGGAGCGCAGTCGCACCAGCGTGCCCACCGGATACACGCCGATGCTGCGGATGAACGCGCGCAGGATCGCCGGATCGAAATGTCCCTCCCATTTCAGCATCCGGGCGAGCGAATCGCCGGCTTCCCACGCGGTCTTGTAGGCGCGCTGGGAAGTCACCGCGTCGTACACGTCGCAGATCGCGCCCATGCGGGCAAAGATTCCGATGGCGTCTCCGGACAGGCCGTCCGGATAACCGCGGCCGTCGATCCTCTCGTGGTGATGCAGGCAGACGTCGAGCACGATCTCCGATTCAGTGCCGGCGTCGCGCAACAGCCGATGCCCGTAGCCGGGATGTTCCCGCATCAGCGCGAATTCCTCGTCGCTCAGGCGCCCGGGCTTGTTGAGCACCTGCCCGGGAATGCCGATCTTGCCGATGTCGTGCAGCAGCCCCGCAACGCCCAGTTCGCGCACGAGCGCCTCGTCGCCGATCCGCAACTGGCGTGCGAGGTTCACCATCAGTGCGCAGACGGCCACCGAGTGCAGGTAGGTGTAGTCGTCGGCGGTTTTCAGCCGCGCGAGCGTGACGAGCGCCGACGAATTGCGCGCCACCGACGACGAGATCTCGTCGACCACCGACAGCACGCGTGCAGTCTCGATGACCCTGCCCAGGCGCGCCTGGTTGAACATCTGCATCACGACGCGCTTGGAACGGTTGACGATCTGCGCGGCGCGGGCGACCTCCTCGACGACGCTGCACGACTGCGGGAGCGGAGCAGGATCGGCGGACGGCGCCTTCGGAGAAGCGGGCGCTCGCTCCGCGACGCGGACTGCGGCCTGTGAAGCCGGCGGCGGCGCCGGGCGCACTTCCGCCTCGACGACACTCCTCGCCTCGTCGATCAGCACCGCTTCGACGGCGCTCGCCCGAAGCGCGGCCAGATCGGCCGGGTCGGCGAGCACAAACTTCGTCTTCCAGAATGGGTGGCTGAGCCACGAGCCGTCGATCGCGTGGATGAAATGGCCGAGGCGCACCTCTCCCGGCGCAATCCGCCTCAGCACCGGCGCTGCCTCGCCCGGAGCGCCGGCGCTCTGCCCCGCGCGCACGGGCTCGCGGATCGCTGCCCCAGAACTCATCCGATTCTTCTCCGTGGACGTGGACGATGCGCGGACCGCCGATCCATCGGCAACTGCATCGGATCGGTATTCGGCAGCGCCGCGTAAAACTGAAGCGGCGAATCGGCGAAAAGCTTGCTCGATGTCACGGAAAGGCGCGAAGCGCTACCCTTCCCGATACCCCTATTGGAGTTCCCGGATGACCGACCTCTCCGCCTTCCCGATCACGAGGAAGTGGCCCGCGCGCCACCCCGATCGCATCCAGCTCTATTCGCTGCCCACGCCCAACGGCGTGAAGGCGTCGATCCTGCTCGAGGAGACCGGGCTGCCCTACGAGCCGCACCGCGTGAGCTTCGAGACGAACGACCAGCTCTCGCCCGAGTTCCTGTCGCTGAACCCGAACAACAAGATCCCGGCGATCATCGATCCGGACGGTCCCGGCGGAAAGCCGCTGCCGCTGTTCGAGTCGGGCGCGATCCTGATCTATCTGTCCGACAAGTGCGCGCGCCTGAGCCGCCCGGCCTTCGTGCCCGCCGACCCGGCCGCCCGCTACGAGACGATCCAGTGGCTGATGTTCCAGGTCGGCGGAATCGGCCCGATGTTCGGGCAGGTCGGCTTCTTTCACAAGTTCGCAGGCAAGGACTTCGAGGACAAGCGCCCGCGCGATCGCTACGTGAACGAGTCGAAGCGGCTGCTGCGAGTGCTCGAGCAGCGCGTCACCGGGCGCAAGTGGATCATGGGCGACGAATACACGATCGCCGACATCGCGATCTTTCCGTGGGTGCGCAACCTCGTCGGCTTCTACGGCGCGCGCGATCTCGTCGGCTTCGACGACTTCCCGGAGGTGGCGCGCGTGCTGGCCGCTTTCGTGGAGCGGCCTGCGGTGGCGAAAGGGCTGACGATTCCGCAGCCGACGAGCTGATCCGACGAGCCGATCCTCCCGATGCGGAAGTCCGTGCGAAATCGTTGATCGATCCGATGCGCCGCGCTTGCGCGCCTGTACGCTTCGTTCGACGATGATGGAAGGGATCCGCACGGAGGGCGGCGCATCATGGCGATCGACGGCAATACCATCGGCATCGCGCTGTCCGGCGGCGGATTTCGCGCAACGCTGTTCGGACTCGGCTCGCTGCTGCGGCTGAACGACGCGGGGCTGCTCGGCAGGCTCGACCGCATCACCAGCGTCTCGGGCGGCTCGATCCTCGCCGGCGTGCTCGCGCATCGCTGGAAGGAGCTGCGCTTCGTCGACGGACGGGCAGCGAACTTCGATTCGCTGGTGGCCGAACCGGTGCGCAGGTTCTGCAGCCGAACGATCGACATCGGCGCGGGCCTGAAGGGCCTGCTGACGCCGTTCAGGACGGCCGGCGACTTCCTCGCCGCCCGCTACGACAAGGATCTCTTCGCCGGCGCGATGCTGAAGGACATTCCCGACGCGTCGCTTCCCGGGAACCCGCGCTTCGTCTTCTACGCGACCAGCCTGCAGACCGGGCGCAGCTTCCGCTTCCGGCAGGACTTCGTCGCCGACTACCTGCTCGGCATCAACCCTGCGGCGCAGGTGCCGCTGTCCGTCGCCGTGGCCGCGTCGAGCGCGTTCCCGCCGGTGTTCTCGCCGATCGTCCTCGATACCGACCCCGATGCATGGCGCGAAGGCAGCAAGGCGCCGGAACTCGCGTCCTTGCGCAGCCGCGTCGTGCTCACCGACGGCGGCGTCTACGACAACATGGGACTCGAATCGCTCGTCGATCGCGTCGACCTCGTGCTGGTGAGCGATGCGGGCGCGCCCTTCGGCATCGACGAGGAGCCCTGGGAAGACAACGTGCTGCAGCTCGGCCGCGTGCGCGACATCCTGATCGACCAGACGCGCGCGCTGCGCAAGCGCTGGCTCGTCTCGGAGTTCGAGGCGGGCCGCAAGCGCGGCGCGTACTGGGGCATCGGCACGCGCATCGGCGACTACAAGGCTGCCGATCCGCTGGCCGCCGACAGCACGATCACGGGCGAGCTCGACGAAGTGCCGACACGGCTGGCCGCGTTCGACGAACGATTGCAGGGCCGGCTGATGAACTGGGGATACGCGCTGTGCGACGCCGCGCTGCGCACGCGTGCGAAGCTCGCGCTATCGCCGTCGCCGGGCCTTCCCGCACCCGGGTACGGCCTGGCCTGATCGCTCGCGAGCTGCAATGGATCGCCGGCACCTGGGCGCGTGGAGCCTCGGCATCGACGACGAACGCTTCGTCGCGGCGCTCGCAGCGCTCGGCGTGCTGCAGGACTTCGATCGCAAGGCTCCCGGCCACGCCCTGCCGCCGGAACTGTCGCAGCGCATTGCCGCGATCGACGCGGCCGACCCCGCGCCGACGGTGCCTGCTTTCGTGGAACTGCTGCACGCCATCTCGGCATGGCAGCGGCTGCGCGCAGGCGCGGCGGCGGGCCTGCTCGGATGGAGCGTGCCGCCGATGCCCGAGGCAGGCGCGCATGCTCCCGTGCGCCTGCGCAAGTGGCCCTCGGCCGCGCATCTGGCCGATGCGTGGAACGCTTTCGCAGCGGACGCATCATCGCTTCGCCTCGAGGTGCGCGGCGACGACGAGCACGACGAGCGCATGCTCGACTTCGTCGAACTGCTGTCGCACGACGCGGCACGGCTCACCGGCGTGCACGCGGTCGCTTCGTGGACGCCGCAGCGGCCGACCGAGTGGCGCTGGCCGTTCACGATCGCGACGCTGCCCGACGATTCGCTCGGCGAAGGTCTCGCCGCGGCGTGGACGGGAGATGCGGCGGCGTCGCCGGATGCGCGCGTCGTCATCGCATCGCGCCGCACACCTCGCGTCGAGGTGCTCGCGCTCGGCCATCCGCTGCCGCGCGCCCTCGCGCGTGCACTCGAAGCCGCGTCGCCGCCGCGCTGTGCGCTCGCCATCGTCGCCGCACCGGGCCCCGAATCGCCAACCCGTTCGGCACCGCTGCTGCGCGCGCTGGCTGCGCACCTGCAGGCCGATGGCGTCGTCGTCGCCCCGGGGATGCCGCGCGACCGGTTCATCGGCGCGCTGCGGCAATTCACCGGCCAGATGTCGTCGGGATGCCCGCTCGACATCGCGCTGATGCGATCGATGGGACCAGGCCACGTCGCGTGGCTCGGCGCGGCGCTGATCGAGCGCAGCGAGCGCGCACCGGCTCGACAGGCAGCCAGGGCAGCCCGTGCTTCCCCGCTGCCTTCCGCGTCGCCGCGCGCTCCGGCGGCGGATCGGACGGCGCGGCGAAACTCGAACTTCCCGGACTGGCGTCCCCGGTTGCGACCGGCAGCGCCGTCCGGTGCGTCGCATCCGATTCCGGCGCCGCCGCCCCCGCCGCCCCCGCCGCGCGGCGCCCGCGACGACGAACGCCGTCCCGCGCGCCATCTGCAGCAGCGCAGCCTTCGCAAGGCAGGCGACACGCTCGAAGCGATTCGCGACGGCTACGTACGCGGCGAGCCGGTGATGCTGTGCGTGCGCATCGGCGCGCGCGAAGATGCGGGCTGGGACAGCGCGCCCACCCCCTTCCCCGAGCACGAACTGCCGAAGGATCGCGACGTCCACACGCTGCAGGTCGTCGTGCACGAGCCCGATCAGTTCGACGAGCCGATGCTGCGCGAGATCGAGCTGCCGCGCGTGGGCCCGAGCAGCGAAGCGCAGTTCGTCTTCACGCCGCGCAGGACCGGCGCCTTCGATGCGCGCATCAGCGTACTGCACCGCGGCCGCGTGCTGCAGACCGCCCGCCTGCGCACGCGCGTGCGCGAGCATCGCGACCAGTGCGGTGACGGCATCGCCCTGCTCGACGAAGCGCAAGTGCGCGAGGACTGGAGCGATCTCGGCGCACGGCGCCGCTTCGATCTCGCGCTCGTCCTCAACCATGGCGAGGCCGACGGCACGCCGCGCCTCACCGCGGTGGCCGAGCGGCGCGCCTGGGCGACGAGCCTCGAAGGCATCGCCGATCCGCTGCTGCAGCTGAACGGCGCATTGTCAGACGCCGCGCACAGCATCGCCGACCACGCCGACGGGCTCGACCAGGGCGAGAACCCGCAGCTGCTCGTGCGCCTCGCGCGCATCGGCGCCGATCTCTATTCGGCGCTGTGCCTGGACCAGTTCGTCGAGCTGGCGCACGGCGGCTTCGATCCGCGCGACGACTCGCTCACGCACATCCAGGTCGTCAGCGCGCGAGCCGACGCGGTCGTTCCAATCGAGTTCTTCTACGACTACCCGCCGCCGGCGTCCGACGCGAAGCGGGTCTGCCCCGGACATCGCGAGGCGCTGAAGACCGGCCGCTGCCCGTCCGACTGCGCCGGGCGCGCGGACCCCGCCGCGCATATCTGCCCGATGGGCTTCTGGGGACTGCGCAAGGTCATCGAGCGGCACGTCTACAGCCCCGCGCTCGGCAGGCCCGATGACGCCGAGGTCGTGATCCAGGCCGAGCCGGCCGAGGGACGCGACCGCCTCGACCTCGGCCGCTGCGCGGTGCTCGGCTTCAGCGCGCAGGTTCCGAAGGAAGCGCGCACGCCGCTGCTCGAGCTGCTCTCGCCGCGCTTCGGCGACGCGACGCTCGAAGCGGCGACGTGGACAGCGTGGAAGGACACCGTCGGCGAGCGCAAGCCCGCCCTGCTCGTCGCGTTCCCGCACAACGAGGGCCGCAGGCAGGACATGAAGCTGGAGATCGGCGGCGACTTCCTGCCGACGCTGCGGCTGCCGCGCGACTACGTCCGTCCCGAAGGCGCCCCGCCGCCGATCGTGTTCCTGCTCGGCTGCGATGTCGCGAGCACCGCCGAGCCGTTCTCGAACCACATCCGGTATTTCCGCCAGGCGGGCGCGGCGGTGGTGATCTCGACGATGGCCACGGTGTTCGGCGAGCACGCGGTCGCCGTGGGCTCGAAGATCCTCGCGCGCCTGCTGCGCGCCGGTGGCGCCGAGGCTGACCAGCTCGGCGAGCTGGTTCTCGATGCGCGGCGCGAAGCGCTGCTCGACAGCCTGCCGATGGCGCTGTGCATCGTCGCCTTCGGCGACGCCGACTGGAGACTCTGATCCGGCCATGTCCGCAACCGCGAAGACCTTCTTCCGCATCCGCATGCTGCCGGCGCTGCACGGCGACTGCCTGTGGATCGAATACGGGGCGGGCAAGCGCACGCGCCGCGTGCTGATCGACGGCGGTCCGATCGGCGCCTGGAGCGCGCTCGAATCGCAGCTGAAGTCGCTGCCGGCGGGCGACCGCCGCATCGAGCTCGTCGTGCTCACGCACGTCGACACCGATCACGTCGACGGCCTCGTGCGCCTGTTCGCCGAACCGCTGCCCTGGCCCTTCACGGTGCGCGACGTCTGGTTCAACGGCTGGCGGCACATGGAGCAGGCGCACGGACTGCTCGGCGGACGACAGGGCGAATTCTTCAGCGCGCTGCTCGCGCAGCGGTTCGACGCCGGGCAGTGGAATCGCGCCTTCGACGGCGGCCCGGTCGCCGTTCGCGGCGATGCGCCGCTGCCGCGCATCGAGCTGGCCGGCGGCCTGGCGTTGACGCTGCTCTCGCCCACGCCGGCGAAGCTCGACCGGATGCGCGACGCATGGCGCAAGGACGTGCGCGACTTCGATCCGGGCGATCTGGAGGCAGCGTGGGCGGTGCTGGCCCGACAGAAGAAATACCTCCCCGCCGACGGCCTGCTCGGCAGCACGCCCGAGCTCGACGAGCTGCTCGAGAAGCAGTCGCGCCCCGACAATGCGGCGGCCAACGGCTCGAGCATCGCGTTCCTCGCCGAGCTCGCAGCACCGGGGAGCGCGTCGGCGTCCGGCGACCCGGCCGGCAAGAGCGTGCTGTTCCTCGCCGACGCACATCCCGACGTCGTCTGCGAGTCGCTGCGCCGGCTGCTCGGGGAGCGCGGGCAGGACACGCTGCACGTCGATGCCGTGAAGGTCGCGCATCACGGCAGCAAGGCGAACACCACCGACGAGCTGATGTCGCTCGTGCGATCGCCGAAGTTCCTCGTCAGCACGAACGGCGGCATCTTCGGCCACCCCGACGCCGAAGCCGTGCAGCGCATCGTCGCGCGCTCGCTCGTGCAGCCGCCGGTGCTCGTCTTCAACTACCGCTGCGCGACGAACGAGGCCTGGGGCGAGGCCGGCCGGCAGCGCAAGCTCGGCTTCGAGGCAGTGTTCGCCGAGGACGACGATGGAATCACCGTCGAGCTCTGAGCACGCCCGCCGCAGAGCGGCTCATGACCTCGTGCGCACTGCCAGGCTCTGCGTGGCCCGGCCGATCAGCCCGCTCTCGTCGTACAGCGCCGACTCGGCGAGACCGCCGCCGCCGGGCCCGAGCGCCGTGCGCGCATCGAGGCAGATCCACTCCCCGATCGGCCGGCGCAGCAGGTTGATCGTGAGATCGAAATTCACGAAGGTGTAGCGCTCGTAGTCGAGCACCGCGCTCACGCCGTTTCCGGAATCGGCGACGACCGCGACGCGCTGGTACGGGCTGGGATCTTCGTCGGCGAGCAGCGGATGACGCATGCGGAACCACACCGCGCACGGACCCTTCCAGAAGCTTCCGCGGGCGATGCGGGTCTCCACGAAATCCGCGTATCCGACGGCCCGCCCGGCGAAGGGGAACTCCACCCGGGGCGACTCGTCGGGCGACAGCGGAGCCTGCGGTAGCGGATGCCCGGGAAGCGCATCCGGCAGGTCGATCGGCGTCTCGCGTTGGGCGAGCGCGGTGAAGCGCGCGATGTCCTTGTTGCCGGACAGCAGATGCGCGGAGAAGTGCGCGGCGTTGCGCCCGACGTAGTCGGTGCCCACCTCGACGATGAGTTCACCGATCGGCACCGGACGCAACAGGTTCGCGGTGAGACGGGCGATATGGCTCAGGCCGTGCTCGCGGGCCGCCTGCTCGATCGCGCGACAGACCAGCGCGACCGGCGGGCCCGCGTGCTGATGCGCGGGATCCCACGGGCCGCGCGTGAGCGTGCTGGCGCAATAGACGCGCGCATCGCGCGCGGTGTAGGCAGCTTCGGGAAGCATCGATCACCCTTGTTCAGTGGAAACCAGTCCGGGCGCCGACCAGGGCGTCCCTGCTCGGACCTTGCCACACGACGAAACGGCCGCATCGCGTTGCTGTTGCCGCCAGCCGAATTACAGCGACTGTCGACGTTTGGTCTCGTCATCCGACAACGGCCCATCGCTGCGCTTTGCCCGGAACGGATAAGCGCTGCCGCCGGTGCCGCGCGGCGCAATGACGAGCGACAGCAGCATCGACGCCGCGAGCACCGCCACCGTGACCGCGAGCGACCACGCCACCGGAATCTTGTACACGTCGATCAGCAGCATCTTCGCGCCGATGAATACCAGCACGACGGCAAGGCCGTAGGTGAGCAGGTGGAATCGATCGTGCAGGCCGGCGAGCAGGAAGTACATCGCGCGAAGACCGAGGATGGCGAACACGTTCGACGTCAGCACGATGAACGGGTCGGTCGTGATCGCGAAGATCGCCGGAATCGAATCGACCGCGAACACGACGTCGACGATGCCGACCAGCAGGATCACGACGAACAGCGGCGTGACCATCCGCACGCCATTGACGCGCGTGAAGAAGCGCTCGCCGTCATAGCCGGGCGAAACCTTCAGCCGCCGGTTGATCCACTGCAGCGCGGCGTTCGACGCGAGATCGGGCTCCTTGCCGGCGGCCCACCACATCTTTGCGCCGGTGAAGACGAGGAACGCGCCGAACAGGTACAGCACCCAATGGAAGCGGACGATCAACCACGCGCCGACGAGGATCATCGCTGCACGCAGCACGAGCGCACCGAGGATGCCCACCATCAGCACGCGCTTCTGGAACTCGCCCGGCACCGCGAAATAGGTGAACACCATCAGGAACACGAAGATGTTGTCGACGGCGAGTGCCTTCTCCACCAGGTAGCCGGTGACGAACTCGAGCGCCTTGTCGTTCGCCAGCGCCCGGGCAGCTACGTCGCCCGACGCGCCGCCGAGATGCCACCAGAGCCAGCCGACGAAGACGAACGACACGGCCACCCAGAGCAGCGACCAGACGGCCGCCTCCTTCATCGAGACGGTATGCGCGCCCTGGCTCCTCAACGCGAGGAAATCGACGAGCAGCGCTACGACGACGAAGGCCGCGAACAACGACCACATCAGCGGCGTGCCGATGCTCATCATGGGGAGTGCCTCTTCGGCCCGCGTGGCAAGGACGGGCTTGCGTGGAACACGCGCCGACGTCGGTCTTGCCGAGCGGCGCGCCTTGCTGCGTGCCGATCCGCGGCGCCGGGATCGATCGGTCGTAGCCGCAACCGGATCCGTACTGACGACGCCGCAGCACGAGGTTCGATCCCCGTGAGCTACTCCCCTTCGGAGGCAGGTGAATTGGAGCAGCGCGACGGGGCTGTTGTCAAACGAAGGGAATCCGCGGGGAACGACGTCGTCGCGACCTCAGCGTGCGAGCGCTGCGGCCGGCGGGGGACGAATTGAGCCACATCATTTCGCGGACGCGCAGGCAGCGCGATCCTCGTCGGTTCGCAAGAAGACCAGGGAATAAACATGACCACGCTCGACCCCACCACCCGCGAACTGCTCGAGAAAGCCGAGTTCGTCGCCATCGTCACGCAGGGCTCCGACGGTCCGCATCTCGTCGGCAACTGGGGCGACTACGCGCGCCGGATCGGCATCGACGAAGCGCGCATCGTTCTTCCCGCCGGCCACTACGAGCGCACCGAGGAGAACCTGAAGCGCGACAACCGCATCCAGCTGATGGCCGCTTCACGCGGCGTGCGCGGCTCGCGCGGCCCGGGCCAGGGCGGCGTCGTCTTCGGCAAGGGCAGCGTACAGACCGAAGGCGAACTCGCGGCCCGCGCGAAGGCCGTGTTCCCGTGGGCGCGCGGCGCGCTGGTGATCGACGTCGAGCGCTGCGAGATGCAGCTATAGGTTGCACGAGGATCCCGAGCGGGTTGCGCGAGCTCCCGAGCGGGTTGCGCGAGCTCCCGGACGAGTCGCGCGAGCGTCCCGAGCGACGCGCCGGACGCTGGCCTCAGCGCGGCGCGCCTTCGGCGACGCCGCTCGGCGCCAACGCATCGTAGCGCCCGATCTCGCCTTCATAGAACGCCTGCGCCGCGCCGGGATCCATCGCGGGCATCGGATCGGCTCCCTGCGCCTCGAGGCGCGCGCGCACCTGCGGGTCGCGCAGCGCGATCGCCAGCGCCTCGTTCAGACGCTGCACGAGCCGGGGCGACGTGTCGGCGCGCACGAAATACCCGGACCAGATCGACCAGGTGAAGCCTGGCAGGCGAGCGTCTCCTGCCAGGCTGGGCAGCGAGCGCAGGCGCGGCCTCGGGTGCTGCTGCGGCGGTTCGAGCGTGCCGAGCAGTTTCAGTCTTCCGTCGTCGACCAGCGCGAAAGTGGACGCGGCTGCCGGCATGATCGCGAAATCGACCACGCCACCGGCCAGGTCGCGCATCAGCGGGGCGCCCCCGGTGTAGGGAACGTGCGTCATCGGCACGTCCAGGCGCTGCGCCAGCTGCCGGCCGAGCAGGTGGTACAGCGACCCCACGCCGACGCTTCCGTAGCTGAGCGGCGGCGCATTCGCCGCCGATCGACGCGCCAGCTCGATCAGCTCGCCGAAGCTGGCCGCCGGCAGATCGGCGCGCGCCACGACGACGAGCGGCGCCGAGCCGATGATCTGCACCATGCGGAAGTCGCCGGCGACGAATCCGGCCGAAGGCTGCGCCATCGGCGCGAGGATCAGCTCGTTGGGCGAGCCTTGCAGCAGCAGTTCGCCGTCGGCCGGAGCCTTCAGCGCCCTGCGTGCAGCGAGCGCGCCGCCCGCTCCACCCAGGTTCTCGACGACCACCGGACGGTCGAGCACGCGCGCGAGCGCCGGAGCGACGACGCGGGCGACGCTGTCGGACAGCGCACCGACCGGGTAGGGCACCAGCAGGACGAGCGGCTGGGCGCGCGCGGGCGCAGCAAACCCGGCGAGCGCGAACCACGCCATCGCGGCGACGAATGCGCGCCGCAGCCTTGCGGGAAAGGCAGGGAAACGGCGCGAATCGGAATCGGGCATCGGGAAGAAGCGCGAGGTGCCTGCGATTATGCATTGCCGTGTCCGCGCGTCGAGCGAGCGCGCACTGTCGCGCGCGGCCACCGGCCGGTATCATCCGACGACGCACCTCAGGTAGATCTGCCGGCGCGAGCGAGCCGCACGATGCGAACGCAGCCCCCCGACGAGTTGATCGAGGCGATCTATGCCGCACCGATGGAAGGCGGCGGCTGGGGCAACGCGATGCGCCTGCTGCACGAACGCTACGGCAGCAACATGGAGGCGCTCTACTTCCTCGACTTCGCCGCGCGTCGCACCCGCATCGTCGAGCTGCAGGGGGTGACGTCGGGCTGGCTGCAGCAGTTCAATCCGCTGTACTTCCACCCCGACAACCCGTGGGCGCGATATACCGCGCAGCTGCATCGCCCGGGCATCGTGCGCACGGCGGAGAGCCTGGCGCGGTTCACCGGCGATCCCGACATTCTTCGGCGCTCCACCTACTTCAACGAATGGATGCGCCCGCAGTACTTCGCGCACACGATCGGCCTGACGCCGTATGCGCAACGGGGCATGGTCGCCAATCTGTCGCTGTTCCGGCCCTCGGAATTGCCGCCGTTCGACGACGACGACATCGTCACGATGCAGGCGCTCGCGCCGCACTTCCAGCGCGCGCTCGCCTTCTGCATGCGGCTGGATACGGCAATGCAGTCGGAACGCCTGGGCCTGGCCGCTCTGGACGCGCTGTCCGAGGGCTACGCACTGGTCGACGAGCGCGGCGCGCTGCGGCACGCCAATCCCGTGCTCGAGCGCTGGCTGCACGACGGCGCAGTCGTCGAATCGAAGGCCGGACGCCTGCAGGCACGGCTGCCGCCCGCCAGGCAGGCGCTCGCCGCGCTGATCCTCGACACCGCGCTCGGCCTCGTGCCGCGCGGCCAGTGCCTCGCGCTGCACGGCGCGAACGGATGCACGCTCGAGGTCCGGGCAATGCCGGCGCGAGGCGGCACCCTGGGCTACCTGCCGCGCACCTGCGTGCTGCTCATGTTCTCGGAACCGCACGACGCACGCGACGAGCTGCGCGCGATCGGCGAGCGCTACCGCTTCACGCGCGCGGAATCGCGTCTGGCGGTGCAGCTCGCCGAGGGCTGCGGCCTGCGTGAAGCGGCCGCGCGCTGCGGCATCGGCTACGGCACCGCGCGCGGCTACCTGAAACTCCTCTTCCAGAAGACGGGAACGCATCGCCAGGCCGAGCTGGTCGCACTGCTGCTCGGCAGTCGCCGCGCCTGAACGCCGAGGGCCCGATTCCCTCCCGTTCGGGAGGTGCGGCGCGCGCGTCCCCGGCCTAGATTTCCCCGCAGGACAAACGTCTTCGCGAGGAAGTCATGAGCAGGAGCACTCTCTTTCAGGACGGACGCCCGCCGGCACGCGCCGCGCTGCGCGACACGCTTGCTGTTCTGCTGCTCGCCGGCGTAGCGCACTCCGCGAACGCCGCGGATGCCTGCAACGGCGCACCGAACTGCCGCGTCGACGGACCGCTGATGTCGCAGGTGGTCAAGGTCAACGTCACCGATACGGGCCGCGTCACCGCCTATCACAGCGTGCGCACCACGCTGCGTATCCGGAACCTGGGCAACCAGCCCGTCATCGTCGGCTACCGGGTGGGCAGCGCCTCGCTCACCGACAACCAGGGGCACTCGTACGGCTGGGGCCGCTCGGGCACATCGGAAGCGCGCTACGTGCAGGGGATCGGCGAGGTCAGCCGCAACGGCGCCGATCCGCAGTTCCGGCTCGCGCCGGGCGAGGCGCGCGAGGCTTCGTTCGAGCGCATCCTGCAATACAGCAAGCGAAACGCCGTACCCGGCAATGTCTTCAGCCTGGACCTGACGCTGGCCCAACTCGCCGTCGTCGGCAACCAGCAGTTGCGCACCGAGCGCGAATACGCGCTGAGCTTCTCCAACCTCACGGCGAACAGCGGGCTCGGCGCCGGCATGGCGGGCTTCGGCGCCGGAACGGCTTCCGGTCCGGTCCTGCCCATGGATGGGGGCCAGTATGCGGGTGCGCCCCCCGGCGCGAACGACGCAGCGCAGGCCATACAGTCGGTCGGCCAGGTGATCCAGTTGTTCAAGGGACTCGCAAAATGACGACGGCCGCATTCCGGACGAACGCCGGCGCGACCGGCCCACTCGGGCGTCGCGCGATCCCCTGTCTCTTCGCACTGGCTGCCACCGCCGCGCTGATCGCAGGCCCCGCCGCCAACGCAGCAGGCGCGAGCGCCGAGGAAGTCGCCCGCGCGGCGCGCGGCGAACTGAAATGCCCGCCTGCGGTGAAGACGCCGCCCCGCGCTGCCGGCGCTCCTGCGGTCGACGTGGTCGGCGTGCAGCCGGGCATGAGCTGGGACGAAGCCGCCGCCACGGTGATGTGCGGCCACCCGCTGCTGGTCGTCAGGGAGGAAGCCGGGCGCGGCTTCACGATCGACTCGCAGGGCCAGAAGATCCGCCAGGGCTTCAATGCGACGATCGCGAAGCCGCAGGTGGAACGCACCGGCCGGCAGATCATGGCCGAGATGCAGCGCGACGCGATGGCGCGCGGCATGAACGCCCGGCGCGAAGACCTGCAGCCCGGCGAAGTCAAATGGTTCGTCGGCACGATGGGCGTGCCCGGAGACGAGCGGGTGCTGAGCGCCGCACGCAAGGAGCGCCCGGCCGACGGGCAGGACATGACGGTGCAGGCGGTCGAGAAGGCGCTCGTCGCCAAGTACGGCGAGCCGACCCGGCGCCTCGATCCCGGCGACGGCCGGGCAATCATCACCTGGGCCTACGATCCGCTCGGCCGACGCATCGGCGAGGCCTCGCCGCTGTTCGGCAAATGCATGGGCGCCGCCGATCCGGATGCCGGCGTGAACCTCACGCCCGATTGCGGAGTCGTCGTCTCGGCCGACCTGCGGCCGAAGCGCGACAACAAGGCGCTCGTCGAAACCATGATGGTCGGCGTGGTCGACATGGGCGGCGGCTACAAGCGCATCGCGGCCACCGAACAGGCGCTGCGCCAGGCCGATCAGCAGCGGCGCGCCGGCGAAGTCGAGCGCGCGTCGAAGAACTCGAAGGGACCGACGCTGTGAACGATGCCGGCCAGCGGCCCTCCGGCGCGACCGCAACGACCGCCGATCCGATGGCCGCTCGAACGCGCGAAGGTGCCGCAGGGCGGCTGACGAAGCGCGCTCAGGTGCCCCTCAGGTGCCGCAGAACGTCCGGTACTCCGCAGTCGATTCCGGCGAGGCCGGCTCCGCGTAATACGCCTGCGCGTCCGATTCGTCGAAGGGCCTGCGCAAGGCAGCGAGCAGGTCGTCGAAGACGCCGAGATCGTCGTTGCGCGACGCCGCCGACAGCGCTTCTTCTACGCGGTGATTGCGCGGGATCACCCAGGGGTTGACCTGCCGCATTCGCTGCGCGCGCGCGAAGCCGTCGCCGGCCGCGCACCGATCGCGCCAGCGCGCGAGCCACGCCTCGAGCGCCGCGGAATCGGTGAACAGCGCGCGCAGCGGCGCCTCGTCGCCCTGCGCGGCGTCGGCCAGCCGGCGCCAGGCGAGCGTGAAATCGACCCGCTGCGCCTGCAGCAGCGCCAGCCAGTCGTCGACGAGCGCCGCATCGGCCGCCGCCTCCTGCGAAGGCCCCGCCTGCAAGCCGAGCTTCGCGCGCTGCCCTTCGCGCAGCGCATCCTCGTACAGCGCGGGAAACGCGTCGATCGCTTCGGTGAGCCGGGCCACCGCCTGCTTCACCGCGCCCTCGTCGTCCGGATCGGCGATCAGCATCACGAGCGTCTCGGCGAGGCGCGCGAGATTCCAGCGCGCGATCCGCGGCTGGTTGGCATAGGCATAGCGCCCCGCCTCGTCGATGCTGCTGAACACCGTTGCCGGGTCGTAGGCCTCGAGGAAGGCGCAGGGACCGTAGTCGATGGTCTCGCCCGACAGCGTCATGTTGTCGGTGTTCATCACGCCATGGATGAAGCCGACGTTCATCCACTGTGCGACGAGCCGCGCCTGGCGGGCGGCGACCGCGCGCAACAGCGCCACGTAGCGATCGGGCTCGTGCGCGAGATCGGGATCGTGTCGTGCGATCGCGTAATCGACCAGGCGGCGCAGCGTGTCTCGCTCGCCGCGCGCCGCGAAGAACTGCAGCGTTCCCACGCGCAGGTGGCTGGCCGCCACGCGCGTGAGCACTGCGCCGGGCAGCGGCTCTTCGCGGTAGACGGGTTCGCCGGTGGCGACGACAGCCAGCGCGCGCGTGCTCGGGATGCCCATTGCGTGCATCCACTCGCCGATCAGCGCTTCGCGCAGCATCGGGCCGACCGCTGCCTTGCCGTCGCCGCCGCGCGCGAAGGGCGTGCGGCCCGATCCCTTGAGCGCGATGTCGCACCGCCGCCCGCGCCGGTCGATCACCTCGCCCAGCAGCACGGCGCGGCCGTCGCCGAGTTGCGGCGAGAACATGCCGAACTGATGGCCGGCATAGGCCTGCGCCAGCGGCTCGGCGCCCTCCGGCAACACGTTGCCGGCGAACAGCGGCGCGAGGTCCTCGCCGTCGAGCGCGTCGGCGTCCAGGCCGAGTTCGACGGCGAGTTCGCGGTTCAGGAACAGCAGCCGCGGCTGCGGCACGGCAACCGGTTTCCACGGCACGTACGTGCCGGCCAGTTCGCGGGCATAGGTATTGTCGAAGACGAGAGCCATCGCTTTGGGTGCATCCTTCGTTCAAGTATCGGCCAGGCGGAAGCGCCGCGGCGCCACCAGCAACACGAGCAACGTCAGCACCGCGATCGCCGAAAGGCCGACGTAGACGTGCGCGGTGGCCGCGCCGATCGCCTCGCGCAGGTATTGCTGCGCAGGCGCCGACAGATGCGCGCCGTGCAGCGCGTCGATCACCTCGTCCACGTGCTGCGGCAACTGTGCACGCAGATCGGGCGATGCGCCGGTCAATCGCTCGCGAAGCGCGGAATTGAAGATCGCGCCGAAGAGCGCCGCGCCCAGCGTCTGCCCGAGATAGCGCGAGAAGATGTTGGCGCCGGTGACCGTGCCGCGCCTGTCCCAGCCGACGGTCGATTGCACGCCCACCAGCAGCGGCGTGGACAGCAGACCGAAGCCGGCGCCCAGCACGACCTGGTCGAGCACCAGCAGCCACACGGAGGGCGAGTCGGGCAGGGCGAGAAAAGCGAACGCGGCCGCCGTCATCAGCGCACCGCCGGCAAGGCCCGCGTCGCGAAAGCCGATGCGCGAATACACCGGTCCGGACAGCGCCGACGCCAGCGGCCAGCCGATGCTCAGGCTGGCGAGCACGAAGCCGGCGACGATGGCGCCCAGGCCGAGCACCGACTGCCCGTAGGTCGGCAGATAGACGTTCGGACCCATCAGCACGGCGCCCATGCCGATCATCGACAGATTGGTGCCTGCGAGCACGCGGTCGCGCCACAGCCACGCGGGCATGATCGGCTCGGCCGCGCGCCTTTCGACCCACACGGTCGCGACGATCAGCCCGGCAGCCAGCGCGAAGATGCCGACGCCGGGCGCCGACAACCAGGGCCACGCCTGCCCGCCCTGCAGCAGGCCGAAGATCAGCACGCATCCGGTGCACAGGATCAGCACCGATCCGGCATAGTCGATGCGATGCGCGCGGTGCCGCGGCTTCTCGTGAAGAAAGCGCACGAGCAGTCCGAGCGCGGCTGCGCCGATCGGCAGGTTGATCAGGAAGATCCAGCGCCAGGTCGCGTGCTCGGCGAAGGTGCCGCCCAGCAGCGGACCGGCCACCGCGGCCACGCCCCAGACGCTCGACAGCCAGCCCTGGACGCGCGCGCGCTCGCGAACCGAATAGAGGTCTCCTGCCACCGTGTTGACGGTGGCCATGATCGAGCCGGCACCGAGCCCCTGCAGCCCGCGAAACACGATCAGCGAAACCATGCTCCAGGCCAACGCGCACGCGGCCGAACCGGCGAGGAAGACCAGCGTGCCGACCACCAGCACCGGCTTGCGGCCGAACATGTCGGCGAGGTTCCCGTAGATCGGGATCGTCACCGTCTGCGCGAGCAGGTAGATCGAGAACACCCAGGTGATCCGCGCGAAGCCGCCGAGGTCGTCGACGATCTGCGGAATCGCCGTGGAGACGATCGTCGTGTCCATCGCGGCCAGCATCATCGCGAACATCAGCGCGACGAGGATCCAGCCGCGACTGCGAGCGTCGACGTCGGTGTCCGTCTCCTGCATTGCACTCATTCGATTCCTTCGATTCCCGAGGCGAAGGAATGATGCTCCTGCCGCTGGTCGCGCCTCCGGCGATGGGGCCGGCGTGCGCAGGGTCTGGCACTGCACCGCTTCGGCATGCATCATTCCGGAACCCGGACATTCGAAAAGGCGGAAAAAGAACATGAAGGGCGATCCGCGCGTCATTCGCGAGCTGAACGGATATCTTTCCTTCGAACTCACCGGGCATCGGCAGTACCTGCTGCACGACGCCACCTGCCGGCACTGGGGCTTCCCGCGCCTCGCCGACGTGCAGCACGCGTACAGCGAAGAAGAAACGAAGCACGCCGCCCGGATCATGGCGCGCATCCTGCTGCTCGGCGGCATACCGTCGATGGAGAGCCGGCGCGCGATCGATGCACGCGACACCGTCGCGAAACAGCTCGACTACGACCGCCAGCTCGTGGGCGAAGCGATCGACCACCTGCGCTCGGCGATCGGCATCTGCGAACAGTGCGGCGACTTCGTCAGCCGCGACCTGCTCGCCGAGATGCTCGACGACGAGGAGTTGCACCTCGACTGGCTCGACAGGCAGAAGGGGCTGATCGACAAGGTGGGGATGCAGGATTATCTGCAGGCGCAGATGTGAGGCGTTTCATCTTCCTTGCGGAAAAAGCCTTCGTTCGGTATCGCAGATCCGGTGGAGAGAAGTCGGGCGTGCTGCCGGATTTCCTGATCGGCGCGCATTCGGCGGTCGAAGGAATGCCGCTGCTGACGCGGGACGTGCGCCGATACCGCAGCTACTTCCCGAGCGTGACGCTGCTGGCGCCGGAATGAGGCTCTATCCGTCAGCGACCCGCGGAAGAAAGCGGGAAGCCTTCGCGGTCGGGAGCGAGTCTTGCGGGGAGCAACCCCTACCGCAGCAAGCGGGGAAAGTACCAGATGGCTGACGCATCGACGAGGCGCACGGCCGGCGAGACGAAGGCCGCCGGCGCCGATTCGCATCGCAGCGCGGGCAGCGTCGTCGACCATCGCGCACTGCGCATTCCCGTCGGTCCGGTCGCGCTCGAAGCCGACCTCGCGCTGCCCGCCGATGCTGTGGGGCTCGTGCTGTTCGCCCACGGCAGCGGCAGCAGCCGCTTCAGCCCGCGCAATCGACGGGTCGCACAGGTGCTCAACGAGGCCGGACTCGCCACGGTGCTCGCCGATCTGCTCACGCCCGAGGAGGAACGCGTCGACGAGCGGACGCGGCACCTGCGCTTCGACATCGCGCTGCTGGGCGAACGGCTGGTCGGCGCGGCCGACTGGCTGGCCCGTTACGAATCGACCGCTTCGCTCGCGCTCGGCCTGTTCGGCGCCAGCACCGGCGCAGGGGCCGCGCTGGTCGCCGGCGCACTGCGGCCCGAGGCGATTCGCGCCGTCGTCTCGCGAGGCGGACGACCCGATCTCGCGGCGGACGCGCTGCCGCGGGTGCGCGCGCCGACGCTGCTGATCGTCGGCGGCGACGACGTGCCGGTGATCGAACTGAATGAGCAGGCGCTGGCGCGGCTGCGCTGCGAGAAGCGCATCGAGATCGTGCCGGGCGCGACGCACCTGTTCGAGGAACCCGGAACCCTCGACACCGTCGCGGCGCTCGCACGCGACTGGTTCCTGCGCCATCTGCCGTCGAACGACCGCACCGCTGCGGCGTGACGCAACGCGAATCCGTCATCAGGAGGACCTCGCCCATGCGACCCGACATCGCTCCCGGAAAGACCTTCCCCGACTACGTGCTGCCCGACCACACGAAGACCGAACGACGGCTCTCCGCTCTGCAGACGCGCGACGACCCGATGCTGCTGGTGCTGATCCGCGGCTTCTTCTGCCCGAAGGACCGCGAACAGCTGAAAGAGCTGACGGCCTTCCATTCGCAGCTCGTCGTCGGCACCTGCCAGCTCGTCGTCATCACGACCGACGACTGGCACACGACCAACAACCTGCGCCAGCAGCTCGGCGCGCACTACCCGTTCCTCTACGACGAAAGGAAGATCGTGCGCGACGACCTCGACATCTGCGAGTACACCGACACGACGCACGAACCAATGGTCCCGCACACCTTCCTGCTCGGCCCGCAGCTTGGCATCCACCGGATCTGGAACGGGTACTACTACTGGGGCCGACCTTCCACCGCGGAGCTGCACGGCGAGCTGCGTGAGCTGACGCGCTCGATCCGCCCCGACTGGGACCTGTCCGATCCGCAGCTGAAGCAGCGCTGGAAGAACGGCGACAAGAAGGCGTTCTACCCATACGGCAGCAAGTCGATGGAGCAGGTGCTGAAGGAGATGGCGGGGGCGGTCGATCAGTACGCGGGGGCGGCCGACGCGGGTCGTCGAGCACCCGAAGGCAACCCGGGTTGATCGCGGAGCAGGCAAGCTGCCGGCCGGCTCGACTTCCGGCGGCGCAGCGCTACCGCTTCATCCGCTCCATGCGCCGCCATTCGAGGGTCGAGCCGACGTTCGGATCCGCGGCGGGATCGTCCGTCCCGAGCACGCGTCCCTGCCGATCGGTCCAGTAGTACTGGTTCGTGGTCGGCAATTCGACCGGCGGCGTGCCGTACGGATTGGTCCAGGTCTGGATCGCGCCCAGGTTCTCGCGAAACTCGAGGTTGCGCCGCTCGACGCTCCTGTCGCGCTGATCGACGACACCCTGCCAGTTCTTCTGCGACCAGTCGCGGTACTGCTGCGCCGCCTGCCCGAAGGCCACCGAGTTGCGCAGGTTCTGCTGCATGATCCCGCGCATGCCGAAAGCCGCTCCGTTCGTGGCGGAGACCAGACCCGCCACCTGCGGCAGCCACGACGCATAGCCGTCCCACTGGTCCTGCGCGGCGAGCGCCGCCGTCACTGCCATCGTCGCCGTGTCGTAGGCCGGCGCGACCGACACCTTCGCCACGCCGCGATACGGGACCCCGCCGGCGACGTAGCTGACCGGATATTCCACGGCCTGACGAAACCCGGTGGCCGGCGTGGCCGCACGCCCCTGGCCGAGCTGCAGGTTCTGCGGCCGCAGGGCGGACAGCTTCTCGTAGGCGAATCGATCGGGCGGATAGTTCACCGGCAATCCGGCGTTGCCCACCATCAGGGTGAACGCCCTGTTGTCGGGCGCGACCTGCGTCAGCGCGAACTGCCCCTCCTCTCCGATGCGCCATCCGGGCGGCTGCGCGAACGAGAAGAACCGGGTCTGGCCGATCCGGAGATCGCTTCCCGCGGGTGGACGAGTCGCAGGCGTACCCGCGCCACGAGCCACCGGTGCGACCTCTCTGAACTTCGTTTGCGAAGGCGGCTGCGCGGCCTTCGGCGCAACAGCCGGCGATGCCGCCGCGGCCTGCTGTCCCGACGCGGCGGTGGACAACCCTGCCTGCTTCCACGCCTCGATGCCTCCCCGATACCAGAGCACGTTGCGGTAGCCCGCGTGGATCGCGCGCAGCGACGCGTTGTACGACATCCAGCACTCGGGCGAGAGGCAGTAGAAGACGAGCACGACGTCCTTGCGGCCCTGGGTCAGCCGTTCGAGTGTCTGCTCCACTTGCCGCTGAACGTCGTCGCCGTACGACCCGGGTTGCGCCATCCAGGCGGCCGGAACGGCGCCGGGAAGCGTTTCGGAACCGCCCAGCACGTCGAGGACGACGTACGGCGCCTGGCCCCCCTGGAGCAGCCCGATCAGGCCGCGAGTGGTGACGGCCTGCCCGCCGGGAATGCTCGACGGCGTGGGCGCGTGCATGGCGCCGCCGTGAAGCCTGGGAGTGGGTGGGACGCCGAAGTCCTGCCGCTCCATCTGCATCGTGCGGTCGGGCACCGCGCCGGACCGCATCGCCTCGCCACCGGGCGAGCCCTCCGCCCGGACCGTCGCGGCGACCGAGACCGCAAAGGCAACGAGAAGAAGCACCGGAATGCGGATCGGCATGTCGTGCCTCCGTCGGCTCGCCGGCGCCACCGGCGTCGGGCTGGCAGAAATACTACCGGACGCCCTTCCCAGGGTGGAACCGCCCGGAGCCGGGGCGCGCAACGATCTCGCCGTTTTGCATCACGATGCTTCCGCGCACGATCGTGCAGACCGGCATTCCGCGCGTTCGCATCCCCTCCCACGACGTATGACCCGCGCGCGTCGCCATGTCCTCCTTGCGAAACTCGTTCTCCTTCGCCATGTCGACGATCGTGAAGTCGGCATCCGCACCGACCTCGATGGCGCCCTTCCTCGGATGCAGCCCGAAACGCCTGGCCGGCGCAAGTGCGCAGAGTCGCGCGACGTCCTCGAGCGAAAGCCGTCCCCGGTTCACCGCGTCGAGCACGAGCGGAATGAACTCCTGGGCGCCGGTGATGCCGAGCGGCACCGAGAAGTTGTCCTTCCAGCCCGGCTGCGAGACCTGGCCGATGGTCAGCGCTATGACGACGTACGAGTCGTGAATCCGTTGACTGCGCGATGACCGGTTGCGGCGATGGCTCGGAGTCATGGCGCGCATCCGGTTGGCATGGGTGTCGCGAACCTCCCGCCCTCCGACAGGGCCGGGCAACAGGCGCAAGGACACCCGGATTGATCGCGATCATTCCGCGCTCCCACGAGCCGGGCGAAACTGTCTTGCATCGCTCCCCCTCCCGGAGAACACCTCGATGACCCGCATCCAGATCTTCGAGTCCGCACGTTCGGAAGCGGGGCGCAATGCCGGGAGCCGTCTCGATGCGATGGCGGAAATCGCGCGCGCCCGCGAACAGGGCGCCGACATCGAGCACTACGAATTCGCCAGCGACGCCGCCGAATTCCTGCGCGATGCGCAGGTCAAGGCATACATCGACACGGTCGGCGCCGATGCACTGCCGCTGGTACTGGTCGACGGCAGGCAGGCGCTCGCCGGACGCTATCCCACGCGGGCCGAACTGGCGCGCTGGAGCGGGTTGTCGGTCGTCGCGGTGCGCATCGACAGCGGGAACTGCTGCAGCGGCGGCAACTGCGGCTGATCCCGGGTCACGCCGGAAAGATCCACACCGATTCCCGCGGCAGCTCCAGGTAGCACGGCTGCGGCACCTGCGCCTCGCTGCCGTAGGCGCGCAAAGCGAATCCGTCCGCCTCCGCACCGCCCGGCTGCCGGAACACGTATTCCCACTTGTCGCCGAGATACATGCTCGCGGAGACCGGCAGCGAGACGCTGTTGGGCGCCGGCGTCGAGCGCAGACGAATCCGTTCGACGCGCACGATCGCCACCGCCGGCTGCCCTTCCTGCAGGGCGCCGTTGGCCACGCCGCGAATCGAACAGCCTGCGGCCTGCAGCGCCGCGTCGCTGCCGTCGACGGCGGAAATCCGCCCCTCGATCCGGTTGTTGCTGCCGAGAAACTCGGCGCAATACCGCGTCGCGGGTGACGCGTACATCTGCTGCGGCGTGCCCTGCTGCTCGATGCGACCCTCGTTCAGCAGAAGGATGCGATCGGAGATCGCCATCGCTTCGGCCTGGTCGTGCGTGACCAGAATGGCCGACAACCCGAGCCGCAGGATGAGCTCGCGCAGGAAGGCGCGCGCCTCCTCGCGCAGCTTGGCGTCCAGGTTCGACAGCGGCTCGTCGAGCAGCAGCACCGGCGGGTTGTAGACGAGCGCGCGCCCGATCGCCACGCGCTGCTGCTGGCCGCCGGAGAGCTCGCCCGGATAGCGCTTGCCGAGCCCGCCCATGCCCAGCTGCCCGAGGATGCGCTGCACGCGTTCGCGCCGCTCGTGCGCCCCAACCTTCCGCAGCTTCAGCGGGTAGCCGATGTTCTCCTCGACGGTCTTGTGCGGCCACAGCGCGTAGGACTGGAAGACGATTCCCAGATCGCGCTGCTCGACCGGCATTTCCGTTCGCGTCGCGCCGTCGAAGAGCACGCGCTCGCCCATCGTGATGCGCCCTCGCGACGGCAGCTCAAGCCCCGCGACGGCCCGCAGCAGCGTCGTCTTGCCGCTGCCCGAGGCGCCGAGCAGCGACACCACCTCGCCGCGCTGCAGCTGCAGCGAAACGCCGTTCAGGACGGGATTGGCGCCGTAACTCAGGTACAGATCCTCGACGGCGAGTTCAATCATGCAGCTTCACTCCGAAACGCAGCGCCACGCCCATGCCGATCACGACCAGCAGGATGTTGATGAACGAAAGCGCGGCGACGATGTCGATGGCGCCGGTAGCCCACAGCGAAACCAGCATCGAGCCGATCGTCTCGGTGCCCGGCGTGAGCAGGTAGACGCCGGTGGAATACTCGCGCTCGAAGATCAGGAACATCAGCAGCCACGAGCCGATCAGCCCGTAGCGCGCCAGCGGAACGGTGATGCCTCGCCGCACCGTCGCCGGCTTCGCGCCGGCGCTGCGGGCGGCTTCCTCGAGTTCGGGCGCCACCTGCAGCAGCGTCGTCGAGATCAGGCGCAGGCCGTACGCCATCCAGACCACCGAGTAGGCGAGCCAGACGCTGAAGATCGTCGATCGCAGGTCGCGCAGCGGCTCGATCGCGTGATCGCGCAGCCAGTCGGCAGCCGGCAGCACCGACAGCCAGCCGTCGCCGAGCGACCGATCGAGCCACATCGGGACGAACAGGAACACCCAGAGGAAGGCAAGGCCCGCGAGCAGGCCGGGGACGGCGCGCGGGATCAGCACGCTGTAGTCGAGGAACTGCGTGACGCGGTCCGGCTTGCGGTGCATCGCCAGTGCGATCGCCGTGTAGCACGCGACGGTGAACGCGCCGCCGATCACGCCGATCAGGATCGAATTGACGATCGCCCGCATCAGCGTCGCCTGCTCGAAGACGGTGTGGAAGGCGCGCACCGACAGCACGTCGGCCAGCGAGACGCCGATGCCCCAGTGCGTGACGAAAGCGCGCAGCACGACGCCGGCCAGCGGCACGACGATCGCGACGAACAGCCACAACGCGACGACGGCGCCGGCCAGCACGCGCCAGCGCCCGAGCGGCAGCACGCGCGCACGCGCGACCTTGCCTTTGACGGTCGCATAGCGGCCGGCGCTTCGCAACAGGTGCCGCTGCAGCATCACCAGCGGAATCGTGAAGGCGATCAGCACCATCGCGACCGCCGCCATCAGGTGGTAGGAAGGAATGCCGAGCTTGTTGGTGAGCTTGTACAGGTAGGTCGACAGCACCAGGTGCCCCTCGGGGTCGCCCAGCACGAGCATCAGGCCGAAGACTTCGAGCCCGAGGAAGAAGAGCAGCACCGACGCGTACGACAGCGCCGGCCGCACCATCGGAAGACTCACCGCCGTCATCACCTGCAGCGGCGTGGCGCCGACCGTCCGCGCGGCTTCCTCGACGTCGGAGCCGAGACTGCGCAGCGCGGACGAGATGTAGAGATAGGCATAGGGAACGTGCGTGAGGCCCGCGATGACGATGATCGCCGGCAGCGAGTAGATGTTCCACGGCACGAAGCCCAGAAGGTCGTGAGCCCAGGTCGAGAAGAAGCCGACCGGGCCCGCCGCCACGACGTAGCCGAAGCCGAGCACCATCGGCGAGACGAACACCGGGATCAGGATCAGCGGCTCGATCCAGCGGCGCCCGGGCAGATCGGTGCGCGAGATCAGGAACGCGAGCATCGCGCCGAGCGGAACGGCAATGACGACGAGCCCTCCGGCCAGCAGGAAACCGTCGCGCAGCGCGTCGTGGAAATCCGGATCGGCGAAGACGAAGCGGAACGCGCTCAGCCCGAATTCCTTGTCGGGCAGGAAGAAGGGCTCGGAAAGAAAGCTCTGGACGACGATGAACGCGAGCGGCGCATAGATCGCCAGCGCGGTCAGGACGACGACGACGACGCGGGAAACCGAAAGTCGGCCGAGGCGGGTCATGGTGGAGCCGGTCGCGAAACCGCCCCTGCCCGTCGCCTTCGACAGCGGGCAGGGGCGGCGACGAACACGATGCAGTGGACGGCCGCAGTGGACGACCGCAGTGGACGTCGTTACTTGCCGATCGCGCCGCGCCACTCCTTGATGAAGGCCAGACGCTTGCCCTGCTCCAGGTACTCGAGCAGCGACAGATCGACCGGGATCGGTTTCAGTGCCTTGCCCAGTTTCTTCGTCATGCCGTCGACGTCGTTGTCGCCCTCGATGTCGTCGCGCACCGAGGCGAGATTCGCCTTGTTCGCGAGCACGTCCTGGCCGCGCCGCGACAACAGGTAGTCCATCCACAGCTTCGCCGCGTTCCGGTTCGTCGCGCTCCGGCTGATGAAGGCCACGCGCGACAGCACCAGCGTGTAATCGACGGGATAGGCGACGCCGAGCCCCGGATCGGTCCTGGCGCGCGTTTCCGCATAGGAGCCGAGCACGTTGTAGCCGAGCAGGTTCTCGCCCGACGAGACGCGCTCCATCATCGTTCCGGTGGACGACTGCACGACGAGCCCGGCCTTGCCCACGGCGCGCAGGAAGTCCAGGTAGTGCGGATCGTTGCGGCTGTCCTGCACTGCGAGCATGAAGCCGACCGCCGATTTCTCGACGTCATAGGTGGTCACCTTGTTGCGGAACCGGTCGGGGGCGCTCGATACGAGCTTCGCGAACGCCTCGTGCGACTTCGGCACCTCTTCGGGCTTGATCAGCCGGGTGTTGTAGATGAAGACCGCCGGCTCGTACGTCGTGCCCCAGGCCTTGTTCTCCCAGTTCGACCACTTCGGCAGCTTCGGGGCCTCGACGCTCCTGTAGGCGAGCGCGTAGTTGCGCGCCAGCTTCATCGCCGAGTCCATCGCCGAGCTCCAGACGACGTCGCCGCTCTTGCTGCCCGAGGCCTGCTCGCTGAGATAGCGGCTGTAGAGCTCCGTGCTGTTCATGTCGTTGTATTCGACCTTGATGCCCGGATACAGGCTCTCGAAATCCTGGATGACCGGATTGGCCGCCTTGGTGTCGGTCGTCGAATAGACGATGACCTTGCCTTCCTTCTTCGCCGCGTCGATTACCTTCTGGTAATCGGCGGGGTAGCCGGGAGGCGCCGACTGGGCTGCGACCGGCAACGCGACGAGGAGGGAAAGGGTCGCCGCGAGAAAGGCGGCCGGAGCCGGTCGGTGTCGCATGGGGAGTCTCCTTGACGAGTATTGCAGCGATGGAACGAACAACGCTCCGTCAGCGAGGACACTGCACCTCGACCCGGAATGTTCTTCGGCATGGCTCCGGTTCTGGCGGCACCTGCAGTCCGAGTACGACACGCGGGTCCGATCGGGAGGCCCGGGCGCGGATTTCGTCGAGGATACGCGTCTTTCATCCGGGCGCGGGACGAACGCTTCACAGGTTCGTCTGCTCCGGCGGCACCGCATCGGGCATCGAGGCGCTGCCGTTTCCCGCCCGCCCCTGCGGCAGGTCGATCGCGCCGAGCAGGTAGCTCGTCATCGTGATCGATCCCATCGCGGCGCCTTCGGCGAAAGCGCGGGCCGGCTCGCCCGCCTCCTCGCACAGTCCGGCGAGATAGGCGAGCGGCAGCAGGTGCTCGGGCGTGGGCACGGCGAGCGCGAAATCCGGGTGTGAGATCAGCGACGACAGGCGCGACGGGGCCGAGGTCATCACCGTCTTCACTTCCGCGTCGAAGCGCTCGGCCCAGTCGTAGGCGGTGTCGCCGAGCGCCGGATTCATGCGGCGCAGGTTGTGCACGACGTTGCCGCTGCCGACGATGAAGATGCCGCGATCGCGCAGCGGCGCCAGGCGTGCGGCGAGCTCGAGGTGATAGTCGAGCGGCGCGCCGCCGTGCAGCGAGAGCTGCAGTACCGGCACGCTCGCATCGGGGAACACGTGCGCGAGCACCGACCACGTGCCGTGGTCGATGCCCCAGCTGTCGCGGTCCAGGCCGACGAACGACGGCTTTGCGACGTCGACGATCTCTTCGGCGACGTCCGGCGCTCCCGGAGCCGGATAGTCGAACTCGAATAGCTCGCGCGGAAAACCGTAGAAGTCGTGGATGACGCGCGGCCGCGGCATCGCGGTGACCGCCGTGCCCTTGATGAACCAGTGCGCCGAGACCGCAAGCACCGCCCGCGGGCGCGGCAGCCTGGCGCCCAGATCGCGCCACGCCGACGTGTAGCGATTTACTTCAAGCGTGTTCATCGGGCTGCCGTGGCCGATGAACGCGGCGGGCATGCGATCGGGCGTCGTCACGGTGCTTGCCCCCTGCGCGGTGGGCCAGCCGCAACCGCGGCTCGGCGTCGGGACGTCTGCATCGTACGCACAGCGGTTGCCGGCTGCCGACACAGTCCGCGCTGCCGACCCGGTTTCGCAGCGCGTCGCGCGACGGCGCGCGCCGCACTTCCGACTCGTGCTGCCCGATCTGCGCGGCTACGGCGACTCGGCCAAGCTCTGTGGCGCACGCAATGCGGCGGCTCCGTCAGCGGCCACGCGATGCCGGCCGGGCACTTCATTCCCGAGGAATTGCCCGAGCAGACGGCGCAGGCGCTGCTCGGGTTCTTCAGCGGGTGAGCGACGCTCTCCCGTCAGCTGCAGCTGCCGCAGCAGTTCCCGGGAGCCTTGCCGATGCGCACGCGCCAGAGATCCGGGCCCTGCTCGAGGTAGTCCCAGGTGAAGAGGCCGTGGAGATTCGACTTGAACTGGCGGTGCAGCGGCGCGGGATCGTGATCGTTGACCAGTTCCAGCGCAGCCCCCTGAGGCAGGGCATTGAAGGAGGAGAAGATCAGGCCGTGACGCTCGTTCGGCGCGATCGTACGGACATCGATGGTCGAGTGGATCGCTTCGCCTGCCGTGGCGGATGCTCCGGTTCTCGAACGGGTGGCTTCTCTCATGATCAGGTGATTCTCCGGCGCCGGGGTTGAAGATGTGCGCGCAGTATATCTTCATGGCGCGGGAGGTGACACTCTTCGTCTCCGGAACCACAGGCTCATGGATCTCCGGATGTTGATCGGAGCGGCTCGAACGGGGCTACCGTTTGATGCGTTCTCGCTCGTGGAATCGATTCCAAGGGCGAGAACGCATCAAACGGTAGCGCTCCCTCCGCGAGACGCAGGAAGACGTCGTCGTTGACGCATTGTCGATCGAGTGGCGGATGGCGCCTGCCGATCTTTTCGTATCGGAAGCGGTGGGGGTAGGGCAAGCTGCCGAAGCCGGCACAATCCTCCGTCGTGATGTCCAGCGAAACCGAAATGCCCGAGGCGGCCGAGTCCGCCGAGCCGCCGACACAGTCATCGCCGCCCGCGCCCAGCGCCTGGCGACGCTGGGCGCGGCGGCTGCTGTGGGCGGTGTGCGCCGTGTTGCTTCTGTGGGGCCTGCTGTGGCTGGCGGTGCCGCCGCTGCTCCAGTGGCAGGGCCAGAAGATCGCCAGCCAGGAACTGGGCCGGCCGACGCGCATCGGCAAGGTGGATTTCAGGCCCTGGTCGCTCGAGCTGACCGTCCATGATCTGGCCGTCGGTGGCGTGGCCGGTGCGCCGGATCAGTTCACCGTCAAGCGGCTGTATCTCGACGCCTCGTGGCAATCGCTGTGGCGGCTGGGGCCGGTGCTGAACGCCCTGCAGGTGGATGATCCGGCGCTGCGGCTGACCCACCTGGGCGAGGGCCGCTACGACATCGACGACATCCTGGCGCGGCTGGCGGCGCAGGCCCAGCCAACCCAGCCATCCAGGCCGCTGCATTTTGCGCTGTACAACAGCGTGCTGCGGGGCGGGCGCATCGACTTCGACGATCGCGCAGTCGATCGCGTGCAGGAGGTGCGCGACCTGCATCTGGCGCTGCCGTTCATCAGCAACCTGCCCTCGGCGCGCGAGGTCGAGGTGCAGCCGCAGCTGGCCTTCCGCCTGAACGGCAGCGGCTTCGATTCGCAGACCCAGGTCTTGCCGTTCGCCCCCTCGCGGCAGACCGATGCCAGCGTGCAACTGGCGCACATCGATCTGAAGCCCTATCTGGGCTACCTGCCGGCCGATCTGCCGCTGCGGCTGCAGGCGGGCACCGTCGACGCCGATCTGCGCCTGGCGTTCGAACAGACGCCCAAGCCCTCGTTGCGCGTGACCGGATCCCTGATGCTGAGCGCCCTGAAGGCCGTCGACCGCCAAGGCGCCGACGCGCTGGCCTTCGATGCGCTCGAACTGCAACTTGCCGAGCTGCGTCCGCTGGAGCGCAAGCTGCACCTGGCCTCGGTGAAGCTGACGGGGCCGCAACTGACGGTGCGCCGCAGCCGCGACGGCCGCATCGATCTGCTGTCGCCATCCGCCGCCTCCTCGGCGTCCGATAGCGTCGCGGACAAGCCGGCCGAGGCCGATGCCCTCACGCTGCGGATCGACCAGCTGGCAGTGCACGGCGGCTCGCTGAACTGGCAGGACGACAGCACTGCGCGCGAGCATGTGCCGGCCGCGGCTGTGCGGCTCGAAAACCTGGAAGTCAGCGCCAGCTCCATCGCCTATCCGCTGCAGCAGCTTTTCGATTTCGAGGGTTCGACCACCCTGGCGGCTGCCGCATCGGCTGACAGCGCGGCTGCGCCAGCGGCGGCTTCGGCGGCTTCGGTGGCTGCCGCCGCGGCGGCGGCGGGCAGCGCGACGGACAGCGCGATGGGCAGCACAACTGCGCCGGCGGCGCACGCAGCCGGCGCTGCGCTGAAATTCGCAGGCCGCGTCAGCACCGCTCGAGGTGAGGTCGGCGTGCAGGTCGCGAGCGTACCGCTGGCCCTGGCCGGGCCCTATCTGGCTCCTTACCTGGTGCCGCGCCTGGACGGCACGCTGGATGCCGATGCGAGCCTGCAATGGGCGCCGCCCAGGGAGCAGGACGCCACGCCCGCCTGGAGCGTGACCGCCAGGCGCGTGCAGCTCAGCCAGCTGCAACTGAGCGGCGAGGGCGCCCGCGTGAGCCGGCGCAGCCGCAATCCCGACACGCCCGCCGATGAACTGGCCCGCATCGAAAAACTGGAGCTGGCCGACGTGCAGCTCGACCCGCAGGGCCGTACCGTCACGGTAGGTCGCTTGGCCGTGCAAGGCCCGCGCGTGGTGGTCGAGCGCGATGCGCACCGGCGCTGGATGGCCGAACGCTGGCTGCCCGGCTCCGAAACCGCGCCGACCGAAGCGCCTGCCCACTCGAAACCGGCAGCGCGCGAGCAGGGCCCGGCGAATACGCCCTGGGCGGTTCGGATCAACGAGTTCGCGCTGGCCGGCGGCACCGTCGGCTGGCGCGACGAGGTGATGGCCCGGCCGGTGCGCGCCGAAGTCACCGATCTGCGCATGGAGGGACGCAAGCTCGACCTGATGGGCAAGGAGCCCATGGAACTCGAGCTGAGCGCGCGCTTGGGCACGGGTCGGCGTTCGGGCGGCGAGCCGGGCCGGCTGTCCTGGCGCGGTCAGCTGGCGCAGGCGCCGCTGTCGGCGCGCGGCCGCGTGGACGCCGAGCGCCTGCCGTTGCAGGCCTTCGAGCCGTATTTCGGCGAGCGGCTGAACATCCGGGTGCTACGCGCGGACACCAGCTTCAAGGGGCGGGTCGATTTTGCCGAGACCGCACGCGGCCCGCGCGTGCGGGTCGAAGGCGACGCCCGCGTGGACGAGCTGCGCACCCACAGCCGGCCGGGCACGGCGGCAAACGTGAAGTCGGCCAGCGTGGAGTCGGCCGAGGCCGCCCGCCCGGCCAGCGCGGCGCCGGCCGCCTCCCGGGCGCCGTTGGCCCCCGTGGCCGAGGGCACGAGCGCCGGCCTAGGCGAGGAGCTGCTCAGCTGGAAGCAGCTGCGGCTGGACGGGCTGGACGTGCGATTGACGCCCGACCGCGCGCCGCAGGTGACCATCGGCAGCACGCAGCTGTCCGACTTCTTTGCCCGCATCGCGATCGACCCGAGCGGGCGCATCAACCTGCAGGACATCGTCAAGTCGGACGATCAGGCGCCATCGGCCAGCCCGGCGACTGCCGCCGCCGGTACTCCGGTTTCGGAAGCGTCCGACGAAGCACCCGGGCCGGCTGCAGCCCGGACCGAACCCGAGGTAGACCCGCTGGCGCCGATCATCCACTTCGGCCCCACGCGCCTCGTGGGCGGGCACATCGACTTCAGCGATCACTTCATCCGCCCCAACTATTCGGCCGATCTCACGGCCCTGGACGGCACGCTGGGCGCTTTCAGCTCGGTGGCCCCGGGGGCAGAGCCGCAAATGGCCGAGCTGAGCCTGAGCGGCATGGCCCAAGGCACGGCGACGTTGGGCGTGCATGGCCGGATCAACCCGCTGGCCCACCCGCTGGCGCTGGACATCCAGGCAAAGATGACCGATCTGGATCTGCCGCCGCTGTCGCCCTACTCGGTCAAGTACGCCGGCCACGGCATCGAGCGCGGCAAGCTCAGCATGGACGTGGCTTACAGGATCCAGCCCGACGGCCAGTTGACGGCCACCAACAAGCTGGTGCTGAACCAGCTCGAGTTCGGCGCGCCGGTGGAAGGCGCGCCGGCCAGCCTGCCGGTGCAGCTGGCCACCGCACTGCTGGCCGACAGCCATGGTGTGATCGACCTGGACTTGCCCATCAGCGGCTCGATCAACGACCCGCAGTTCTCGCTGGGTCACGTCATCTTCAAGGGCATCGTCAATCTGATCGGCAAGGCCATCACGGCGCCGTTCACCCTGCTGGCGCGCGCGCTGGGCGGCAGCGATAGCGGACAGGACCTGTCGAAGGTGGCGTTCGCCGCCGGCAGCGCGCAGCTCAGCGCCGCGGCGCGCACCCAGCTCGATCGCGTGGCCAAGGCGCTGGCCGACCGGCCGGGGCTCGAGCTCACGGTGATCGGCAGCGCCCGCCTGTCACCCGAGATCGAAGGGGCCAGGCGTCAGCGCCTGGATGCGTTGGTGGCAGCCGAGCAACGCAGCGGGGCGCCAGCCGCGAGCGCTCCGGCCCCGGCTTCGACCTCGGCAGCGCAAGCGGAGGCCACCGATGCCAACGCCGCCGCCGCGGGTCCCGACGCCGGCGCGTCGATCACCGCTTCGCCGGAGTACCCCGCACTGCTCAAGCGGCTGTACCGCCGTGCCGACATCCCCGGCAAGCCGCGCAACGCCATCGGCATGCTGCGCGACATTCCGGTGGCCGACATGGAAAAGGCGCTGATGGCCCACATCGACGTGAACGAGAACGACATCCGCCAGCTGGCCGTGAAGCGCGCCGTGGCCGTCAAGGACTACCTGGCCGGCAAGGGCGTTGCTGCCGCCCGCCTGTTCCTGGGCGCCGTGAAGACCGATGCCACCCCGTCGTCGGGCACGGCCACCCCGTCCGCCAGTGACGCGAACCCCGGCACTGCCGAAGCCTGGGTGCCGCACGCCGAGTTGAGTCTCGGCATGAAGTGACGCGGGAGATCGAGCGGTTTCGACTGCCGGGTGAGTGCGGCCCTCACGCGGGCTTGCGTGCCAGCAGGGTGGCAAACTGCAGTCGCGCTCCATTGTGCATCGTGCCCAGATCCTCGTTGTACTCGATCAGTTCCCAACCGGCATAGGCAGCGCTCAGCTGCCCCGTGCGCAGGGTAAACGGGAAATTCATCGGGCAGGGATACTCGTCGGTGCTCATGGCGGCCACGATCAGGTTGTGACCGCCGGCCCGAGTGCATTGCTGCATGTCGGCGATCACGGCATCGACGCGCGTCGGGTCGAGAAACATCAAGGTGACGGTGCAGGCGATGAAATCGTAGGTCGCACCCAGATCCGCCAGATTGATGTCGTAGACGCGGGCCTCGATGTTGTCGATCCCCTCCTGCTCGATGATGGACCGCAGCATGCCGATGGCGCTCGGGTTGGCGTCGACCGCAGTCACATCGAAATCGAGCTGGCTCAGATACAGCGCGTTTCGGCCGGCGCCACAACCCATGTCCAAGGCCTTGCCCGGCTCGATGACGCGGCACGCGCGAACCACTTCGCTGTGCGGCGGGTTCAGGCCGTGTCTGGCGTTCAGGTCCGGCGTTTCGGATGCTCCCGCGGTCAAGTCAGCCTCCTTGCGTGTGATGAGACAAATCGCCGGTAGCGCCTCGCAGCGCTAGTGTCAGCCGGTCAACAACGCCCAATGGTTGCCGGCCGACAGGCCGGCGGGCCAACGCAGCATGCGCGCTGCTTCCGTGGGATGCCAGCGCGCCAGGCCCAGACCGCCGCCGATCGCCACGCCCGGTGCGTCGTCCAGCGGCCACAGTCCGCACGGATTCTGGATCTTGCCGATGGTGAGCAGCTCGGACGGCTCGTGCGGCTGCCACAGCACGATGCGATCGGCCATCTGCGCGGTGAGCACGAAGCCGCCGTTGGGCCCGGCCGCCACGTCGCCGGCGTAGCCGTCGGCCACCATGTGGGTCGGGATCGTCAGCTCCTTTCCGTCCCACACCGCCAGCAACGGCGCCTCGCGGCGACGCGACGGGTCGTCGTGCTCGGCCTGCAGTCCGATGCCGAGCAAAAGCGGACCACCGGCGAGCGGACGGTTCCATGCGATGTGATGCGGAGCCAGCCTGCGGTCGGGCAACGTCCACTCGCCCAGCTTCTCGCCATTCTCGGGATTCATCAGCACGAGATTCGGCGCCATCTCGTCCAGGTCGCGCTTGCGACCCGTGGGCGTGCGCGGAATGCCGCCGTTGGCCACGACGAGCCGGCCCTGCGGATCGACGAGGATCTGGTGCGGATCGATGCCGTGCGTGCGATGTTCGGCAACCTTGCGCAGATCGGCGGCGCCGCGCACGCTCACCCAGCCGGCGCCGGTCTGGCGGTCGGTCTCGCCGGTGTACAGCCAGCGCCCGTCATGACTGGCGATGACGTGGCCGTCGAAAGTGCGGGCGTCGCCCTCGTCGGCCGAGGTGATGCGATGCGAAACGGCTCCTTCGGCATCGACGCGCAGCATCCAGATGCCGGGGCGTGTCGCGACGGCCAGGAAGCCGCCGCCGGGCTCGGGCACGATCGCGTGCGGCAGCGTGGGCGTGGTCACGGCGAACTGCGTCGTCACCTTGCCCTGCGCCCAGTCCACCTGCAGCGCGCCGATCTGGTACTCGCGCTGGTTCATCTGCCAGCCGCCGCCCACCCGCAGGGCTGTCCCGCCGACGGCGGCCTGCGCCAGTTGGCTCGTGGAAGCGGCGCCGAGCGCAGCGCCGAGATGCAACAGGAAGTGACGGCGGTTCACGCGGGCTCCCGGAGAGAATCGCTTCGGATCATATCGCAAATGAGAACGATTTAGATTGAATTCGTGGGGTCAGCGCCTCGTGCCATTCCCAGAAAGAGATCGGCGTGACGCCGATTTGTTTTTCGGCAACCCAACGCGACAAGTTTGTCCCAAGTTACATCAATGACTAAAATGCAGTCATTGAATAAGGAACTCGTATGGCGACCATGACTATCCGAAATATCGACGATGACCTGAAGGCCCGGCTGCGTATTCAGGCAGCGGTCCACGGACGGTCGATGGAGGACGAAGCGCGAGACATCCTACGGGCGGCGCTCTCCGCCGAACCGATGCGTGCGAGTTCTCTGATCGAAGCGATCCGCGCGCGCGTGGAACCACTCGGCGGCGTCGAACTGGAGTTGCCCGCGCGCGAAGCGATCCGTGATCCGCTGGAGTCTTGGGAATGATCGTCCTGGATACGAACGTACTGTCCGAGACGCTCCGGCCCGAACCCGACGCACATGCCCTGAAATGGCTGGCCGCACAGCCCCGAGCTGCGCTGTTCACGACCACCGTCACGCGGGGCGAGCTGCTGTACGGCGTACGTCTGCTCGCGGAGAGCAAGCGCAAGTCATCGCTGCTGGCCGCAGTGCGGGCCATCTTCGATCAGGACCTGGCCGGACAGGTGTTGAGCTTCGACAGTGACGCGGCTGATGCCTACGCCGAGATCGCGGCCTCCCGCAAGACCGCAGGCAAGCCGATCAGCCAGTTCGATGCGGTGATCGCCGCCATCGCCAGATCCAGGGGCGCCAGCTTGGCAACGCGCAACGTCAAGGACTTCGCGCAGTGCGGCATCGACGTGATCGACCCTTGGCGGAAGGCGTGACGGGTCGAACAAGCGAGGGAGGCTCAGCTCCGGAACCGCCTGTGGTCGCCGTGCGAGTTACCTGTAATCCGATTATTCGGATATCGAAGCGTTCGTAGCAGCTTTCTCGGCTGAATAGGCAGTCTCCGACTTCCGACGGCGCAACATTCACCCCTCCGGCAGCCACTCGAGGGCAACGTGCAAGAGTGCTTGACGAAGTCGCGCAAGAGCAGCGCGCCGCTGCGGTCGCGCTCCTTGGCTGTCAACGTCGGCCGAAAATTGCACATTTCTGGCGGACGAAATTTGCACAGTTCGACCGCCCGGTTGACGTTCAGTTCCCGGCCCTCGCCCTGGTACGGTCGGACCTTTTGCTGACCTCGGCTTCGAGGTCCTCGGCGAGACGAAGCGCCGTGTGCTCGCGCATCCGGAAGCTGTTGCCTCGGATGTTCACGAGATGGCAGTGATGCAGGACGCGATCGATCAGCGCCGCAGCCATCACCTCGTCGCCCAGCACCGTGCCCCACTCCTCGAAGCCCTTGTTCGAGGTCAGGACGGTCGAGGCGCGCTCGTATCGCCGATTCATCAGCTGGAAGAACAGCACCGCGCCCGTGCGGCTGCGCGAAGCCTCAGTGCCTGTCGTTGCGCGGCGATGTCCTCCTGGACTCCGCTGCGCGTCGCGACGGCTCGGGCTTGCGCTCCTCGAGCCGCCCGGTGACGTACTTGTGAAGCACGCTGGCAATCAGCGTCTGATACGGCATGCCTTCCTGCATCGCCTTCACCTGGATGTCGCGCAGGTCGCCGGCGGACATCCGGATATTGACGCGGCGATCCTTGACGGCTGTCGCCCTCGCTGCCTCGCGCAGGCGAGCGAGTTCGGCTTTGGTCGCGATCGACTCGAGGTTGCCGGACTCATAGGCTTCGAGGATCTCGGTCTCGAAAGGATCACGTCGTTTCATCTGGCTCTCCGGTCTTCAAGTATTCACGCGTCGCCTTCCGACTCGGAATGACCGTTTTCAGGAAGTAATACTCGTCGTCCTCGACGTACGGCACCAGGTAGGCGTAGCCGTCCCAAGCCACGACCAGGAGGCGCTGGTTCGGGTACTTCTTCGTGTTTGGATGCGCGAGAACATCGAGCAGGCCCCCATCCTCGATAGCGACTACAACCTGCTCGAACGACACGCCACGTTCGGCCAGCAACTCGGCGTTCTTGTCGGCATTCCACCGAAAGGTCTTCACTTCGAAATCGTAACGGGTTGTGTGCCTTTTGTCACCAGACGCCGGCCGCTTTGCCGATCGATGCGTTGTGCGAAGTGGCAGCGCAAGGCGAGCGGTCGAGAAGGCGTCGATCGCCTGGGCGACCGTCGAACTCGTTGGCGTCACATCCGAACATGGGAGCCTGGATCGGGCCGCGCTACGCGCGGTGCGACGAGTCCAGATACTCCTGTAGGCATTGCGCTACCCCGCGTGGCGAGCGCAAGGACGCTAACGCGAGCAACCCCAGAACGCCTTCCCCGCATTCGTCCCGTCTTGCACTTCGGCGGCTTTGTGGGCGCAGGCAGGAGCAGTTCGGCTCACCACCCCATGAGGCTATGCAGGATCACGGAGCGTTGAGTCATGGGCGGCGTCGTAGTCCAAGGCTTCCACCGCGCGTCAGGGCAACTCGGCCAGCAGGCTCTCGTACGGGATCTTCAGCCCGTCGTGCAGTCGCTTGACCATCCGCAGGCTGAGCGGTCGCCTGCGGTTCAGCACCTCGGACACTCGCCCGCTCGGACCGATGAAAGGTTCCAGATCGCGGGGCGTCAGTCCCTCCTGCTCCATGCGAAACCTGATGGCCTCCACCGGATCCGCGGGTCCGAAGTCGTAGTGCCTGTTCTCGTAGGCCTCGACGAGCGTCACCAGAACGTCGCGCTCATCGGCCTGCGCCGTCCCCTCTTCGGCCTGGAAAATCTTCTCCAGGCGACGGAACACCTTCTTCAGGTCGTCGTCGTTTCGGATCGGCTTAATAGTCATTCACGCTCTCCACGTCGATGCGGTCGTACTGCGCATGCGTTCCGACGAACTTCACCCAGACGATCCCCGCCTGATACTGCACTTCGACCACGAGTCGGTATTTGTTGCCGCCCACGTTGAACACCACTCGGTTGTTGCCGCAGATGCTCGCGCTGGCGTACTGATCCTTGATGTCCTGTGACCGGCGCCACTTCGCCTCGAGGGCCTCTTCGTACCAGCTTTGCAGCGGGCCTCGCGCATCGGAGCAACCGGGGCGCTCCCAGAACTTCTTCAGGCTGCTCTTTGCGATGACCCTCATCGCTGGACAGTATCTCCCGTTTTGGGAGATGCGTCAAAGCGCCTGCCTACCCGGTTCTTCGCCCACCAGGCTGCGGCACGTTCGATCTGGGCAGCCGCTCGCCTCGTGACGACTACCTCGTACACCGGGCTCAGCGGCGGCGTAGACGGCTCAGTAGTCGGTCTGCGGAAATCGTTTCGCCGCGCTCGGCTTCCGCCAGCGAAGCCTGGAGTTCCGGCTCGAGTTCCGGAGGAATGACGAAGCGCTCGGCCGGCTCCCGGGCAACAATCGTCACCACAGTGCCTTCGGGCAATGCCTCGCCCTGGACGATGACCTTGCCGCCGACGACTGTCCCCGTCGCGATCCTCATGCAGTCGACACTACACGCCGACGCAAGAGCGAGCAGCTGTCCGAACGGCTGATGCTCGAGTCATTCGACCGACCTCGTCCCCTTGCACGCTGGATAGCGCGAGCAGCCCCAGAACGCCTTCCCCGCATTCGCCCCCCGCCTCGCACTTCGACGAACCATCTCGGAGCCGCAGGAAGGACACCGCAAAGCGCTTCCCGACGCGGTCGCGGCATTCGGCACGACACCCGCCCCGCGCGCATCGCTCGATGCCTTCGTCGCCTGCACCCGATCGATCATCCGCACCAGCCGCCCGCCATCGACGAGCTCGACGTTGCGCCCCGCGGCAAATGCACGCGCCTCGCCCGTGAACCGTCCCGACGTCACGACGAACCCGCCCGCTGCGCCTCTCGCCGCCATCGCCCCGTACAACTCGCGCACGACCTCGACGCCCACCTTATAGGCCCGCCACTGCTTGCACTGGACGAGGAAGGTCTCGTCGCCCTTGTGCAGTTCGAGATCGACGCCGCCGTCCGCGCCCGCGCCGCCCGTCTCGACGACGCGATATCCGTCGAGACGAAAAGCCTCGCCGACCAGCATCTCGAACTCGCGCCACGACATGCGAGCGACCGCGCCCGCCGCGTCGTTTCTCGTCGCGTCATGCACCAGCGACCTGCGTTTCGCCCGCCGCCACGCTGACAAGCCCGCGCCCAGCAGGCAGATGAACGGGACGAGATACCTGCCGATCGACGCAGCGGTTCCCTGAAGCACGGCCACCGCGTGCTCGCCCGGCCGGACACCCGGAGACGAAGCGGCTGGGGTCACGGCGAACGAACCGAGCCAGACATACGCGAGCACCGCGAGGCCGACACCGGCCCACCAGGGAAGCATCGCGACGAGATCGACGAGGTCGTCGAAAGCACCGCCTGATCGTCTTCGTACCATCGGGGGCTCCTGTGTAGCCGTACTGTTCGTAGCGGGTTCGGCAGAAAGAACCGTTTCGATATGTACGTCCTGAGTTGGTCGTCCTCACAGCCCGAGGCGGCCGAACGGCCCGATCGGCCGCATCGACGGGAGCCCTCCGTGCGAGTCCGAGTCACCGTCGTAAATTAAGACACTTGACTTATACAGTCATGGTGATACAAATGCACCATGGCTGCCCCCGAGACCCGCCACTTCCGACTCGACGAGCTCTGCGCGCTGGCTGAACTGCCGCCGCGCACCGTGCGCTACTACATCCAGCTCGGCCTGGTCGACCGGCCCATCGGCGAGACGCGCGCGGCGTACTACACCGGCGAGCACCTGGCGCAACTACTGCAGATCCGCAAGTGGACGCAGGCGGGGCTCTCGCTCGAACGCATCCGCGAGCTGCTGCTGGGCGCGCCGCCCGAGGTGCCGCCGAAGCCCCGCGGCGCGGGCACCGTGGAAGTCTGGTCGCACCTCGTCGTCGCCGAGGGCGTCGAGCTGATGGTCGACCCGTCGCGCGCCGGTCTCGGCCCCGAGCAGGTGCGCGCGCTGTTCGCCGGCGTCGGCGGGGTGATGCAGCGAATCCATCACGACACAGACACGAACAGCAACATGAACCGAGACAAACACCGAAAAGGGAAGGAGCGCAGCCAATGAACTTGTACGAACCGGCGCTGATGCGCACCGGCAACGGCCAAGCCGTGCCGCTCGTCGAAGTCACCGGCACGGCGCGAGCCGACGGGCTGCTGCTGCAGACGACGTTCCGTCAGCACTACGCGAACCGCTCGCCGGACAACATCGAGGCCGTCTACACGTTCCCGCTGCCGCACGGCGCGGTGCTGCTCGGCCTGGCGTTCACGCTCGGCGAGCGCCGGCTGACAGGCGTCGTCGCAGAGCGCAAGGAGGCCGAGAAACGCTACGAGGAAGCAATCGACGAAGGCCACTCGGCGGTGCTGCTCGAGCGCAGCGCCGACGGGCTGTACACGGTGTCGGTCGGCAACCTGTTGGCGGGCGAGGAAGCGACGGTGGAAGTGCGCTACGGACAGCTGCTGTCGTTCGTGCAGGGGCAGGTGCGCATCGCGATTCCGACGGTGATCGCGCCGCGCTTCGGCGATGCGGGCGCGGCCGGCCTCGCGCCGCATGCGGCGCCTGAAACCGACCTCGGCGCGGACTATCCGGCGCGCTTCGTCGTCGAACTGGGCGGCGAGCTCGCGAAAGGTACCGTCGCCTGCCCGAGCCATGCAGCCGCAACGCGACGCGTCGACCAGCGCCTCATCGTCGAGATCGAAGGCCGGCTCGACCGCGACTTCGTCGTGACGATCGACGGAATCGTGGGCCGCCCGCTCGCCATGGTCGCACCCGACGGCGACGGCTGGATCGCGCTCGCGTCGTTCCTGCCGACGCTGCGCGCCCCGGCGAACGAAGCGTCGCTCTCGCTCAAGGTGCTCGTCGACTGCTCGGGCTCGATGAACGGCGACAGCATCGAGCAGGCGCGCCAGGCGGTTGCTCGGCTGCTGATTCGCTCGAGTGCGCCCGATCGCGTGTCGGTGAGCGCGTTCGGATCGAGCGTCGTGCATCAGCGCGACGGGTTGCGAGCGCTCGACGAAGCGCATCGCGCCGAGTGCCTGCGGTGGACGCAAGCGCTGCAGGCGGATCTCGGCGGCACGGAGATGCACGGCGCCCTCGCCTCCCTCTTCGAGGTCGGCGGCGAAAGAGGACGCGATGCGGACGTCTTCCTGATCACCGACGGCGAGGTGTGGAACACCGAGGAGATCATCGAGCTGGCGCGGGCGCGCGACCAGCGCGTGTTCGTCGTCGCGGTCGGATCGAGCCCGGCGGAGAGCCTGCTCGTGCGGCTGGCGCAGGAGACGGGCGGCGCGGCGGAGTTCGTGACGCCGAAGGAGTCGATCGAGGATGCGCTGATGCGGCTGCTGGCGCGGTTGCGGCAGCCGCGGGCGAAGGAGGTGCGGGTGCGGTGGCCGATCGAGCCGGAGTGGATGGCGCCGGTGCCGCGGGCGTTGTTTGGCGGGGAAACGTTACATGCGATAGCGCGGTTCGATGTGCAGCCAGAGGGCAATATAACCTTCCAATGGAACGACGATGAACCGCAAGCTGTCTCGCTCGTCTTGCCCGCTCGACACTGTCGAGCCGACGATCAGGAGGACGCGTTGGCTCGCGTAGCTGCGGGCCTCGCGGTTTTCTCGTTGCCGGAGGTGAAGCAAGCGGAGTTCGCACTGCGCTATCAACTCGTCACGCAGCAGACGTCGATGGTTCTCGTAATGGAGCGCGCGACGCCGAGCGGACCGCGGCGTTGCCGGTCAGCGTAAAGGTGCCGCAGATGATCGTGGCAGGGTGGAGAGGGCTCGGCAGTGTCAAGGCCGGCCACGTTGCCCATCTTCTTGCGTCACAGTCTCTGTTCGTCGGAACCAATGACATGGCAGTTGATTCGAACATACCTCGCTTCGCGAGGCGCTCGCCACTGCTGCATGGCCGGAATTCGATTCTGGCGCTCGCGCGTCTCGTCAACGAACAATGGCGGATGTCGCATACGATTCCGGCATCGATCTCAGAGCTCTCTTCGATCCTGTCAGAAGAATGGCTCGAACCAATAAGAGAGTGCGCGGCGAAGACCAAAGAAGTGGAAAGCGCGCTTGTCGCATGGCTCATCATTCAGTCCGCCGAGGTATCCGAGCAGAAGTTCGATCGGAGAGCACTTCGGGAGGCGCGTCGAGCCGCGGCCTCGGTGTCCGCCGTCACTGCCGAGGAGCTTCGCGCGGCACTGCCGAGCCCCGTCGGCTATCGCTTTTACCTTCCTGTCGCTGAGAAGAACTAACGAGGAGATGACGATGGCCAAGGCCATACGAGGCCGGATAAAGGGCGCACCCGAAATCGTCGCCCCAGAAGAGATGTTGGCTACCGCGGTCGTCGCCTGGTTCGACGAAATGCTGGTGGCATACGTGAACGACCCTCAATCGATCAAGGCGAAGCTACTCGTCATGGACGCCTTTGCCATCGCCATTCGGGAGATCGCCGAGCGAGAGCTGAATTCGCAGGCGATCCTCAAGCACCTGAAAGATCAACTGTGATCTCTTTGAGAAAGAAAAATAAATTCACAAATGAGGAATTATGAGGGTTTACAGGGGACCCAACTCAAAGCCGATCTACGACGACACGCACGAATTCGTCTCTCGTATTGAAGCCGAAGATCTCGCAAAAGCAGTTGGATCGCGCGCACACCCCCTTCGATTCAACATAACTAAGAATGGATACGATCGCCAATCAGTTTGCACCATGTACTTTGAAGAAACCGATTTAATCCCAATGATCGAGGGAATTCTCGAGCGACTGCGATCAACACTTCAAACTGTTAATGAAGTCAGAGAAATAGCAAACAGCGACGATCTAACCGAGACGGAAAAACTGCTTAACATTAAGATCCGGATCGACTGAACAACCGCAGTTGACGACGCTCTTTTCGCCGGAGACCCTTGGGCCTGTTGATGGAGGTCACGCGATGGGTGAAGCGAGATTGCGCCAGAAAACGGGACATTGGAGAGCACGCCTCGAGCGTCGGCCTGCGGACCATCGGCGACCGAATAAATGCCCGCTGGAACGCGAGGCGTGCCGCAACTCCAATGGGGCCAACTCGCGCGCCTCCAACACAGGCATCCCGGCCCACGCCCTACGTAGTCGGCCCTGCGAAATTCAGACTGCCGTCGCGGCAGTCTGAATTTCGCAGGGCCGACTCATATCACTACCAAATGAAGCTGGTCCGTTCAGCCGAGCGACGGGCTGTAGCAACCTACGCAGGATCAACCGTCCTGCAATTGAAGAGGTGCCATGCCAAGGACGTTGGAAGCCTTGCAGGCCGAAGTCATGCGATTGTCACCCCGAATACGGTCGTCAACGCTCGTAGTGCAAGAGCGCCAATGCGAGCAGCGGTGCGTCAGCTTCGGCGTTCCTCGACCGGCGGCTCCACCGCCTCCACCAGCACCACCTCCCATCGATCGACACGAACCGACTCCAGGTACGCCGGCGGCGTGTGCTCGCGCGCGCGCACCATCACGCCCGTCACCTTCGCCGCGTAGTTGCCATCCGGCAGACTGGTGTTCTTCGACAACTTGCCGACGACATGACCGCCGGCAGTAACCAGTTCTCGATCGCGGATCTGCACCGCATCGCCCGGCGCCAGGCGCGCGATGTCGCCATGCACGCGATGCTCTCCTGAATACCGACCAGCGAAGCCGATATCGACGTCCGCCGGGCTCAGCGATCGATACCGTGTCTGCAACTCCGGTCGTACACGCGGCGCTTCCGAAGCAAGCGCAACGACGCTCTCGACTGCGTCGAGATCGGCAAGGAACGGATTCGACGACGTGTCCGCGCGAAACAACGTCAGCGTCTCCTTCGCACGCGTCATCGACACGTAGAGCAACCGGCGTTCGTCTTCCGAGCGATTCCAGTCGCCGCAGTCCATCACGATCACGTGCCGGAACTCTAGGCCCTTGGCGCGATGCGCAGTCATCAGGCGCAAAGCATCGACACTGCCGTCGCGACGCGCGGCGCCCGAACTCTCGTAGAGCCAGTCGACGACCTCGCGCACCGGCAGACTCGTCTGCGGAAACGCCAGCATCAGATCGTCCGCTGCCGCGCACAGATCCTGCCAGGCCGGATTGGCGGGCTGCGCGCGCAGGCGTGCACGAAGCCATCGAGCGAGCACGGCTGGCAGCAGCAGGGCCTTACGATAACCGCGCACGACATCGAGCGTGCGCCTTCCCTCGCGCGACTGCATCAGCGAGATCGCGCCGCCCGCCTCCTGCGGCTTCACGATCGAATAGCGGATGCCGTCGATCTCGCACAGCGCCTGCATCGGCTCGAGCGCCTCGTGCGTGCGCGCGAGCACCGCAATGTCTCCAAGCGCGGTATCGGGCGCGAGCCGGCGGATGCGGTCGATCTCCGCCGCGACCAACTGCGCCTGCCGGTTCGCATCGGCGGGCGCTGCGATAAGCCGCACACGCCCGCCATTCTCCGGATCGACGCTGCTCCAGCGCCCGCCGGGCGGATGATCGGCACGCCGCGCGTCGATGCGGATCGGGTGATCGATCTTCATCCGGTCGCGCGCCGGCTGGATCACGTGATTGGCCGCGGTGATGATGTGCTGCGTCGAGCGGTAGTTCTCGACCAGGTACGTGATCTCGGCGTCGTAGTCCTTCTGGTAGCGCCGGATGAACTCGACGCTGGCGCCGTTGAACGCGTAGATGTTCTGGTCGTCGTCACCCACCGCCATGATGCTCAGACGCCCATCGGCGTCCGGCAGTCGACGGCCCGCGAGCGCGCTCACCAGCGCGTACTGCACGCGGTTGATGTCCTGGTACTCGTCGACGAAGATGTACTCGTAGCCCTGCAGCAGACGATCGCGCGCCTCGTCGGCGTCGTTAAAGGCGTCGGTGCGCCCCTCGAGCAATTCGACCGCGTCGCCGAGCAGCCTGTCGAAGTCGATCGTGCGACCCTGCGACTCGGACCCGGCGAGACTCGTGCCGGTGAGCCGTAGTGCCAGCGCGTGATAGGTCATCACTGTGACCCCCTGCGCATCGTCGCCCACGAGCACGAACAGACGGCGCCGCAGCTCGGCGGCCGCACTGCGGTTGAAGGCCAGCGCGATGATGCGCGTGCCGGCGATGCGCCGCACGCGCAGCAGGTACGCGATGCGGTGCACCAGCACCCGCGTCTTGCCCGAGCCCGGGCCGGCGAGCACCAGGTGGTTGCCGCGATCGGGCTTCTTCACCAGCTCCTGCTGCACGGGATGGCGCAACGCGTCGACGATGCGCCGGTACGAATCGTCGGTGGTCGCCAGCTCGAGCAGCTCGGTGCGGCCCCGGAAGAACTCCTTGACGAAGCGTCTACGCGGCCACGTGAAGTACGCGGCGACGAGCGCGAGCGCGCCGGCCGCCTTCTGCGCGCCGAGCTTCGCGTACTCGTGCATCACGTGCGTCTGGAACGTGCGCTCGCGGTAATGCTCCTGCAGCGGCGCGTAGTCTTCCTTCAGGAAGCGGCGCTTCGGGTCTTCGCCGCTCATCTCGATCGTCATTGCTGCGCGGAACACCGCGCGGCCCTTGTCGAGCTGGATGACGCCGGTCTCGTGCAGGTACAGCAGCGCGTGCTCGAGCGCCGTTGCCGGTTCCTGGATGCTGCCGCGCAGTTCGAGGTCGGCGTCGATCGCGTCCAGCAGTTCCTTCGCCTTGCATTCGACGAGGTAGTTCGCCTGCCGCGTGTCCGCCGGAACCTTCGACATCAGGCATGCGAGCACCACGCGCGAAACGGCCCGCCGGCGCTCGCAGATCTCGCGGATGTTCTGCCAGCTTCGATGCAGCTCGATGCGTAGGCTGTCGGCGCCCACCTTGCGCACCTGCATCGCGCTGCGCCGCTCGTGACCCGAGCCGAAGCTCTCCGTGAGCGAGCGGATGCACTTGTAGAGCTGTGCAGGGTTCACGCTCTGGTCGCCCTCGGGCAGCTCCATCCGGCGACGCAGCTCCGAGCACATCGGGCGGATACTCAACAACTGCGGCGTGCCATCGGTGCCGGCGTCGGGCGCCTGCTCGGTCATCAGTTGCAGCAATGCGCGCTCGAAGCGATCGAGCCGCTCGAGCGCTTTGTCGGACGCGCCGTTCACGCCCTTGGTGACGGTGGCCGTCAGCCCGAGATCGTTGGCGAGAATGCCCAGTTGCTCGAGGCCGTGCAGGATGCGAAAGCAATCCTCCGGCGCGATACCGGCCTCGAGCCGCAGGTCGTCGGTGCTCAGTCCGTCGGGGGTCGGGTTGCGGTAGAGCGCTGTCGCGACCGCCTCGTAGTGCTCCCTGTCCTCGTTCTTCAGTGACGCCGAACGGATCTTCGCGAACGCTTCGTCGAGCGACGCCACGCGCAGACTCGCCGGAAACACACGGCTGCGGTTCTCGTTGCGCTTCAGGAAACCGCTGCGCTCGAGCCACGCCACGGCGGTGTTGACTTTCGTGGTGGCGTCGGAGGCGTCGAGCTCGATGTCGACGCCCTCCGACTCGGCGAGCAGTTCCTTCGCCGAGACGACGATCTCCGGGCTGCGAAAGCGCTGCACGCGGCGACGGATGCCCTTCAGCAAGCCGACGAAATCGCGATGATTCAGCTGCGAAGTGGCGGCGAGGCGGAACTGCGCTTCGACGTCCTTCTCGTCGAAGAGCAGGATGCATTTCGCCGGATTGCCGTCGCGTCCGGCGCGGCCGGCCTCCTGCAGGTAGCTTTCGAGCGAGCCTGGAATATCGGCATGGATGACGACGCGGATATCCGGCTTGTCGACGCCCATGCCGAAGGCGTTGGTGGCGGTGATCACATCGAGCGCACCGTCGAGAAATTCCTGCTGGATTTCCTTCTTCTCGTTCGGTTGCAGGCCTCCATGGAAGCGCCTGCAACGCAGGCGCGAGGCCGCGATCAGTTCGGCGTACAGCTCGGTGTTCCTGCGGCTCGAGCAGAAGACGACACCCGCGCCGCCGTGGCGCAGTTCGCGTGCGAGCAGCTCGACGATGCGCTGCGCCTTGCCGGCCTCCTCCACGGGAACCACGACGTATTCGAGATTGTTGCGCTCGTGCCCGCCGAGGAACTGCTGCAACTCGAGGCCGAGCTCCGCCTTGAAGTGGTCGAGCAGATCGTCGATGACGTCCGGCTTGGCCGTGGCCGTAAAGCAGGCCACCGGAGCGCCCTGCGCCGAGAAATTCTCGCGGATGAAGCGCGCCACGTAGAGATAGTCGGTGCGGAAGTCGTGGCCCCACTTCGACAGGCAGTGCGCCTCGTCGAAGACCCAGGTGGCGATCTGCCGCAGACGGATCGCTTCGACGAAACGCCGGTTGCGGAACTGCTCGGGCGAAACCAGCACGATGCCAGCGTCGCCAAGTCGGATCTTGTCCAGCGCGGCCGTGCGCTCGGGCGCGGTCAGCAGACCGTTGATCGTGACCGCGCACTGGATGCCGCGAGCGATCAGGTTGTCGATCTGATCCTTCATCAGCGACTGCAGCGGCGACACGATCACCGTGAGCTTGCCGCTGCGCCAGTAGTGGGCGAGCGCGGGCAGCTGGTAGCAGATCGACTTGCCGCCGCCGGTGGGCAGGATGGCGAGCAGGCTGCGGCGCTTCAGGCCCGCGTCGACGATGTCGCGCTGCAGGGAGCCACCGTTCCGGTTCGCCGGCTTTGCGCGGAAGCCGGGTAGCTGGAAGTTCTGCAGCAGCAGCGATTCGGGGTTGTGCTGATGCCTGCAGTAGCCGCAGTCCGGGTGGCTGCAGTCGATCTCGCGCAACTCCTGGATGAGGGCTCGCACCTTGGGGGCGGCGGCATAGACCCAGGGTGGGAGGACCGAGTTGCCACCGGCGACGCGCAGCCACGCAAGGCTATAGGCGAGCGCCCAGCGAAGTTCGAGGTCTCCGTCGAGGTCGACGCGCAGGAGTTGTTCGAGGCGGGTACAGCAACACGAATCGGAAAATCCGCTGCGAACGGCCTTGCGCGCCTGCTCGAGGTTTGGCGGGGGTTTGTCGCGAAGCTTTCCGAAGATACGACTCAGCGCCGCGTCGTCACGCAACAGGAAATGCAGGACGCCCGTCCACGTCGGATCGTTCGCATTCATCTGCGCGAACGCTTCGATCTCTTCGGCGAGCAGGTCGAGCGCGAGGCGCGCGTCCTTCAGCGGATCGTTGCGACTGTCCGAGGCGAGCTTGTAGGCCTTGATCAGGCGGTGGTACGGATTGCGTGGAAAAGCAAGCGGCGAGAGTTCGAGCGTGTCGAGGATCGGGAGGCGCGGGCAATCGAGGCCCGGGAACTGGGCTTCGAGAGCGGGGAGGTCGTGGCGGCGGAGGTTGTGACCGAGAACTAGGTCGGCGCCTTGGGCGAACTGGTTCAGGCGCTGTACGACTTGCTGCTTCGAGGTGCGACCGGTGTCGAGATCGAGCGTTGCGTCGCTGTCCGAACGTGCCGCGCCGAGCTTGAAGATTCGGTTGTTCTTGTCGGGGTTGGATTCGACGTCGATCGACAGGCAGGCCAGGCCGTCGAGGTGACTGGCCGGGACGGCGGAGTGCGTCTCTTCGATCGTAGGCAACGTGGCTTGCATGGCGACGTACTCACGTGACGCGATGCCGGCGTGATTCTGTGGTCGGATCTTCGAAAGTACGGCTCGAGAGGCCAATGATGGCCGCAAGGCTCTATGCTGCTGATTATCCCGCAGATGAATCGGCCATCGCACATCTCCGGCCGAATGGGACGTTTCGGGCTTTCAGCGGTCGTCAGTCCGTTGATTCGACGGAAATATCGCTTACCCAGCTCCGGTTTAGCATCGTGTCGAGTGAAGCGAGGAATTCATCGAGACGTCGCGCAAAGTTCAAGCTGATCGCCAGTGTTACCCGCTACGCATAAGGCCCCCCGTGCACACGCTTTACAATGCATTCCGTGAAATGATCGAAAGTACCTTCGATCGCATTCATACCCCGCAGCGGAGAGCAAAATGATGAGGATCTGGTTAGCGCGTTACGCCAGCAGGATGTCATCGAAACGGAGATCGGACAACTCGAGACCCTAATCGCTGCAGCCCAGAGGATCGCGAAAATGAAACATCCGAGCATCGGGCGCATACTGCGCGCCTTCGAGACTTCGGCTTCGAGGCGGATCGACTGGCCGAACTGGTCGTCGCCGTGGAGTCGATCCCTGTCAGAGAGAGAAAGACGTGAATAGCTCGTGAGAAAACAATATGCGACCATTCGGCGCCTTACCGCACGCGGATGCCGGAGACTTGCAGAAAACCATGTATCTCAAGTTGAACTGCCCCTGTCAACGTAAGCAATCAAAATAGCATTAACGAAGGCGCCGCCCCATTCAACGCGGATAGAGGTATTTTCTAGCTCTCGGATTGCTCAGATTCGAGCGAGATTTCCGTTACGGGTTTGTCAGGAGCACTACCTGATTTCGGTGGTGACTTGGATTCCCTGGCTACGCGAAGCGCCTTGCCAGCAGCTCTGCTGAGCTTACGACGCGCTTCCTCTGCCTTTTCCCCTTCCATTACGTCGCGCTTGATCACTTCTTCAGCGAGAACTCTTTTTATCTGTTCGATTTCGATGCGCACTTCTGGCGTGATTCTCCGAAGCTCGCGGCGCAACACCTCCAGTACCGGATCCATAAGAAGCGACGCACCGACAAAGAAGCGACTCAGCGCCTGCTTCTGTATGTGATAATCACCCAAAACCGATCGAACCCATCCTTCCTTGCACCATAAGTAGAGGAGCTCCAGGTCCGTCGTGGAGCGCCCGCTCAAGCTGCAGAAATCGATGTCGATGACGAGTTCCATGTCGATGGGTTTGGCAAATACCATCCGATAGACCCGCCAGCAAATACCGTTCGTTAGCAGCACCCAATCGACGCCTTGATTCGCCGCGTAGTCGACCGCTTGTTTGACGTGCGGGTCTTTCAACTCGAGGCCAATGGCCTTCACTTCGATTAGTGTCTGGAGGGTGCCATCGATCTTTATCGCGAGATCACAGTATGTTCCCCGGATCGCGAACTCAGATGTCACTTCTGCGTATTTGTCGTAGCCAAACACGTCGGCGAGCATGTCCTTCACGATCGTGACGGTATCCGCCTCTCCAAGATCGCGAGCTCGTGCTGAGTTCAGAATTGGCTGGTATCTCTTGATGCCGGCAATCAGTCTCTCGCTTACTTTCTTCGGTACACCTGCCATCTTCCCCTCCACACGTTGTTATTGAGCACGCTCGCAGGGCCGCGATTCCGCTTGAACCGGATGCTCATTCAGCATGCTCAAGGTACTTTGACTTGAGAAGCACGTTTTCCCGATGAAAGCTCAAGTATCTCCGCTGTCCGGTCGCAAACGGGCCTACGTTCTGGCCTTTCTCCGGATTAATACCCATACGCAACAACGAAACTGCATGTGCAACTGGCGAGACGAGAACGTCCCCGTTGTCTTCAAATCCGATGAATCCCCGATCGAACAAATGATCTATAGTCGGCGTAAGTAGAAGCCCATTTTCGCCGTCTAAACGCTCTTCGTTCGTTGCATCGCGCCACGGCTTGCAGTGACTAGCGCGCAGGTGCTCTTCGCGCGTCACCCCGGTGATTCGGCAAGCACGCTCGATGCGCATAACTCGCTGCTTGAAAATTCCTTGCCCTCGCCGCGCCAGCACAACCGCTTCCCGCTCCGTCTCGGGCAGCGTTACATCCGAACGTACCTTGCTGAGTTCATACTCCTCCCACTCAGCTAAGCCGACTGCCCCGGTAACCGGTACCCTTTGCGGCAGCTGAAAGCCCATTACAAAATTTCGCGCCTCAGCACCCAATAAGTCAATCAAAGCACCTGCCAGTTCCTCTGGCAAATGCGTGAGGTAGACGCTTTGCAAGCCAGCGCCGTTGGGAAGTAGCGGCGCATAGCGGCTTGGAAGAAGCGGCGCGAGCACCGCCATGTGTTCTGATGGCCTTATCGGCAGCCTCAACACGGTAAATCGAACATCGACGCGCCAGCCGATCAGGTCCCAATGCGCACCGACTTGACCGAACTCCAGCGGCTTGGGTGCCTCGTATGCGTGAGACGCTGCGAGACCAATAGCGCGTATGAGAGTGTCGGCGAACGAAAATACCAGATCACCTGGGGCGACTTCACGCATGAAGTCGTAGAAGGGGTTTCGCGCTTGGTTGGCTTTGCGCTTCGGCGACCATAGATACCCGCCTGGCACTTCTTGCCGGAAAGTCTGATTTTGATTGACCCACCAATAGCGCACTTGCTATCGCCTCGCACCCAAGCCCGGCCGCCGGCTCCCGGCTTTGGCTGGGCCGCCGTAGCGGGCAAGGCAAACTCACCAGCTATTGGCGTTTGGAGCGGCTGCGACAACCCTCGATTCGCGGGGATCTTAATGGCTCCCCTCGTATTCGAGAAGTAGCTTCCGAGCGGGAGTCGATGAATGGCTGCCAAGCCGGGATTGAAACGCACCTCAACGACTTCTGGCCGTCGCTCGCCGATCGCTTCCCCGCGCTTTCCTCCCAGCGTTCACGCCGGTCGTCCCGGTTCGCACCAACGGCGGAGCGAGGTCCGGCGCGCAATGCGGTCCCTACGGAAACGAGCGCTTTCGTTCGTGGAATCGATTCCACGGAGCGGGACGCTTCAACTGGGAGCGCGAACAGCTGCCCCGCTCAGCAGCAGACGACGGAATCACCGTCGAGCCCAGTCCTTGCTGATCAGGCCGCGCATCGTATTCGTGCTGCCGCAGCCATGGCTACTCCTTCTCGTCACCCTCGCGTGGCGGGACGCCTCCCTTGCGACGAAGGATCTTCCTCAGTGCAGCGACATCGGCTCGGTCCTTCCGCTCGGTGATCCAGGCTGCGGTGTTCATCGCGGAAAGCTTCTCGGCGACCGCGGTCGCCACGAACTGGTTCATGCTGATGCCTTCTTCGCGGGCGATCTTCTCGACCGCCGCCTTGATCGACTTCGGCAGGCGCAGGGGGTAGGTGGACGTTTCACTCATGTTTTCAGGCTCCTCAATGCGTCACGCGGCAACAGGACGCGGATACCAAAGGTGGCCGGATCATTTCCATAGTCGCGCAAATTGAACGTGACGATTGCGCGCGCGGTTCCATTCACCGCCGCCTCGAGCACCATTTCGTCGCCCGGGTCTCGAAGCATGGGGCGCCAGACGAAGTGGGAGCCGACCGGCTCGATCAGAGCGGCGACACCGTCCAGAAAGACAGTGAGCTGCTCGCGGGATAGCCCCGATGCCAATAAGTGCTCCGCTCGGGAACAGGTCGCTTCGTACTCCAACATCAGGGCCACGTTCGCGACCAGGGTCACCCTTCCGTCGATGGCGGCGTCCAGCAGGGCCAAACACCGCTGGCATCCCTCCACCCCCAGGTGCTACTTTCCGCCTCGGCGCTCCCGAACCCCCACGAGCACCTGTAGAGCCTCGAGCCCGCCCCCTCCCCACGGAGACCGCCATGGGATGGATCGCAGCCGCAATCATCGCCGCACTCCTCATCTACGCGGTACTCGTCTACAACCGCCTCGTGCGCAGCCGGCAGCTCGCCGCCGAAGGCTGGAGCGGCATCGACGTTCAGCTGAAGCGCCGCGCCGATCTCGTTCCGAACCTCGTCGAGACGGTGCGCGGCTACGCGGTGCACGAGCGAGAGCTGCTCGCGCGCGTCACCGAGCTGCGCAACCAGGCGCGCGCCGCGCCTGCAGGCGACGTGGCCGCGCGCGGTCCGATCGAGGGGATGCTCTCGGCCACGCTCGGGCGCCTGATCGCAGTGGCCGAGAACTATCCGGACCTGAAGGCGAACCAGAACTTCCTGCAGCTGCAGGAGCAGCTCGCCTCGGTGGAGAGCGAGATCCAGATGGCGCGCCGCTACTACAACGGCACGGTGCGCGACCTGAACGTGCTGGTCGAGTCGTTCCCGAGCAACCTGGTGGCGTCGAGCTTCGGCTTCGGCAAGCGCGAGTTCTTCGAGACCGAGGACGAGCGCGATCGCGCGGTGCCGGGCGTGTCGTTCGGGTCGACGCCGCCGCCGCGGGAGACGGCCTGAGCGCCTTCGCCGCGGCGCTCGCGATGAGGTTGCGCGCTTCGTCGTTTCTCGCCCTGCTCGCCGCCGCCGCGCTCGTGGCGCTGCTGCCGGCGCACGCCTGCGCCGACGAGCGCATCGAATCGTTCCACTCCGAGATCGACGTGCGCGCCGACGGCGATCTCGTCGTCACCGAGACGATCGACGTCCGCGCCGAGCAGCGCTCGATCCGTCGCGGCATCTATCGCGACTTCCCGCTGACCTTCGTCGACGCCGAAGGCCGCGCGCGGCGCGTCGACTTCGAGCTGCTCGCCGTGCTGCGCAACGGCGCTCCCGAGCCGCATCACGAGCGCGATAACGCGAAGGGCATCCGCATCTACGCCGGCGACGAGAACGCGCTGCTCGCGCCGGGAACCTGGCGCTACGTCTTTCGCTACCGCACGGGCCGGCAGCTGCGCAGCTTTCCCGATCACGTCGAGCTGAACTGGAACGTCACCGGCAACGAATGGATCTTTCCGATCCGCTCGGCCGGCGCGCTCGTTCGCCTGCCCGGTAACGCGAAGCCGGTGCGCTGGACCGCCTTCACCGGCCGCTACGGCGAGCGCGGCACGGCGTTTCGCGTCGAGCCGAAGGACGATGGGTCGCTCGCCTTCGCCACGACGCGCGAGCTGGCGCCGGGCGAGGGCTTCACCGTCGTCGTTCAACTGCCCGACGGCGTCGTTGCCGCGCCCACGCAACTGCAGCAGTGGCGCTGGACGATCCTCGATCACGGCCGCTCGATCCTCGCCGCGCTCGGGCTCGCCGCCGTGCTCGTCTTCTACCTGACGGCGTGGAACGCGGTGGGTCGCGATCCGCCGAAGGGCACGATCATCCCGCTCTTTCATCCGCCGCCGGGAATCTCGCCGGCGCTCGCCGCCTACATCCGGCAGTGGGGATGGAGCGGCGAATGGCGCGAATGGACGGCCACCGCGGTGTCGCTCGCGGTGAAGGGCCTGATCGTCTTCGACGATCGCGACGGGTTGCGGCTCGATCGCACGCCGCGCGAGGCGACAGCGGGGGAAGCCACGACGAACGCGGCGCCGAACGCGAGCACGAACCCAACGACGTCGAAAACCGCTACCGCCTGGCTCGACCCCGGCGAGCGCTCGCTGCTCTCGTGGATCGATCGCGAAGGCGGCTCGGTGCGCGTCGACCGCGGGCACGGCAAGAGATTGGCCGCCGAGGCGACCGCCTTCCGCAACGCGATCGAGCGCGACAACCGCGATCGCTTCTTCCGCCGCAACGGCGGCTGGTTCATGCTCGGATTGCTGCTCACCGGCGCGAGTCTCGCGCTCGTCTTCGCTTTCGGCCGGCTCGAAGACAACGAGATCACGCTGCTCGTGATCGCCGGGTTCATCGGACTGTTCGCGGGATCGGCACTGGCGCACGCGATCCGCACGCTGTTCGGGCACCGCGGCGTCGCGGGGACCGTAGGGGCGATCCTGCGGCTTGCCGTGTTCGTCGCGGTTGCCTTCGGTGCGTCGACCCTGTTCGTCGGCGACCTGGTGTTCGACGAAGCCGTGCGCTCGACGATGCGCGGTGCGCTCGTCGCCAACCTGTTCCCGCTCGCGCTCGTCGGCGGCTTCGGGCTGCTGAACGCCGTCTTCTGGTATCTGCTGCGCGCGCCGACGGCCGCAGGGCGCAAGGTGATGGACGAGATCGAGGGACTCGAGCTGTATCTGCGCACGGCCGAGACCGCGCGGATGAACCTGCCGCAGGCGCCCGAGATCACGACGACGCATTTCGAGCGCCTGCTTCCCTACGCCATCGCGCTCGGGCTCGAGAAGCCGTGGTCGCAGGCCTTCGAGGCGGCGTTCGCGCGCGCGCATCCGGGCGAGTCGCTCGACGCGGCGTATCGGCCGGGCTGGCATGGCGGGCGCGGATGGTCGGGCAGCGGCGGCTTCGGCCGCTCGCTGTCGGCGTCGATGGGCGCGGTGCAGGATGCGTTCGCCAGCGCGGTGCCGACGCCGAGTTCGTCGTCTTCGGGCTTCTCGGGCGGCGGGGGCTCGGGCGGCGGAGGAGGAGGCGGGGGCGGCGGCGGGTGGTAGGCGGACTCCGCGGGTGGTAGGCGGGCCCCCACCCACCCCGCTCGCGCGTTGCCGTGGCACGCGATGGCCGCGAACGCGGCGCCGGCTCACGCCGCGCCGAAGCGCACCCGAAGCGGATCCTCCAGTCCGGCTTCCGCGAAGCCCTTCGCGCGCAGGCGGCACGAATCGCAGCGCTCGCAGGGCCGTCCGTCGGCGCCCGGGTCGTAGCAGCTGCTGGTCATCGAGTAGTCGACGCCGAGCGAAACGCCGGCGCGCACGATGTCGGCCTTCGTCATCCGCGCGAGCGGCGCGTGGATCACGAGCTTCGTCCTGCCCTCGACGCCGGCCTTCGTCGCCAGGTTGGCCATCCGTTCGAACGCGTCGATGTACTCGGGGCGGCAGTCGGGGTAGCCGCTGTAGTCGAGCGCGTTGACGCCGATGAAGATGTCGGCGGCGCCCAGTACCTCGGCGTACGCGAGCGCGAAGGACAGGAAGATCGTGTTCCGCGCCGGAACGTAGGTGCTCGGAATCTCGTCGTGCGTCTCCAATGCCGCGCGGTCCTTCGGCACCTCGGCGTCGCTCGTCAGCGACGAGCCGCCGAACACGCGCAGGTCGATCTCCGCGACGACGTGGTTCTTCACGCCGAAGGCCTGCGCCACGCGGCGTGCGCTGTCGAGTTCGATCGCGTGGCGCTGGCCGTAGCGGAAGCTCAACGCGCAGGGCTCGAAGCCCCGGCTCTTCGCGATGGCGAGGACGGTGGTGGAGTCGAGGCCGCCGCTGAGAAGGACGACGGCCTTGGGCAGGGTGGACATGGCTCGAACGGGCGTGCACGGAACGGTAGCCGCGCAATGATGCTCGCTTTACGGCTAACGCATTTGCGATGACTCGATGATGCTTTGGTGCCGATCGAGTGTAATGATGCAACCTGTATGCGGACCATTTTGAACATCGACGAAGACGTGTTCCTGGCCGCGAAGCAGGTCGCGGCGCGTGAACGGATTTCGATCGGAGATGCCGTCACGCGGTTGATCCGCCGGGGCCTAAATCAGGACATCGGGCCGGATCTGCCGCAACAGCGGCTGCGAGGGCGCTTCGCCCTGCTCCCGAAGCGGGACGAAGTAGTCATCCCTGAACACGTGCGCGAGATCATGGAGCGCGAAGGCATCTGACACGCCTGCTGCTCAACGCGGAGTCCGGGTCGCGCTCACGCAACCTCGCGTCGCCCCACCCCCGCCTCGGCCGCAACAAACCGCTCGCCGAACGCCGCGGCTAGCGCGCCGGTGTGCCGCCACACCACGACCGCGAAGCACAGCACGCCCGCGCCGACGACGAAGGACGCTACGCCGAGGAATGGTTCCACCGCCGAATGCCCGCGGAACAGTTCGAACAGCAGCACCATCATCACGAAGTGCGCCGGAACGTAGAGCCAGAAATGCGCCTGCGCAAGCCGCGTCTGCGCCGCCTCCGGCACCACCGCATAGAACAGGCCGAACAGCCCCAGGCTTACCCAGCCGAGCAGGTTCAGGTGCGCGTGCACCGGGTGCATCGTGTGGTCCTGGCTCGCGGCCATGTACAGCCCGAGCGAGACGCCGGCGACGAAGTACAGCACCGCCAGCCGCAGGAACCAGTTCGCGAGGTTCTTCATGGTCGCCCTCCATCGGTTCGAGCCGGAACGGGAAGTGTTCAGTGTAGGAGGGCGACTTCCGTGCCGTAAGGCGCGCGATTGCATAATCGGGCCGCAAAAATGCGGGGGCCGCGTGTTCGACTGGGACGACCTCAAGCCCTTCCTCGCCGTGGCTCGCCACGGGAGCACGATCGCGGCGGCACGCATTCTCGGCGTCGACCAGTCGACCGTGCAGCGCCGGCTCTGCGCGCTGGAACGCGGCCTGGGCTACCCGCTCGTGCGCCGCCTTTCCACCGGGTACCGGCTCACCGCCTTCGGCGAATCGCTGCTGCCCGAGGCGCAGCGTATCGAGGAAGCCGCGCTCGCCCTGCAGCAACGGGTCGAGGCCTTCCGTCACGACCTCACCGGGGTGGTGCGCGTCACCTGTCCCGAGCCGCTCGTCTACCGGATGGCGGGCATCGGGCTGCTCGACCGCTTCCACGCGCGCTACCCCGGCATCGAGCTGCAGTTCGTCATGAGCGACAAGTACCTGGACCTCGAGCGCGGCGAAGCCGACGTCGCGTTGCGCGCGGGCGAGACGCGCGACAGTCCGCTCATCGCGCGCAGGATCGGATGGTCGCTGTGGGGCGTGTACGCGAGCGAGCGCTACATCGAACAGCACGGGCGCCCGGTGCGCGTCGAGGATCTCCAGGCGCATGCGCTGATCGGCTTCGACGACTCGCTGTCGCACAACCGCGCGGCGGGCTGGTTGCGCGAGGTTGCGCCCCACGCGCGTTTCGTCGCGCGCAACGACAGCATCCTCGGGGTGATGCGTTCGGCGCTGTCGGGAATCGGCCTCGCCGCGTTGCCGACCGCGCTCGGCGACGACGAGCCTGCGCTCGTGCGCGTGCTCGGTCCGATTCCCGCGCTGGCGCGCCCGTGGCGCGTGCTGACCACGCGCGAGCTGCGTCACACGCCGCGCGTCGCGGCGTTCTTCGACTTCATGGTCGAGGAGAAGGACAATCTGCAGCAGGTGCTGACGGGCGGCGCGCCGGCTCGCACGGCGTCGGCGCTCCCGTCTGCAGCGGTCGGGTTCAGTTCGCCGCCGTCCCCACCGGCAGCAGTTTCAGTTGCTCCTGCAGGTCGTGCGAACGCTTGACGATGTACTGGCGGATCAGTTCCATGTCCTTCGGTTCGAGCACCGAGGCGAAGCTCGGCATGCCGCGGTTCAGCTTCGCCCCGCTGAGCACGGCGACGTACTGTTCGTGGCGGGCTGGGGTCATGTAGCGCAGATCGGGCAGCACGCCGCCGCTCACCGCATTCAGGCCGTGGCACGAGCCGCAGAAGCCGTTGAACATCGTGCGCGCCTGCTTCAGCTCCTCCTGGCCCGCCGTCACTTTCTGCAGCGGCGGGAGCGCGACGACGGCCTTCTTCGCGGGAGGCAGCTTGCCCTTGGCGCCGAGCCGGAAGGTGACGATTCGCGCCTCCGGCTGCACGTGTGCCGACAGCGACAGCGGACCCGTCACCAGCGGGAAGGCGCCTCCCCAGCCGGCCATGAAGGTGACGTACTGCACGCCGTCGACTTCGTAGGTGACCGGGCCGGCCATCGACCCCGAGTTCACGCGCGCCTGCCATAGCTGCTTGCCGCTGTCGGCCGCGTACGCGACCGCGCGGCCGTCGGCGGTGCCCTGGAACACGAGGTTGCCCGCGGTGCTCAGCGTGCCGCCGTTCCACGGCGCGACGTATTCGTGCGTCCAGGCAGGCGCCTGCTTCACCGGATCCCACGCGATGAGCCGTCCTTTCCATGCGCTGCGGATCTGCGCCTCCACCTTCGGATCTTCGGGCAGGTCGGGCACCTCGACGCCGAGGTTCACCACCGCCTTGTGCGGGATGAAGAGCGGCTTTTCCTGCGCCTGCAGGCCGGCCACGCTCTCCTGCGCAGGAAGATAGACGTAGCCCGTCTTCGGGTTGAACGACATCGGCTGCCAGTTGTGCGCGCCGAGGAAGCTCGGGACGATGACCTTCGGGCCCGACAGATAGTCGGCATCCGGCGTGAGCACCGGTCGGCCGGTGGCGGGATCGACGTGCGTCGCCCAGTTGATCGGCACGAAGTTCTTCGCCGAGATCAGCTTGCCGTCGGTGCGGTCGATCACGTAGAAGAAGCCGTTCTTCGGCGCCTGCATCAGCACCTTGCGCGGCTGGCCGTCGATGCGGATGTCGGCCAGCACGATGTGCTGCGTGGCGGTGTAGTCCCACTGGTCGGCCGGCGTGGTCTGGTAGTGCCAGGCGTACTCGCCGGTGTCGGCGTTCAGCGCGACGATCGACGACAGGAACAGGTTGTCGCCCTTGCCGTCGCTGCGGAACTTGTGATTCCACGGCGAGCCGTTGCCGGTGCCGATGTACAGCAGGTTCAGCTCGGGGTCGTAGGCCATCGAGTCCCAGACGGTGCCGCCGCCGCCCCAGTCGAGCCAGCCGCGACCGTGCCAGGTCTTCAGCGCGATCTCCATCGCCTTGTTTTCGGGCGGATCGTTCGGATCGCCCGGCACCGTGTAGAAGCGCCAGAGCTGCCTGCCGGTCTCGGCGTCGTAGGCGGTGATGTAGCCGCGCACGCCGAACTCGGCGCCGCCGTTGCCGATCAGCACCTTGCCCTTCACGATGCGCGGCGCGCCGGTGATCGTGTAGCTCTTCCTGCGGTTCTCGACGGTGTCGACGGTCCACACCGGCTTGCCGCTGCGCGCATCGAGCGCGACCAGACGGCCGTCGAAGGTGCCGACGTAGACCTTGCCTTTCCAGACCGCCACGCCGCGGTTCACGGTGTCGCAGCAGCCCTGCGTGAGGTTCTCGCCGGGCACCTGCGGGTCGTAGCGCCACAGCAGCCTGCCGTTGCGCGCATCGAGCGCGTAGACGATGCTCTGCGCCCCGGTGGTGTACATCACGCCGTCGACGACGATCGCCGTGGACTCGACGCCGCGATCGACGTCGAGCTTGTAGGTCCATGCGAGGCCGAGCTTGCCGACGTTGCCGTCGTTTATCCGCTTCAGCGGCGAATGGCGCTGCTCGTCGTAGGTGCGCCCGTGGCTCATCCAGTTGCCCGGCTCGCGGTCGGCGGCGACGATGCGCGCGCCGTCGACGTCGGCCGGCGACTTCGGGGCGGCAAGGCCGACGGCGTGCACGGCAGCCGTGGCAATGCCGATCGCGATCCATGCGATGTTCATCGCGCTCTCCTCCTCGGCGGCGGTTCACCCGCCGCGCGGCTTGTCGTTCGATCGGCTATCGAAGCACCGACCGGTCATTCTCGATCAGGAGATGTGCCGGACGCAATGGCTTCGCGCGGCAGCGGCTCGTACGCTTGCGCTTCATCGGCGGCGCGTGCGGGAACGCGGCTTCGGATGCCGCGATCGACGTGTCGACGATCACCGCGTTCTCTTGCGGCGCGGGCGTCGGCATGGCGATTGCTGCCTGCGGCTTTCGCCATGAAGCGCCGCCGAAACTTCCTTCGCATCCTCGCCACCGGTGCCGTCGCGTCGCGCGTGGTGGCGCCGGCGAAGGCGACCGACGTGCCGCGCGGTCCGGCGCCGGCCGCCGCCGCCGGGGCGGGTGCAAAGACCAGCGAGGCCGCTCCCAGGGGTTCCCCGATGCTCCGCAAACCCATCCCCTCGTCGGGCGAGCCGCTGCCGGTCATCGGCTGCGGAACCTGGATCAACTTCGACGTCCCGCCCGGCAGCGCCGAATACGAGCGTCTGCGCGACGTGCTGCTCGCGCTGTTCGACGCCGGCGGTTCGGTGGTCGACAGCTCGCCGATGTACGGCCGCGCGGAAGACGTCACCGGGCGCCTGCTCGAGGAAACCGGCGCGCACAGCCGCGCCTTCGTCGCGACGAAGGTCTGGACCTCCGGGCGCGAGGCCGGCATCCGGCGGATGGAGGAATCGTTCCGCCTGCTGCGCGCGAAGACGATCGACCTGATGCAGGTGCACAACCTCGTCGACTGGCGTGCGCACCTGCCGGTGCTGCGCGAGTGGAAGGCGCAGGGCCGCATCCACTACCTCGGCGTCACGCACTACACGTCGAGCGCGTATCCGCAGCTCGAGCAGGTCCTGCGCAGCGAAGCGCTCGACTTCGTGCAGCTGAACTACTCGATCGACGATCGCACGGCCGAGGAGCGCATCCTGCCGCTGGCCGCCGAGCGCGGCATCGCGGTGCTGGTCAACCGGCCCTTCGGCGGCGGCGGTCTGCTGCGCTCGCTGAGCGGCCTGCCGCTGCCCGCGTGGGCGGGCGAGATCGGCTGCGAGAGCTGGGCGCAGGCGCTGCTGAAGTTCGTCGTGTCGCATCCATCGGTGAACTGCGCGATTCCCGGCACCGGCAATCCGGCGCACATGCGCGCCAATGCGCATGCGGGGATGGGCCCGATGCCCGACGAGGCAATGCGCAGGCGGATGATCGCCGACGCAGCCGCTCGAAAATGAAGCGCTGCGAAATACGGCGTTTCCGCGCCCGAAGCGGTTTGCGCAGTCAAAATCGCTGTGTAACGCAGCGGGGGAGGCCCCGGATGAACCGCACCGTATCGCTCCCCGACGGCGACGCCGTTCCCGCTCTCGGACAGGGAACCTGGAACATGGGCGAGCGCGCCGCCGCGCGCGCCGAGGAGATCGCCACGATCCGCCTCGGCCTCGATCTCGGCCTGACGCTGATCGACACCGCGGAGCTTTACGGCGACGGCCGCTCGGAGTCGCTCGTCGGCGAGGCGATCGCCGGGCGCCGCGACGAAGTCTTCCTCGTCACGAAGGTGCTGCCGTCGAACGCCTCGCGCGACGGCGTCGTCGCCGCGTGCGGGCGCAGCCTGCGGCGCCTGCGCACCGACCGCATCGACCTCTATCTGCTGCATTGGCGCGGATCCCTGCCGCTCGCCGAGACGGTGGAGGGCTTCGAGCAGCTGCGACGCGACGGCAGCATCCGGCACTGGGGCGTGAGCAACCTCGATCTCGACGACATGCGCGAGCTGTGGTCGTTGCCTGGTGGCACGCAGGTGGCCGCGAACCAGCTGCTCTACAACCTCGGGCGCCGTGGCATCGAGTGGGACCTGCTGCCGTGGCTGCGCGAGCGCTCGATCCCGGTGATGGCCTACTCGCCGATCGAGCAGGCACGGCTGCTGGGCGATCGCCGGCTCAAGGCGATGGCGGAGCGTGTCGGCCGCACGCCGGCGCAGCTCGCACTCGCCTGGCTGCTGTCCCGGCCCGACGTGATCGTCATCCCGAAGACGGCGCATCGCGAGCGGATGCACGAGAACGCCGAAGCATTGCAGCGCCCGCTGGACGGCGCCGAGTCGGAGGAGCTCGATCGGCTGTTCGCGCCGCCCGAAGGGCCCACGCCGCTCGAGATGATCTGACCCGCAGCGCGTTCAAGGAAAAGAACTGATCCCGGTCGAGCCCATCGTCGATGGGAAGCGGCATCAATCCAGCGTCCTCCGATAGAACCGCAGCCCCACCGCGATCACCACCACCATGAACAGCGCGATCGGCCACGCCTGCGGCCACAGCTCATACCACGAGTTGCCCTTGAGCAGGATCCCGCGCACGAGCACGAGGAAGTGCGTCAACGGCAGCAGCGATCCGATCCATTGCGCCCATTCCGGCATTCCGCGGAACGGAAACATGAACCCCGACAGCAGGATCGACGGCAGGAAGAAGAAGAACGTCATCTGCATCGCCTGCAGCTGGCTGCTGGCGATCGACGAGAAGGTGATGCCGAGCACCAGGTTCGCCGCGATGAAGAGCAGCACGACGGCGAAGAGCACGCCGAGGCTGCCGAGCATCGGGATGCCGAACACCCAGCGCGCGGCGGCCAGCACGAGCACGACCTGCACGAGCCCGATCGCGATGTAGGGCACGATCTTGCCGGTCATCACCTCGATCGGCAGCGCGGGGGTGGCGAGCAGGTTCTCCCAGGTGCCGCGCTCGCGTTCGCGCGTGAGCGCGAGACTCGTCATCAGCACCATCGTCATCGTGAGGATGACGCCGAGCAGCCCCGGCACGATGTTGTACTGCGTGATGCCTTCGGGGTTGTAGCGACGGTGCAGGCGCAGCTCGACGAGGCCGGCCGGCGGCGCATGCGGCATCAGCACGCCGGCCGCGTCGCGCGCGACGACTGCCTGGATCATCGCGTCGAGCGCCGCCAGCGCGCCGCTCGTCGCCGCCGGGTCGGTGGCATCGGCCTCGACGAGCAGCGCCGGCCGCTCGCCGCGCACGAGCCTGCGCGAGAAGTCCTCCGGGATCGTCACCGCGAACTGCACGTCGCCGCGCGCCAGCATGTCGTCGATCTCGTCGGTCGATCGCGCGACGGCGACGACCTCGAAGTAGCCGGTGTTCTGCACGCCGGCGACGATGCTGCGCGACCACACGCTCTGGTCGAGCGAGAGCACGGCAGTGGGCAGGTGCCGCGGGTCGGTGTTGATCGCGAAGCCGAACAGCAGCAGTTGCAGCACCGGAATGCCGACGATCATCCCGAAGGTGAGGCGGTCGCGCTGCAGCTGGGTGAACTCCTTGACCACGATGCCCCACCAGCGGCGCGGCGAGAAGCGGGTCATCGGGCAGGGCCTCCTTCGGAGGGCGGCCGAGCGGCAGCATCCCGGCGGGCGGCTTTCGGGTTCGCCTCGGGCTCGGCGCCCGGCGCGTCCATCAGCCGGATGAACGCGTCCTCGAGCGTCGGCTCGATGGGCTCCACGCGCAGATGCTCGCGCTGCGCGATCGATCGCATGCTGCGCTCGAGCAGCGCGGCATCGTCTCCGGTCACGTGCAGGGTGTTGCCGAAGGCCGTCACGCGCGCGACGCCGGGAAGCGCACGCAGCCGCTCGACTTCGTCGGGCGCCTCGCGCCCCGAAACCGACCACGCCGCCAGCCGCTGGCTGGCGATCACCTCGTCGGCGGTCCCCTGCGCGAGCAGACGTCCCGCCGAGATGTACGCCAGCCGATGGCAGCGCTCGGCTTCGTCCATGTAGTGCGTCGACACGAGCACCGAGATGCCATCGGCGGCGAGCCGATGAATCTCGTCCCAGAAGTCGCGGCGCGCCTTCGGATCGACGCCCGCCGTCGGCTCGTCGAGCAACAGCAGGCGCGGCTCGTGCAGCAGGCAGGCAGCAAGCGCCAGGCGCTGCTTCCAGCCGCCCGACAACGCGCCGGCGAGCTGACCGCGCCGATCGGCCAGGCCGAGCGAATCGAGCGCGCGCGCCACCGCCTCGCGCCGGTGCGGCATCCCGTACATGCGCGCGACGAAGTCCAGGTTCTCGGCGATCGTCAGGTCTTCCCACAGCGAGAAGCGCTGCGTCATGTAGCCGACGTTGCGCTTGATCGCCGCCGTCTCGCGGATCACGTCGTAGCCGAGGCAGGTGCCGCGGCCGCTGTCCGGTCGCAGCAGGCCGCACATCATGCGGATCGACGTCGTCTTGCCGCTGCCGTTCGGGCCGAGGAAGCCGAAGATCTCGCCGTAGCGCACGCGCAGCGACAGGTCGACCACGACGTGCCTGTCGCCGAAATGCTTGTTCAGGCCTTCGACGTCGATGGCGAAGCGTTCGTTCGGCTCGTCGACGTCCTGCGCATCCGCATTCATCGCCTCGCCCGCCGCGATGTCCCGCCCGTCGGTGCTCAACGCCTTGCCCCGCCGTTCGGCGCGCCGAGCAGTTCGACGTCCACCGGCTGCCCCGGATGCAGGCGCGCTGCCGCGGTCGGCGAAGGTCGCGCCTCGACGAGGAAGACGAGCTTCTGCCGCGCGTGCTCCCCGTAGATCACCGGCGGCGTGTATTCGGCGCGCGGCGCGACGAAGACCACGCGCGCGTCGATCGGCATCTCGCACCCGTCGCAATGCGCGCGTACCGCGTCGCCGATATGCATCGCGCCGACCCGCGCCTGCGGCACGAAGAAGCGCAGCTTCACGTTCTGCAGCGGCAGCAGGCTGACGACCGGCGCGCCGGCCGGCACCGATTCGCCGACGCGAAAGAAGGTGTCGGCCACCGCCGAGTCGCCGGGCGCGGTCGGCGCCTTCTGCTCGACGCGGGTCGCCGCCTGCTCGTGCGCCGCGCGCGCCGCCTCGAGTTCCGCGCGCGCCGCGGCGATCTCGGGTTCGCGTCCGATGCTCGCCTCGGCGTTGCGCACCTGCGCCTGCGCCTGCGCGAGCTGCGCAGTGTCGCGGTCGCGCGCCGAGCGCGCCGCGTCGAGGCTCGCCTGCGAGACGAAGCCCTGCGCGCGCAGCCGTTGCTGCTGCCGCAGCGTCTCCTCCGACAGCGCGAGCGAAGCACGAGCCGCGGCGACCTGCTGCCGCAGGGCATCGATCTCGGCGACGCGGCGCGACGCGCTAAGGTTCTCGATGTTCGCCTGCGCCGCCTGGACGCGCGCCTGCGCCTCGTCGACGGCAGCCTGCTCGAAGGAGTCCTCGATCGCGAACAGCGCGTCGCCGCGCTTCACCGCGTCGCCGCGCGCCACCGAGAGGCGGGCGAGCGTGCCGCCGTACGGCGAGGCGACGAGCACGAACTCGCCTTCGACGTAGCCCTGCAGCGTCGAGGCCGGGCGATCGCCGCAAGCGCCCGCCAACGCCGAAACGACCAGCAGGCAGGCGAGCGCCGCGCGCGAGGAGATAGTGGGCCGCGCTCGAACGGAGCGCGCGGATCGACGAGGGCAACGGGTCATCGGACGGGGCTCGCGCCGACGCGAGCGAGCTGAACGTGGCCGAATGATCCTCCATTCGAAGGCCGATGCGGCCGAAGCCGTTCAGCTTCGGGCGAGTGTGCGCAACAGGGCGACCAGCGCCGCGTCACGGGCGCGTTCGAGCGCTTCGATCGAGCGTCCGGCCGCCTCCTCGTGCACGCCGTCGACCAGCGCGCGCCGGCTCGCATCGTCGAAGACCGGCACGCCGAGCGAGGCCCAGCGGCGCGACTGGCTCGGGCCCAGATGCTCGAGATAGTGTTCGATGCCGCCCGCGCCGCCGCCCAGGTGATAGGTGAGGTGCGGGCCGAAGATCGCCCAACGCAGGCCGGGACCGTGCGTCACGGCCGCATCGATGTCCTCGACGCTCGCGACCCCCTGCTCGACGAGGTAGACGGCCTCGCGCCACAGCGCCGACGCCAGCCGGTTGGCGACGTGGCCGGGCATCTCCCTGCGCAGGACGATCGGACGCCGGCCGAGTCCGCGGTAGAAGCGCACGGCGCGCGAGACGACATCCTCGTCCTCGCCGACGATCTCCACCAGCGGCACGAGATGCGGCGGATTGAACGGGTGCGCGCAGACATGCCGGCGCCGGTGCGCGCAATCGACGACGAGGCGGCTGCGCAGCAGCGACGAGGTGCTGCCGGCGACGATCACTTCAGGCGGCGCGAGGCGGTCGATGCGCGCGAGCAGCTCACGCTTCGTCTCCTCGTTCTCCGGTGCGTTCTCCTGCACGAACTGCGCGCCTACGATCGCGCTTTCGAGATCAGCGGTGAACTCGAGCCGGCCCTCGCCGATGCAGCCGAGTGCGCGCAACGGCTCGCGCGCGCGCTCGACGAACGCCCGAAGGCGCGCCTCGGCTCCAGGCGACGGATCGGTGGCCTGCACGTCCAGTCCGTACGCAACGAACAGTGCAGCCCAGCTCGCGCCGACCGTTCCGCATCCGACGACGGCGATCGTGCGGAGCGCTTCGTTGTCGTCGAGTGCCTCGTTCACGGCTCAGGCGCCTCCGGCGGCCGGCGCCTGCGTGGGGGCGCGCAGGCGATCGCGTCGCAGCGCCCACAGCAGCAGCAGGCAGGCCGTCGACACGCCGAGCCCATACCACGTGGGCAGCGCCGACAGCAACGCGATCGCCAGCAGCACCGCGGCGTTCAGCGCCCGCGAATCGAAGAAGCGCGCTCCGCCGAAGAACATCGCGAAAGCCATCGTGAACACCGTGCCCGAAACGATCGCCTCGAGGAAATCGAGCGCGCTGCCGGCGGCGAGCATGCCCGGATAGACGAGGAACAGGAACGGAATCACGTAGGTGACGGCGCCGAGCTTGACCGCCTCGCGCGCCACTGCGAGCCAGTTCGTCTGCGCGATGCCGGCGGCGACGAACACCGCGACGCACACGGGCGGCGTGATCACCGAGATCGTCGCGTAATAGAAGACGAACATGTGCGCGACGATCGGGTCGAGGCCGACCTTGGTGAGCGCAGGCGCGAGCACGGCGGCGACCAGCACGTAGGCTGCGGTGGTCGGCATCCCCATGCCCAGCACCATGCAGACGACCGCGGTGACGAGCGCGATGACCCACATCTCGTTGCCGGCGAGCGCGACGATCATCGAAGACAGCGCGACGCCGAGCCCCGTCATGTTGACCATGCTCACCAGGATCTGCGCGCCGGCGAGCAGCACGCCGATCATGACGAGCGCCTTGCCGGCGTCCTCCAGGCTGTCGACGATCACGCGCAACGATCGCGCGAGATCGCCTGCGGAACGCACGTTCAGCAGCAGGTACGAGGCGAACAGGCCGACGACGCCGAAGAACGCAGCGCTCTGTACCGAGCGTCCGGTGAGCACGCCGTAGAGCAGCGCAGCGAACGCGGCGACGATCGGAACGGTGCGCCGCGGCGCGAGAACCGTTCGCCAGCCGGGCATCTCGTCCTCGGGCACGACGCGCAGCCCGCGATCGAGCGCGATGAAGTGGATCGTCGCGAAGCAGCCGAGATAGAAGAGGAAGGCCGGCAGCACGGCCGACTTCGCGATGTCGAAGTAGCTGCGCCCGATGATCTCGGCCATCACGAAGGCCGCGGCGCCCATCACCGGCGGCGCGATCTGCCCGCCGGTGGAAGCCACCGCCTCGATGCCGCCGGCGAGCGCGGGCGGATAGCCGAGCCGCTTCATCAGCGGAATCGTGAAGTTGCCGGTGGTGGCGACGTTCGCCACCGCGCTGCCGCTGATCGTGCCGAACAGACCCGAGGCGACGGTGGCGATCTTCGCGGCGCCGCCGGGGCTGCGCCCGCTCACCCGCACGGCAAGGTCCATGAAGGTCTGCCCGCCGCCGGTGAACAGCAGCACGCTGCCGAACAGGATGAACGCGCCGATCGTGGTGCTCGCGACACCGACGAGCAGTCCCCAGATGCCCAGGTCGCCGAGCAGCAGCGTCTCGGTGACGAACTGCACGTCGAAGCCGCGGTGTCCGAGCGGGCCGGGAATGTATTGCCCGAAGAGCGCATAGGCGATGCCGGCGAGCGCGATCGTCGGGAAGATGCTTCCGATCGCGCGACGCGAGACCTCGAGCACGGCGACGACGATGCCGACGGTGAGCGCGACGTCGAGCGGGGTCGCCGTCGGCAGGCTCGTCATGATCTCGTCGTAGTTCGCGACGACGTAGGCGCAGGCGGCGACGGTCGCCACCGCGAGCAGCGCGTCGACGGCGATGCCCGCCGGCCGCCAGCGCCGGCCGGCACCCAGCGGGAACATCAGCAGCCCGAGGCAGACGACGATGCCGAGGAAGATCGCGCGCTGGATCAGCCCCTCGAATGCCCCGAAGGCCGACGTGTAGAGAATGAACGCGCCCAGCAACGCGGCGAGCGCCTTCGTCGCCCAGGCTCGCGCGCTGCCGGCCGGCCCGCTCATGCTCGTCGGCTCTCCATGCGCACGCTCAGTGTACGGACTCGGTGTGCGGGCTCGGTGTGCACGCTCATGTGCACCCTCAAGGCATCAGCTTCGGCGGAATCGTCACGCCCTTTTCCTTCAGGTAGCGCACGACGCCGGGATGCAGCGGAACAGTCCCGTTCTCGAGCGTGAGCTTGATCATGTCGACGCCCTTCAGGCTGCTCATCGCACCGGCCTGCACGGTCCTGTCCTCGAATGCAGCTTTCGCGATCCGGTACGCGGTCTCGTCGGACAGGCCGGGACGCGCGTGCACGGCCAGGCCGAAGCTCCACGTGCTGTATGCCGGAATCCCCTCGGCGGCGCCCGCCGGAATGTCGACCACCGAAAGATCGGGGAACTTCTCGGCAACCGTCTTCTTCTGCTCGGGCGTGAGCGAGAGCACGCGCACCGGCGTGAAGGTCGCGATGTCGAGCGACGAGCCGTCGAGCTTGTCGCCGACGCCGGACTTCACGTAGCCGATCACACGGTTGTCCTTGATCGAGTCGACGATGTCGGTGGTCGACCCGCGCACGTATTCGGGCGCGATGCCCAGCGCCTTGAAGACGCCTTCGGCGGTCTTCTCGGTGGCCGAGCCCTTCAGTCCCGGGTTGAAGCGCTTGCCGCCGAGGTCGGAGAGCTTCTGCGCACCGCTGTCGGAGCGAACGACGACGTTCTGCGGCGCCGGCGAATAGACGAACATCAGGCGGCTGTCGACCTTCTTGCCCTCGAAGTCGCCGACGCCCGCGTACGCGTGGTAGCCGACGTTCGTCGTGACGAGGCCGAGGTCGACCTGGTTGCGGCCGATGCGCCGCAGATTGTCCACCGTCGCGCCGGTCTCGACGACCGAGCTCTCGACGCCGGAAACCTTCGCATTGATCAGCTGCGAGAGCGCCACGAAGTAGCCGTACTGGCTCGACGAGGCCGAGGTTGCTCCGATCAGCAGCTTCTCCTGCGCGAAGACGCCGCCGGAGAAGACCACGGCCGCGCACGCGGCGAGCGCCGCGCCGAGAAGTTTCGATTTGCGCTTCATCTTTCGGGTTCCTCCTTCGTGGGGTCCAGCAGTCCGCGCGGCACGCGAACCGTCATCGAGAGCACGAGAAACGAATGCGTCTTTCCGTGACCGTCGAGATTCAATGCGTCGTTGACGCCGCCTTCGAGCACGTCGTCGACGACGAAGTTCAGTGCCCAGAGCCGGGGCAACTCGTAGCGGCGCACCGCGCGGGGATTGCGGTGCGCGAAGAGTTCCGCCACGCGCTCGGCGCTCGCCTGCTCGCGCAGCACCGGATACCACTCGCGGCGGTACGCGATCACGCCGACGTTGAGCCGGTCGCCCTTGTCGCCGGCACGTGCGTGCGCGATGCGGTGCAGCGGCACTTCGACGATGTCGCCTGCCTCGCCGTGAGCCGTGTCGGGACTCATGACGCTCACTCGACGATCTCCATCGACGGCGCGACGCACGCCCGGGCGATGTACGCCGAGCTCGTCGCGATGCGCCTGCGCACCGAGCTGCGCACGCCGCCGCCGCCGGCCGGGCCGCAGGTGTAGAGCGCGAGCACCTCCTCGCCGGCGCGCGCAGCGGCATCCCTCGATTCCCCCGCCACTGCGATGCGCACGCGGACGTCTCGCACATCCCGCGCGTCCTGCGACGCTCGCGCGTCGAGGAAGCGTCCGGAATCGTCGTTGAAGACGCTCGCGACGCCGATCAGGTCGGCGCGCATGCGCACGTCGGAGCCGAGGCGGCGGCGCACGACGTCGATCGCCAGCCGCCCGCGCGCGACGGCGTTCGGGCCGGCATACGAAATCCCTGCCTCGCCGATCCAGCCGGCGTCGTGACCGAGCGTGACCTTCAGACGCTCCGGACGCGCATGCCCTGTCGCGCCGGAGACGGCGACGCGGTTGCGTCCGAGTTCGGCGAGTTCGACCTGCGTCACGTCGAGCACGACGTCGGGCGTGAGGTACTGCGACGGGTCGTGGATCTCGTAGAGGATCTGCTCGGCGACGGTATGGCGATCGACCAGGCCGCCGGTATCGTCGGCCTTGCCGAGCACGAACGAGCCGTCGGCGCGCATCTCGACGATCGGAAAGCCGATGCTGTGCGGGTCGGGGACGTCCTTGAAGCCGGGGTCGGCGTAGTAACCGCCACTGACCTGCGCGCCGCATTCGAGCAGGTGCCCGGCGAGCGTCGCCGCGGCCACGTGCTCGCGTTGCGCGAGCGACCAGCCGTGGTAATGAGCGAAGGGCGCGAGCGCCAGCGCCGGGTCGGCGACGCGCCCGGTGACGACTACGTCGGCACCGGCGGCGAGCGCGTCGACCAGCGGCTGCGCGCCGAGGTACGCGTTGGCGCTCAGCACGCCGTGCGGCGCGCAGGGCGCGCCGTCCTCGTCCTCGAGATGCGCGAGCAGCCCGCCGGCGACGAGATCGTCGCCCCCGACCACGGCGATGCGCGGTGCGCGGCAGCCGAGCCGTTGGGCGAGCGCGCGGATCGCGCTTGCTGCAGCAGGTGGATTCGCCGCGCCGAAGTTGCCGAGGATCGCCACGCGATGCTCGAGGCAGGTCGCGAGGATCGGCTCGAGCATGCGCTCGAGCAGCGGTTCGTAGCCCCTGCGCGGATCGTCGAGTCGAGCGAGCTGCGCCAGCGCGAGCGTGCGCTCGCCCAGCGTCTCGAACATGATCGCGGCCGGCCGCCGCGAGCGCACGAGGCTGCGCACGACGGGCAGCGGCGCGTCGAGCCGGTCGCCCGAGAAGCCCGCTCCGCAACCTACCAGCACCGTTCCCTGCGCCGCCATCCGCCTGGCTTCCCTCCCGTGACGGATCGAGGTTGCCCCGCGCGCGATCCGCTTGGCAAATCGATTTATCCGATGTATTGATCCACGTTGCTTATGAACGTGACGCTTCGCCAGCTGCAGGCGTTCCGCGCGGTCGCCGAACTCGGCAGCTTCCGCGAGGCCGCCGCGCGCCTGCACCTGTCGCAGCCGGCGCTCAGCGCGGCGATCCGCAAGCTCGAGTTCGTGCTCGACATGCGCGTGTTCGATCGCACGACGCGGCGCCTGGCGCTGACCGCCGAGGGGCAGGAGTTGCTGCGCCTGGCGTCGCGGCTGCTCGAGGAATTCGACGCGGTCAGCGGCAACCTGCGCGACTACCTCGCGCGGCGGCGGGGCCGCGTCGTCGTGGCGGCGCTGCCGTCGCTGGCCGCGCTGACGCTGCCGCGCGCGCTGGCGCGCCTGAAGCGCCTGCACCCCGGCATCGACGTCTCGATCCGTGACACGCTGCACGATGAAATCCAGGACCTGGTCGAAAGCGGCAGGGCCGACTTCGGGCTGACGGTCGCGCCGTCGAGCGGGCGCGACCTGGCCTTCGAGCCGATGCTCGTCGACCGCTTCGTCATGCTGTGTCGGCGCGACCATCCGTTGGCAGGCCGCCGTTCGGTCTCGTGGCAGCAGATGCTGCGCTCACCGATGATCTCGATGTCGAGGACCTCGAGCGTGCGTCAGCACATCGAGGCGGCGTGCGCGCAGGCCGGCATCGACTCGGTCGGGGGCTACGACACGGCGCATCTCGCGACCGTCGGCGCACTCGTTCGAGAGGGCCTTGGCGTCGCCGCGCTCCCCTCGTCGACCACGCCACTGCTCGCCTTCGCCGAGCTGGCCGAGGTGCCGCTGCACTCGCCGCGCATCGAGCGGACGATGGGAATGATCCGGCGCGCCGGACGATCGCCCTCGGTGGCGGCCTGCGCGCTCATCGAACTGCTCACCGCAGCGGAGCCGGCAAGCGGAACCCGGCGATCGGCGCGTCGACCCCGGCAGGCCTTATAGTCGGCGCTCCCCTTGCGGCGTGCGCCCACGCGCGTGCACGCTTCCCGACCGATGCCCGCCGACCCCGCCCTCCGTTCCCGCGCCTCATCCGAGCGCCCGGGCAGCTCCGCCTGGGCGATGCTGTTCGCGCTCACCGGCGGCTTCGCGCTCAGCCAGGCCTATCGCACGGTCGCCGCGATCATGGCGCCGCAACTGCAGGCCGAGTTCGATCTCGATCCGCAGGCGCTGGGCGTGTTCGCCGGCACCTTCCATCTCGCGTTCGGCGCGCTGCAACTGCTGATGGGCATCGGCATCGACCTGTACGGCGTGCGCCGAACGGTGCTCGTCGCCTTCCCGCTCACCATCGTCGGGTCGGCGCTGTCGGCGTACACCGATCGCTTCGGCGTGCTGCTCGCCGGCCAGGCGCTGATCGGCATCGGCTGCGCGCCGGCCTTCCTCGTCTGCACGGTGTTCATCGCGCAGCGCTTCCCGGCCACGCGCTACGCATCGGTGTCGGGGCTCGTGCTCGGCCTGGGCGGCATGGGCATGCTCGCCACCGGAACGCCGCTGGCCTGGCTGATCGAGGCGGGTTCGTGGCGTTCGGGCTTCGTCGCGCTCGGGATTCTCTCCATGCTCGCGTGGCTGGCGATGGCACGCTTCGCGCGGGAGCGGGAAACACCTCGCGCCGATCCGTCGGCCGACGGTGGACCGGGTTCTCCCCGCGTCGAACGGGAGTCGCTCGGACAGGCGCTGCGCGGTTTCGCCTCGCTGTTCGCCGTGCCGCACACCTGGGGCATCCTCGCGCTGGCCACCGTCAGCTACGCGGCCTTCGTCTCGCTGCGCGGGCTGTGGCTCGGACCGCTGTTGGTCGACCGCTACGGCTTCTCGCTGGTGGCGAGCGGCAACGTGGCGATCGCCGTGTCGGTCGCGTCGATGATCGGCCCGCCGCTGTTCGGACGCCTCGATCCGGGGCGCGCGACGCGGCGGCGCTGGCTGCTCGTCGGCACGCTCGTCTGCGCCGCGATGTTCGCGCTGCTCGCACCGGGCTTCGACGCTTCCTTCGACGTGATCGTCTCGATCGTCTTCTCGCTGCTCTCGGGCTACGGCGTGCTGCAGTACGCCGACGTGCGCGACGCGTATCCGGCGTCGATGACGGGGCGGGCGCTGTCGCTGTTCACGATGGCGCTGTTCCTCGGCGTCGCGCTGATGCAGTGGCTGACCGGCGCAGCGGCGTCGGCAGCCGTCGCGATCGGCTGGCCGCCCTTCGCCGCCGCTTTCGGGACGATCGCGGCGATGCTCGGGATCGGCGCGCTGCTGTTCGTCCGGTTGCCGCAACCGCGTTGAGCTGACCCGCCGCTGTCGGCTGGCTTTACATTCCGACAGGATTTGCGGCGGCCGATTTTTCCGACCATGAGAATTTTCCGTGCGATACCGCACTCTGGCCTGGTTCTTGCTCCCCTACCCTTTGCAACAAGAGCATCGAGCAGGGGGGAGATTTTCATGAACGATTCCGACCGCAGGCCGGACGGCGAGTCGTGTACGCAAGACACGTCGGCCCAGGCGCAGTCCGCCGGGCGGCGTGCGCTGCTCGTCGCGATGCCGACGATCTTCTCCCTGCACCCCGGCCTGGCCGCAGCGCACGCACGCAGCAGCAGCGTGCTCGTGCTGGCGAAGGAGGGCACGCCCGTCGACGGCGACGGCAACTACCTGTGCGTGGAGAAGCCGTGGCGCGCCGAGTCCAACGAGAAGGGTTGGCTCATCGATCGGCAAGCGACGCTCGAGGTCACCCGGTTCCCGGCGAATCGCCAGTACTACAGCAAGACCACCGGCTACAAGGGCAAGACCGTCTATACCGAGGTGAACCCTCGACAGATGTGCAGGGACGGCGGCGACTACTACTTCAAGGAAGACACGAAGCAGGGTAGCTATTCGTCGCTCGAGGAAAACGCGGTGGAGCTGTTCGGCAAGGGAACCGACGGCGACAAGGACGGAAACTGGCGCCGCATCAGCCTCGGGAAGAAGGGCGCGCTCGTTTCCTCCACGGCACTCGCCTCGTTCGGGGGCGCGAACTGCCGCGACGTGATATGAGCCGCACCGCGCCCGCGCGGCGCTGGCGGGTGCCGGCCGGCCGGCCTTTCGCCTGGGCGCACGCGCCGTCGGGTCACGTGCTCTATCACCGGCCCTCGGGACAGACGCATTTCGTGAACGAAGGCACCGCGCTGCTGCTCGACCAATGCCTGCTCGAGCCGCACGACGCCGACGCAGCAGCGCTCGCGCTGGCCGCGCTGCAGAACGCCGAGCCCGACCCGCGGTTCCGCCGCCACGTGGCCGAGCTGCTACGCCATCTCGAGGATCTCGGCCTGGTCGAATCCATCGCGGCGTGAGTTCCCTCGCCGGCACGGTCTCGGCACTCGCGCCCGACGTTTTCGCCGAGCGCCTGCGCGAAGGGCTCGGCCTGCGCATCGGTCCTTTCGACTTCCGGCTCCGGGTGCGCGTGCCCGGGCTCGCTCATGCCCTGCACTCGCTGTACGGCGCCCATCCGGTGCTCGACGACGAACGCGTCTTCCACGGACACGTCTCGCTCGACGAGGTACGCGCGCGCTGGCCCGGCTCGCCGCGGCGCGTGCGCTTTCGCGTCGACGGACGCAGGCCGCACGAGGACCGGCCGATCGGGCACGCGCTCGCCGTGCTCGAATGGGGGCTGAATCTCGTCATCGCCCTGCGCTTCCACGGCTGGCTGCTGCTGCATGCGGCCGTGCTCGAGCGCGACGGCCGCGCGCTGGTGATGCCGGCGATGCCCGGACACGGGAAGACGACCCTGTGCGCCGCGCTCGCGCATCGGGGATGGCGGCTGCTCTCCGACGAGTTCGGCATCGTGCGGCCGGGCTCGACCGACTTCGTTCCGCTGCCGCGACCGATGCCGCTGAAGAACGAGTCGATCGACGTGCTCCGCGCCTTCGCGCCGCAGGCCTGGTTCGGCCCGCGCATCGAAGGCACGATGAAGGGAACGATCTCGCATCTGCGCGCGCCGGCCGACAGCGTCGCGCGGGCGAACGAAACCGCCCGTGCGGCGTGGGTCGTCTTCCCGCGCTGGAGCGCAGGCGCCGGGCTGTCGCTGGAACCGGTGAGCCTGCAGGACGCGTTCTTCTCGCTGGCGACGAACGCGTTCAACTACGAGCTGATCGGCGAGCCCGCATTCGAGACGGTCAAGTCGATCGCCGGCGAATCGCAGCGCCTGCGCCTGCGCTATTCGTCGCTCGACCAGGCCGTCGCCGCGCTCGACGCGCTGCGGGAAGCGGTCGATGCCTGAGCGCCCCGAAACCGTGCGCGACACGCGGCGCGCCGCGCGACTGCGCGGGCTCGTCACCGACGCGCTGCGCGACCCGCGCGGCATCGCCGGGCTCGCGCCACGCGAGCTCGACTCGCTGCTGCGCGTGCTGCGCCGCGCGCGCCTGCTCGGCCGGGTCGCCTGGCAGATGCGCGAGGCGCAGCTGCTTTCCGCCCTGCCGCCCGCGGCGATCGACCACCTGCTCGGCGCGCTAGCCCAGGCCGAAGCGCAACGGCGCGCCGCGCTGTGGGAGCTGGACCGCGTCGTGAACGCGCTGCGCGACGAGCTGCCCGAGCCGGTCGTCGTGCTGAAGGGCTGCGCCTACGCGCTGGCCGGACTGCCGAACGCGAGCGGACGCTCGCTGGTCGACGTCGACCTGCTCGTGCCGAAGGAACGGCTCGCCGCGGTAGAGGCGAGGCTGCGCGAAGGCGGATGGGTGACGGCGGAACTCGACGCCCACGACGAGCGCTACTACCGCTCGTGGTCGCACGAACTGCCTGCGCTCGTGCACGTCGACCGCGAGACCGAGGTCGACCTGCATCACAACATCGTGATGCCGACTTCGCGCGCGCGACCCGACGCCCGCCTCCTGCTCGAGGCGGCGCGGCCGCTGCCAGGCAGCGCGCTGCACGTGCTGTCGCCGGTGGACATGACGCTGCACGCGATGGCGCACCTGATGACCAGCTCGGATCTCGCCGACGCGCTGCGCGAGCTGGTCGACGTCGACGAATTGCTGCGCCACTTCGGCGAACACGAACCCGGCTTCTGGGAAGCGTTCTGGCCGCGCGCCGAGGCGCTCGATCTCGCGCGGCCCGCATTCCACGCATTGCGGCAGGCCAGGCGCTGCCTTGGCACGCCGATTCCCGAGGCCGTGCTCGATGCCTCGCGCGCGGGGGCTCCCGCGGGCCCGGCCGTGCGCATCACCGACGCGCTGATGCCGCTCGCGCTCTTTCCGATGCACCCCGACGCGGCGAACGCGCGCGCGCGGGCGGCGCGGCTGCTGCTGTTCCTTCGCTCGCACTGGATCCGGATGCCGCTGCCGCTGCTCGCCCGACATGCGGCGAACAAGCTGCGGATCCGCTGGCAGTCCCGCTGAAGGGCAACGCCGTCGCGCGGCAGCTCCTTCGCGCGGCAGCCTCTCGCGCGGCAGCCTCCCGCGGCTGCCCTTCAGCCCCCCGCGACCAGCCGCGCGAGCTGCGCGCGCATCCGCAGCGGATCGACCGCCTGCAGCAACCGCCCCACGCGCGGCGCCAGCTTCGTCACGTCGGCGCGCAGGATCTCGCGTTTGACGCGCAGCAGGCTCGCCGGGTGCATCGAGAACTCGCGCAGTCCCATGCCGAGCAGCAGGTGCGTCGCGCCCCAGTCGCCGGCCATCTCGCCGCAGACGGCTACCGGCTTGCCTGCGCGATGCGCGGCGCGGATCGTCATCGCCACCAGGCGCAGCACCGCCGGATGGAAGGGCTCGTAGAGCGAAGCCACCTCGTGGTCGGCGCGATCGATCGCCAGCGTGTACTGCGTCAGATCGTTGGTGCCGATCGACAGGAAATCGAGCCGGCGCACGAACAGGCTCGCCGACAGCGCCGCCGCCGGGATCTCGACCATGCCGCCCACCGGCAGGCCTTCGTCGAAGGCGATATTGCGCTCGCGCAGCTGCACCTTGGCGATGCCGATCAGGCGCAGCGTCTGGTCGATCTCGTGGCCGTGCGCGAGCATCGGGATCAGCAGCCGTACCGGCCCATGCGCCGACGCGCGCAGGATCGCGCGCAGCTGCACGAGGAACATCGAGGGCTGCGACAGGCAGTAGCGGATGGCGCGCCGGCCGAGCGCCGGATTCTGCGCGAGCTGCGCGCCGCCGCGTGCGAGCGTCTTGTCGGCGCCGACGTCGAGCGTGCGGATGGTGACCGGCCGCCCCTGCATCGCGAGCACCGCTTCGCGATAGGCCTCGTACTGCTCGTCTTCGTGCGGCAGCTCGCGACGGTTCAGGAACAGGAACTCCGAACGGAACAGGCCCACGCCTTCGGCTCCGCCGGCGAGCGCGACAGCCGCTTCGTCGGGACGCTCGATGTTCGCGCACAGCCGGATGCGCGTGCCGTCCTTCGTGATCGCCGGCACGTGCAGCAGCTTCTGCAGCGCCTCGCGTTCGCGCAGCCCCACCGCCTGCAGATGGCGGTACTGCGACAGCACGCCCTCGTCGGGCGCGACGATGACGATGCCCTGCTCGCCGTCGAGCACGAGCCAGTCGTCGTCGGCGATCAGCCGGCTCGCCAGGCCCGCGCCGACGACCGCCGGCACGTTCATGCCGCGCGCGAGGATCGCCGTGTGCGAAGTGGCGCCGCCCTGGTCGATGGCGAAGCCCACCGCCGATCGCAGCGCCAGCATGTCGGCCGGAGAGAGGTCCTCGGCGACGAAGATGCTCGGCTCGTCGCGCCCGGGGTGCACGCGCGCGCGCGAACCCGACAGCACGCGCGTCACGCGGTCGGCCACCTGCAGCACGTCGCGGCCGCGCTCGCGCAGGTACGCATCGTCGATCTCCTCGAACTGCGCGGCGAGCTGCGCGGCCTGCGAGGCGAAGGCCCACTCGGCATTGCTCAGGTGCTGGCGCACGCTGTCGCGCGCCGCATCGACCAGCGCCGGATCGTCGAGGATCATCGCGTGCACGTCGAGCAGCGCGCGCGCTTCGGCCGGGCCCTCCTCGGGCAACTGCTCGGCGATCGCCTGCAGCTCGGCCCTGACGACCTCGATCGCCGTCTCGAGCCGCGTGAGTTCGCGCTCGACCTGCGTCTCGATGACGCGGTAGCGCGGCACGTCGCGCTCGCTCGCTTCGAGCCGACGCGCGCGGCCGATGACGATGCCGCCGCCCACGCCGATGCCGTGCAGGCTGAACATGGACTCAGCCCAGCTCCTCTTCGAAGCCCGAGGCGACGAGCGCGCGCAGCGCCTCCACCGCATCGGTCTCGTCGGGGCCCTCCGCCTCGACCACCAGCGTGCTGCCCCGGGCGGCGGCCAGCATCATCACGCCCATGATGCTCTTCGCGTTGACGCGCCGCGCGCCCTTGGAGAGCCACACTTCCGAACGGTAGCGCGAGGCGGTCGCGGTCAGCCGCGCCGACGGGCGCGCGTGCAGGCCGAGCCGGTTCACGACGACGACCTCCGCTCTCGTCATGGCGTGCGCGGCGCAGGCGGAGCGCTCGCCGCGCTCTCGTCGGCGTCCACCGCGCGAATCGAGCGGCGGCCGCTGTCCAGCAGCGATTCGACCAGCTCGTCGACCGGCATGCGCCGGTTCTGCAGCGCCTTCAGCAGCATCGGCAGGTTCACGCCGGCCACCACGCGCACCCGATCGGGCACCGCGAGCTGCGTGGCGATGCGCGACGGCGTGGCGCCGTACACGTCGGTGAACACGACGGCGCCGCTGCCGTCGTTGATGCGCGCGAGCAGCTCGCGCCCGCAGTTCAGCGCCGTCTCGGGATTCTCGTCGGGGACCACGTCGAGCGCGGCCAGCTGCGGCGGCAGCCGGCCGAACACGTGGCGCGTGCAGCGGATCAGCGCGCTGCCGAAAGGCTCGTGCGAAACGACGAGGATGCCGATCATCGCAGGCGCAGCGCGGCGCGGACGAGAGGAATCGCCATCGCTCAGGCGGCTCGCGGCCGCGCGACGGCAGCCTCGAGTTTGTCTACGAACAATCGCGCGACGTCGAAGCCCTTCTGCTGGCGGATCTCCTGGAAGCAGGTGGGGCTCGTCACGTTGATCTCGGTGACGTAGTCGCCGATCAGGTCCAGGCCCACCAGCAGCAATCCGCGCGCGGCAAGCTTCGGCGCGAGCGCCTCGCCGACTTCTCGATCGCGCGCCGACAGCGGCTTCGCCACGCCGGTGCCGCCGGCGGCGAGGTTGCCGCGGAACTCGCCCGTCTTCGGGATGCGCGCGAGACTGAAGGGGACGACCTCGCCGCCGATCAGCAGCACCCGCTTGTCGCCCTCGGAGATCTCGGGAATGTAGCGCTGCGCCATCACGGTGCGCGCGCCGAACAGGTTCAACGCCTCGATGATCACCGACAGGTTCGGGTCGCCGTTCTTGGCGCGGAAGATCGACGTGCCGCCCATGCCGTCGAGCAGCTTGAACACCGCCTCGTCGTGCTCCTCGACGAAGGCGCGCAGCTCGTCGGCCGAGCGCGTGACCAGCGTGGGCGCGGCGAACTCGGGGAACTCGGCGACCGACAGCTTCTCGTTGTGGTCGCGGATCGCGCGCGGATCGTTGAACACCCGCGCGCCTTCGCGCACCGCCTGCTCGAGCAGGTAGGTGGAGTAGACGTACTCCATGTCGAAGGGCGGGTCCTTGCGCATCAGCACCGCATCGAAGGCGGCGATCGGCTCGCGCGCCGGGGTGCCCAGCGCGTACCATGGCGCGCCGCTGCCGCCGGCGTCGGTGATCGTCAGCGGCGTGGCGACGACCATCGCGCGCTCGTTCGCATACGACAGCTGGTGCTGCTCGCAGACGAAGAGCGCGTGGCCGCGCGCAGCCGCCTCCACCATCATCGCGTAGGTCGTGTCCTTCCAGGTCTTGATCTTCGGCAGCGGATCGAGGATCACCAGCAGGCGCATGGTCAGCGTCCTTCGTCAGCCGTACAGCGACGGGTCGGGGTCGGTCTGCTCCAGCTCGACGGCGGCAGCGAGCAGCGCCAGGCGCGCCACGACGCCGTAGACGTAGAAGCGGTTCACAGCGTGCTCGACCGACTCGCCGCGGTCGGGCAGGTGGCAGCTCGCCGCGAACGGCAGCGGCACGAAATGCATTCCCGGCGCGTTCAGGTTCTCGTCGGGGCCGCGCTGAGTATGCACGCGATAGAACCCGCCGACGACGTAGCGGTCGATCGTGTAGACGACCGGCTCGGCGACGCCGCCGTCCACCGTCTCGACCGTGGGCACGCCTTCCTGCACGACGACCTCGTCGACCGTGCGCCCGTGCGCGCCCGAGGCCATCGCCTCGCGCTCGGCGGCGCTCGCGCGCCGCACCTGCGCCGCCTCGCGCACCGCGGTGACGCCGATGCCGCAAGTGCCCGCGTTCGCCTTCACGACGGCGAAGGGCTGCTCGCCGATGTCGTGTTCGCGGTAGCGCGCGCGCGACTGGCGCAGGATCCGGTCCACCGCCGCCGCGACGCGGTCGAGGCCCGCGCCGCCGAGGAAATCGACGTCGCTGCATTCGACGAAATTCGTCGTGATCAGCCAGGGGTCGAAGTCGAACTGCTTGGCGAAGCGGCGCGCGACCTCGGTGTAGGCGGCGAAATGCCGCGCCTTGCGACGCAGTGTCCAGCCGGCGTGCAACGGCGGCAGCAGCACCTGCTCGTGCACGTTCTGCAGCACCTCGGGCAGGCCCGACGAGAGATCGTCGTTCAGCAGGATCGAGCACGGATCGAAGTCGGCCAGGCCCACGCGCAAGCCCCGGCGCACGACAGGTTCGACGACCAGCGTGTCGCCGTCACCGGCGTCGATGCGCAGCGGCGCGGACACGCCGGGGTCGACGCTGCCGTAGCGCACGCGCAGCCCGGTCTGGCGCAGGATCGTCGACAGCCGGCGCAGGTTGCGCAGGTAGCGCGCGTCGCGGCGCCGTGCGTCGGGAATCAGCAGCAGGTTGCGCGCGTCGGGGCAGTATTTCTCGATCGCCGCCATCGCCGCCTGCACCGCGAGCGGCAGCGTGTCTTCCGCCAGATTCTCGAAGCCCGCCGGGAACAGGTTCGTGTCCACCGGCGCGATCTTGAACCCGGCATTGCGCAGGTCGATCGACGCATAGAACGGCGGGGTGTGGTCCTGCCATTCGAGGCGGAACCAGCGCTCGATGCGAGCGCTCGCCTCGAGCAGGTGCCGCTCGAAATCCTGCAGCGGCGCGGAGATCGCCTGGGCGAAATCGGGGAGCATGGACGGAAACGGTGCGCGCTGCCGCCACGGCAGCCACGCACCGATTGTATCCGCCGGGTCGCCGCCCCGAGGGTCAGCCCACCTTGCCCGGCATCGCGGCGAGGCCGCCGGCGACCGGCAGCGCCGGCTGCGCCTGGCGGGCCGGTTCGCGCGCCGGCAGCCGCGACAGCGCATTGCAGGCGAGCGCCGCGGCGTAGGGCAGCGATTGCAGCAGCAGGATCACCGTCCACGTCTTCGCCTCGAAGGCCCGGCCCGGCTGCGTGAGCAGCACGCCCAGCGCGCAGACGACGAGCCCGGCGAAGAGGAACGCTTCCTCGCGTACCGGCAGCGCCGACCGGGGCGCCGGGGCCGCCTTCGCATCCTTGCCGCTCGCCTTGCGCGTGATCTCGAAGACGGCGCGACGGAAGGCCAGTCCGCTGAAGACGCCGCGCGCGATCGCGTGCGACAGCGCCATGCCGGCGAGCGCCGAACCGGCGATGTCGGAAGCGGTGCAGCGCACGCGCCGGGCATAGAGCAGCGGCCCGAAGCCGGCCTTGACGACGAAGAAGACGAGCAGCGGCATCATGAACAGCGCGATCGGCAGGCTGAACGACTGCGGCGCGGCCAGCACGCCCACCGTCCAGAACATCGCGGCGAAAGCGAACACCAGGTGCAGCGCATCGCCCAGCCACGACAGCCAGCCGGTGAGGAAGTGATAGCGCTGCCCGGCCGTGAGACGCTCGCCCGACACCAGCGCGTGCCAGTGTCCCACGAGGATCTGCATCGCGCCCTGCGCCCAGCGGCGGCGCTGCTTGCGGAACGAGCCGAAATCCTCCGGCGTGAGCCCGTGGCCCATCGCTTCGTCGACGTAGACGGTGGAGCAGCCCGCCTGCATCAGGCGCAGGCCGAGTTCGGCGTCCTCGCAGATCGTCCACTCGGCCCATTGTCCGTGCTCGCGCAGCGCCTGCGCGCGGATCAGCGTCATCGTGCCGTGCTGGATGATCGCGTCGCGCTCGTTGCGGTGATGCATGCCGATGCGGAAGAAGCCGTCGTACTCGTAATTCATCATCCGGCGCAGCGGCTGGTTCTGCCACTCGCGGTGCGCCTGCGGCGCCTGCACGACGGCGACTTTCGCATCGTCGAAATGCGCGACCAGCGAGCGCAGCCAGTCGCGGCGCACGACGTAGTCGGCGTCGACGACGCCGACGATCTCGGCGGCCGGATCGGTCTGCCCCAGGCCGAAGTTCAGCGCGCCGGCCTTGAAGCCCGGCCAGCTCGGCAGGTGGAAGAAGCGGAAACGCTCGCCCAGCCGCTCGACGTGCGCCTGCACCGGCTTCCACAGCGCCTCGTCCTTCGTGTTGTTGTCGATGACGAGCACTTCGTAGTTCGAGTAGTCGAGCCGCGCCAGGCTGTCGAGCGTGGCGATCACCATCTCGGGCGGCTCGTTGCAGCAGGCCAGGTGCACCGAGACGCGCGGCTCGCGCGCACCTTCGGCCAGCGGGCGCGGCTCGAAGCGGCGGCGCAGGTTGCCCGGCCAGTACATCTCGACGAACTCGAAGCCGTTGGCCAGCAGGATCGCGACCATCGCGCCGAGCGAGGGCAGCAGCAGCGCGAGCGCCGCCCAGTCGGTGGGCCGCAGGTAGTAGTCGAAGGGCAGCGCGACGAGCCACACGGCGAGCGAGGCCACCGCCTGGATCATCGTCGCGAAGGCGACGCGACTGGCCAGCCGCATCCGCGCGAAGGCCACGAAGAACCACAGGATGGGCCCCAGCGCGAGCAGCGAAGCCGCCAGCGCCTTGTCGCCCCAGTGCGGGTCGTTCTGGATCGGGCCGGTCATCGCGAACTTCGGCGTGCGAGCGGCGTCGAACATGCCCCAGTACGCGCCGACGCGGCCTTCGTTGGCGCTCTTCCACGGCTGGTCGACCGCTTCCATCAGGTAGTAGTCGATCGAGTTCGCGCGCGCGTAGCTGACGAAATCGCGGATGAAGCGCGCCTGCATCGCCGGCGTGGCGCTCGCGTCCTCGAAGCGGTCGCCGCGGCTCGGCCAGCCGATCTCGCCGATCACCACCGGCTTGTCGGGGAAGCGTCGGCGCAACTGGTCCAGGCGCTGCATCGCGTGATCGAGCGCAGCCTCTTCGGGCACGCCCTCCCAGTACGGCAGCAGGTGCACGGTGATGAAGTCGACCTGCCGGGCGAGTTCCGGGTGCGTGAACCAGATATGCCACGGCTCGGCGGTCGACACCGGTACGCGCGTCGCCTTGCGCATCTCCTGCAGGTAGCCGATCAGCTCCTGCACCGTCAGGTCCTCGCGCAGCAGCGACTCGTTGCCGACGATGATCCGCTCGATGCTCGAATGGTCGAAGGCGGCGTGCTTGGCGGCCTCCATCTCGCGCCGGTTGTTCAGCGAGCGGCGGTCGAGCCAGACGCCGGCCGTGAGCTTCAGCCCGTGGCGCTCGGCGAGCGCCGGCAACTGCGGAATCTCGCTCGAACTGTACGTACGGATGCGCCGCGTATGGTCGGCGAGCATCGCCAGGTCGGCGTCGACCTGTTCGACGCTCGGGTAGCGTCGCTGCGTCGGATCGTCCCAGCGCTGGAAGGCGTTGTACGCCATGCCGGTCATGCGCCCGTGGAAATCGGGGGCGTCGATCGACGGGTTGAGCAGCTGCCAGCCGGCAAAGTTGGCCGCGGCGATGGCGAGCGCGAGCAACAGCGTCGGCGTCGATACCATGGACGACAGGCGGCGAAACGCCGCGCGGACATGAAGCGCATGTGTGCGCAGATGAAGCGCATGCGTGCGCAGACGCAGCGCATGTATACGCAGGCGACGCGCCGGAGCGCGCGATTGGGTCAGCATCGACTCGGGAAGCGAAGGGAACACGGGGTGCGAACATTACCGAAGTTCCCGCCGAACCACGGGTAAACCCGGTCTTGTCCACGTTTTGCCACAGGGATAGCAACGCCGGTGCCTTCCTCTTCGAGATCCGCGCGCGCATTCGACGACGGCCCGCGCGCGCGCGAGCTGCTTGCGCTCGCGCTTTTCGCCGCCGCGCTGCTCGCCTGGTGGGCGTGGCGCGGCATCGAGCGCCACGTGCCCGACCCGGTCGTCGACCGCGTCGACTGCGTCTCGTACGCGCCCTTCCACCAGCCCGGCGAGACCCCCTTCGAGCCGTCGAACCGGGTGACGCGCGAGCGCATCCGCGCCGATCTCGTCCGGCTGTCGACGATCACCGGCTGCGTCCGCACCTACTCGATCGACCAGGGGCTCGACCAGGTGCCTTCGGTGGCGAACGAGCTGGGCCTGCAGGTGCTGCTCGGCGTGTGGATCGGGCGCGACCGGGAACGCAACGAAGTTGAACTGAAGCGTGCGCTCGCACTCGCGAAGAGTCACGCCGATACGATTCGCGCGCTCGTCGTCGGCAACGAAGTGCTGCTGCGCGGCGAGCTGGCCGAGAGCGAGCTGGTCGCGCTGGCCGCGCGCGCGAAGCACGAGCTGGACGTACCCGTCACCTACGCCGACGTCTGGGAGTTCTGGCTGCGGCATCCGCGGCTGGCCGACGCGGTCGATTTCGTCACCGTGCACGTGCTGCCGTACTGGGAGGACGAGCCGGTGGCGGTCGACGACGCGGTCGAGCACGTCTTCTCGGTGTACCGAAGAGTGCAGCAGGTCTTCCCCGCGCACGAGATCCTGATCGGCGAGACCGGCTGGCCGCGCGCCGGGCGCCAGCGCCGCGCGGCGGTTCCGGGCCGCGTCGAGCAGGCGCGCTTCGTGCGCGGCTTCGTCGACGCCGCGGCCGAACGAGGCCTACGCTACAACCTGATCGAAGCCTTCGACCAGCCGTGGAAGCGACGGCTCGAGGGCGCGATGGGCGGGTACTGGGGCCTGTTCACGTCGGACGGCGAGCGCGCGTTCCCCTGGCGCGGGCCGGTGAACGCCGATCCCCGGTGGCGCGAGGGCCTGCTCGGCGCAGCGGCCGGCGCTGCCGCCTTCGCGCTCGTCGCCGGCGCGACGCTGCGCAGGCGCCGACGCAGGTCGGCGGAAACGGGCGCGCGCTTCGTGCTTGCGCAGGCGCTCGCCGGCTGCGCGGCCGGCGCGCTGCTGGTGGAGCAGTGGCGCCACGCCGTGCACTGGAACCAGGGCTGGACGCACGACCTGCCGGCGATCGCCGGCGCGCTCGCGACGATCGGCTATGCATGGCTCGCGACGTCGCGACTGTCGCGGGCGCGCGGCGCGGACGGGGGGCACAGCGTGCCGGGCGTGTACGCACTGGCTTGCGGACGCAAGGCCGCGGCAGCGACGCGCCTGCTGCGGGCATCGTCCTACAGGACGGCATTCGCGCTCGGCGCACTGCGCTTCGGCTGGCTGTTCGCCGCGGCGATGAGCGTCGTCCTGCTCGTCTTCGATGCGCGCTATCGCGGCTTTCCGTGGGCCAGCTTCGCGATGCCGCTGGCGATGCAGGCGCTGCTCGCGCTGCGCGGCGAGCGGCTGCCGCCCGATGCACGCGAGGAACGCGCACTCGTCGTGGTCGTCTTCGTCGGAGCCGCGCTCGCCATCGCGCAGGAGACGCTGATCGACGCTCAGGCCGTCGTCTTCCTCGGCGGGCTCGCGCTGTTCGCGCTCGCCTGCGCGGGACTGCCCGGCTCGCGCACGAGCACGAGCATTCCGAGCAGCGCGCCGAAGGCCGAGGGGGCGAACGAGTAGAGAACGAGCCCGCCCCCGCCCAGCGCGAGCGCCGCCTGCGCAAGGCGCCGGCTGCGCAGGAAGGTAGCGCCGAGCCCCGCGGCGAGCGCGGCCCAGCCGATGCCCTGCGTGGCAAAGCTGTAGACGATCAGCGTGCGCAGCGCGCAGGCGCCCGTCCACGGAGCGGGATCGCAGGCATGCGCGACCGGCGCCGGCTCGACGACGAGGTGACGCACGAGCAGCGCCGCCGCCACCGCGACGCCGAAAGGCGCTGCCCGCAGCAGGATCGCGGGCAGTGCGCGGACGAACGCGGTGGCGGCGAGCGCCCCGGGTGCGGGCAGGCGGGGAATCACCTTAGAAGCTGTGAATGAATCCGGCGTGCCCGAGCGGGCCGCCCAGGCGCGCCCAATCAAGGCGCAAAGCGCAGCCGTAGCTCGGGCTACGGCGAGCATTGGCAACGCAGAGTGGGCGCGCCTGGGCGGCCCGAGCGGGCATGGCGGATTCGTTCACAGCTTCTCAACGATGATAGGCGGTCTCGCCGTGCGCCACGATGTCCAGGCCCTGGCGCTCCGCATCCTCGCTCACGCGCAGTCCGATCGTGTGCGCGAGCAGCTCGAAGCCGACGAAGGCGACGACCGCCGACCAGACGATCGTCAGCAGCACCGCCTGCAGCTGCACCCAGACCTGCGCGGCGATCGAGTAGTCGGGCGAGACCGCGTTGGCGACGTAGTCGTAGAGGCCGACCCCGCCGAGCGCCGGCGCGGCGAACACGCCGGTGAGCAGCGCGCCGACGACGCCGCCCACGGCATGCACGCCGAACACGTCGAGCGCGTCGTCGACGTCGAGCCAGCGCTTCAGCCCGTTCACCCCCCACAGGCAGACGAGCCCGGCGACGAAGCCGATGACCAGCGCGCCGCCGGGGCCGACGAAGCCGCAGGCCGGCGTGATCGCCACGAGCCCGGCCACGGCGCCCGATGCGGCGCCGAGCATCGACGGCCGGCCCTTGAACCACCACTCGCCGAAGGTCCACGACAGTGTCGCAGCGGCGGTGGCGACGAGCGTGTTGGCGAAGGCGAGCGCGGCGCCGGCGTTGGCCTCGAGGTTCGAGCCGGCGTTGAAGCCGAACCAGCCCACCCACAGCAGCGACGCGCCGATCATCGTCGAGACGAGCGAATGCGGCGCCATCGATTCGCGCCCGTAGCCGATGCGCTTGCCGATCACCCAGGCGCCGACCAGCCCGGCGACGCCGGCGTTGATGTGCACGACGGTGCCGCCGGCGAAGTCGAGCGCGCCGCGTCGCCACAGGAAGCCGGCGCCGGCGCTCACCGCGTCGAGCGACGCGGCGTCGGTGATCGCGTCGGGCCCCGCCCAGTACCAGACGGCGTGCGCGATCGGCACGTAGCAGAAGGTGAACCAGAACGCCGAGAAGACGAGCACCGAGAAGAAGCGCGCGCGCTCGGCGAAGGCGCCGACGATCAGCGCGCAGGTGATCGCCGCGAAGGTTCCCTGGAACGCGACGAAGCTCAGCTCGGGCAGCACGACGCCCTTGCTGAAGGTCGCCGCCGTCGAGCCGGGCCCGATGCCGGCGAGGAAGGCCCTGGAGAAATTGCCGTAGAACGCGCCGTCGCCGCCGAAGGCGAGCGAATAGCCGTAGATCGCCCACAGCACGACGATCAGCGCGAAGACGACGAGCACCTGCATCAGCACCGACAGCATGTTCTTCGCGCGCACCATGCCGCCGTAGAAGAGGGCAAGCCCCGGAACCGTCATCATCACGACGAGCAGCGTGGCGACGGTGATCCATGCGACGTCGCCCTTCGCCGGCTCGGGCGCCGCGAACGCGGGCGCGGCGGCGAGGAACATGGCAGCGGCGGCGAGGGCCATGCGCGCCGAACGAAAGGGGATCATTTCTTCTTCTCCTCGGGTTCGGGACTCGCTCACAGCGCCTCGTCGCCGGTCTCGCCGGTACGGATGCGGACGACCTGCTCGAGGTCGTAGACGAAGATCTTCCCGTCGCCGATCTTGCCGGTGCGCGCCGAGGCCTGGATCGCCTCCACGGCCTGCTCGACCAGAACGTCGGGAACGGCCACGTCGATCTTCACCTTGGGCAGGAAGTCGATCACGTACTCGGCGCCTCGATACAGCTCGGTGTGACCCTTCTGGCGGCCGAAGCCCTTGACCTCGGCGACCGTGATGCCCTGCACGCCGATCGCCGAGAGCGCCTCGCGCACCTCGTCGAGCTTGAAGGGCTTGAGCACTGCGGTGATCATCTTCATCGTCGTCTCCCGGTTTGCGGCCTCAGTTGTGGCCTCAGTTGCCGCCTCGTTGCGGCCTCGTTGCGGCTCGGTTGCGCTCAGAACGACCGACCCATGGTCAGCACGACCGTGGCGTCGCCGAGGTCCCTGTTGCGAGCGCTGCGATAGCACTCGCCGATACCTCCCTTCGCGTCGGTGTCGACGTACGCGAGGCTCCAGTCGAGCCCGACGAAGGTCTTCGCGACACCGAGCTTCCAGTCGGTGTAGCTGCAGTCGCCCGACGAACGGATGCGGATGCCGCCCTGCGAGCCGGCCGGGATGCGCTGGTGGCCGACGTGCGCGACGAGCGCGAACCCGCGGCCGACGTCGACGTTCGCCGCGAGGTCGAGATAGCCCGAACCCTGGCTGTCGGGCACGCCGAACAGGTTCGTCGTCGCATGCGAATACTTCAGCGTGAACATCCGCCAGGTGCCGGCGGCGTAGACCTCGGTCGTATGCGGCGAGACGAATCCCGGCGGATAGCTGCCGGGGTAGAGGTAGCGCAACACGCCGACGTCGTAGCCGACGTCGCCCCAGGCGCCTCGATAGCCGCCGTAGACGTCCAGCTCGACGCTGTTGCTCACGTCGCCGTTGCTGTCGGCGAGCCAGCTCACGTTCGAGCCCCAGGTGCCCAGGTAGAGGCCGCTCGCGTGCGAGTAGTCGAAGCCGCCCTGCAGCGCCGGGTCGCCGTCGGTCTGCGCGATGCCGCGATAGCGGTACTGGCTGGCAAGCGAGACGTTGGCATGCAGCGAATGCGCGGGCGGGCTCGCATCGGTCGTCGCCTGTGCAGCCTGCGCGGCGGCATCGGGCGCGACGATCGGAAGGAGGGCCAGCGCGAGAACCGGTACTGCGGAAGGCAGGCGCATCTGCGGTGCTCCGGTAAAGGACTCACCGGTACAGACGCAGCTTCCGTGCCACCGTGCACGCTGCCCGTGCGCGGTGCATCGCGTTCGCGCTCAGGGTCGTGAGTGCCCCGCGCCGAGGCATCGCCTCGGCTCGCGATCGTTTCGTGCGGGCTGCGCGCACCGCTGCGTCGCGTCCGGTCGCCGATCGGCCCTTTGCATCGGCCATCGGCCGCAGGGTCGAAGCGCGTCGCGGCCGACGCGCGGTGCTAGACTCGTTTCACGATGAACACGACACCGCAATCGCTGCTCGCCGAGCTGCAACAGCGCGTCTCCGAGCTGTTCCGCAACAGCCCGGCCGCCGACATCGAGCGCAACCTGAAGGCGATGCTCGCGCAGACCTTCCAGCGCGTCGATCTCGTCACGCGCGACGAATTCGACGCGCAGCTCGAGCGCATGTCGCGGCTGCAGGAACGCATCGCCGCGCTCGAGCAGCGGCTCGAAGCCGAAGCGCCGGTGGCCAGCGCGGCCGAGGGCGGTGCATCGCAGGCCGGCACCACGAGCGCCGTTGCGCCCGCCCCGAGTGCCGCCTCGGGCACAGCCTCGCCCGACGATCCGGGCCCCGTCATCTAGGAGTCTGCCGGCGGCGCGCTCGCCCGTCGCGATCCCGCCGCGCAGCAGGCGCTGCATTCGCGATGCCGCTCGCCGTCGTGCACAGCCGGGCGCTCGTCGGGCTCGACGCGCCCGCGGTCAGCGTCGAAGTCCACATCGGCGTCGGGCTGCCGGCCTTCCACATCGTCGGCCTTCCCGAAGCGGAAGTGCGCGAGAGCCGCGATCGCGTGCGCGCCGCGCTGCTGCACGCCGGCTTCGATTTCCCGAATCGGCGGCTCACCGTCAATCTCGCGCCGGCCGACCTGCCCAAGGCGTCGGGCCGCTTCGACCTGCCGATCGCGGTCGGAATCCTGGCGGCGAGCGAGCAGGTGCCGGCGAACGCGCTCGACGAACTCGAGTTGGTCGGCGAACTGTCGCTCACCGGCGCGATCCGCCCGATCCGCGGCGCGCTGGCGATGGCGCTCGCTGTCGGCCGCGAAGCGCGCAAGCGCTCACTGCTGCTGCCCGCGGCCAACGGCGACGAAGCGGCGCTGGTCGACGGCGTGCGGCTGCTGGCCGCCGAAGACCTGGCCGGCGTCGCTGCGCACCTGAGCGGATCGAGTCCGCTGGTGCGCATCGAGCCGGGCTTGCCGAGGGCACCCGGCGCTGCCGCCGACGACCTCGCCGACGTCAAGGGACAGCCCTTCGCCAAGCGCGCGCTCGAGGTCGCGGCGGCCGGAGCGCACAACCTGTTGATGATCGGCCCGCCGGGCTCGGGCAAGTCGCTGCTCGCGCATCGGATGCCGGGCATTCAGCCGCCGATGGAAACCGGCGAGGCGCTGGAAAGCGCGGCGCTGGCGAGCCTGCAGGGCGCGTTCCGCACCGAGCATTGGGGCCGACGGCCGTTTCGCGCGCCGCACCACGGCGCCTCGGCCGCCGCGATCGTCGGCGGCGGATCGAACCCGCGCCCGGGCGAAGCGAGTCTCGCGCACAACGGCGTGCTCTTCCTCGACGAGCTGCCCGAGTTCTCGCGCGCGGTGCTCGAGGCGCTGCGCGAGCCGCTCGAAACCGGCCGCATCGCGGTAGCGCGCGCCGCGCGGCAGGTGGAGTTCCCGGCCCGCTTCCAGCTCGTTGCCGCGATGAATCCCTGTCCCTGCGGCTACTTCGGCGCGACGCGCTGCCGCTGCACGCCGGAGCAGGTGCAGCGCTATCGCGCGCGGCTGTCGGGTCCGCTGCTCGATCGCATCGACCTGCTGATCCCGGTCGTGCCGGTGAGCGAAGCGCAGCTGATGCAGGCGGCCGACGGCGAAAGCAGCCGCGTCGTCGCGGCGCGCGTCGCCCATGCGCGCGCGGTGCAGCGCGAACGCCAGCAGGTCGCCAACGCATTCCTGCCGCCGCCGCAGATCGACCGGCATTGCGCGCTCGACGAAGCGGCGGCGTCGCTGCTGCGACAGGTAGCCCGGCGGCAGCACTGGTCGTCCCGCGCGCTGCATCGCGTGCAGAAGCTCTCGCGCACGATCGCCGATCTGGGCGGCGAAGCGCGCATCGGCGCACGCCACGTGGCGGAGGCGATCGGCTACCGGCGCGCGCTGGACTTCGGCGTCGGAGCCGATGCTACGATGCCCGGGCCATGACCGAATCCGCATCGAAGCTTCCGCTCGCCGGCCTGAGAGTCGTCGAGCTGCACGCGATCGGCCCCGTGCCCTTCGCCGGCCAACTGCTGCGCTCGCTCGGCGCGCGCGTCGTGCGCGTCTCGCCGCCGGCCGACCCGGGCCTGGGCGTTCGCGTTCCGCCGCAATACGACCTGCTCAACGTCGGCAAGGAGGAACGGCTGCTCGACCTGAAGGACGGCGCGGGAATCGACGCGCTGCACGTCGAGCTGGCCGACGCCGACGTCCTGCTCGAAGGCTTCCGCCCCGGCGTGCTCGAGCGACTGCGCCTCGCGCCGTCGGCGCTGCTCGACGCGCATCCGCGGCTCGTCGTCGGGCGGCTGTCCGGATGGGGCAGCCGCGGGCGGCTCGCGGCGCGCGCCGGACACGACATCAACTATCTCGCGCGCGCCGGCGTGCTCGCCGCCATCGGCCCGCGCGAGCAGCCGGTGGTTCCGCTGAACCTGGTCGCCGACTTCGGCGGCGGCGCAATGCACCTGCTCGTCGGCGTGCTCGCGAAGCTGGTGCAGCGCTCGATCACGCAGCGCGGCGGCGTGGCGGAAACGAGCATCCTCGCCGGCACCGTCGGGCTCACGCCGATGTTCTACGGCCTGCTCGCCGGCGGTGTGTGGAACCTGCAGCGCGCGCACAACCTGCTCGACGGCGCGATGCCGTTCTATCGCATCTACCGCTGCGCCGACGATCGTTTCGTCGCGGTCGGTCCGCTCGAGCCGAAGTTCTACCGCGAACTGCTCGACGTCACCGGCCTGCTCGGTGAAATCGACCCGAAGGACCAGTACCGCCCGCAGACCTGGCCCGCCACCACCGCGAAGTTCGAGCAGCGCTTCGCCACGCGCACGCGCGACGAATGGGCGCGGATCGCGGACGACCGCGACGCGTGCCTCGCGCCCGTGCTCGACTTCGCCGAAGCCGCGCGCGACGAGCACAACCGGGCCAACGGCCTGTACCGCGCGGAGCCCTTCGCGCAGCCGGACCGCACGATCCGCTTCGACGAGGGCTGAGGCAGGCGCGGGGCGCAGGCGACGCAAGCGCCTGCCGCCTCGCCCCACCCTCGCTCAGCGCACCGGCGACGGACGCCGCGGCTGCACCTTCCAGAACACGAGCACGGCGAGCGCACAGGCCTGCATCGCCACCCACAGCAGCATCGCGCTGCGAAAGCCCTGCGGATCGTGTTCGCCGCCGAAACGATCGACGGCGACGCCGAACAGCCATTGCGCGATGAACATGCCGCTCATCGTCAGCAGGTTGTACGCGGTGAACGCGCGACCGGTGAGGCGCTCGGGAAAGGACAGGCTCACGTGCGTCTGCGACAGCGTGTGGCATGTGGTGGCGACGGCCAGCGCGATCCACAGCATCCACGCCCACGCGCCGCTGGACAGCGCGATGACGAGTTCGAGCGCGAGCATCGTCGCGGTGCCGGTCGCCACCACACGCAGCGTCGACCAGCCCCGGCGCATGAAGTGCGGAACGGCCAGCCCCAGGCCCAGATAGCCGAACATCAGGACGAGGTTGAAGACGAACAGCACCTGTGCCGCGGCGTCGGCCTCCATGCCGAGCACGCGGCGCAGCCAGGGCCCGATCCACAGGCCCTGGAAGGCGACGAAGCTCGCCTGCACGGTGAGCGAGACCACGCCGAAGCGCCAGAAATAGCGATCGGAGAAGACCTGGCGGTACACGCTCCACGAGGATTCGGTGTCGTGGCGGGCCGGGATCGGCTCGTCGGGAGGCAGCAGGAAGAAGATCGCCGCGCTCGTCGCGACGAGCAGCAGGGCCGCGACGACGAACACGCCGCGCCAGCCGATCGCGGGCAGCGCGAGCTGCACCGGCACCGTCGTCGCCAGCGCGCCGAGCGCGCCGGCGACGAGCATCCACGCGGTGAGCTGCTGCTGGCGCCCCGGCGCGTACCAGAAGCGGAAGGCGCGCAGCGAGGCCATCAGCGCGGCCGAGACGCCGATGCCGATCAGCGCGCGCGAGATCCACAGCATCGACGCCGAGCGTGCGCCGGCGAACAGCAGGCATCCGCCCGCCGCCACCAGCAGCAGCGTCGCATCGACGCGGCGCGAACCGAAGCGGTCGAGCAGCACGCCCAGCGGCATCTGCACCGAGGCGAAAGCGAGGAAATACGCCGACGACAGCGAGCCGAGCTGCGCGTTCGTCAAGCCGAATTCGGCGATCAGCTCGGGCGCGATGACGGCGTTCACCGAGCGCAGGCCGTAGGACATGAAGTAGCCGCTCGCGAAGGCAAGGAACACGCGGATCGCGGCCGGCGCCGCCAGCACCGCGCTCACTGCGCGATCCGGAACGACTCGTGGAAGAGCTTCGCCGCCTGCGGATCGGCCACCGGGGCGATCATCACCGCCTGCCAGGCGCGGTCGCCGCGCGCGACGAAGGTCGCGCTCATGTGCGACGGCTCGCCGGCGACCTTGCCCTCGACCTCGACGTGCGTACCGGTGACGCTGCCGACGGCGCGGCCGGCCGCGTCGATGAGCGGGACCTCGATTTGCGTGGCCTTCGTCTCATGTCCCTGCACGTTGCGCTCCATCGCCGTCCGCATCGCCTGCGTCGCGTGCTCGCGCGCCTGCGCGCTGGCCGTCGGCAGCACGACCGCCCCCACGGTGAACAGGGCTTCGTCCACGCGCGCGCCGGTCATCGACATCGTCACGGCAACGCCGTCGAGATCGATAGTCCGCGCCATCGATACGGGCCTGGCCGGCAGCAGGATGCGGTAGCCTGCTTCGGTTTCCTGGATCTCGCGCCAGTCGTAGGCGGGATGGCAGGCACCGAGCGCCAGCAGCGTGCCGAAGACGAACGCGGCCGGCATTCGGGTTTGCCGGCGCATCGGAGCAGGGAAGTTCATTCGATAATGGTAGGGCTCTCGGCCACAACGGAGGTCCAGATGATCTACGAATTCAAGTCGCGCGCCACCGGCTCCGTCATCATGACCAAGCCCGTTGCCGAGTGGATCCTGCAGATCATAGGGAAGACGCCGGGCCGCACGGGAATCATCACGGTCGACCAGATGCCGGGCGCCGTCGATGCGCTGAACCGGGCGATCGAACAGGAAAGGGAAGAACTGCGCGCCGAGCGCCGCGCGATGGAATCGGTGGGGCCGTCGCCGGCCGGCGCGTCGGAGGCGGAGAAGAGCGACACCGACAACGACCCCTATCCCGTGTCGCTCGCCCAGCGCGCCTTTCCTTTCATCGACCTGCTGAAGGAAGCGCATCGGGCGGGCAAGGACATCACCTGGGGGGTGTAGACGCAGGGACCCGTCGATCAGGCAACGCTCCGGGTCGGCGGGGCGCATTCTTCCCGGCGGCAAGCAGAGCGGCCCGAGCACCGATTCGATTTCGCGCAGCGGTGCGCGCATGCGCGGCCGTCCGCCCGCGCGCGCCTGGGCGTCCCCGCACGCGACTTGCACGTTCGTTCAAACTATTTGAAACTACGTGCATGAGCGATCCGGACCTGCGCCACGAAGACCTCGCCGTGCGGGTGGCGAAGCTCTATTACTACCAGCGCCTCACCACCGAACGGATCGCCGAAGAGCTGCGCACCTCGCGCTCGACGGTATCGCGCCTGCTGTCGTGGGCGCACGAACACGGGCTGGTCGAGATCCACGTGCACGACCCGGCCGAGCAGCCGGGCAAGATCGAGGCGCTGCTGCGCGAGCGCTTCGGCGTGCAAAACGCGCGCGTCGTCACGGTGCCCGAATCGGCGCGCGAAGCCGAATGGCTCGAACGCGTGGCGGCCGACGCGGCCGGCTACCTGAACTCGGTCATCGGCAACGACTGCGTGGTCGGCATCGCCTGGGGAACCACGATCCGCCTGGTCTCGGAGCGGCTCAAGCCCAAGCCCACGCGCAACGTCGACTTCGTCGCGTTGAACGGCGCCGGCACGCTGCAGAGCATCGACAGCACCTTCGGCACCGACCTCGTGCTGCGCTTCGCGGCGAACTACGGCGCGCGCGCGCATGCCTTCCCGGTGCCGGCGTTCTTCGATCATCCGCAGACCAAGACGGCGCTGTGGCGCGAGCGCAGCGTGCGCCGCCTGCTCGATCTGCAGCAGCGCGCCGATCTGCTCGTCTTCAGCGTCGGCGCGTTCTCCAGTGAGGTTCCCAGCCAGGTGCACGCCGGCGGATTCCTCGAGGCGGCCGACCGGCGCGACCTGCGCCGCGAGCGCGTGGTCGGCGACATCGCCACCGTCTTCTTCCGCGCCGACGGCAGCTGGCGCGACGTCGCGCTGAACGCGCGCGCCAGCGGCCCCGACCTCGAGCTGTTCCGTTCGCGCCGCTCGATCTGCATCGCCTCGGGCAGCGGCAAGGCGCCGGGCATCCGCGCCGCGCTCGCCGGAGGCTTCGTGCACACGCTGATCGTCGACGAGCCCACTGCCCGCCTGGTGCTCGACGACGCGAAGACGAAGGCGATGCCGATGCGCCGTTCGGCGTCCGCGAAGGCGTCCTGACCCATGCACCCCGGCGTCGCGCTCTCCCTGCACGCTCCCGACGGCGAGCGCCCGCGCAGAGTGGACCTGCTGGTCGTCGGCGGCGGCATCAACGGCGCCGGCATCGTGCGCGATGCCGCGGGGCGCGGCGTGTCGGTGGCGCTGGTCGAGCAGGGCGACTTCGGCGGCGCCACCTCGTCGGCGAGCACGAAGCTGATCCACGGCGGGCTGCGCTATCTCGAGCAGTACGAGTTCCGGCTGGTCGCCGAGGCGCTCGCCGAACGCGAGGTGCTGCTGCGCATCGCCTCGCACATCGCCCGGCCGCTGCGCTTCGTGATGCCGCACGTCGAAGGCCTGCGACCGTCGTGGATGATCCGCGCCGGGCTGTTCCTCTACGACCATATCGGCGGGCACATCAGCCTGCCCCGTTCGGAGCACGTGCGCCTGTCGCGCGACGGCGCCGGCGCCGGACTCGCGCCGCGCTTTCGCAGCGGCTACGCGTATTCCGACGCGTGGGTGGATGACGCGCGGCTGGTGATCCTGAACCTGCGCTCGGCGCAGGCGCACGGCGCGCAGCTCCTTCCGCGCACGCGCTTCGTGTCGGCGACGGCACACCGCGGCCGATGGCGCGCGACGATCGAGCGCGAGGACGGCGCACGCGGGACGATCGACGCGCAGGCGCTGGTGAACGCGGCCGGCCCCTGGGTCGAATCCGTGGCCGCGGCGGCAGGCGGCCGCTCGACGCGCGCATCGGTGCAGCTCGTCAAGGGCAGCCACGTCGTCGTCCCGCGCATCCACGCGCAGCCGCACGCCTACATCCTGCAGAACGACGATCGCCGCGTCGTCTTCCTGATCCCCTACGAGCGCGACTTCACGCTGCTGGGCACCACCGACGTGCGCGTCGAGTCGATGGCCGCCGCACGCGCGATCGACGCCGACGAGACGCGCTACCTGCTGCGCGCGGCCAACCGCTATCTCGCGCGTCCGCTCGCCGAGCGCGACGTCGTCTGGAGCTACTGCGGCGTGCGGCCGCTGTACGACGACGGCTCGAACGATCCGTCGGAGATCACGCGCGACTACACGCTCGAGCTGCGCACCTTCGACGGCGCGGCACAGCTCGACATCTACGGCGGCAAGCTCACCACCTACCGCCGGCTGGCCGAAGCGGCGCTCGACCGGCTCGCGCCGTACCTGTCGTACCGGCGCGGACGCTGGACCTCCGGCGAGCCGCTGCCGGGCGCTGCCGCCGATCCCTACGCCGCGCGCGCCGAGCTGCACGCGCGCTATCCGCAACTACCGAAGACGCTGCTCGACGCGCTGTTCCGCCGTCACGGCACGCTTGCCGCACAGGTGCTCGGCGACGCGACGACGATCGAGACGCTCGGCGAGGATCTCGACGGCGGGCTCTACGAGCGCGAGCTGCGCTGGTTCGTCGAGCACGAATGGGCGCGCAGCGCCGAAGACGTCCTGTGGCGCCGCTCGAAGGCCGGGCTGCACATGGGTGCGCAGAGCCGCCAGCGGGTGGCGGCGCTGCTCGCCGAACCGGAGAAAGCCGCATGAACTGGCTCGCCGGCTGGAACGTGGCGCCGATCGATCGCGAGATGATCGACATCGTCTCGCACCTGCTCGCCTCGATGCTGGCGGGCGCGGCGATCGGCATCGAACGCAGCTACCACGGCCGGCCGGCCGGGTTCCGCACGCACGTGCTCGTCTGCATGTCGTCGGCGCTGCTGATGCTGGTGACGATGTACCAGTCGCTGTGGTTCCCCGGCGCCGCCGAGATCGTCCGCGTGGACCCCACGCGGATGGCGCAGGGAATCATGACCGGCATCGGCTTCCTCGGCGCCGGCGTGATCATGAAGGAAGGGCTGTCGGTGCGCGGGCTGACCACCGCCGCGTCGATCTGGATCACGGCGGCGATCGGCATCCTCGCCGGCATCGGCTTCTACTTCCCGCTGATCGTCGGCACGATCCTGACGATCAGCGCGCTGTCGCTGTTCCGCTGGATCGAATCGAAGCTGCCGGTCTTCTACTACGCGTACCACTACGTGAGCTTCTCGCGCGAGCAGGCGCCCGCCGAGGAAGACCTGCGCGCCGTGCTGGCGGCGCACGGCTTCGATGTCAGCAACATGAGCTGGCGGCTCGACAACCACGGACGCGTCTTCGAGTACCGGATGACGATCCGCTCACGCAACCGAAAGAACGCGAGCCGCCTGGCGCAGACATGGAGTCGTAACGAAACCGTGCTCGAATTCCGCATCACGCCGACATGAGCACACTCTCGCTGCAGCACCTGAGCAAGCACTGGGGCCCGACAGCCGCGGTGGACGACGCGAGTTTCGAGGCGGCCAGCGGCAGCTTCGTCGTGCTGCTCGGCCCTTCGGGCTGCGGCAAATCGACCACGCTGCGCATGATCGCCGGGCTCGATACGCCCACCAGCGGACGCATCCTGATCGACGGGCGCGACGTCACGCGGCTGCCGCCCGCGAAGCGGCGCATCTCGATGGTCTTCCAGTCGTACGCGCTGTTCCCGCACCTGTCGGTGCGCGAGAACATCCTGTTCGGCGTGAAGGTGCGGCGCGAACCGAAGGCGAACCAAGCCGCGCGCCTCGAGCGCGTGAGCGAGCTGCTCGGGCTGTCCGCGCTGCTCGATCGCAAGCCGTCGCAGCTCTCCGGCGGGCAGCAGCAGCGCGTCGCGCTCGGGCGGGCGATCATCGCCGAGACCCCGGTGTGCCTGATGGACGAACCGCTGTCGAACCTCGACGCGAAGCTGCGCCAGGAGATGCGCCGCGAGATCCGCGCGCTGCAGCGCAAGCTCGGCATGACGATGGTCTACGTGACGCACGACCAGACCGAGGCGATGAGCATGGCCGACCAGGTCGTGCTGCTCGAAGGCGGGCGCATCGTGCAGGACGCGGCGCCCGCCGAGCTGTACGCGCGCCCTGCGACGGTGTTCGCCGCGCGCTTCATCGGCACGCCGCCGATGAACGTGCTGCCGCTCGGGCTCGTCGACTCCGAGGCCGGCCCCGGCCGGCTCGTCGGCATACGGCCCGAGCACGTGCGCCTGGCGCGCGGAGGCCGCCTGCATGCGATCGTGCAGAGCGCGGAGTATTTCGGCGCCGACACGATCGTGAGCTGCTCGCTGCCCGGCGCATCGGCGAACGCCGACACGATCGCCGCGCGCGTGCCGGGGCAGCTGTCGATCGCCGCCGGCGAACGCGTCTGGCTCGACTGGAGCGACGACGCGCAGCATTTCTTCGACGCCGACACCGGCCGGCGCCGCGACGACGTACCGCTTACTGCCGTTTCCCAACCAAGGAGGGTCCTGTCATGAGAAGAAGAAGAGTCCTGCAGGCGATCGGCGCGACGACGCTGGCGGGCGCGCTGCCCGCGGCGCGTGCGCAGAAACCGGTAGCGCTGACCTTCTACTACCCGGTTGCCGTCGGCGGCCCGGTCACCAAGACGATCGACCAGATGGCCGCCGACTTCGAGAAAGAGAACCCGAGCATCCGGATCAAGCCGGTCTACGCGGGCACCTACCAGGAGAGCATCGTCAAGGCGCTCACCGCGTTCAAGAGCGGCCAGCCGCCGCACCTGGCGGTGCTGCTGTCCACCGACATGTTCACGCTGATCGACGAGGGCGCGATCGTGCCGATCGACGGACTGGCCGGCGCGGACGGCAGGCAATGGCTCGACGGCTTCTACCCGGCGTTCATGGAGAACAGCCGCACCGGCGGCAAGACCTGGGGCGTTCCGTTCCAGCGCTCGACGATCGTCATGTACTGGAACAAGGAGCTGTTCAAGGAAGCGGGGCTCGACCCGGACAAGGCGCCGCAGAACTGGGACGAGCTGGTCTCCTACGCGAAGAAGCTCACGAAGACCGACGCGAGCGGAAACGTTTCGACCTGGGGCGTGAAGATCCCGTCGTCGGGCTTTCCGTACTGGCTGTTCCAGGGGCTCACCACGCCGAACGACACGATCCTGATGAACGAAGCCGGCACCGAGACCTACTTCGACAAGCCGGGCTCCATCGAGGCGCTGCAGTACTGGGTGGACCTGTCGGCGAAGCACAAAGTGATGCCGGGCGGCGTCATCGAATGGGGCACGACGCCGAAGGACTTCTTCGAGCGCAAGGCGGCGATCGTCTGGACGACCACCGGCAATCTCACCAACATCCGCACCAACGCGCAGTTTCCGTTCGGCGTGGCGATGCTGCCGGCGAAGAAGCGCCGCGGAAGTCCGACCGGCGGCGGCAACTTCTACGTCTTCGACAAAACCTCGCCCGAGGAGCGGCAGGCGGCGATGAAGTTCATCCGCTGGGCCACGCAGCCGCAGCGCGCCGCGCAATGGAGCATCGCCACCGGCTACGTCGCGGTGACGCCGGCTGCCTGGGAAACCGACGAGATGAAGAAATACGTGCAGGAGGTGCCGCAGGCGACCGTCGCGCGCGACCAGCTGCAATACTCGGTGGCCGAGCTTTCCACGCACGAGAACCAGCGCGTGACGAAGGCGCTGAACGACGGGCTGCAGGCGGCGCTCACCGGCTCGAAGTCGCCGGCCGACGCGATGAAGGACTCGCAGCGCGAGGCCGATCGCATCCTGCGCGCCTACCGTCGATAGAGGAGCAGGCCAATGGCGGCCGCCGTCGGTTCAGGCGAAGCGGGTGCCGCGCCCCCGGCGGCCGGCGCCGCCTCGCGTGAAACGGCGTTCGCGCCGCCGCGCAACCTGCAGGCGCAGATCGTCGCCTGGCTGCTGCTGCTGCCGGCCATGGTCCTGCTCGTCGCGTTCACGCACTGGCCGGCGGTGGCCACCGCCTGGCACAGCTTCTTCTCGACGCCCAAGGGCGCGCGTCCCACGGTCTGGGTCGGTCTCGAGAACTACCAGCTGATGCTCGACGACGACGTGTTCCGGCAGGCGCTGTGGAACAACCTGTGGTTCGCGCTCGGCACGATTCCGACGTCGATCGCGCTGGCGATCGCGATGGCGCTGTGGGTGAACGGACGGATCGCGGGCCGCGGCTTCCTGCGGCTCGCGTATTTCACGCCGACGGTGCTGCCGATGATCGCGGTGGCGAACATCTGGCTGTTCTTCTACACGCCGCAGTACGGCCTGCTCGAGCAGGTCACGCACGCGCTCGGCCTGGCGAGCCGCAACTGGCTGGGCGATCGCGAGACGGCGCTCGGCGCGATCATGGTCGTGTCGGTGTGGAAGGAAGCCGGCTTCTTCATGATCTTCTACCTGGCGGCGCTGCAGCAGGTGTCGCCCACGCTCGCCGAGGCCGCCGCGCTCGAAGGCGCCTCGCGCGCGCAGTATTTCTGGCGCGTGCTCTTTCCGCTGCTGATGCCGACCACGCTCTTCGTGCTGATCAACGCGCTGATCAACTCGGTGCGGATGATCGACCAGCTGTTCGTGATGACGCGCGGCGGTCCCGACAACGCGAGCACGCTGCTGCTGTACTACATCTACCAGGTCGGCTTCAGCTTCTGGGATTCGGCCTACGCGGCGGCGCTCACCGTCGTCGTGCTCGCGATCCTCGGCGTCACGGCGATCGTGAAGTTCCGCTGGCTCGACCGGCGGATCCACTATCAATGACGGGGCACATTCGATGAACGCTGCCGCCGGTTTTCCGCGCAACGGCTTCGCGCACGCGCTCGAGAGCGTGGCGGCGTGGCTGCTCGGCCTATTGTGGATCCTGCCGCTCGTCTACGCGGTGTGGACGGCGTTCCATCCGCCGGAGTTCTCGACGCGCTTCGCGCTCGATGCGCCGCTCACGTTGCGCAACTTCGTCGACGCCTGGCATGCGGCGCCCTTCGCGCGCTATTTCTGGAACACCTTCGTGCTGGTGACGATGGTCCTCGCCGCGCAGCTCGTGCTGGGCACGCTCGCCGCCTACGCCTTCGCGCGCTTCGAGTTCCGCGGTCGCGACCTGCTGTTCTTCCTCGTGCTGCTGCAGCTGATGGTGATGCCCGACGTGCTGATCGTCGAAAACTACGCGACGATGAACGCGCTCGGGCTGCGCGACACGATTCTCGCGATCGGGCTGCCGTACTTCGCCTCGGGCTTCGGCATCTTCCTGCTGCGCCAGACTTTCAAGACGGTGCCGAAGGAGCTGGACGAGGCGGCGCGCGTGGAGGGCGCGGGGCCGCTGCAGGTGCTGTGGAAAGTGTACGTGCCGCTCGCGCGTCCGATCTATCTCGCCTATGCGCTGGTGTCGGTGAGCTACCACTGGAACAACTTCCTGTGGCCGCTGATCGTCACCAACTCGGTGGAGACGCGCCCGCTCACCGTGGGCCTGCAGGTGTTCTCGTCCACCGACCAGGGCGTCGACTGGTCAATCATCACCGCGGCGACGCTGATGACCTCTGCGCCGCTGCTCGTCGGCTTCCTGCTGTTCCAGCGCCGGTTCGTGCAGTCGTTCATGCGCGCGGGGATCCGCTGAGGCCGTCGGCGAAGGTGCGCACGCTGCGCATCACCTCGGCACGCGCCTCCTCGACGTCCGCCCAGCCGAGCAGCTTGACGAACTTGCCGGGCTCGAGGTCCTTGTAATGCGCGAAGAAGTGCTCGATCTGCTGCAGCACCGCCGCCGGAACGTCGTCGAGCGTGCGCATCGCGTCGTAGAGGCGGCAGGTGGACGAAACCGGCACCGCGAGCATCTTCGCGTCCTCGCCCGCCTCGTCCTCCATGCGCAGCAGCGCCACCGGCCGGCAGCGCACGACACTGCCGCTCAGCACCGGCACCGGCGCGAGCACGAGCACGTCGAGCGGGTCGCCGTCGCCGCACAGCGTGCGCGGCACGTAGCCGTAATTGCACGGGTAGTGCATCGCGGTGGACATGAAGCGGTCGACGAAGAGCGCGCCGCTCGTGTCGTCGATCTCGTACTTGACGGCCGGCGCGTACATCGGCACCTCGATGACGACGTTGCAGTCGTCGGGGAGGTCGCGTCCGGCCTCGATGCTCATCGGTTGCATGCGGAATCTCCAGGTTCTGCGAGAAATCGTATCGGACAGCGGTATCGGAAATTGATAGGATTGAATCCTATTATCCGGAGTCTTCTTCAATGCGATCGACCCGACAACTCAGTATCACCCTGCCGAACGATATGGCGGAAGCGGTGCGCGCGAAGGTGGCCGCCGGCGAATATGCCAGCGAGAGCGAGGTGATTCGAGATGGTCTCCGCGTCCTGCTTGCAAGAGACCGTGTCGTCGAAAAATGGCTTCTCGAGGATGTCGCTGCGGCCTATGACGCATCCCGGGCCGACCCCTCGCGCGTGCTGAGCGCCGATGAGGTCAGGGCGAGACTGGCATCGACGGCAAGGAAGACGCGGGCGGGGAAGTGAACCACTACTCGGTTGTCTTCGCGCCTGAAGCAAGCGAGCAATTGGACAAGTTGTTCCGATACATCGCGGACCAGGGCTCGCCGCTTATCGCCGAGCGCTTCATCGACGCCATCATTGCCACCTGCGAGACACTGGCTTCGTTTCCTTACCGCGGCGTCTCCCGTGAGGATGTGCGCCCGGGTCTTCGCATCACGCACCACAAGGGCCGTACCATCATCGCTTACGCAGTGAACGAGGTGAAGCGCGTGGTCCTGATCCTCGGGATCTTCTATGGAGGACAGGCATACGAGGCGTTCTTCGAAACCGAGACCGACGACTGAGGGGCCCTTGAAGATCGTCACCTGGAACGTGCAATGGTGTCGCGGCGTCGACGGCCGCGTCGATCCGCGGCGCATCGTCGAGCACGCGCGCGCGCTCGGCGATTTCGACGTGCTGTGCCTGCAGGAAGTGGCGGCGAACTTCCCCGGCCTGCCGGGCAGCCGCGGCGAGAACCAGTTCGCGATCCTCGCGCGGCTGCTGCCCGGCTTCACGCCGATACCCGGCGCGCCCGTCGACCTTCTCGCGCAGGGAAGCGATGCGAAGCCAGGCGAGCGCCGCGCCTTCGGCAATCTCATCCTGTCGCGCCTGCCCGTGCTGCAGGCGCTCCGTTTCCAGCTGCCGTGGCCGTGCGACGCGCAGGCGAAGCGCAGCATGCCGCGCATGCTCGTCGAGGCGACGATCGACGCGCCCTTCGGGCCGTTGCGCGTGGCGACCACGCATCTCGAGTACTACTCGGGCGTGCAGCGCGCCGCGCAGGTCGAGGCGATCCGCGCCCGGCACGCCGAGGCTTGCTGGCACGCGCGCGCCGAACGCCGGCGTGAGACCCACCAACGCAACGACTCCGACAGCCCCTTCCGCAGCGCCGCGCACACGGTGTCGACGATCCTCACCGGCGACTTCAACCTGCGCCCCGACGACCCGCTGCACGCGCGCATCCGCGCGCCTTTCGGCGACGGCACGCCCGAGCTGATCGACGCCTGGCAGCAGCTGCACCCGGGGCAGGCGCACCAGCACACGAACGGCGTGCACGACCGCGAGCAGTGGCCGGCGCCGTACGCCTGCGACTACGTCTTCGCCAGTGCCGATCTCGCGCCGCGGCTGAAGGCGCTGCGCGTCGATGCCGATACGCAGGCCTCCGATCATCAGCCGGTGCTGGTCGAACTGGAATGACGCCGAGGCCGCTGCGCGAGTGGCCGCTCGCCGAGGCGGCGCGCGTGCACACCGTGTTCGCCGACATCGACGACACGATCAGCACCGAAGGTCGCATCACGGCGAGCGCATACGAGGCGCTCGAGCGCCTGCACGAAGCGGGCCTGCGCGTGGTTCCCGTCACCGGCAGGCCGGCCGGGTGGTGCGACCACATCGCCCGGATGTGGCCGGTGGACGCCGTGGTCGGCGAGAACGGCGCGTTCTGGATGTGGCGCGACGAAGCCGTCGGCAAGCTGCGCACGCGCCATCGCCTCGACGAGGCGAAGCGCGCGGCGAACGGGGCGCGCCTGCGCGAGGTCGCCGCGCGCGTGCTGCGCGAAGTGCCCGGCTGCGCGCCCGCCTCCGACCAGTTCTGCCGGCTCTACGACGTGGCGATCGACTTCCGCGAGGACGTGCCGCCGCTGCCCGTCGAGGCGATCGAGCGCATCGTCGCGACGATGCGCGCGGCCGGCATGCACGCGAAGGTCAGCTCGATCCACGTGAACGGCTGGTTCGGCGACTGGGACAAGCTCGAGACGACGCGCCTGATGATGCGCGAACGCTTCGGCATCGACGTCGACGGGGTCGCCGACCGCGCGCGCTGCGTTTTCGTCGGAGACTCGCCGAACGACGCGCCGATGTTCGCGTTCTTCCCGAACGCGGTCGGCGTGGCGAACGTGATGGATTTCGCCGGCCGCATCGACGCGATGCCGGCGTGGGTCACGCCGTCGCGCGCGGGAGCGGGCTTCGCCGAACTCGCGCAGCGGCTGCTCGAGGCCCGCAGCGTTTTTCCCCAGGAGGTGAACCGATGAAACTGTTCTATTCGCCCGGCGCGTGCTCGCGCGCGGTGCGCATCGCATTGCACGAGGCGGGAATGCCCTTCGAGGGCGTGCTCGCCAGCACGAAGACGCACCAGCTGCCCGACGGCACCGACTACTACACGATCAACCCGAAAGGCTACGTGCCGCTGCTCGAACTCGACGACGGCGAGCGGCTCACCGAAGCGCAGGTGATCCTGCAATGGGTGGCCGACCAGGCGCCGGAGCGCAGGCTCGCGCCGCCGGCCGGAACGATGCCGCGCTACCGGCTGATGGAGTGGCTGAGCTTCGTCTCCACCGAGGTGCACAAGCAGTTCAGCCCGCTGTTCAATCCTTCGTATCCGGAGGAAGGCAAGCAGATCAACCGCGCGAAGATCCTGCAGCGGCTCGGCTGGGTCGACGCGCAGCTCGCCGGCAGGCAGTACCTGATGGGCGACGGCTTCACCGTCGCCGACGCCTACCTCTACGTCATCAGCGGCTGGACGGTGCCGATGAAGATCGACATCTCGGCGCTGAAGAACCTGGTCGCGTACCGCGAACGTGCAGGCCAGCGCCCGTCCGTGCAGCGCGCGGTGAAGGAAGAAGAGCAGGCGTAGCGCAGCGGCCGGGGCGATTTCTAATAATGCAGCTCGGCCACCGCCGCCTCGTTCGCGGCGGCCGGCCAGGTGCGCACGGCGATGCGCTCGCCATTGAATTCGGCGATCACCGTGCGCGGCGGGCCGGGGGGCAGCAGCAGCGTCGCGCTCGACACGCCGGGAACGCCGGGCGGCACGCCGGGCAGCGGTGCGCCGTCCAGGCTCATGCGGTCGCGCTGCAGGTCGAAGTAGCCGCGCGGGCGCGTCATCGTGACGACGCTGCCCGCGTTCTTCTGCGCATCGGCGAGCATGCCCGGATGCATCTGCACCAGCGATGACGAACGAGGAAACGCCGACCGGTACAGGTGCATCGTCGCGAAGCCCGGCGCGGCGACGACGAACTCGTAGGGCGCGTCGGGACGCGCCGGCATCGGCCCCCAGCGGCCGTCCTCGCCGGTGGTGCGCGCATGCAGCGGTGCGCCGAGCCGCTCGCCGGTGACCGGCGCGACCTCGTAGATTTCGATGCGCACGCCGGCCATCGGCAGGTTGGTTTCCGGCCGGAAGATCCGGCCGTCGAGCACCGGCGAAGACTCCGGGACGATCGCGGCGCGCACCGGCCAGTCGCCGGTGAGGAAGCGCCACATGTGCTCGAAGGCGCGCGGGCCGAAGCCCGCTTCGCGGTGGTCGACCGGCCCGAGCGCGATGTTGCGCGCGCCCTTCAGCGCCGGGCCGCTCGAATCGACGCCGGTGGCGAAGCCGGGGCGTCCGAGCCAGCGCCCGTCGGACTGGGCGTACTTGTCGTTGCCGTCCGAGCGCAGCGTCATCCACTTCGGTCCCGGCGTCACTTCGAGCTCGCGCGGGCCGTGCGGCGCATTCAGCGACGAGAGGAAGGGACCGCTGCCGTTGAACTCGCTGCCCGGCAGGAAATCACCGGTCCACGCGCCGTGGTTCGGCGTGGCGGCGAGGATCACGTGCGAGACCTTCTTCGCGCCGCCGCCGTTCTCGATGTAGTTGCGGATCGCGAATCCGCCGCGCGAATGTCCGATGAGAACGACGCGCGAAAAGCCGCTCTCGGCGAGCACGCGATCGACCTGCTGCGACAGGTAGCGCATCTGGTCGTCGGCCGACGAGCGCCCGGGTTGCGGCTTCGTGTCGTCGTCGCGGGCGAGCGGATAGGGGAAGTCGATCGCGTACAGCCTGTTGCGCGGCCAGCCGTTCGACTCGAAGCGCCAGATCGTGGTCATCCACACCGCGGCATCGTCGCCGTTGCCGTGCACGAAGACGATCGGCGGCCGGCGATCGCCGCCGGGAACGATCGAGGCGCAACCGCCGAGCACGAGCATCGCGCCCAGCGCCGCAACGGCCCAACCCCACAGCGCGCGCAGGGAATACTGCGCGTGCACTGCCTGTCGCTGCATACCGGACTCCCCCTCGTGACGGCGGAACCCGGCAAGCGTATCGCAGCTTCGTCGCCAGCGAAGGAAAGCGGTGAAGAGAGATACCGAAGGCGACGCCGAAGCTGCGCTCTTCTCAGCCGGTGGCGCGAAGGGATGCACCGCGCGTCGACGCGCCGCCCGCGAGCACCGCCGCGGCCAACGGCCAGACGATGGCGCCGACAACGGCAGCGACAGCGGCGGCGAGAACGACGAGCAGAATCCAGTCGACGACGTAGGCGAGGTCGGACCATGCCGCGCCCGACCACGGGGGCAGCACGATGGCCGCCGCCACGCCGGCGAACAGCGCGCTCTTCCACGCCCAGCGCCAGCCCGCGCGCCAGTTGCCGCGTCGCGCGAGCGCGTGCACCACCAGCCCGACGAAGACGATGGCGAGCGGCACCGTCCATGCGGTGTGTGCGACGACGATCTCCCAGGCGATGTTCACTGCGAGCCAGATCTCGTACATGAAAGTCTCCTCAGACGCGACCGTGCAGCACGGCGCGGTACGCGGGCTCGAGCATCCGCGTCTTCATCACCCACGCGAACCAGCTCTCCTGCAGCGGGTCGACGAGCGGAAGCGTGGGCGTGAGCCTGCCTTCGTAGTCGAACTCGATGAGCATCGCCGAGCCCTCGCGCACGAGCAGCGGGCACGAGGTGTAGCCGTCGAAGCGCTGCCCGGGCTCGCGTCCGGCGATCAGGTCGACCACGTGCCCGGCGACGATCGGCGCGCTTTTCTTGACGGTGGCTGCGGTCTTGCCGCGCGGCGTGCCGTTGATGTCGCCGATGCCGAAGACGTTCGGGAAGCGCCGGTGCCGCAGCGTGTCCTTGTCGACCTCCAGCCATCCGCCGGCGGCGAACGGACCCTCCTTCCAGGCCAGGTCGCTGTTCTTCACGGCGTCGATCGCGCGCATCGGCGGCACGACGTGCAGGAAGTCGTAGGGCAGCTCGGTGCGCTCGCCTTCGGGCGAAGCGAACACGGCGCGGCGCGCGCCCGGATCGACCGCCACGAGCTTGCTCAGGTACTCGGTTTCGATGCCCAGCGCCTTCCAGCGCGCGAGCACGTTGTCGTTGACGGCCTTCACGCCGAAGACGGTATCGGTGGGCAGCGCCGAGTGGAAACGGATCGTCGAGCGTTGGCGCGTGCCCGCCTGCCGGAGGCGATCGGCGAGCATGAAGGTCATTTTCAGCGGCGCGCCGGCGCACTTCAGCGGCGTGGACGGCAGCGTCATGATCGCGCTGCCGCCCTTCTCGCGGAACGCGTTCATCGCCGTCCAGGTGGCCGCCGCCTCGCGCGGGCCGGCATAGACGCTGCCCAGCCCGTTGCTGCCGATGGCGGAGACGTCCATTCCCTCGATCTGCGCATAGTCGAGATGAAGGCCGGTGGCGACGACCAGATAGTCGTAGCCGATCTTCCGGCCGCCGATGGTCTGGAGCTGGTTGGCCTGCGGATCGAAGGCGGCGACGGCCTCCTGCACCCAGTCGACGCCGGGCGGAACGAAGCTCGCGTTCTCGCTGCGCACCTTCGACATCGGCCAGATGCCGGTGGCAACCAGCGTGTAGCCGGGCTGGTAGTTGTGCTCGGTTTTCGCGTCGACGATCGTGATGCGCGCGCCGTCGAGCGAAGCGGCGAGACGGTTGGCCACCGCGAGGCCGCCGAGCCCGCTGCCGGCGATCACGATGCGCGCGCTGCTCTTCACGCGCTCGGCGCGAACGCGGGGCGCGTGCCCGGCCACTGCGGCGCCGGCGCCGAGCGTGGCGGCGCCGAGCATCCATGCGCGGCGCCCCGGCCTGTCGATTCGGTCCATTGTCTCTCCTCCCCTCGGACGACGATCGGTCGCTTTCCCGGAACGTAGTCCGGCGCGGATCGCGCGCCTTTGATCCTGATCAGTAATTCACTATATACCCCACAGGGTATGGGCTTCGCTAGACTCCGACGACCCCCCGCCCACCGACGATGCCCCCGTTGCCCTCCGTTTCCCCCTCTGCCCGCCGCACCCGGCCGCTGCTCGCGCTGTTCGTCACGCTGGGCGTGCAGATGCTCGCCAGCCTGGTGCTGAGCGCGCCGTCGGTGCTCGCGCCCGCGGTAGCGCCGCGACTGGGCTTCGCGCCCGAACGCGTCGGCCTGTTCGTCGGCCTCGCGTATCTGATGGCGATGCTCTCCGGGCTGTGGAGCGGACGCGGCGTCGCGTCGATCGGCGCGGTGCGCCTGAGCCAGGCGGCGATGTTCTCGTGCGCGCTCGGCGCCTTCGCCGCGACGGGCGGTTCCACCGGACTCCTCGTCGTCGCCGCGATCGCGATCGGCACCGGCTACGGCCTGATCAACCCGGCGTCGACGACGCTGCTCGAGCGGCATTCGCCCACTGCGCGGCGCGCGCTGTTCTTCTCGATCAAGCAGACCGGCGTGCCGCTCGGCGTCGCGCTGGCCGGCCTGCTGATGCCGTGGGGGCTGACGGCGCTCGGCTGGCAGTGGTCGATCGCGCTCGCCGCCGTCGCCTGCGCGCTGCTCGGCGCGGCGCTCTTTCCCACCGTGCATCGGCTGCAGAAGGCGCGGCGCTCGCCGGGTCCGGCGGCCGATGCCGACTGGTCCGCCGAGCCGCTGGACGCGGCGCCCGGCGTCGACTGGCCCGCCGAACCGCCGGAGGCGGCGTCCGGCGACCCGCGGGCCGCTGCTCTCGCCGAGTCGAAGCCGGCAGCCGCCGGCCTGAATGCGCTCCGGTCGGTGCTGCGCGATCCGGCGTTGCGGCGGCTGAGCCTGACGTCGCTCGCCTTCGCCAGCACGCAGCTCGTCTTCGTCACCTTCCTCGTCTCGCTGCTGAACCTGCAGCTCTCGCACTCGCTCGCCTGGGCCGCCGGCATCCTCGCCGCCGCGCAGGTGGTCAGCACCATCTCGCGAATCGCGCTCGGCCATGCGGCGGACCGCTGGATCGACGCCGCACGCCTGCTCGGCTGGCTCGGCCTCGCCATGGCCGCCTCGCTCGTGGCGCTCGCGCTGCTGCGCCCCACGACCGCGAACGCATGGGTATTCGCCGCAGCGATCTTCTGCGCGGCGACCGGCATGGGGTGGAACGGCGTCTATTTCGCCGAGCTCGCCCGCACCGCGCGCGAGCGCGCCGACCTCGCCACGGTGGCGGGCGCCTCGCAGTTCTTCACTTTCGCGGGGAGCATGTCGGGCCCCGTGCTCTTCGCTGGCATCATCCGCGCCGGCGGCTCGTACAGCACCGGCTTCGCGTTGTTCGCGCTGCTGCCGGCGGCAGCGGGTCTGGCGATGCTGCGGGCGCGGAGAGCACGGCGCAGCGGCTGAGCGTTGCAGGTACGCGACGAAAACGCTATTGCGTACGCGTACGCTACGCCTTCCGCCAAGAAAAAGAACGAGGCGCCTGCCTTGCGCAGCTTCTTCCTCCGCAACCTGATCCACGTTTCCGTCGCGATGGCGGCGCTGATGGCGCTCGGCGTGGGTCTGGTGCTCATCGCGCAGGCGCTGCACTCCGACACCGCGCTGGAGCGCCTGCGCGATGCGCACGAGGCGGCCGCCGAGCTGCTTCGCGCCACGGCCTTGCAGGCGCGCGAACGGGGGCTCATGGCGGCGAGCATGGGGAGCCGGCACGGGCTCGACGACATGGACGAGCTCGTACGCCTGCGCGACGAATCGGAGGCGAGCTGGCAGCGCGCGATGGCGCTGGTCGAGCGCATCGCCGCCGACTCGGAGTCGCCGCTGATCGACGCGTACACCGAACGGGCGAAGTCGGCGCACGAACGATTGCAGGCCGCACGGGCGCAGGCCTACCGCGGCATCGGGACGGGGACGACGGACGTCTCCGTGCAGGAATGGCTCGGCGCCGCCACCGCGAACAATCTCGCCTGCGCCGGGCTGCGCGACCAGTTGCTGGGCGCCGTCGAAATGCCGGCGGGCGTGATCCGGCTCCACCTGTCGCTCGCGCGGACCGCCTGGGTGCTGAGCGAGCATGCCGGGCAGATCCGCGGAATCCTGGCGGCGCACGCGGGAAGGAGCGAGCCGCTCGGCGAGAGCTTCCTCGAACAGATCGGCGTCGCCCGCGCCACGATTCGCCAGACGCTCGACGAGCTTCCCGCGCTCGCCGCGCTTCCCGGCCTGGCGCCGCATCTTCGCGCGGCGATGCTCGGCGTGGAAGAGACGCTGGGCAGGCGCTTCGACGCCGCGGTCCAGGCGATGCTGCAGGCCGCATCGACCGGCGACTATCCGTACGACGCCGCGAACTGGTACGAAACGACGACAGCGCAGATCGACACCATCGCCGCGTTCTCCGAGGCGGCCGCGAAGTTCACGACGGCCCAGCTCGAGACGCTCGCCGAGCGCAGGCTGCTCACGGCGGCTGCGTTCCTCGCGTTCACGCTGTGTGCCGGCTACCTGGCTTCGTTGAGCCTCAGAGCGGTCAAGCGCAATGCCGATGCGCTGTTCCTGCAGAAGGAGCTCGCCGAGGTCACGCTGCATTCGATCGGCGACGCGGTGATCACCACCGATGCGCAGGGCCGGGTCAAGTACCTGAATCCGGTCGCCGAGGAGCTCACCGGCTGGACCTCGCTCGAGGCGCGCGGCCGGCCGGGCAACGAGATCTTCCGCATCGAGAACACACTGCATGCATCGGTCGTCGATCCGATCGGCGTGTGCCTGCGCGAAGGCCAGGTGGTCGGGCTTGCCAGTGGGCACGTCCTGCAGCGGCGCGACGGACGCAGGATCGCGATCGAGGATTCCGCGGCGCCCATCCGCTCGCGCGATGCGAGCATCGTCGGCTGCGTCGTCGTGTTCTACGACGCCGAGTCGCCGCGCAACAACGATCATCTCCTCTCGTATCACGCCACGCGCGACGCCCTCACCGGCCTGATCAACCGTCGCGAGTTCGACCGCCGGCTGCAGGAGCTCGTCCACCACGCCAAGGCGCGCGAAGGCCATCACGTTCTCGCCTACATCGATCTCGACCAGTTCAAGGTGGTCAACGACACCTGCGGGCACACGGCGGGCGATCGCATGCTGCGGCAGATCACCTTCCTCCTGCGCAAGAAGATCCGCGAGGGAGACGTGCTCGCGCGGCTGGGAGGCGACGAGTTCGCGGTATTGCTGCACAACTGCCCGCTGGAGAAGGGCGTGGCGATCCTCGACGAGCTGCGCAACAGCCTGAGCGCATTCCGTTTCACTTGGGAGAACAAGGCGTTCGCGATCAGCATGAGCATCGGCGTCGTGCCGATCACGCCGTCGAGCATCAACGCCGCGGAGCTCCTCAGCGAAGCCGACGCCGCCTGCTACGCGGCCAAGGAGAAGGGCCGCAACCGCGTGCAGGTGTATCAGCCCGACGACATGGAGCTCTTCCAGCGCAAGGGAGAAATGCAATGGGTGGCGCGCATCACCGAGGCGCTGCAGGAAGACCGCCTGGTGCTCTATTGCCAGCGCATGCTGCCGCTGAAGCCGGGGGTCGCGGAGCGCATCGAGATCCTGGTGCGCCTGCTCAGCCCCGACGGCGTGGTCGTCCCCCCGATGGCGTTCATCCCCGCGGCCGAGCGCTACAACCTGATGCCGGGGATCGACCGATGGGTGATCCGCAACGCCTGCGCCCGGCTCAGCGATTTCCTCGCCGGCAACGAGGAGATGATCGTCAACATCAATCTGTCGGGGCTGTCGCTCGGCGAGAAGGACATCGCGCGCTTCGTCTCGGAGACGGCCGCCGCCGCCGGCATCGCGCCGCACCGGCTGTGCTTCGAGGTCACCGAAACCGCGGCGATCGCGAGCATGGAGGCCGCCTTCGGAGTGATGCAGCAGATCAGCGACCAGGGGTTCACGTTCTCGCTCGACGACTTCGGCACCGGGCTGTCGTCGTTCTCCTACCTGAAGACGTTGCCGGTGCGGCAGATCAAGATCGGCGACAACTACGTGAGGAACCTGCTGTCCGATCCGCTGAGCCACGCCGTCGTGCGCTCGGTCGTCGAGATCGGCAGCGTGCTCGGCATCGAGCTCTGCGCCGAGTGCGTCGAGGACCGCGAAACGCTGTCGGTCGTGTCGCGGATGGGGGTGGAGTACGCGCAGGGCTTTGCCGTCGCCCCGCCGATTCCGCTCGACGACTACCTGTACGAGCGGCAGGGCGAGCTGTTCCCGACGGCCTGACGCTGCGCGGCCGCCTCGCGCCGTCAACCCCCGGGCACGAGCCGGCGCCGCAGCATCGGATAGTGGGTCGACCGGCCGAAACGCGGGAAGGTCTTCGTATCGGCGCGCAGATCGGCGAGCACCGGCGAGCGAAGCGACGCGAGAAGCGCATCCATCGAATCGAAGCGCACTTCGTTGCGGATCACCGTGGCATCGACAGGGAGCATTCGCGGCACGGCGCCGGTCGGCACGTAGCAGAGCACCTCGCGCACCGCCGGCAGACGCGCGAGGATCGGCGGGTGGTTGGCGACGTAGTGCGCGGCGAAACGCGCCGGGTCGTCGACCGGACCGTAGTAATGCACGACCAGCGAAAGCGGCGCCGCACCGTCGTCGCGCGGCGACGGCACCGGCTCGCGCTCGACGCGGAAGATCCCCGCGCGCCATTGCGGCGCTTCGGCCGCCGCATCGGCAGCGGGTGCGCATGCCTGCAGCAGCGCGTCCTGCAGAGCGGAGTCGTCCAGCCATTGCCGAAGCGCCTGCGGATCCTCTCCTCGGCATTCGACGATGACGAACGGCGGCTCGCCGTCGCCGAACAGCGCCAGCCGCTCGTGTTCGGGATGCGGCACGAATACGTCGAAGCCGCGACCGCCTTCGAGCGCCGGCAGCGAGCGCAGCGCCTCGCACAGCCGCCCGGCATCGGGCAGGGGCGCGCGCGCCTTGCGCTCGCAGGTGAAAACGAGGGCATGCTCGGTTTTCAACGCTCGTTCTCCAGGGTCGGTAATGCGGAGCGCGGCTCGAAGTCTTGCAGAAGCCGTTGCGCCGCCTGCGTCGCGGTCTGCAGCCGGGGCATGCGCACCGGACCATAGCCTCGCACCCCCTCCGGCAGCCGCACGAACTCGAGCGCCGCGGCGACGCGCCCGGAATCGAGCGATGCCGCGATGCGCTCGAGTCCTTGGCAATACAGTCGCGTGAAGCGGCGCTGCGCGATGCGCTCGGACTGCCATGCGAACGGATCGAGCACGCTGCCGCGCAGCCGGCGCATGCGGGCCAGCACGCGCAGCACGACCAGGATCCACGCGCCGAAGCGCAGCTTGCGCCGACGGCCGTCGCGCGTGGCGCGACGCGGCAGCCAGGCCGGCGCGAAATGGAACACCGGCCGCGCGCGGGCACCGTAGCGCTGCCGCAGCTGCGACAGGTAGTGCGGATCGCTCGCCAGCCGCGCGACCTCGTACTCGTCCTTGATCGCGAGCGCGTCGAAGGCGTTGCGGGCAACCGCGAGCGCCAGTCCGGCCTCGTCGCCCCCGGCACGCTGCGCGGCGCGCACGACGCCGTGCACGAGCGCGCGATAGCGATCGGCGAGGCGGCGATCCTGGTAACGCTCGAGCTCGGCAGCGAAGTACGCGGCCGCCGCATCGGGATCGGCGAGTTCGTCGATGCGATCGCGCCCGGCCGCCGCCGGATCTTCCAGCATCGCCGCCGCCTTCTGCGGCTGCGCCGCCGCCAGGCGTCCCCAGGAGAAAGCGGCGAGGTTCGTCTCCACCGAGATGCCGCGCTCCCGGATCGCGTGCTCGACGGCCGCCACGGAAACCGGCAGCAGACCGCGCTGCGCGGCTGCGCCGATCACGATCATGTTCGCGTACAGCGTGTCGCCGAGCGCCTGCCGGGCGATCGCCGGCGCGTCGACGATCGCGATCGCGTCGGGCCCGAGACGCCGTTCGAGCCGCGCGCGCCAGGCTGCGACCGGCAGCGGCGCGTCGGGATCGAGCGCCTGCTCGAGCATCGGCGTCGCTTCGTTCGAGACCACGGCTCGCGCACCGGATGCCAGGCGCGCGACGACGCCGGGGGAGGCTGCCGAGGCGAGGTCGCCGGCGATCAGCAGGTCGGCGCCGCCGACGGGAATCCGCGACGCGCCTTCGATGCGTTGCCCCTCGGCGATGCGCAGGTGCGTCGTGACTTCGCCGCCCTTGCGCGCCAGCCCGGTGTTGTCGAGCTGCGTGACGGCGAGGCCTTCGTGCAGCGCCGCCGACGCGAGCACCGATCCGGCGGTGACGAGCCCCGATCCGCCCACGCCCGCCAGCACGATGCCGAACGGACGCCCGGAGCCGCACACCGCGCGCCGAGGCTCGGGCAATGCATCGAGCAGCGCGCGCGGCAGCGGCACGGCGCGCGCGCGCGAAACGGCCTCGACGTTCTCGATCGTGACGAAGCTCGGGCAGTAGCCGTCCATGCACGACAGGTCGGTGTTGCACGACGATTCGTCGATGCGCCGCTTCGATCCGAAGATCGTATCGACCTGGCGCACGGCGCTGCAGTGCGATTGCACCGAGCAGTCACCGCATCCGTCGCAGATGCGCTCGTGGATCGTCACCACCGGCTCGTCGGCGAAACGGGCGCCGCGCCTGCGCAGCCGCCGCTTCTCGGTCGCGCAGATCTGGTCGTAGACGATCGCCGACACGCCCCGATGCTCGCGGAACGCCCGCATCACCTCGTCGAGATCGTCGCGATCGCCGAGCCGGGTGCCCGGCGGCAGGTCCTTCGCGCTGCCGGCGAATGCGGCGCCACGCCCGGTGAGCAGCGCGATGCGCTCGACGCCCTCGGCGTGCAGCTGCCATGCGATGCGCGCTGCGCCGGGCGCTCCCTCGACCGGCTGGCCGCCGGTCATCGCGACCGCCTCGTTCACCAGGATCTTGTAGGTGATCGGCGCCTTCGCCGCCACCGCGGCTCGGATCGCCAGCACGCCCGAATGCGTGTAGGTGCCGTCGCCGAGGTTCTGGAACATGTGCGGGACGTCGACGAAGGACGACGCGCCGATCCAGTTCGCGCCTTCGCCGCCCATCTGGCACAGCGTCGTCGTGCGCGAACCCGGCATCCACATCGCCATCGAATGGCATCCGATCCCGGCCATCGCCTGCGAACCCTCGGGCAGCCGGGTCGAACGCGCGTGCGGACAGCCGGAACAGAAATGCGGCTTGCGCGTCGGGCCCCCGACGCCGGGCGTCGGGTTTTCTACGCTGAGTGTCGGACTTTCTACGCTGGGCGTCGGGCCTCCGACGGTGGGCGTCGGGCTTTCTCCGCCGCGCGCGGCCACGGTCGACGGGGAGCACGCCGCGAGGCGCGCCGACATCGACTCGACCCGCTGCGCGGGGAATACCCCTTCGGCGGCGAGCCGCTCGAGGACGACGCGCGCGAGCATCGACGGCTCGACCTCGCCGTGCTCCGGCAGCGCCGGCCGCCCGTCGGCGTCGCGCTTTCCGTGGAAGCGCGGTCGCTGCTGCGCCGGCCAGTGATACGCGAGCTGCACGAGCTGCGGCTCGATCACCGCGCGCTTCTCCTCGACGACGAGCACCTCGGCGAAGTCGCGCAGCAACGCCGCGTTGTCCTGCTCCTCGATCGGCCACACGAGCGCGATGCGCCGCACGCCGACGCCGTGTCGTGCGAGCTCGTCGGCTTCGAGGCCGAGCATCGCGAAGGCCTCGCGCAGGTCGCGATACGCCTTGCCGGCGGCGACGAAAGCGATGCGCTTGCGCCCCTGCGGCGCGATCTCCGTGCGATCGAGACCGTTGGCCCTGGCGAAGGCCTGCGCCGCCGGCAGCCGATGGCGCAGCGTGCGTTCGTCCTGCGACCATCGATCATCGGGACTGCGGCAGTTCAGGCCGCCGGCCGGCATCGCGAAGTCGGCGGGGATCGCGAACGGAGCGAACGAAGCGAACGGAGCGGAGGAAGCGCGGGCAACCGGGGAAACGATCGAGCGCGTGCTCTCGACCACGTCGGACACCAGCTTGAAGCCGACCCACAATCCGCAATACCGCGACATCGCGAAGCCCGCGAGCCCGAGCGCGAGCATGTCCTCGACGTCGCACGGATACAGCACCGGCGACATCGCCGCGATGAAAGCCTGCTCGCCCTGGTTCGCGATGGTCGACGACGAAGCGGCCGGGTCGTCTCCGGTGGCGGCGAGCACGCCGCCCAGCGGCGCCGTGCCTTCCATGTTCGCGTGCTTGAGCACGTCGCCGATACGGTCGAGCCCCGGGTTCTTGCCGTACCACAACGCGAACACGCCGGCGCGGCGCGGCCGGCCGAAGCGCGCGAGCTGCTGCGTTCCCCAGACGGCGGTAGCCGCGAGCTCCTCGTTCAGCCCCGGCACGAAGCGGATCGCATCGCGCTCGAGCGCCTCGCTCATCCGCCACATCGCGAGATCGACGCCGCCCAGCGGCGAGCCGCGATAGCCCGACACGAAACCGGCCGTGTCCAGCCCGGCGGCGCGATCCAGCGCGCGCTGGCGCAGCATCAGCGAGACGAGCGCGTCGGTGCCGGAGAGCAGTTCGCGATCGGGCGGCGCCGCGTTCACGTCTTCGTCGCGTCGTGGAAGGCGCGCTCGGCGGCGTCCAGGTACGCCTTCATGCAGCGGCGCACCGCGCGGCGGTCGCGCGCGACGAACGCCGCGTGCAGCGCCTCGAGCCCGGCGAGCGCAACGCGCTGCACCTGCGGATCGACCAGCGTCTTCAGGCGAACGAACTGCGCGTGGTCGACGAAACGCCGCACGGCTTCGACCAGCCGCGGATTGGCCACGCACGACATCCAGGCGGTGCGGAAGTCGATGTTGGCGGCGATCATCTCCTCCGCGCTGCGGCTGGCGGCGGCCTTGCGCGCGCGGGCGAGCGCCTTGTCGAGCCCCGCGCGGGCGGCGGCGTCGAGCGCGTCGACCGCGCTGGCGGCCGCTTCGGGCTCGAGCAGCCGGCGCACCTCGAACAGGTGACGAACGTCGGCCGAGTCGAGCGTCGGCACGACGAAGCCGCGCGTGGTGGGCCGCAGGTAGCCCTCGTTCACCAGCCGCAGCAGCGCCTCGCGCGCGGGCATGCGCGAGGTGCCGTAGGCCTTCGCGATGTCGAGGTCGATCAGCCGCTCGTGCGGCCCGACGCGGCCCTCCCGCAGTCGCGTGCGCAGATCCGCGTGGATGCGCTCGCTGAGGCTGCCGGGACGGCCGAGCGAGCGGATCGAATGGACAGTGTTCGGCGGCGGCAAGTCGCTGCACCCTGCTTGCGTATTCTGAATACAGAATATACATTGGCGGCGAGCTCGAGAGAACGATGCAGGGTCGGAAAGCGCCCGCCGCCGCCCCGAGCGAGGAGACAGGACATGGCCCTTACCCGACGCACCGTTCTCGCCGGAGCGAGCGCGCTGCCGCTCGCCTCGTTCGCCCGCCGCGCCGCCGCGCAGGAAGCGACGATCAACGCCGTGCACTTCACGCCGGCGCAGGTCAGCTACGCGCGCAGCTTCCTGAAGTACGTGCAGGAGGTGAACCAGCGCGGCAAGGGCATCGTGCAGATCCGCGTGCGCGGCGGCCCGGAGGTCATCCCCTTCACGCAGCTGGGCGAGGCGCTGAAGAACGGCGTCATCGACATGGTCGATTGTCCGGCGGGGCCGCTGCTCAACATCGTTCCCGAGGGAGAGGTGTTCTCGGCCACCTCGAAGAAGCCGTGGGAGCTGCGCGAGAACGGCGGCTTCGAGCTGATCGACGGCATCTTCGCGAAGAAGGCGAACGCGCACGTGCTCGCGCACGTCGACGCCGGCGCCGGCTTTCACGTGTTCACCGTCGACGAGCCCGCGCGTACCGCGGACGGCGGCGTCGACTTCTCGCGGCTGAAGGTCCGCAGCGCGGCGCTGTACCGCGAGTTCCTGGAGAGCCTGGGCGCGGGCGTGGTCGTCCAGCCGCCCGGCGAGGCGTACACCTCGCTCGAACGCGGCCTGGTCAACGCGAACTGCTACACCGTCCTCGGCTACCAGAACTTCGGCTGGAACAAATTCACCCGCTATCGCATCGATCCGGGCTTCTTCCAGACCGACGTGCTGATCATGGTCAACAAGGCGGCGTGGGAGCGGCTGAGTCCGGAGGCCCGCAAGCTCCTGCAGGACGTCGCGATCGAGCACGAGCGCGCGAGCTACGAGGAGAACCTGTCGGGCACGCGCGAGCAGGGCCAGCAGATGATCGACGCCGGCATGAAGGTCGTCGACCTGCAGGGCGCCGCGCGCGCCGCGTACCTCGAAAAGGCCTCGCGCGTGAGCTGGGAGCGCCTGGCCAAGCGCGATCCGTCGCGCATCGCCGAGCTGCGCGCGAAATTCGCCTGAACCGTTCGATCACGGCCTCGCCGCAGGAGCGCGTTTGACGTCGCTCTTCGCCTGGTCGCAGCGCATCGGCAGCGCGCTCGCGCGGCTCGCGCAGGTCCTGCTCGGCGCGATCGTGCTGCTCGTTTCGGCCGACGTGCTGATGCGCAACTTCGGACAGTCGCTGGTCTGGAGCGCCTCGTTCGTCGAATACCTGCTCGTCTACGTCACGTTCCTGCCGATGCCCGCGCTGGTGCGAGGCAAGGCGCACGTCTGCGCCGACTTCGCGCGCCGCGCGTTGCCCGCGCCGCTGCGCGCGCTCGTCGAGCGCGCCATATATGCGATCTGCGTGGCGATCTGCCTGTACCTGGGGCTGGTCGCCTTCGAGAGCCTCGTCGAGACCGCGCGCTCGGGCGCCTACGAAGTGCGCACCTTCGACATGCCGCGCTGGCTCGTCTACCTGCCGATGGTGATCGGCCTGTGGCTGTCGTCGATCGAGTTCCTGCGCTATCTGCTCGGCCTCGATTCCCTCTACGACGGCGATCCGACGCAGGCGGAGGGCTTCTGAGCATGCAGTGGCACACCGTGCTCGCGATCATGATCGGCCTGCTGCTGGCGCTGATGGGCCTGGGCACGCCGGTGGCGATCGCCTTTTTCGCCACCAACATCGCCTGCATCTTCCTGTTCATGGGCGGATCGCCGGCGATCACGCAGATGGTGTCGAACTTCGGCGACGCGGTGTCGATCTACGCGCTGACGCCGATGCCGCTGTTCCTGATCATGGGCAGCCTGTTCTTCCGCTCGGGGCTCGGCGAAAACGTGTTCCGCGCCATCGACATGTGCATCGGCAACCTGCGCGCGCGCCTGGCCTACCTCACCGTGCTCGCCGGCGCGGTGTTCGCATCGCTGTCGGGTTCGAGCCTGGCGAACACCGGGATGATGGGCTCGACGATGGTGCCGACGATGCTCGGGCGCGGCTACAAGCCGCACATGGCCTACGGCCCGGTGCTCGGCGCGGGGTCGCTCGCCGTCATCATTCCGCCGTCGGCGCTCGCCGTGCTGCTCGGCTCGCTCGCGCAGATCGACGTCGGCGCGCTGCTGATCGCCGGCGTCGTGCCGGGGCTGCTGCTGACGTCGATGTTCATCGTGCTGATCTTCACGCAGGCGCACATCGATTCCGACGCTGCGCCGCAATACGCCGTGGAACGGTTCACGCTGCGCGAGAAGCTCTCGGCCGTTTTCGTCAACGTCGTGCCGATGTCGGTGATCGTGTTCCTCGTCGTCGGCACGATCATCCTGGGCATCGCTTCGCCCACCGAATCGGCCGCGCTCGGCTGCCTGGGCGTCGCCGGCCTGATGATCGCGTACCGGCGCTTCTCCTGGGCGCTGATCTGGCGCTCGCTCGAGGACGCGATGAAGGTCACCGGAATGACCTTCCTCATCATCGCCGCATCGACCACCTTCGCGCAGGTGCTCGCGTTCTCGGGGGCGTCGGGCGGATTCGTGCAGTGGCTGCTCGCCTTCGGCGCATCGCCGATGATGCTGCTCGCGCTGATGGTCGCCGCGATCCTCGTGCTCGGCATGTTCATGGACCAGCTGTCGATGATGCTGATCACGCTGCCGATCTTCATCCCGATCGCCACGTCGCTCCACTTCGATCTCGTGTGGTTCGGCATGCTGCTGCTGCTGTCCTACGAGATCGGCTTCACGACGCCGCCCTTCGGTCTCCTGCTGTTCGTGATGCTCGGCGTGGCGCCGCGCGGAACGACGCTGGGGACGGTGGCCCGCGCCGCGCTGCCCTACGTCTTCTGCACGATCGCGCTGATCGCGCTGATCGCGGCGTTCCCGCAGATCGCGCTGCTGCTCCCGGGGTGGAAGTAACGCGCTTCGTGCACTCGCGTGTCAGAGCCGCTCGAAAGCCTGCGTGAGCGTGCTCACCGTCCGATCGACGTTCGCCAGCTTGTCCAGGCCGAACAGCCCGATGCGGAAGGTGCGGAAGTCGGCCGGCTCGTCGACCGCCAGCGGCACGCCGGCGGCGATCTGAAGGCCCGCGTCGAGCAGCCTGCGTCCCGACTGGATACCCTCGTCTTCGGTATACGAGACGACGACGCCGGGCGCCTCGAAGCCCGGCGCAGCCACGCTCGGATAGCCCTTGCGCACGAGCATCGCCCGCACTTCCTCGCCCAGGCGCGACTGCGCCCGGCGCGCGGCCTCGAAACCGAAGCGCTGCGTCTCGTGCATCGCGTCGCGCACGTGCACCAGCGCGTCGGTGGGCAGCGTCGCGTGGTAGGCGTGGCCGCCGTTCTCGTAGGTCTCCATGATCTGCAGCCATTTGCGCAGGTCGCACGAGAAGCTCGTGCTGCGCGTGCTGTCGATGCGTTCGCGCGCCTGCTCGCCGAGCGCGACGAAGGCGCAGCAGGCCGGACCGCTCCAACCCTTCTGCGGTGCGCTCACCAGCACGTCGACGCCGAGCGCGCGCATGTCCACCCACAGCGCGCCCGAGGCGATGCAGTCGAGCACGAACAGGCCGCCCGCCGCGTGCACGGCACCGGCCAGCGCGTGCAGGTAGTCGTCGGGCAGCAGGATTCCCGACGAGGTCTCCACGTGCGGCGCGAAGACGATCTCCGGTCGTTCGCGCGCGATCGTCGCGACGACCTCGTCGATCGCGGGCGGCGCGAACGGCGCCTGCGCGCCGGGACGCACCGCGCGCGCCTTCTCGACGAGCGTCGAGGACGGGATGCCGCCCATCTCGAAGATCTGGCTCCAGCGATAGCTGAACCAGCCGTTGCGCACCACCAGGCACTTTCGTCCGGTGGCGAACTGGCGCGCGACGGCCTCCATGCCGAAGCTGCCGCTGCCGGGAACGACGATTGCCGAGCGCGCGGCGTAGACCTCCTTCAGCGTCGCCGAGATGTCCCGCATCACGCGCTGGAACTTCTTCGACATGTGGTTCAGCGCGCGGTCGGTGTAGACGACCGAGTATTCGAGCAGGCCGTCGGGATCGACGTCGGGGAGCAGGCCGGGCATGTAGTGGGTCTCCTTCCGCAAGGAACAGAGCGTAGCGTAGCCCCTTCGGCTATCCTTCGACGACCCCGATACGAACACGAACCATGAGGGATGCGCGCGCAGACGCGCCCTTCCGGAGACGCGCATGTCATTCGAACTGCCCGGCAACGAACGCGTCCGCCGACTCGGCGCGGAACTCGGAATGGACGTCACGCCCGAATACGCGCAGGAGTTCATCGACTTCTGCCGCGCCTTCGTGCCCGGCTTCCGGCTCGTCGACCGCCTGCCCGACGAGAAGCCGCCGGTGAAGTATCCGCGCACGCCCGGCTATCGGCCGGACCCCGCCGACAACCCGCTGAACGCGTGGTACGTGCGCACCGACATCCGCGGGGCGCCGCAAGGCAGGCTCGCCGGCAAGCGCATCGCGGTGAAGGACAACACGATGATCGCCGGCGTGCCGATGATGAACGGGGCGTCGGTGCTCGAAGGCTTCGTGCCCGACGTGGACGCGACGATCGTCACGCGCATTCTCGATGCCGGCGGGCACATCGTCGGCAAGTCGGTCTGCGAGTATTTCTCCTTCGCCGGCGGCAGCGCGACGAGCGCCACCGGTCCGGTGATCAGCGCGCGCAACCCGGGCCACACGCCCGGCGGCTCGACCACCGGCAGCGCGGCGCTGCTGGCCGCCGGCGAAGTCGACCTCGCCACCGGAGCCGACCAGGCGGGCTCGGTGCGCATTCCGGCGTCCTTCTCCGGCATCGTCGGACTGAAGCCCACCTTCGGGCTCGTGCCGTACACCGGGATCATGGGGCTGGACTACTCGATCGACCACGCCGGCCCGATGGCGCGCGACGTCGCCGGCGTGGCGCTGCTGCTCGAAGTGATGGCGGGCGAGGACGGCATCGACGGCCGACAGCGCAACCTGAAGCTCGCGCCCTATACCGAGGCGCTCGGCCGGGACATCGCGGGCCTGCGCATCGGGGTCGTGCGCGAGTCCTTCGGACTGCCCGAGTCGCACCCGGGCACCGACGAGACGGTGCGCGCGGCGCTTCCCGCGCTGAAGAAGCTGGGCGCCGTCGTCGAGGAAATCCCGATCCCCTGGCATCTGCACGGCAGCACGCTGTGGGGGGCGCTGGCCAACGAAGGCACGTACCGGACGCTGTACAGCGGCACCGGCGTCGGCCACCACGGCATCGGCGCGTATCCGCTCGGGCTCGGCGCGATGCTCGGCAACCTGCGCGAACGCGCGAACGAGCTGCCGCACACGATCAAGGCCGGCATGCTGCTCGGACGCTACCTGGCCGAGGACTGCGGCGGACGCTATTACGCGAAGACGCAGAACCTGCGCCGGCGGCTGCGCCGCGAATACGACGAGGCGCTCGCGCGCTTCGACCTGCTGCTGATGCCGACGCTGCCGTTTCCGACGCTGCCGATCCCGCCCGACGGCGCATCGCTCGCCGAGGTGCTGACGCACAGCTGGACGATGCTCGCGAACACTTCGCCCTTCAACCTCACCGGGCACCCGGCGATCTCGGTGCCCTGCGGCGAAACCGAGGGCAAGCCGGTCGGGCTGATGCTGGTCGGCAGGCACTTCGACGAGATGACGGTGTTGAAGGCGGCGAGCGCATACGAGGGGCGCTGACGAAGAAGATCTATTTCAAGAATATCTTTGACAGCCGGGCCGTTTCGCCGGATCCTTGCAGTCCTTCGCGTTCTCGTTCCCCGGAGTCTTCGCAATGCGCGCACCGATCGCTGCCGCCCTAGCCATGCTGTTCCTGGTCGCCGCCGGCGCCGCCGACGCGCAGACGAAGATCAACATCGGCATCGTCACCAACCCGAGCTTCGTGCACACGCGCGCGGCGAACTGGTTCAAGGAGTGCGTCGACAAGCGCGTTCCGGGCAAGATCGACGTCGTCGTCCATCACTCGGCAGTGCTCGGCAGCGAGACGCAGGTGCTGCAGCAGATCCAGCTCGGCACGACGCAGATGGCGGTGAGCACCACCGGGCCGGTCGAAGCCTTCGTCCCCGAGATCAAGGCGCTCGAGATGCCGTTCCTCTTCCCGTCGTACGAAGCCGCCGACAAGGTGCTCGACGGTCCGATCGGGCAGGATCTCGCGCGCCGCTTCGAGAAATCCGGCTTCGTCGCGCTCGCCTTCCTCGACAACGGCTTTCGCAACGTCACCAACTCGAAGCGCGACGTGAAGGATCCGTCGGACCTGAAGGGGCTGAAGATCCGCACGATGGAGGCGCCCACGCACCTGGCGATCTGGCGCGCGCTCGGCGCGAACCCCACGCCGATGGCCTGGCCGATCTTCACCCAGCTGCAGCAGGGCGTCATCGACGGCCAGGAGAATCCGATCGCCGTCATCCACGCGGCCAAGCTGCCCGAGGCGGGGCAGAAATACCTGTCGCTCACGCGCCACGTGTATTCGGCGCTCGTGTTCGTCGCCAACAAGCGCTTCGTCGACGGCCTTCCCGCCGACCAGCGCGCGGCGGTCACCGAATGCGCGCACACGGCCGCGCTCGAAGGGCGCAGATACATCCGCGACAACGAACGCCAGCAGCTCGCCGAGCTGAAGGCGGCCGGCATGCAGGTCGACGAGAACCCCGACCTCGCGGCCTTCCGCAAGGCGACGCAGCCGGTGATCGACTCGCTGTCGGGCGACACGAAGAAGCTCGTCGAGCAGATCCGCGCGGAAGTGCAGTGAGGCGATCGCCCAGGCAGCGACTGCGGCAGCAGCAACCGGGGCGGCGCCGATGAGCACATTGCAGCGCGTCAGCGGCACGCTGAACGCTGCGGTGGAAAAACTGCTGATGCTGATCGGCGCGGCGATCTGCCTGATCCTGTTCGCGCAGGTGGCGTTTCGCTACGCCGGAGACTCGCTCGGCTGGTCCGAGGAGGTGAGCCGCCATCTGCTGGTGGCGATCACCTTCCTCGGCGGCACCGTCGCCTACAAGCGCGCGAGCTTCATCGGACTGCAGGGCATCGGCCACTGGTTCGGCCCCGCATTCCAGCGCGCGACGGTGTTCGCGCTGCAACTGCTCACGCTCGCCTGCTTCGGCCTCATCGCGTGGTTCGGCGCGGCCTATACGATCAAGGCCGCCGAGCACACGTCGGCGTCGCTGCAGATCCCGATGTCGATTCCGTACGCGGTGATCCCGATCGCCTCGCTCGTGTTCATCGTGCACGTCCTGGCCGACATGGCGGCGGCGCGAGACCGACACACCCGATGATCGTCACGCTGCTGTTCGGCGGCCTGTTCCTGCTCATCGCGCTCGGGCTGCCGATCGCGCTGGCGATCGGCCTGCCCGCGATCGGCCTGATCCTCGCGCCGGGCGTCTTTCCGCCCGGGATCGACACCGCGGGGCTGGGCCAGACGATCGTCCAGCTGCTCTTCGCCGGCGTCGACTCCTTCGACCTGCTCGCGGTGCCGCTGTTCATGCTCGCCGGCTCGATCATGGAGCGCGGCGGCATCTCGCAGCAGCTGATCGACTTCTCCGACTCGCTGGTCGGCTGGGCGCCGGGCGGGCTCGCCTGCGCGGTGATCGTCGCCTCGATGTTCTTCGCCGGCATCTCGGGCTCGGCCGCCGCCGACACCGCGGCGCTCGGCGCGGTGGCGATCCCCGCGCTGGTGCGCCAAGGCTATCCGCCGGCCTTCTCGGCCGCGCTGGTCGCGGCCGGCGGGGCGATCGGCGTGATCATTCCGCCGTCGATCCCGATGATCATCTACGGCTTCCTCACCAACGTCTCGATCGCCGAGCTGTTCGCCGGCGGCATGATGGTGGGGCTGCTGTTCGGCCTGTCGTTCATGAGCGTGGCGATCTGGAAAGCGCTGCGCCACGGCTACGGCACGCGCCGGCCGTTCTCGCTGCGCTACGTGCTGGCGTCGCTGCGCCAGGCGATCTGGTCGCTCGGCGCGCCGGTGATCGTGCTGGGCGGCATCCTCAGCGGGATCGTCACCGTCACGGAGGCGGCGGCACTGGCGGTGTTCTACGCGCTGCTGGTGGCGATCTTCGTGAACCGGCAGCTCACCTGGCGCGAACTGCCCGGACTCATCGTCGAGTCGCAGGTGATCGCGGCGACGATCCTCTTCATCATCGCGATGGCGAAAGTGTTCACCTGGCTGGTCGCCATGCAGCAGACCGCGCTGCTGGTGCAGGGTGCGATCACCTCGATGGCGCTCCCTCCCTGGGGCGTGCTGCTGCTCGTGATGGCCGGCCTGCTCATCGTCGGCTGCGTGCTCGAGACCACCGCCGCGCTGATCCTGCTGGTGCCCGTGCTCGCGCCGCTCACCATGCTGATGGGCGTCGACCCGATGCACTTCGGCGTGCTGATGGTGGTCAACCTCGCGATCGGCATGCTGACGCCGCCGGTGGGCATCTGCCTGTTCGTCGCCTGCGGAATCGCGAAGCTGCCGCTGGGCGTGGTGGGGCGGGCGATCCTGCCCTTCGTCGCGGCAGCGGTGGCAGCGCTGATGGTGGCGAGCTACTGGCCGCCGCTGACGATCTGGTTGCCGACGCTGATCTATCGTTGATGCCGCACGAACACGTCGAAAGCGCGCGGCCTCCACCCGCTCGATGCGCTGCAAGATGCAGCGTTCGCCGATGCGCAGCGGCTTACGCAAGCAGAAACGCTGCGTCTTGCAGCGCGTCGCCCGCCCAGTCGCCCAGCAGATCCTGCACGTAGCGCTTCGGCGTGCCCGGCGGACGCGCAAAGGGGAGAAGTAGAAAGAAGGCGCGCCTCAGAGCGTCTCGACCGGAACAGCTGCGAGCGAGTCTGATCGCCGGGCGAGTTTCCGGTCGAACGTAACGAAGCGTTCGGCATCAGCGGCCGATGCGAGGTGCAGCGCATCGGCGAAATCGAGCCCGTGCCGAAACCACTCGAGAGCCAGCGAAACCTGCCGGGGTGCCTCGACCACGACACGAGGCATGCCCAACACCGCGGCAAGACCGCGATGGATTTCGTGCCGGCCCGCTTCGTAGCTGAAGCGCAGCACCCATTCCGTTTCGAGCAATATCGTCCTGGAAAGCAGGATCTCGTTCGCCTCGAACACGGCGGCCGCGCGTCGTGCCTCGTCGTGATCGTCGTTCGTGAGCAGGCGGACGACGACGTTAGTATCGACCGCGATCACGCCCTTCCTTCACGCCCTTCGCGATCGCGTCTTCCATATCCTGGAGCGAACGCCTCGGACCCTGGTACCCGATGATTCCGATCACGTCTTCGAGCGTCGTCGCGGGAAACGGCTTGACCGGACGCAACAGGATTCCATCCTCGAAAGATTCGATCCGGAATTCGGTTCCCGGCGGCCAGTTGCGGTCTTGCCGGACCGATTTCGGAAGAACGATCTGGCCTTTCGACGACAGGCGAGTGGTTTCCTGGGTCATGGCAGCAAGGTCGACGCAGTCGGGTACGGCGAATGTACGGCGAATTGAGTAAGACGAGAGTAAGATTACTCCACGTCCGCCTGATGGCGCAATGCCACCTTCGGCCGACCTGTTTCGGGGAGCGACACGACGGTCGCTCCATCGTGCCCCGCCTCAATACGTCTCGAGATGCAGCCGCCCCTCGCGCTCGAGCTTCGCGGCGAGCGCATCCCACGCCATGCCGCCCTGCTCGGCCGCGTCGCGCAGCGCGGCGACGACGCCTTCCTCCATGCTCTTCAGCCCGCACACGTAGACGAAGGTGTTCTCGTCCTTCAGCAGCTCGAGCACGTCGGCGGCGCGTTCGCGCAGCAGATCCTGCACGTAGCGCTTCGGCCTGCCCGGCGTGCGCGAGAACGCGAGATTCACGTCGATGAAGTCGCGCGGCAGCTTCATCAGCGGGCCGAAGTACGGCAGTTCCTGCTCGGCGCGTGCGCCGAAGAAGAGCATCAGCCTGCCGCTGTCGAACTTGCCGCTCGCGCGCAGCCGGCGCCGGTATTCGGTCATCGCGCGCATCGGCGCGCTGCCGGTGCCGGTGCAGATCATCAGCAGGTTCGAGCGCGGATGGTTCGGCATCAGGAACGACGTGCCGAAGGGGCCGGTGACCTGCACCGTGTCGCCCTTCTTCAGGTCGCAGACG
>JAJPEN010000032.1 GCA_021166835.1 Burkholderiaceae bacterium | reverse complement strand
GCGCTCGTCTTCTTTGCGCTGTGGAGCTTCCTCATCAAGCGCATGTCCGGCCAGCAGGGCATGGGCGGATTCATGTCGGTGGGCAAGAGCCGGGCCAAGGTGTACATGGAGACCGACACGAAAGTCACTTTCGACGACGTCGCCGGCGTGGACGAGGCGAAGGAGGAACTTCGCGAAGTGATCGGCTTCCTGAAGGATTCCGAGCGGTACGGACGCCTGGGCGGCCGTGTACCGAAGGGAATCCTGCTCGTAGGTCCGCCGGGCACCGGCAAGACGCTTCTTGCGCGCGCGGTGGCCGGGCAAGCCGGTGTGCCGTTCTTCTCGATCAGCGGCTCGGAATTCGTCGAGATGTTCGTCGGCGTGGGCGCCGCGCGCGTTCGCGACCTGTTCGAACAGGCGCGCAAGCGGGCGCCGGCCATCATCTTCATCGACGAACTAGACGCGCTGGGGCGCGCGCGCGGCGCCTACCCGATGGGCGGCCACGACGAGAAGGAACAGACGCTCAATCAGCTCCTTGCCGAGATGGACGGATTCGACTCGAGTGCGGGCGTCGTGCTGCTCGCTGCAACCAACCGTCCCGAGATCCTCGATCCCGCGCTGCTGCGGGCAGGTCGCTTCGATCGCCAGGTGCTGGTCGACCGTCCCGACCGCAAAGGGCGCGTGCAGATCCTGCACGTACATCTGAAGAAGGTGAAACTCGCCGCCGACGCCGATCCCGAGAAGATCGCCGCGCTCACCCCAGGCTTCAGCGGCGCGGATCTGGCCAATCTCGTCAACGAGGCGGCACTGCTGGCAACGCGCCGGAGCGCAGAAGCGGCGGGGCTCGATGATTTCACCGCGGCGATCGAGCGCATCGTCGCGGGCCTCGAGAAGCGAAACCGGCTGCTGAATCCGCTCGAACGCAGGGTTGTCGCATACCACGAGATGGGGCACGCGCTCGTCGCGCTCTCGCTGCCCGGCGTGGACAAGGTGCACAAGATCTCCATCATCCCGCGCGGTATCGGGGCCCTGGGTTACACCATTCAGCGACCCACCGAGGACAGGTTTCTGATGACGCGCGAGGAACTCGAGAACAAGATGGCCGTCCTGCTCGGCGGGCGTGCCTCCGAGAATCTGGTCTTCGGTCACCTCTCGACCGGAGCGGCGGACGATCTCGCGAAGGCAACCGACATTGCCCGCAGCATGGTCATGCGCTACGGAATGGAAGCGAAGCTCGGGCACGTGTCGTACGAGGGGGAGAGCGAGCGCTTTCTGGACGTTCCTCAGACGATGACCCGTAGACACGATTTCAGCGAGGAGGTCGCGCGGGAGATCGACCGTGCCGTCAAGGCGATTCTCGATGCGGCATTCGAGAACGCGACGCGGGTTCTTGCTCAGCAGCGATCGACTCTGGACCGCGGGTCGGCGCTGCTGATCGAGAAAGAGACGTTGAACGAAGAGAATCTTCGTGAGTTGATGGGTGCAGCCAGCTCTCGGGAGAGCGCGGCGCAGCCTGCATTGGAAGGTACCGCTTGATAAGGGACACCGGTTGCGCCAATCGGACATGCGCGCCGGTTCTGCTCCATGTTGCCGACATGACTCCAATGTAATCTGCGGAACATCTTGATGTCGGGCGCGGGAGCGCACATTGAGGACATCGACGCACGGCGCCGATCCGGCTCGACTCACGGATCACTCGAGTCCTCATTGGAGAGATGGCTGTCATGTCCTTCAAAGCACTTCTGGTTTCGGCAGCGATTGCCGCGAGCGCTTCCGTCCTGGCCGACACGGGCGCAGTCTTCATGGGAGCGCGCGACCTCGCTCAGGCGCAGCAACGAAGCGGAATCCAGTATCTGGCAGTCGGCGAAGACTCCTCATACCCGGCAGATAACCGAGTACCCGATTCGGGCAGGACGATGACGCACCGTGGTTCGAACATGCCGGGCGGCCAGGGTGAAATGCCCGATCATCCGCATATGTCGGCGCCGTCCGACTCCGGCAAGCCAATGACGCATCGCGGCGCGAACATGCCCGGTGGTCAAGGCGAAATGCCCGATCATCCGCATCAACAACAGAACCGATAGACATCGATGCGGGGAACCGAGCGTGCCGCGCACGCTTGGTTCCCTTGCGGCGTGACGACGACCTCGGCCCAATTGCCCGAAGCGAAGGCGCTCGCGCTCGGCTCGAGAACACCTCGCCGAGCGCGTCTGAAAGTCCGAAACAGACCCGCGTTACGCGATGACGATTTGCACCGGAGTGGCGTTGCGGAACAGGTCGAGAACCGGACAGTGCGCGTCCACCACCTGCTTCAGGCGCTCGAGGTCCGCTGACGAAGCGGTGCTGTCGAAGCTCACCGACCCGGTGATCTTCTGGAACCCTGGCCGGACCCCGCTGCTCGCGCCGAAGAAGCCGCGTAGATCGAGCTCGCCTTCGAGCTTGACCGAAACGTCGTCGAGCGGGATGCCGAGCGCATCGGCATGCAGCCGATAGGTAATTTCCTGGCATGTCGCCAGCGCTGCCAGCGCGTATTCGACGGGGTTCGGCGCCCTGTCGTTGCCCCCCAGGGCAGCTGGTTCATCGACCTCGACGCAGAAGCCTCGGATGTCGACTGCCCGGTGCAGTCCGTCCTTCCCCTGGCTGGTGACACTGAACTGGGTCGTTGCCTGCGCGCTGTCGTTGGCCAGCGCTGAGCGGATGTCGATGAACAATTTCGAGAAGGCGGCCATCCAGTCGTCCTTTGAAGGAAGTGCTCGGGATTCGGCGTCGTCCCACGCTGTACGTCGGCGACACCGAGATGGCCGAGGATTCTAGGTGTGTTATCGCAGCTGCCAAACGAAGGACGAATTCCGGCTGAGCATATTCCGTTACCGTTTATCGCTTCCTTGCAGCGAGCCTCGAAAAATGCATGTCACTAGGAGTGCTGCCGCTTCGTCTCCGCGCCGCTCGACGGGAGACGGAAGATCTCGGTGCTACCGCTTCGAAGTATTCGGGTCTGGTCCTTCAACTGAAGGTGGATGGGCGGGTTATCGGTGCCGCTATCGCGAGAGCGCACCTCGAGCGCATCGGCCGTAAGCTTCAGATCGAGGGTATGGCCGCGATAGCGCACGCGCATGTCGAGGCGCGTGAGTGCATCGGGCAAGCGGGGGCTGAACCGCAGGCAGTCGCCGGTCACCTCGATGCCCGTGGAGACGCGCTGAACGAGATCGACTGTGCCGGCCATGGCACCCAGATGCACGCCTTCGGCAGTAGTTCCCTGCTGGATATCGGCGACGTCGCTCTGCAAGGCCTCGGCGAAGTATTTCATCGCGCGCTCACGGTCGGATCTTGCGAGCACCCAGGCGTGCACCACGCGGCACAGCGTGGAGCCGTGCGACGAACGCCGGTCGTAGTAGTCGACGTTGCGCGGTATCGCCTCCGGCGCCAACGCGTATCCGAGGCGCCCGAAAAGCTCACGCAGCTCGTCGGCCGAAAAAACGTAGAACAGCATGAGAACGTCGGCCTGCTTCGACACCTTGTAGGGATTGGCGCTGTCGTTCTCCGCTTCGAGTATGAGCTCCAGCCGCTGGATGTTTCCGTAGCGCAGACGGTAATGTTCCCAGTCGAGCTCCTCCAGACGCTCGTAGCCTTCGAACTGGCTGATGATTCCGTTGCCGTGGAACGGTACGTACATTCTGCGGCTCACGTCGTCCCAGCGCGCCGTTTCGTCGGCGGTCAGTTGCAGCCGCTCGGCAAGCTCCGTGCGGCGCATGTCCGGCAGCAGTTCCAGGACCTCGAGCGCGCGGCACAGCACCCATACCGCCATCACGTTGGTGTACGCGTTGTTGTCCAGGCCAGGTACGGTTGCGTCCGGGTAGGCCTCGTGGAACTCGTCGGGACCCATCACCCCCCGGATCTCGTAGCGGCCACGTCGTTCGTCGAACGTTGCGATGCTCGACCAGAAGCGCGCCACCTCGAGGATGAGTTCAGCGCCGAAATACTGCAGGAATTCGACGTCGCGCGTGACCTGGAAGTACTGCCACACGTTATAGGCGATCGCCGCGCCGACGTGCCGCTGCAGGTATGAATTGTCCGGAACCCATCTCTCCGAGAAAGGATTCAGGTTCACTTCCTGCGTCTCTTCCTGCCCGTCGCTGCCGCTCTGCCACGGGAACATCGCACCTGCGTGCCCGGCGGCCAGCGCCGCCGCGCGCGCTTCGCCAAGCCGCCGGTACCGATACATGAGCAGCGAGCGCGTGATCTCCGGCATGCGGTAGTTCAGCGTCGGGAAGATGAAGAGCTCGTCCCAGAAGACGTGGCCTTCGTACGCCTCCCCGGTCCAACCGCGTGCGGGGATACCGATGTCGAGGCCGATCGAGTTGGCCGAGGCGCTCTGCAGCAGATGGAACATGTTCAGCCGCAGCAGCATCGGCACGTTCAGCCCGGATGCGCCCCTACGCGGCGCGAGATGCACGTCGAAGCGGCGCCACAGGTGTTGCCACGCCAGTTCGTGCCGTGCAAGGACGGCAGCGAAACGGCCCGCACGCTTGATCGCCTCGCAGGCGGCCACGACGGGCTCGGAAATCGCGCGGTCGCGCGAGGTGTGCAGCGCGACAATTTTCTCCAGGACCATTGATTCCCCCTGTGCGAGGTCGACGTCCAGCTCCTCCGCGACGTAGCCGGGTTCATCGATCGAGCGCCGCTGCGGCTCGATCGGTGCCTCGCCGACATATGCGCGCGTGCGCACCGCTTCGGCGACATGAAGGTTGGACTGCGAAGTCCGCACGCACAGGTATATGCCGTCCTTTCCGGCGTTGCCGCTCGTGACCGGCTCGAGATGCTGCTTGTTGAACCGGCGGTACAGCTTCGCTCCGTCGTTCACCACGCGGCCGTCGATTCCCGAGCGCACGGTCACGCGGCCCGACCAGTTCTCCGCAGTGAGTGTGAGCTCGAGCGCTGCCAGATGCATCTGCGCCATCGACACGATCCGCCGCTCGACGAGCATGCTGCGGCGGCCGGAAGCATCCTCGAAGCGGATCGTCCGCACGAGCACGCCGCGTCGCAGGTCGAGTTCCTGGCGGTAGGAAAGAATCGTGACAGTCCGCAGGTCGAACCAGTCGCCGCCGCCGATCGCAAGACCAAGCGCAAGCCAGTTCGGGAAATTGACGAGGCTTTCGTTCTCGACCGTCCGACCCGCCACGTCTGTCCGCAGCCGGTTGTATCCGCCCGCCAAGTATGTGCCGGGGTAGTGGACGTCATCGGCCGACGACCACGCCGCCGCCCCCCGAGTGGCGAAATAACCGTTGCCCAGCGCGCACAGCGCTTCGCGCATTCCCTCGCGTTCGGCATCGAACTCGTCGTAGACGAACGACCAGGCGGAGGGCGGCTCGGCCGAGACCCGGACCTGCGCGAGGCTCGTGACCACCACGTCCGCGCCGGCTTCGCGCAGTGCCTGCGAGCGACCGCCGTGATCCACACCGATCACTAGGGCAAATGCGCCGGCGCGGCCGGCGGCAACGCCGGCAACGGCGTCCTCCACGACGACCGCTCGGTCGGGATCGCATCGCAGGCGCTGCGCCGCTTCGACGAACATGTCCGGGGCCGGTTTGCCGGCGAGGCCGAGCCGCTCGAGTTCGACGCCGTCTACACGGGCGTCGAAGAGCTGAGCGATGCCGGCGGCTTCGAGCACGGTCTTGCAGTTCCGGCTCGACGACACCACGGCGCTCTTGACGCCCTGCGCGCGCAGCGCCTTCACGAGGCCGACCGCCGCTTCATAACGCTCGACGCCATGCTCCTCGATGTGTCCGACGAAATAGACGTCCTTGCGCCGGGCGAGTGCCTGCACGGTCTGCGCATCGTCGGCGTCCTGCGGCGTACCCAAGGGCAGGGCGATGCCACGCGAGGCGAGAAAATCGGTGACGCCGTCGAGCCGCGGCTTGCCGTCGACGTGGAGCCGATAATCGGTTTCGGCGTCGAAGGGCACGAAAGATTCACCGGAGAGCGCCGCGCGACGCTGGAGGAATTCGTCGAACAGCCTCTTCCAGGCGGCGGCGTGCACGCTTGCCGTATCGGTCAGGACGCCGTCGAGATCGAACAAGACTGCGTCGTAGTCGCGGGGCGACAGCGTGACGACTTGACCGATCCCGCTCATCTCGCCCGCAAAGCCTCGACGCCGGGCAGCGACTTTCCCTCGAACCATTCCAGGAAGGCGCCTCCTGCGGTCGAAACGAAGCTGAAGTCGCTTGCCGCCCCCGCATGCTTCAGCGCCGCAACCGTATCGCCGCCGCCGGCAACCGAGCGCAAGGCGCCGTTTCGCGTCAGGCGTGCGGCCGTTTCGGCGATCGAGTTCGTGCCGCGGTCGAAAGGCTCGGTTTCGAAAGCGCCGAGCGGCCCGTTCCACACGAGCGTGCGTGCACGGGCGAGGCGCTCGCGGATGAGTGCCACGGTACTGGGGCCGATATCGAGGATCATCTGGTCCGCACTTACCGATTGCACCGGTATGACGTTCCACGCCGCACCGGCCTCTAACTCCTGGGCAACCACCGCGTCGATCGGCAGGACGATCTCACAGCCGGAAGCGCTGGCCGCAGCGATGACGCCGCGCGCGGTGTCGAGCAGGCCGCGCTCGGCGAGCGATCTGCCGATCGGATTTCCCTGCGCGGCAAGGAAAGTGTTCGCCATGGCGCCGCCGAGGGCGAGCGTTGCGACCTCCTGCACGAGATTGCGCAGAAGCTCGATCTTGCTGGAAACCTTCGCGCCGCCGACGAGGGCGAAGACCGGGTGAGCGAGCGCACTGAAGACGCTCGTGAGCGCCTCGAGCTCGGCTTGCATTGCGCGCCCTGCCGCCGAGGGGACAAGACGCGCCACGCCTTCGGTGGAGGCATGCGCGCGGTGAGCGACCGAGAAGGCGTCGTTGATGTAGACATCCCCCAGGCGAGCGAGCCGGCCCGCGAAGGAGGAGTCGTTCGTCTGCTCGCCGGGATGAAAGCGCGTGTTCTCCATGAGGAGGATGGCGCCCGGCTGCGCGTGCTTGACCGCGTCGTCCGCGCGTCCGTCCTGCCAGTCGGTCGCGACGAACTCGACAGGGCGACCAAGCATCGATTGCAGTACGCCCGCGACAGGCTCGAGGCTCATCTGCAGCACGACCGCACCCTTCGGGCGGCCGAAGTGGGCAAGAAGAACGAGAACCTTCGCGCCCTTGTTCTCAAGCTCACATAGCGTAGGCAGCGTGCGCTCGATCCGAGTCACATCGGTAACCGTGCCGTCCTTGACCGGTACGTTCAGATCGACTCGAACCAGAACCGTCTTCCCCGAAACGTCCAAGTCCTCAAGGGTACGGTAAGCGGATATTTGCCTGATCGTCATGCCTCGCTTCCTCCGGCAGGGAGTACTCCAGGCCCGGCGCCTTGAAGCAGCGCCGCCCGTTACTCGAGTCCGGCTTCGGCGATCGCGTTGCGAACCGCCTCGGCGCAGCGACGCAGCCCCGTGATCTCATCGTCCGCTAAAGGAACTGGCAGCACGCGCTGGACGCCTGCTGCGCCGACTACCGCAGGCAGGCTGAGACAAACGTCGCGAATGCCATAGTGGCCTTCGACTTGCGTCGATACGGTCAGCACCGAAGCCTCGTCGCGCACAAGTGCCTTGACGATCCGGGTAAGCGCTGCGGCGATCGCAAAATTGGTCGAACCTTTCCTTTGGATGATTTCATAGGCCGCATCGCGTACGCGCGCGGCGATGGCGGACATGTCCTGCGGCTCGCAGGGCATTTCGGTGAGGCGGCAATACTCCGGCAAGTGGACATTCGCGAGTGTCGCCGTCGACCAGGCGACCAGTTCGCTATCTCCGTGTTCGCCCAGCACGTAGGCGTGCACGTTTCGGGAGTCGACGCCATAATGCGCCGAAAGCTCGGCGCGTAGCCGCGCGGTGTCCAGCACGGTGCCCGAGCCGAGCACCCGCGCCGGGGGTAGGCCCGACAAGCGCAGGGTCGCGTACGTCAGCGCGTCCACGGGGTTGGTGGCCACGAGGAGCAGCGCGCCGGGATTCGCACGTACGACCTGCGGGACGATCCCGCGAAGAACTTCGACATTGCGGCGAAGCAGCGCCGGACGCGCCTCGCCCTGGCGCTGCGCTGCGCCGGCGGCGATCACCACGACGGCGGCGTCGGCGACGTCGGCGAGATCGCCGGCAACGACGGTGACCGGCGAGAAGAACGGCACCGCGTGCGCGATGTCCATCGCTTCGCCTTCAGCCCGCTCGCCGTCCGCATCGATGAGGACGATCTCTCGCGCCACAGCCGATGCTGCGAGCGTGTAGGCAAAGGTGCTGCCGACGCGGCCGGCGCCGACGACGGCAACCTTCCCGGCGAAGAGCGTCGTGCCCGTGCCTTTCGTCATAGTGGCAACGTCCCGATGCCCATGGCGGCATCTGTCCTGGCAATCGAGGCTTTCGCCTCGGGCTCGGCCTGCGTCAAGGCACGGATCGCGTCGATCGTTTCCGGCACTACGATCGCCTGGTTGTCGACCATGTACGCCGGGCAACAACGTGTTCATGATTCCGCCCTGATGGCTTTCCCAGGGATCGGTCGCGCGTCGAAGCAGCGTTCCGCGCGCCTTGCGCAGGAGCCCGGCGCGCTTGAGCGCCGTGAGCGTTCTCACCACCGAGGTGGTGTTGCACGAGACCACGCGCGTCGAATCGCGACCGAGCGCACTCGCGTAATTCGATTCGGCCACGAAAGAGTGCCCGGTAAGCGCGTGCTTCTCTCCGCCCTCGACGATGAACTGGACGCGTCGCTTGCGGTAGGTCTCGACGTTGGTTGCCGCGACCTTCTTCGGCGTGCAGTCAACCACGATGTCGACGTCATCCAGCAACGAATCGAGCGTACCCGCGACGGCAAGGCCGGCCGCGCGCATCGCCTCGACCTGTTCCTTGCCGGGGCCGTACAGCGCGAAACCGCGGTCGAGGGCCACGCGCGTGCGCCAGTCGCTCGCGACATCGACAACCCCGACCAGGTGCATGTCGTCCTGCTTCGCTACTGCGTCGGCTACGCGTTTGCCGATCACGCCGTAGCCGTTTACGGCGGCCCGAATTTCCTTTCCTGAGTTCATGACATCTTCTCCTCGACATTTCGCGCGTCACCCCGCGCGGCGCGCCGAGACGACGGTTTCCGGGCACGCCTGCACCAGGTAGAGCTCGTCCGTCTCGCCGTCCTTGGCCCACTCCATGTCCATCGCATGGCCGTAATGCGCTTCCACCGTTGCAGCCCACCGTCCGAACTGCAGGATCTCGTCATCCGACAGCAGAAGGACTCGCGCTCCTTGCGCGTGGTCTGCACCGTGAGCGTGCGCGTTGCCGCCGGTCGCATGGCATTGTTGCCACCGACGCGGGGAACGTCGCGGTTGTTCAGCGTTTCGAACCATTCGACGAACGGTTCACGCGCCCCAGGTGCGGACATCGACGTTTTCCTTCCAGGTCAAGCCCTTCGATCGGCGCCGCTTGGGCAGCGCAAGTATTCGAAGGGCGATTCTCGATTGCTCTGAAGGCTCAGTATGGCCTCCGGTACGCTACAGGAAGTTGTCGCGCAAATTGCGTTCCGGTCACGCGCGTTCGATGCTCTTGGGAGAAAGATGAAGAGAATGTAATCGGCGTGAAACGATGCCGTCGCCTACGGGCCTCTACATTTGAGACCGTGACGCGCACAACGCGTCGCGAGCAGCCCCGGTGCTGCATATCTCGAAACTGCACAGGAGTAATGAAATGTCCTCGAAATCCTTGTTGTTCGCTGCTGTCGTGCTGTCGGTCGGCGCCCCCGCATTCGCCGATAGCGGCGTCGAATTCGTGAACAACGAGATCGGCTTCCAGACCACCCATGTGATACCGAGCAAGACCACGCGCGCCGAAGTCATTGCCGAACTGCATGCGGCACAACGCGCGGGGAGCATTCCGCCCTCCTTCGAGTTCGCGGCGCCCGAACGTCGTATTGCGTCTAGCTCGACGCGGGAGCAGGTCCAGCGCGAAGCCGCCGCGAAGACGCGTGCCGAGCGCGAAGCGATCCACCGTGTGTACGGACCGGATCACTCCCTCGAATCCTGATCATTGGGTGCGTGCAACGTACAGGGGCGCCGGGATGCAGTAGCCCGGCGCTTCGCGGACGCCCGCCGCCACAACGACATCGCGTCCGCGGCCGGTCGAGCTTTGCCGGAAGTATCGCTCGCCGCACTTCATACCGAAGGCACGATGTCCGCCCTCACGCGTGTCTACGACGAGGGCGACGTCCTCTTCGACGACATGCTGCGCGACATCGAGTGCGCGAAGCGAAGCATCCGTCTCGAAAGCTATATCTTTGCGTCCGACACCGTCGGCCGGCAGTTCGTCGATGCGCTGGTGCGCTGCGTCGCGCGCGGTATTTCGGTACATCTGCGCGCCGACCATGCAGGTTCCTGGTCGGTGCTCTCCCGCGCGGATATCGATCGGATGCGTACTGCCGGCGTGCGTTTCGAATGGAGCCGCCCCTGGAGCCCGCGCCGGCCACTGAAGATCAACCGGCGCAACCACCGCAAGTTGCTCGTGGTGGACGGATCGGTTGCCTACGTCGGAGGCTTCAACGTTCATGCAGCAGGCTCGTTACGAGCCATGGGTCCCGCCCGCTGGCGGGACACGCATGTTCGGTTCGTGGGCGACTCCGCTGCCGCGGCCGCCACCGTGTTCGACTGCTATCTCGACGCCCCGCCGGACTGGCTTCCGCCGGTCACCGGTTCCCCATGGCTGCTGCCGAACCGCTCGCGTGCATGTCGACACCGGCTGCGTTGCGTCTTGAACGACACATTGCGCGCCGCGCGCTCCAGAATCTGGGCCACCACGCCGTATTTCGTACCCGACAGCCTGACCCAGCGACTGCTGCGCGAAGCGGCGATGCGTGGCGTGGAAGTCTGGCTGCTCGTGCCGGGCAAGAGCGACGTACCGCTGGCGCAATGGGCCGCTCGCGCTGCCTATTCTAGGCTGCTCTCCTGCGGGGTGCGAATATTCGAGTAGGTGCCGCGGGTGCTCCATGCCAAGACCTTGCTCGTGGATGAGACCTGGGCGACCGTTGGTACGGCGAACCTCGACTATCGAAGCCTTTTCGTCAACGACGAACTGAATCTGATCGACGAATCCGGCGAGCTGAATGCGGTGTTGGCGGAAAGCTTTCTACAGGACCTGTGTGATTCGGAGCGAGTACGTGCAGATGCGTGGAGCCAAAGAGCTTGGCCCCGACGCGTCGCCGAGTCGATCGGCTGGTATGCGCGCCGGTGGCTGTAGGCAAGTTCCGGCGCTCACCCGGCGTACAGGCTGAGCGGCGTGCCGTCGGGCCCGCATTCGCTGACGGCGCACTCGTCAGCGAGAGCTTCTTGCAGGGCGCGGCGTTTCTCCCGGCGCCGCAGGAAAACGATCGCGACCGAGGCGCCAGCGAGACCGATTGCTGCAACGAGGCTCTTCATGAGGCAGCAGAAGTGCAATCCGGCTACCCGGCGTTAAGCGCAAATCGGGCCCGTTCAACGGCGGCGACTACCGGGCAGTGGCGGCCTGGGTCCCAACCCGTGCGCGCAGTTTCCGGGCCAAGCGGTTACATGATGATTTGTAGACCGAGGGAATCCCAATGACGAACAAGCGACTGCGAAGAAGCGCCTACGAGAAGCCTGACGCACTGGAGCGCGAACTGGACAAGGCGCTCGAATACAGCTTTCCGGCCAGCGATCCTATTGCTATCGACAGTGCGGACGTTCACGAAGAGAGACGCCGCAAAGCGCAGCGGGATTCTGGGAGTCGCTTCCTGCCGCGCTCGGCCGTCCGGAAGTGAAGTCCAGATTTGCCCGTTGCAAAGCTGCGGCACCCAGGTTCTTCCTCTGAGACGCATCACTCGCTGATGACGCGTCCGTATCGCAGTTGAAATGCACTTCGGGATCGGGCTCGTCGCGGGATCGCAGAAGTTTCAGAAGGTTAGGACCGTAGATGTCGATGGGATTGAGTACCGCGTTGCTACGCCCGCACTCGATAGTTGCGCATCATCCCGCCGTCCTCATGCTCCAGCATGTGGCAGTGGTAGAGGAAAAGCCCCGGATAGTCCGCGAAACGAACGAGGATGCGAACGCGCTCGCCCGGCATCACCAGCACGGTGTCCTTCCAACCTTCGTCGACGAAGCCTGCCTTGGCGCTTTCGTCATCGCGGACGAAACGGCCCGAGACCGAGCGCTCGACGACTCGAAACTGCACGCCGTGCACGTGCATCGAATGGGGCATCGCCATGCCCATCATCCCGCTCGCCGCGTCGTTGCGGAATTCCCAAAGCTCGTGGGTGCCGAGCTTCACGGTCTCGTACGGACTGGCTTCCAGCATTTCGAAGCTCTGTCCGTTGATTCCCCAAGCCATCATCCCCATCGTGAGCTCGAAGATCTTCGGGCGATCGAAGTTGGCGGCCACGCGCGGATCCGGTGATAGGACCTCGGACAGGCGTGCCGGCGGCGCCGCCTCCTGGGAGCCTCGCGGACCCCCCTCGACGTGCAGCGCGAGCACCTGGAACGGCGCTCCGTCGGGGAGCGAGCCGCGGCCCGTCATCATGCCGCCCATGTTCATTCCACCTTCGAAGGCAAGGCTTTGCAGCGACAGTTCGCTGCCTGCCGGCCAGCGAGCGAAATCGACCCAGAGATCGACGCGCTCGGCCGGCGCGAGCATGACGTAGTCGCGCCGCACGGGCGCTGCCAGAAGCCCCCCATCGGTGCCAATCACGATCAGCGGCGAGCGATCGTGCCACGCCAGCTTGTAGGTGCGCGTGTTGGAGCCGTTGAGCACTCGCAGGCGATAGAGGCGGCGCTCGACCGAGAGGCTGGCCTCGGACCTGCCGTTGACGAGGATGTCGTCGCCGAGCACTCCCATCATGCGGGCCATCATCGACCCCATGCCCCCACGCATCATGCTGCCGCCACCCATCATCCCGCCACCCATCATCGGTGGCCGGTCCAGGCTGTTGGTGGAAGCGCTGTCGGTCAAACCCGACCCCAGGTAGATGAACTGGTTGTTGTCGTCGAAGTTGCGGTCCTGCAGGACGAGCGGAATGTCGTATCGACCACTGGGTAGACCGAGCGCTGCTTCTTCGTCGTCGCTGACCAGGAACAGCCCGGCCAGACCGAAGTAGACCTGCGCGCCCGTTCTGCCATGGGGATGCGGGTGGAACCAGTAGCTGCCCGCTCTGTTCAACACGGTGAACTGGTAGACGTAGCGCTGGCCCGGTGCGATCGCGAACCGCGGGTGCCCGTCCATCGTGTCGGGGACGTGCAGGCCGTGCCAGTGAACGATTGTCGGCTCGGGCAGTTCGTTGATCAGGTCGATCCGCACGCGCTGGCCGCGCCGCACCCGAATGATCGGCCCGAGGTAGGTGGCATCGGACGCTTCGAGGGTGCTTGCATCACCTCTCAGCACCTTGCCCCGGTAGCGCCACACCCGGGTCGGGGCGCCCGGACGAAGGACGACATGTTCCTGCACCGCGCGCAGCTCGATGTGGATCTCGATACGGGCGTCAACCTCCTCCTTGCCCTCGGCGCGTGCGCCCGATTGTGGTAATCCAAGCGTGGCCACGGCTGCAGCGGTGGCAGTGCCGACGACGACGCGTCGCCTCTGACGGTCCATGAGATCGACCTCCAATCGGTTTACGCAGCTACGGGCCTAACAGCAGCCCACGCCGCCGGCCATTCCGAAATGCATCAGCGCCATGACGCCGACGCCGAGCACGACCAGCCCGCCGATGGTGGCGAGCACGATCACGATTACCTTGAGCACGTCGTTCGTCTCGCCGTCACGGGAGCGTCGCTCCGTCCCTCGCAATCTGCGTCCAGCTTCGGCCGCGGTCTTCGCTGACGAAAACGCTTCGCTTGAAGGTCGCAATCGCGAACTCGTTCTGCTGCACTGGGTTCTGCGCGATGTAGGCCACGGCGTCTTCGCCTAGGGCGGGGATCGAAAGCGTTTCTGGTGCAGTGCCGGACTTGAACGCGACGCGGGCAAGTCCCGCCTTGCCGGCATACGTGCTGAACCACAGCTGCTGGCCGTCGAGGTCGAAGGCTTCGGCGAATACGCGCATCTCGCCCACGAGTTGCTCGAAGTTCTCACCGGCGTCGCGCGACAGATACAGGCCCTGCTCGGTACCGGCGGCCACGACGCCGGAATCGGTGGGATGCACGGCGAGACTGTTCAGCTCCCCGCTGAGCCCCCGGGCCGCAGCGCGCTTCCACTGCAGGCCGTCATTGCGCGTGTAGTAGATGCCGGACTGCTTCATGCGCGAGTTTGGGTGCGGATTGAACACGTACACCGTGTTGGTCCCGTGGCTGGTCGCCAGCGAGTGGAAATCCGACTCGCCCTCGAGCCCGAGTTTCTGCCATGTTTTTCCTCCGTCCTCGCTCTTGATGAGGCCGAACGGATTGGTCAGCCCGGAGCGCGGCGCTGGATGGCCGCTGCTGTACAGCGCATCGCGCGTCGCCGAGAATCCCATGTAGTCGTGCGCAGGGCCTGCAGCCCTGGACCAGCGCCCTTCGCTGAACACGGCCAGGCCGTGATGGCTGGGAATGAGGAGTTGTTGACCGTCCGCGCTGTAGGACAGGCCGTGAACGTGCGTCAGCGTGATCGCGGGGTCGGCAAACACTGTTGTGGCGAACACGGTCAGCGCCAGCGCGAGCGGGAAGGCGTGAAAGCCCATCTTTCTGGAGAGCATGTCGATCCTTGGTCGTCGATGAAAAAGCTGCCTCGCCGCTGAAGGAGATGAGGCGAGCGAACGGCTTGCGTTTGCGCTGATCAGCAGGGGCAGGTTGTGCCGTCGCCGCGAAGCGGGCGCGGCTTCACAAGCGGGCTACACACCGCAGGATCAGATGCGCAGCCGACCGGTGCGCCAAAGAGGGGGTGGTGCGGTGAGCCGCAGCAATTCGGGCTGCTGCGCGTGCCTCACGCCTGCGAGTTCGGAAGGATCCGGTTCGGGAAGAACGAAGGCCAGGACGAACGTCTGGTCAATGGCGGCTACCGACCGCGATTCGGAGGTTTGCCCGTCGTGAGCGCAGTGCTGGTTGCAAAGGTCCGGCGGTTGCGCATCGAACGCGCCGTGCGATTGCGTCGCCATCTCCGGGCAGGGAAGTCCGTGCGAGTCGGACGCAGCCTGCGTCTGTTCGCTGGTCGTATGCGGCAACGATGGGCACGCGTATGCCGCCACTGCCAACTGCGTGAACAGAATCCCGAGCAGCGCAATCCAAGCGAAGACCGAACGGCAACGGCGGAAGGGGCTCATTGGTGTCCGATTGTAGCGATCGGAACCGGGGATGCCGCTGCCATGGTTGTTCGGACGACGCGGTTCCCATGGCGTTCCAGACGGGCGAGATGCAAACCGGCAAGGCCCGAAAGCGTCATCACCATGACCGATACGGTCTGGAAAAGCGCCTGCGCTCCTGCGAACAGGAGCACGTTGCGCTTCTCCATCGTGGTCGCGTTCATGGGCAGAGCGCGCTCGCCATGTCACTTCCCGCCGGCCTTGATCGTCGCTTTCAACGCGTCGAAGTCACCGCGTACCCGGTCGTTGTAGAGGAGACCGGCTTTCTGCTGTTTCGCGACGCCTTCGATTTCGAGCACGTCGGCCACCAACTGGTAACTCACCGCACCGTTGTGGTCCTTGCCGTCGGCGACGATCATCTGATTTCCGTAGAACACCGCGGGCGCGGGAAGGCCCGGCATCAGGCTGGCGGGAACGAGTTGAATCGGCACTCGATACGCGTTGGCCACTTCGGCCGCCACCTGCAGGTTGCCATTGCAGCGCACACCGGGTGGATCCTTGGCGATAAAGGTCAGCACTTTCCGGCCGGCCGCATCGATAGCGCCGGGCACGGGCATCGAAACCAGATCCGAGGCAAATGCCGGCGACACCGACGCCGCGAACAGCGCGAGCGAAAGGATTCGTGCACGCATGGGCCCCTCTCCTTGTGAATGGGTTGAACGCAATCAGGCCGAGGTCGTTCGCTCCAACGGCATGCCGGCGGCTTGCCACTCGCCGACGCCGTCGAGCAACTTGCGCACGTCGAAACCGCGCGCCGACAACAGTTGCACCGCCTCGTTCGAAAGCAGGCAGAAGGGGCCGCGGCAATAGGCGACGATCTCGCGGTTGCGAGGCAGTTCGGCGACCCGGCGTTCGAGTTCGGCCAACGGCATCGAGCGGGCATACGGGAGGTGAGCGGCCGCGTATTCGGCCTCGGGTCGGACGTCGAGGACGACGACCTCGCCGCGCCTGGCCTGCTCGATCAGTTCGGCTCGCCCAACGCGGACCAGCCGTTCGGGATCTTTCGAGATTTCGTCGAGCGCGACCCGGAACTCGGCCAGATGCTTCGAGCGCGACGTCCGGAAAAGCCAGTTGCCGCCAGAGCAATCTTTTCGTTCGGGCGTCGATATTGCTGGCGCGGAGCACGGTTCGCGGCCGTCGCCTCGGACCCTTGCCCAAGGAGAGCTTGAGATGCCCGCAACAAACCTACGCAGGCTCGCCCGGGTTTCGGCCGCCGTTGCTGCCGTCGCATGTACCGCAGTCCCGATCGCCGCCCGCGCAGTGCCGTTCGTCGAGCCACCGGCGTTCGTCAACGAAATCGACTTCCTCGAGTTCACCATCGACCATCACTTTTCGGCGCTGCGCATCACCGAGCTGGCCGCCGGTACCGCAGCCACCGGATCCTCGTCGCATTTCGCCGACTCGGCCGATGCGTTCCCCTTCACGCCGGCGCGGGCCACCGATCCGGTGGTTCTCGAGACGGCGATGGCCGCGAATGCTGCCCAACGCATGGAGATCGTCGATACGCAGGGAATGTTGGATAACTTCTACGACATCCGTTACGTGCCGAGGATGCGTCCGTCGCAGGGACAGCTGGTCGGCGCATTGGAGGCAGCGCCGCCCGGTGATCCGTTCAATATCGCCTTTCTCGAGATATTCAGCGGACATCACGCGACGCTGCTGCCTCCCGCTCGCGAATGCGCGAGCGTTGCACCGCACGCAGAGGTGCGCGCAATGTGCGCGAGCATGGTCGCCGCGCAGACGCGGGAGATCGAAGAGATGCGCGCGCATCTCGCTACGGCGTACGACATCACCGACATCCCGTATGTCACCATCCCGAACTCCGAAGGCCGTCCGCTGCCTGCGCCCGCAAGCGCATCACTATTGGTCGTCGGAGTCTGGGGTCTGCGCCGCGCGCTTCGTCGTTCCGCAGCCGCCGTTACGCGGTAGACAGCTCTTCGATCGGAATGGCGGCCAACGATCCTCGTTGATCCCGGCTCCGATCGGCAGTCACATTGCCCGGGTGCCGGCGCCAGCCATGCGCCGGCACTCCTCGGCGCAGCGCTTGCACGCCTGGGCGCACTCCTGGCAATGCGGATGTGGATGGCTGGCGCATTCGTCGCCGCAGGCCTCGCAGACTTCCGCGCAAACCCGACAGACCTGCCGGGCGAGTTCGCTGTCCCTCGCCATGTAGCCGGCGGCGAGCCGACAGATGCCGGCACAGTCGATGTCGAGCGCGATGCAGCGCGCCATCATCTTGACGTCGTCTTCCTTCAGGCAGGCGGTGGCGCAGTGGTCGCAGGCGTCGGCGCAGGCGTTGCAGGCTTCGATGCAGGATGCGTATTGCTGATGAGCCATGACGAACCTCTTTTTCTGGCATCGTCCTTTCAAGCAACGCTTGTGCCCGGCGCCGATCAACCCAGCTCCCGCGCGATGCTGCAGAGCGCCATGTTCCAGTCCCGTTGAAACTCGCTTGCCGCCGGCGATCACAGTCGCAGCGAAACGTCGAGCACCGGTTTCACCCCGCTGCCGAAGCGCGCCATCGCTTGACGGTGCTCGCGCAACGCGCCGTAGGGAAGGTATCGGATACCCAACTCGGCCACCCGCATGAACGCCGGCCGACGAAGCTGATGCGCCACGTCGGCACGTCGCTCGTCGGGTGCGACGAGGAACAGCGTGCTGCCTTCGCCGAGCGGCGAGCCGAGCGCGAGATCGAGCATCCGCACGATGCCGGAATGGATCGACGTCGAATGTTCGACTTCGAATGCCGCCGCCACGCGCCGGCTCGTTCTGTCGAGCCAGATCACATTGATGAGACGCACCGACTCGGCAGCCGGCACGCCTTCGACAGCGAGTTGGGTCACGCACCCGTCGCCGAGTCGGCCGTCCGCGTAAGGACGGCTTCCGTCATTGGAGGCGATCCACACGTCGAAGCCGAGCGAGAACCCGAGATCGCGCAGCCAGCCCTGCATTTCGTGACGGCTGGTGTCGTTGGCCTGATGTTGCGCGCGCAGCCGATTCGATGCTGCCGACTCCTCGCGCACGCGCACGAGGTCGGCCATCCACGCCGTATGTGCTTCCGTATCGTCGGCACGAGGCGGGGCCGGAAAACGGCCGCTGCCCACGTCGAACAGCAAGCCGGCAATCGAGCCGAGATCGTTGGACAACAGCGACCGATGCTGTTCGTTGATGCGCAATACGCCTTCGCGCAAGGCGAGGTAGTGGTCCCAGCGGCCCAGTTTGACGTTCGACCCCGCGATGCGGTTGTACCCCTTGACAATCGCCGTGTTGAAAGGAACGACCAGCGTCGGATGGATGAAGTACAGCAGGTTGGCGACGGCCGGTCCCAAACCCTTGATGCCCACGGCATCGATGCGGTGGATCGCCGCGATGACGGCATCGGCGGTGTCACAGCACTCGCAGTCGTGGAGCAGGCGCGCAAAAGCTCGCTTGTTGTCGGCGTCTTCGTAGATGTCCGGGATGCGCAGCTTGGGCTTCCACAGGAACGCGTGGTCAGCCCCCTTGAAGATCTGCCGCTGTTCCGCGACGGAACTCACGACGATTTCCAGCGACGATCCGCGGTATGTGTTGCCGAACGTGCCGGCGTTGATCTCGCGCACGACGGCGGCCAGCCCGCGGCGAATCGAGCGGAAATTCTTCAGCCGGCGATCCCACAGAAACCAGCCGAGATAGGTGCCGCCGGGATCGGCCTTCCAGCGCTCGATGAGCGGGACGAGATTGCCGGTGGCCGGCACGGACTGCACGGAGTCGCGTGGAGCAGCCACCTGGTCGAGAAGAGCGGCATCGCGCATTGGTGAACTTCCGGTCATGGCGGACTTCCAGGCAGGCGTTCTCGAAGTGATGGGCACCGGCAACGCCGCCCGTGGCCGCGGAGGAGTCTACGCGAAGCTCGAAAGGCGGCCTCGCTGCCGAAGCAGGCGAGCGAACGGCGCTATATAATTCGCCACCATGCGCCGTTGGATGTTCGCAATGTTATTGCTCGTTCTGCCGTTCCAGATGATCTGGGCCGCGGCAGCGCCTTACTGCGCGCACGAGACGAACACGTCGGCCAGCAAGCATTTCGGCCATCATGAGCATCGCCACCAGGCCGGCGGAGAAATCACGCCGGCGCTGGGCGACGATGGGAACGGCTCGGGCACCTACCACGCCGACTGCGCAACCTGCCACCTCGGCTGCGCCGCGACGCTTTCGGCGCTGATCCCCACCGCCGCGCTTCTGCTTCCCGCAGCGTCCCCGGTCGCCGGGGCGTCGTCGTACACCTCGCACGTACCTTCCGGGCCCGAACGTCCTGACCGAAGCGATGTCTGCGCAGCCGTGCGGTCCGGCGGCGGCGTCGTGTCAGGTACGCACACCACCTGAAGACTCCGACTTCGCATCCGGATCGCTTCTGTCGAAAGGCAAGAAGGATGATTCGATGCGATTTTCTTTTCTGGCGTTGGCTTTCGTACTGGTCGCCTCGGCGAACGCGGCGATAGCCCAGGACCCGCCGAAAGCTCTCCTGACCCTGGACGAGGCGATGCGCCTCGCCGAAATCGCGCACCCGTTGGTGCGTTCACGCGAAGCACAGCTCGCTGCGGCGGAAGGTTTACGCCGCGAAGCTGCGGCGCCGTTCATCGACAACCCCGAAATCGGCACGGCGCGGGCACGCCGCAGCGCCGAGGCACCCGACGGACGCGCCCGTGAGTGGACGTTCGGCATCTCTCAGGCCATCGAGATCGCCGGGCAGCAGTCGTACCGACGTCAGGTTGCCGCCGCAAACCTCGATGCCGTACATGCAGGAATCGACGACGCCCGCCGGGTTGCGCGCGCCGAAGCAGCGCTGCGCTTCCATGCAGTGCTCGCCGCTCAGCTGCGCGTGCAGATCGAGCAGCGGGCGCTCGAACTGTTCGAAGACACGGCGCAGGCTGTCGAAGAGCGGCGTGCCGCCGGCGAAGACACGAGGCTCGACGCCAATGTCGCCCTGATCGAAGCCGAACGCGCGCGCAACGCACTGGCATCGGCGCGCGAGAATCTGCTCGATGCGCGCAGCGCGCTGGGCACGGTGCTGCAACTGCCGCCCTCCGCCATTCCGGAGCTCGCCGGGCAACTTTCGGTACCCGCCGGCGAGACGCCGTACCAACTCGATCGATTGCTGGCATCGGTGCAGAATCTGCCGCGACAGCGTGCGCTCGCCGCAACCCAGGACGCCGCCCGCGCACGCGTTGCGCTCGAGCGCGCGAACCGCTACCCCGAGGTCACGGTCGGCGTGAACGTGGGCCGCGAAGGGCCGGCCGCCGCGCGCGAACGCGTCACCACGCTTTCGGTATCGCTGCCGTTGCCGCTGTTCCAGCGCAACGACGCGGCGCTCGGACAGGCGACGACGCAAGCCACGCAGGCCGAGATCGAAAGCACGGTCGGGATTCGCAACTCACAGGCGCAGGTGCGGCGACTCTGGAGTCGACTGGACAGCCAGCGCGAACGGCTGCAGCGCCTGCAGGGGGCGATGGTCTCGGCTTCCGAGCTCAACCAGCAACTCGCGGCGAAGTCTCGCCAGGCAGGGCAAATCGGCCTGCTCGATCAGTTGCTCGTCAATCGCCAGGCGCTCGATGCGGCCCGCGAACTGAACGACGCGCTCGCCGAGTACTACGCGACCCGAATCGAACTCGAAGAGGCGGCCGGCTGGCTGCAGGAAGGATCCACGAAATGACGATGGTGCAAAACGACAGGCGGCGCGGGCTGCGCCTTGCGAGTCTCGCAGTGGCGCTCGCCTTTGCGGCTTCGCTCGCCGCGTGCGGCAACAGCGAGGCGCAGAACGAACGCGCCGCCGAAGGCGACCGGCCGGCCGAGCAAGTCGGAGGGCAGAAGGAAGAGGGCCACAGCGAGAGCGAGGAGCTGACGCTGACCGCGCAGGAAGCCGAGCGCGCCGGCATTAGAGTCGAGGAGATTCGGCCGCAGGCGCTCGGCGACCAGATCGTCGTCACGGCAACGATCCGGCCCGATCAGGACAAGCTCGTGCGCGTCGCTCCGCGCATCGAAGGACGCATCACCTCGGCGCCCGCGAAGCTGGGCGATCGCGTGCGCGCGGGCCAGGCGCTCGCGACGCTCGACAGCGTCGCCGTCGGCGAGGCGCATGCGGCCTGGGTACAGGCGCGGGCGGAGCTGCGAATCTCACAGGCCGACTTCGAGCGGGCCGAGCGACTGAGCACCGACGAGATCATCGCGCGCAAGGACTTCCTGCGGGCGCGATCCGATCGCGACAAGGCGGCTGCGGCACTGCGTGCCGCCGAGCACCGGCTGCGGCTGCTTGGTGGCAGCACGAACGCTGGTGGGGCGAGCGCCTCGACCTTTGCGGTCGCCGCTCCGTTCGCCGGCACCGTGATCGAGAAGAGCGTAACGCTCGGGGAACTCGCGAGTCCGAGCGAGCCGATGTTCACGGTCGCCGACCTGGGCAGCGTCTGGATCCAGGCCGACCTGCCCGAAGCCGCTCTGGCCAGGGTGCATGTCGGTGCGAACGCAAGCGTGAGCGTTCCCGCGTATCCGAGCGAAACCTTCGTCGGCCGCGTCGACTACATCGGCGCTGCGGTGAACAAGGACACCCGTACCGTGGCGGCCCGCATCGTCGTGCCGAATGCCGACGGGCGCCTGAAACCCGAGATGTTCGCCACGGCCACGATCGACGTCGCAGGCGAGAAGCGCGAGGTGATCGCGCTGCCGGCCGACGCGATCGTGCTGATGCAGGGAAAGCCGACGGTGTTCGTCCTCGAACACGGCGCTTACGAGATGCGCGTCGTCGAGCCGGGCGAACGCGTGGGGGACCGCACCGTGGTCAACGCCGGCATCGAGGCCGGCGAGCAGGCGGTGACCGCGGGCGCCTACGCGCTGAAGGCGCGCAAGCTCAAGTCGCAGCTCGGCCACGGACACTGAGAGGGAAGCGTCGTGCTCAATGCAATCGTCGATGCCGCGCTGCGCTACAAGGTGCTGGTGCTGGTGGGATTCGCCGTGCTGGTCGGGCTCGGCATCATGTCCTTCCGCCAGGTGCCGGTGGATGCCTTCCCCGACGTCACGCCGGCGCAGGTCAACATCTATACCGAGTCGCCGGGCGTCGCCGCCGAGGACATCGAGCGGCTGCTCACCGTGCCGATCGAGGCCGCGATGGCAGGCCTGCCCGACGTGGAGATCGTGCGCTCGGTTTCGCTGTTCGGCCTGTCGTACGTCGGCGTCTACTTCGCCGACGACGTCGACATCTACTTCGCCCGGCGTCTCGTCGGCGAGAAGCTGCAGGAGGTGAAGGAGCGTCTGCCGCAAGGCTACGGCGAACCCGTGCTCGGCCCGAACAGCTCGGGCCTCGGCCAAGTGTTCTGGTACACGATCGAGGACGCCGACCGCAAACTCAGCACCATGGATCTGCGCACGTTGCACGACTGGACCGTGCGGCTGATCCTGCGTACCGCCCCCGGCGTGGACGACGTCACGACCTGGGGTGGCCACGAGAAGCAGTACCAGGTGCAGATCGACCCGCGCCGGCTGCTCAAGTACGGGCTGTCGTTCAAGGAGGTGATGGAGCGGCTGGCCGCGAACAACAAGCAGGTCGGAGGCCAGTACCTGAACATCGGCGCCGAGCAGTATCTGGTGCGCGGCCTGGGGCTCGTGAGCGACGCGGCCGACATCGGCTCGATCGTCCTGGCCGAACGCAACGGCGCACCGATCTACGTGCGGGACGTGGCCGACGTGAAAGAGGCGCCGGCCGTGCGCTTCGGCGCCGTCACTCGGGACGGACATGAGACGGTGCTCGGCATCGCACTCGCGCGCATCCACGAGAACGCCGCGACCGTCGTGGAGGCGGTCAAGGAAAAGCTCGCGGTGGCGCAGGCGGCGCTGCCCGAGGGCATCGAGCTGAAGGCGGTCTACGACCGCACCGAGATCGTCGAGAAGGCACTTGCGACCGCCGAAGCCGCGCTGCTCGAAGGCTCGATCCTGGTCGCGATCGTCCTGTTCCTGTTTCTCGGCGAGCTGCGCTCGGCGATCGTCGTCATCGTCACGCTGCCGCTGGCGATGCTGTTCGCGTTCATCCTGATGAACCAGTTCGGGCTGTCGGCGAACCTGATGTCGCTGGCGGGCCTTGCGATCGGTATCGGGATGATGGTCGACGGCGCAGTCGTGATGGTCGAGAACGCGTTCCGGCTGCTCTCGCACGCGCGCGAGTCCGGGCGACCGATCAACCGGACGCAGATCGTGCTCGAGGCTGCGCGCGAAGTGGCGAACCCGATCGCCTTCGCGATCGGAATCATCATCGTCGTCTTCCTGCCGCTCTTCTCGCTCACCGGCCTCGAGGGCAAGCTGTTCAAGCCGATGGCGTTGACGATCACCTTCGCGATGATCGGTTCGCTGGTGCTGTCCCTGACGCTGGTTCCGGTGCTCGCCGCACTGATCCTCAAGCCCAAGGAGGAAAAGGACACCTGGCTCGTGCGCGGCGCGAAGAAGCTCTATCTGCCGCTGCTCGATTGGTCGCTCGACCACAAGAAGTCGGTGATCGGCGCTGCGCTGGCGCTGCTGATCGGCGCGCTCGCGCTCTTTCCGCTGCTCGGCAAGGAGTTCATGCCGCAGCTGCAGGAGGGCGCGATCATGTTCCGGGTCGTTGGTATTCCGTCGACTTCGCTGGATGAATCGATCCGCGTCGCCAACGTCATGGACGCGAAGCTTCGCGAGAAGTATCCGCAGGTGCGCTCGGTGCTCGCCACGATCGGGCGCGCCGAGAAAGGCGAGACGGCCGACGTGAACTACATGGAGGTGCTGCTCGACCTGAAGCCGCAGGACGAGTGGCCGACGAAGCAGTCGTTCTCCGCGCTCGGCCACGAGATGCAGGAATACCTCGAAGCCGAGGTGCCGACGGCGGTGTTCGGCGCCACGCAGCCGATCCAGATGCGCGTCGAGGAGCTGATCTCCGGCGTGCGCGCGACGCTGGCGCTGAAGATCTACGGCGAGGACCTGGACCAGCTCGAGGATCTCTCGGCGCGCCTGAAGGGGGTCATCGGAGCGGTGCCCGGCGTAGCCGACCTGTCCGCCGAGGCGAACAAGGGCAAGCCGCAGATGGTGATCAAGGTCGACCGCCAGGCCGCGGCGCGCTACGGCATGAACGCCGACGACATATTGAGCATCGTGCAGGCAGGCATCGGCGGCGAGACGGTCTCGACGATGATCCAGGGCACGCGCCGCTTCGACATCTCGGTGCGTCTTGCCGAGGAGTACCGAGACAGTCCGGCGGCGATCGCGTCGATCCCGATCCGCACCGCCGAGGGCGCGCTAGTCCCGTTCTCGCAGGTGGCGACGATCGAGCTCGACGAGGGCTACACCTTCGTACGTCGCGAAGCACTGCAGCGCTATGCGGTGCTGCAGATGGACGTGCAGGGGCGCGACGTCGACAGCTTCGTGCAGGACGCCAACGCCGCCATCGCGGCACAGGTGGAGTTGCCCACCGGCTACTGGATCGAGTGGGGCGGCGCATTCGAGAACCAGCAGCGCGCGATGGCGCGGCTCGGCGTAATCGTGCCGCTCACCATCGGCCTGATCTTCATCCTGCTCTACACCGCGTTCAATTCGGTGCGCCACGCGACGCTGATCATCGCGAACGTTCCGTTTGCGATCATCGGCGGCATCGTCGGGCTGTTCGTCACCGGGCAGTACGTGTCGGTGCCCTCGGCGATCGGCTTCATCGCGGTGTTCGGCGTGGCGATGCTCAACGGCATCGTGCTGGTGAGCTTCCTGAACGACCAGCGCAGACACGGCCTGTCGATACGCGATGCCGTGCGCCGCGGCACGGAGTTGCGGCTGCGCCCGGTGCTGATGACCGCTTCGGTGGCCATTCTCGGGTTGATCCCGATGCTGCTTTCCACCGGCGTCGGTGCCGAAACGCAGAGGCCGCTCGCCACCGTCGTGGTCGGCGGGCTGCTCACCTCGACGCTGCTGACGCTTCTGCTGCTGCCGCTGATCTGGGAATGGGCGGAGTCGCGCGCAGAAGCGAAGCGACTCGCCAACGAGCCGACCGATGAGCCGCACGCCCCCTTGCCCGCGAAACAGGAGCCGTAATGAAGGAGATCAAGGCCTACGTGCATCGAAGCCGTATCGCCGACGTGATTGCAGCGCTCAAGAGCAGCCCCGTCTGGGGCGGGGAGCGCGGCGACCGACGGCACAACCTCGCCGTGTACGTCGTCAAGGGCTCGCTGCTGCCGCTCGACAGCAGCGAGCGACGTTATGCGATGGATCTCGGCGACGAGGTGGTCAACGAGTACAAGCTGGAGTTGCTGTGCGAGGACGGCGAAGCCGACGTGCTCGTCGACGCGCTGGTTGCTGCGGCACGTACCGGGCAGTCCGTTGCCGGTTGGATCACCGTTTCGGATGTCGCCCGCGCGGTGTCGATCCGCTGAGCGCGGGGGCGGCGTTGAAGCGCGTGGCTCGAAAGGCGCCCGTCTTCCTCTTGTTTTGGACGGGCGAAGATGAAGCGACGCGAACGATCCTCCGGGGACCGTTCGCGCCGCAACTGGGAATACCGGCGACGTCAGCCGTTGATCAACATTTCCATCCGCGCGCGGCGGTCCTGCGGCGATTCGTTGCGCATCTCGTCGACGACCTGCTGACGGGATTTGACGGGACCGGTGCTCGCGGACGGCAGCGGCACGTTGTGCCCGATCATCGACGCGAGCGTTCCGTCCTTGCGTGCAGCATCGACTTCGGCCATGACCTGGACCCGCGTCTTAGCGCTCTGGAAGTGGTCATAGTGGTAGGTGTACCCGGCCCCACGAAGGGTGGGATGCCACTCGGCGCTCGCTTGTACCGCCGCCGGCATGGCAAGCGCCGCGGCAACGAAGGGCAACAGGGTTCGATAACGAATGCTCATGGTGTTTCCTCTATCGACTACGGACCGCAGTTCGACTGCGAAGCCATCCGCGATGGCCTGCCGGGCACTGTAAGAGCGGCTACGGAACGAGAACGCGTCCGGAAGATGACAAGTTCGCCATCTTCTGCGGCACGCCCGCAGAAACGGTGACGCCATGAAGCTGCTCGTGGTCGAGGACGAGCTCCGGCTGGCCGCCTATCTGCGCAAGGGACTTGCCGAGGAGGGCTACGTCGTCGAAGTAGCGCACGACGGCATCGACGGCCTGCACCTCGCGATGGAAGGGCGGCACGACCTGATCGTGCTCGATTGCATGTTGCCGGGGATCGACGGCATCAGCTTGCTCGCCGCCCTGCGCGAAACGCGGCAGACGCCGGTTCTCATGCTGACGGCTCGCATGCGCGTCGAGGATCGTGTCCGCGGTTTGAAGGCCGGCGCCGACGACTACCTCGTCAAGCCGTTCGCCTTCTCCGAACTGGTCGCGCGTATCGAGGTGTTGTTGCGTCGCGCGCGTCCCCCCGAGAGTTCAGCGGTGCTCGAGCTGGCGGACCTCGAAGTCGATCTGCTACGTCGGCGCGCGGCGCGAGGCGGCACGCGACTCGACCTGACCGCCCGGGAGTTCGCACTGCTCGTCCTGCTGCTGCGCCGTCAGGGCGAGGTGCTTTCCCGCACCGAAATCGCCGAGCAGGTCTGGGATGTCAATTTCGACTATGGGACCAACGTCATCGACGTGGCGGTGCGGCGACTGCGCGGCAAGCTCGATGCACCCTTCGAACGCCCGCTGCTGCACACCGTACGCGGCATGGGCTACGTGCTGGAGGAGCGTGGGAAATGAGCGGCAACCGAGTCGGGTCGCTGGGACGTCGACTTTCCGGCTGGCTGGCTCTGCAGAGCCTCGTAGGCCTCGTCGCCGTTTGCGCTGCCGTCTACGTCGTCACCGTCATGAGCTTCCAGGCGCGCCAGTCGGAGACGCTGCTCCAGAAGGAAGCGCAAGTCCGGCACCTGCTGTCCGAAACGGCGGGCGGGCTCGATGGCCCGACGCTGCGGCACAAGCTCGACGACTTCCTCGTCGGCCATCAGAACCTGTCGCTGCATCTGTACCGCGCCGACGGCACTACGTTCTACGCGAAGTCACGACCTCGGCTCGCGGAAGCCGGCATGCGCGAACTTCGCTTCACGATCCCGATGCCAGCTTCCAACGGCGCGAACATCAGCGCGATCCTGACCCTCGACACCCGCGACGACGAGCGTTTGCTTCGCCGGTTCGGCTTGACGCTTCTGGCGGCCGCCCTGGCTGGCGCCGCACTGGTTTCGGCCGGGGGCCACGCCCTCGTTCGGCTCGGACTGCGACCGTTGCGGGACCTCGTGGAGCAGACGCGGGCGCTCGCGGCGGACACCCTGCACCGCAGGCTAGATGGCTCGGCACAACCCGAAGAATTGCAGCCGCTAATCGGGCAGTTCAACGAACTGCTGTCGCGCCTGGCCGCTTCGTACGAGCAACTCGAGGGATTCAATGCCGACGTCGCGCACGAATTGTGCACCCCGCTGGCGACGTTGATCGGAAGCACAGAACTTGCTCTGCGAAAAGCGCGCGGAGCGGAGGAGCTGCGCGAGGTGCTGGGTTCCAACCTCGAGGACCTGCAGCGCGTCGCGGGCATCGTGCAGGACATGCTGTTCCTGTCGCAGTGCGATCGGGGTGCGCATGCGCGCCGTACCCGAATCGATAGCCTGGCGGACGTCGCGCTCAAGATCGCCGACTACCACGAAGCGGCCTACGCGGAAGCAGGCCTCGACCTGATGGTTGCCGGTGACGCCTCCGGTGACTTCGACGCCCCGTTGCTGCAGCGGGCGCTATCCAACTTGTTGGCGAACGCAACGCGCCATGGCGAGCGCGGGTCCGTCGTACGAATCGAGATCGCCCGTACGGGAAAAGAGGTACGGCTGGTCGTGGTGAATCGTGGTGCGCCGATCGCGCCCGAACACCTCCCCCGCTTGTTCGATCGCTTCTATCGAGTCGACCGCTCCCGCAGCGAGGCCGATCGCAGCCACGGACTCGGGCTTTCGATCGTGGCGGCAATTGCAAAGATGCATGGCGGCCGCCCCATAGCAAGCTGCGCCGATGGCGTCACTGCGATCGGAATCATGCTGCACGCGAATGCAGACACCCGGGAACACGAGTCGGAGGCTTCCGGCCCCGACGTTGTTCGCAGCGGTATCGCAACAATCAACGCAGGGCAGGTCATGTGATGGCAGGTCACCGCGGCATTCATTCGGCGGTGCCTGGCGAGCGCGACGTCAACCAGGAGACAGCGAAATCATGAGCGACCGACGCAAGCTCCGCCTCGATCTTCCCCTGGTGCTTCCCGAGGTGGACGACGTCGAAGACCGCTGCGTCGATCGACTGCTCGGCACGCTCGCGGGCCAACCCGGGGTCGACGAGGCGCATGTCGTCCGGGGAGAAGGCGCCACGCCGCAGCTTTGCATTCACTACGATCCGGACGCCATCTCCCTGGGCCGGGTTCGAGAGCTTGTGCACGCCGCGGGCGCCGATCTGAGCGAGCGCTTTTCCCATTTGCTGATCCAGGGCGATGAGCCCATGCACGCGCGCTTAGCGCGCCGGTTGGCCGAGGACTTGCGCGGTGTCCCCGGTGTGCTGGAAGCCGATGTAGCGGCGTCGGGTGCGGTTCGAATCGAGTACGACCGTCACCGGGTGACCCGCGAAGCACTTTTGGATCGTGCGGGCGAGTTCGGAATCAGACCGTCGAAGCCCGAGCGCCTCATCGAGGACGACGCCGGTGAGCAACGCGGCCACGATCATCTTCACGGCGGCCTTCTCGGCGAAAAAAACGAGCTCGTGTTCGCCGTAGTGGCGGGGACGCTGCTCGCCGCGGGGTGGTTGATCGAGCGCCTGACCATCGGATCCTCATGGCTTGCGCTTGCCTGCTACGTCGCGTCCTACGGTTTCGGCGGCTTCCACACACTGAGGGAGGCGATCGCCAACCTTCGCGCGCGCCGGTTCGAAATCGACACGCTGATGCTGCTGGCTGCCATCGGTGCTGCAGCGCTGGGCAAGTGGGCCGAAGGCGCGCTGCTGCTGTTCCTGTTCAGCATCGGTCATGCACTGGAACGCTATGCGATGGGGCGGGCCCGAACGGCCATCGAGGCCCTCGCCGAACTGGCCCCCGAGACGGCGACGGTGCGGCGTGAACGTGGCACCGAGGTGGTTGGCGTCGAGCAGCTTCAAGTCGGCGACGTCGTGATCGTGCGTCCGAACGAACGGCTGCCCGCCGATGGTGTGGTGGTCGTCGGACAAACCAGCGTGAACCAGGCGCCCGTCACGGGCGAGAGCGTCCCGGTCGACAAACGGCCTTTGCCGAACGCGAAGGATGCATTGGCGACTTTCGATCGCGTAGCTGCCGAGCACCGCGTCTTCGCCGGAACGATCAACGGCACCGGCGTCATCGAGGTGATGGTCGCGCGCCGCGCCGAGCAATCGACCATGGCGCGCGTCGTTACGATGGTGGCCGAGGCGCAAGCACAGCGTTCACCGACGCAGCAGTTCACCGAACGCTTCGAACGGGTCTTCGTGCCGCTCGTGCTGGCGCTCGTCGTCTTGCTGCTGTTCGCCGGGGTGGTGATCGACGAGCCGTTTGCCGGCAGTTTCTATCGCGCGATGGCGGTGCTGGTCGCGGCGAGCCCCTGCGCTCTCGCGATCTCGGTTCCGAGCGCAGTGCTGAGCGGCGTCGCGCGCGCAGCCCGCAGCGGTGTTCTGGTCAAGGGTGGAGGACCGCTGGAGAACCTCGGCACGCTCAACTCGATCGCTTTCGACAAGACCGGAACGCTCACCGAAGGCAAGCCCAGACTGACCGACGTCGTCCCGATGCCGGGTTCGAGCGAGAACGAACTGCTTGCCGTCGCTCTGGCGGTCGAAGAGCACAGCGACCATCCTCTGGCGACCGCCATCGTATCGGGCGCGCGAGAGCGAATGGATCCTCGCGTCCAGGTGCCGGTGGCCGCCGATGTCGAGAGCATCACCGGGCGCGGAGTGCAGGCGATGGTCGAAGGGGAGAGGGTCCATATCGCCAAACCGGTGCTGTTCTCGGAGCTCCCCGATTCGGAGCTGCCGCCCGAGGTGGCAGCAACGAACGATCGGCTCGTTGCATCCGGTCGCACGACGATGGCCGTACGCAAAGGCGAGCGGTTTCTCGGCGTGATCGGCGTGATGGACACGCCTCGCGCTTCGGCAGCGCAGCTCATGGCGGAGTTGCGGACACTGGGTATCGAACGACTCATCATGATTTCGGGCGACAACCAGCAGGTCGCCGAAGCGGTGGCACGCAGTGTCGGGCTGACCGAAGCGCGCGGCGATTTGATGCCGGAACAGAAGGTCGAAGCGATCCAGGCGCTACGTCGCGAGCACGGCAAGGTCGCCATGGTCGGCGACGGCGTCAACGATGCGCCCGCGATGGCGAACGCCACAGTCGGCATCGCAATGGGAGCTGCCGGCTCGGACGTCGCGCTGGAGACGGCCGACGTCGCCTTGATGGCCGACGACCTCGCACAGCTTCCCTTCGCTGTGGGCTTGTCGCGCAGCACGAGCCGCATCATCCGGCAGAATCTCTACGTCAGTCTCGGCGTCGTCGCAGTGCTCATTCCCGCGACGATTCTCGGCTTGAACATCGGCACTGCCGTGCTGTTTCATGAAGGGTCGACGCTGATCGTGGTTGCGAACGCGCTGCGCCTGCTGGCCTACAGGTTGCCGAGCTCCAGGGGGAGCATGTGGGTCATGCAGACGGGAACAGCGTCTTGAGAGATACGGACGATTGAAAATGAAGCAAATCGCTACGGCCGCCCTGGTAATCGCCCTGACGCTCGGCACCAGTGCAGCGCTTGCCCAACAGAAGATGGGCGACATGCCGATGAAGGACATGCCGATGGGAGCTTCCGCCCAGGGACAGGCCCATCATGCTACCGGCACTATAAAGAATGTCGATGCCGCCAAAGGCACCGTCACGGTTGACCACGGGCCGGTGAAAAGCCTCGAGTGGCCGGCAATGACGATGACCTTTGCGGTGAAGGACAAAACGCTCTTCGACAAGCTCGCCGTCGGCAAGAAGGCAGAGTTGGAGTTTTCGCAGGACGGCAAGGGGTATGTCGTGACCAGCGTGAAATGACGCCACGGCCGGTGGGCTACCAGGCTTCGCCGGCCGGCCTTTTCCCGGATTGATGAATCCCGGCTCGTCGTCGGCGCACTCGCGATCGCGGTCCGGCGTCGCCGCTGATCGAATCGCGGATCTCACACAAGCGAATAGACGCCCTACGCAGAGGGCCTGCTTCGGCTGAGGTCAAGAGCCGGCGCTCTTGACTCTATACCAGCTACATGGTTTGCAATAGCCGCTGGAGGGCATTGCAGACATGGTTACTGATAACTCAACCCTTTCTGGTCGAACGAACTGCGGCTGCACGGCGGCCGAGGCTGTAGAGAACGATCGGCGGGGCACCCGGAAGGCGCGCTACCGAGTCGACAACGTGGATTGCCCCACCGAAGAAGCGCCGGTGTCGGTTGGCATGCGCGCGCGGCATGCCCGCGACCGGCCGACGGACTCCGAGGCGCTCTATCGAATCGACAACATGGACTGTCCCACTGAGGAGGCGCTGATCCGCGAGCGCCTGGGCAGGCTGGCGGGCATCCAGGCGCTCGAGTTCAACCTGATGCAGCGCACGCTGCGGGTGCGCCACAGCCTGCCCGCACCGGAGCCGATCGAAGATGCGCTGTCGTCGATCGGGATGCGCGTGCAGCGTCAGGGCGTTGAACACACGAGCACTACGCTCAGCCGCACGAATTGGTGGCCGCTCGTGTTGTCGGGAGTGGCCGCAGCACTGGCCGAGGTCGTCGAATGGTCGGGCGGTAGCGACGCGGTTGTGATTGCGCTCGCGCTGCTCGCGATCCTGACCGGCGGGCTGTCCACCTACAGGAAGGGCTGGGTTGCGCTGCGTAACCGCAACCTGAACATCAACGCGCTGATGTCCATCGCCGTCACCGGTGCGATGGCGATCGGGCACTGGCCCGAGGCGGCCATGGTGATGTTCCTGTTCGCGCTCGCTGAGGTGATCGAGGCGAAGTCGCTCGATCGCGCACGCAACGCGATACGCGGACTGCTCGATCTGACGCCGGAAAGCGCAACGATCCAGGCACCCGACGGCACCTGGCGGGAGGTGCCGGCCAGAAGCGTCGAGCCGGGCCTGCTGGTGCGTATCAAACCCGGCGAGCGCATTGCGCTCGATGGGGAAATCGTTTCCGGCCGGTCCGCGGTCAACCAGGCGCCGATTACCGGCGAGAGCCTGCCGGTCGAGAAGGCTTCCGGCGACAAGGTCTTCGCCGGCACAGTGAACGAATCGGGTTCGTTCGAGTTCAGGGTCACGGCGCGCGCTGGCGACACCACGCTGGCACGCATCATCCATGCCGTGGAGTCGACGCAGGGTCGGCGGGCACCGACGCAACGCTTCGTCGACAGGTTCGCGCGCGTATACACGCCCGCGGTGTTTGCGATGGCCTTGCTCGTTGCCGTAATTCCGCCATTGACCTTCGGCGGCGCCTGGATGGATTGGATCTACCGCGCGCTCGTGCTGCTCGTCGTGGCCTGCCCCTGTGCGCTGGTGATCTCGACGCCGGTGACGATCGTCAGCGGCCTGGCGGCGGCTGCCCGGCGCGGCATCCTGATCAAGGGCGGCGTCTATCTCGAGGGCGGCCGAAAGCTGGCGGTG
>JAJPEN010000058.1 GCA_021166835.1 Burkholderiaceae bacterium | reverse complement strand
AGCCAGCCAGCGGAATCCATCAGGGACAAGGGCGAACTACGGCTCGCCGATCGAAGTCCGAATGTACGGCTGCAATCTTTGCCTTCGACCCATCACCGAAACGAGCGCTTGGCAAACCGGGGGCGTCCATGTACAGCATTTCCGCGTCCGAAACGGTTTGCGCAGACGAAATTGCTGCGTCATGCAGCACGGGAAGCGCAAACGGCGCCGCGGCGGTGCTTCATGCGCAAGCCAAGCGGCATCAGCCGCGCAGCCCGATCCCCGCGAGCGATTGCCGGATCGCCGTTTCGGCGCAGTCGATCGTGTCCTCGAGCGTGAAGCTGCCCCGGCAGACGGGCGACGCGTGGTCGTTGATGGAAGTGATGCTGCCGCTCGACGCCGACCCGCCGCCGCACGAGCATCCATGGGACGAGTACTACTACATCGTCGAGGGCGAGGTGCGCTTCACGATGGGCGGGAGCGTCGACGTCTACGGCGCCGGAGATTTCCTCTATGCACCGGCCGGCACGATGCACGGCTTCCAGGGCGCTTCGGCGAAGCCGGCGCGCGTGCTAGTGTTCGATGCGCCGGCCGCCGCCGAGGGATTCTTCCGCGACGTCGATCGAGAAGTGCGGGATCTGCCGCGCGGCCTCTCGAAGGTGCCGGAGATCGCGGCCAGGCACCGGATGCGCTTCCTGCCCATCTGACGGAGATGTAGCGCGCCGGGCCTGCGCCCGTGTCGCGCCGGAGAGCCTGCGATGCCTCTTCTCTTTTCCTACGGAACCCTGCAGCAGGAAGGCGTGCAGCTCGCCACCTTCGGCAGGCGCCTCGTCGGGCGTCCGGACGAGCTGGTCGGCTACGAGCAGACGCTCGTCCGTATCGACGACGAAGCGGTCGTCGCGACGAGCGGTCGCACGCATCATCCGATCGTGCGGCACAACGGTCGTGTCGACAGCCGCGTGGCCGGAACGGTCTTCGAGATCAGCGACGAGGAGCTGGCCGACGCGGACCGATACGAGGTGGATGCCTATCGGCGCGTCGCCGCACAGCTCGCATCGGGGGCGACGGCGTGGGTGTACGTGGAGGCGGACGCCGACGCGCGGTGACCCCGCCGGGCGAGGACGCGCGAGAGCGCACGCGGTGGGTTGCGCGCGTCGTGCTGACGGTGCTGCTCCCCGGCAGCAACCGGTCGAAGCCACCTGCCCGGCGCTCGCACCGGTCGGATCTTCGGGCTTCCAGATGAAGCGTTCCCGCTCGTGGAATGCGTTCCACCGCTCGAAAGGCAACATTCGGTAGCGGGGCGCGGCGACCCAGCGTTGAGCGGCGCGCTGGGCGGCGCGCTGGGTGTGGCGCGCTGGGTGGCGCGGTGGGCGGCGCGGTGGGGCGGCCCGGCGCGGTGAGGCGGCCCAGCACGCAGCGGGCAGCCGGCGCTTCGGAGCGTGCACTACCGGGAGCGCGCCTTGCCTGCATGAACGCCGGCACCCCAGCCGAGGAGAGCGGCAATGAAAGAGAACCCGATCGTCTGGTTCGAAATCTACGTACAGGACATGGCGCGCGCCCGACGCTTCTACGAAACCGTGTTCGCCTGCAGCCTCCAGAAGCTCGAAGGCGACGAACACGAAATGCTCGCCTTCCCGATGTCGATGAACGCAACGGGCGCGGCCGGCGCGCTGGTGCGCATGCCGGGCTTCGACGGCGGCGGGAACGGCGTCATCGTCTACTTCAGCTGCGACGACTGCGCGGTGGAGGCATCGCGCGTGAACGCCGCCGGAGGCCGCCTCGAGCGCGAGAAGTTCTCGATCGGCGAGCACGGCTTCATCGCGCTGGCGGTCGATACCGAAGGCAACATGATCGGGCTGCACTCGCGGCAGTAGCAGCGCGTCCGCCCACGTCGGCACGCAACGGCACGCCGACGCCGCGATATACGGATAGCACGGGACAGCACGCCGGCGCACAGGGTGTGCCGGCGTCCCGTCGACGCACCGCCCGCCCCTGCGCGGCCCTTGCGCCCTTGCGTCCTTGCGGCCCTTGCGGCCTTGCGGCCTTGCGGCCCTTGCGGCCCTTGCGGCCCTCGCGCCCATGCGCGGCGCAAGAGCCGCGCATGGCCGCAAGCCGCTCAGCGCCGCGTCACCACCACCTCCAGGTATTCGCCCGGCACCACCATCGTGCCGTCGCCGGAACGATCGAAGCGCTCGATCAGCGCGACGAGGTCGCGGCGCAGCGCCGAACGCCCGTCGGTGTCGACGGCGCCGAAGGCCTTCAGCATCGGTCCGTACCAGGTCGAGAACACGTCGATCCAATGGTCGGGCGAGCGGTAGCGGAACACGAAGTCGCGCGGTGTCGCTTCGATCGAAGCCGCCTGCGCGCCGAAGAGTTCGTCCAGGCGCGCGCGGGTGCCCCACAACGCCGGCGACCGGGCGCCCGCCGGCGGCGGAACATGGCGTCCGAGAGTGCGAAATACCTGGCCGATGAAGCCCTCCGGCGTCCAGTTCGCCAGTCCGATCTTCCCGCCGCGCCGGCACACGCGCAGAAGCTCGGCCGCCGCCCGCTCCTGGTCGGGCGTGAACATCACGCCGTAGCTCGAGGCCACGTAATCGAAGCTCTCGTCGTCGAAAGGCAAGGCCTCGGCGTCGGCTTCGCGGAACTCGAGGTCGAGCCTGTCTGCCGCGGCGCGCTCCCGCGCGCGCTCGAGCAGCGCGGGCACGTAGTCGCTCGCGACGACCTCGCAGTTGCGGCGCGCGGCGGCGAGCGCGACGTTGCCGTTTCCGGACGCGACGTCGAGAAAACGCTTGCCGGCCCGCACGTCGAGCGCCTCGCAGAGCTGCTCGCCGACGATCTGCAGCGTGGTTCCGATGAGCGCGTAGTCGCCCGAGGACCAGGCGACGCGCTGGCGCACCTTCAGCGCCGCGAAGTCGACCGTGGGCGCTTGCGTTCGTTCAGGGGCAACAGCAGCAGTGTTCATGTTGCTTCTCCAAGGTTCGGGATGGGCTCGCCTCACCATGGCGAGGGAACTCCGGCGCACGGCGTCCCCGTACGTCCGAGGTTCACGATAGGAGCGTCCCGGAGAAGCGAGCGTGGGAGCCGGCGTGGAATCCGTTTCGAGCCTGCGGCTCGCGCAGCTGCCTGCGCCGCAGGAGTTGCGCCTTCGCGTGCGGCTGCTCGGCGCGCTGGAGATCCGCCGCGGCAGCGCCGGCGTCGGCGCCGGAATCGCCCTCGCCCTGCCCGCTTCGCGCAAGGTTCGCGCGCTGTTGGCGCGGCTCGCGCTCGCGTCGCGGCCGCTGGCGCGCGAGACTCTTTGCGATCTGCTGTGGGACAGGCCGAACGATCCGCGCGGCGAGCTTCGCTGGTGCCTGAGCAAGATCCGCCCGCTGGTCGATGACGCGTCGCATCGCCGGCTGCGCGCGGAAGGCGACGCAGTCCGGCTCGACCTTTCCGACGTCTTCGTCGACGCGCTCGAGATCGAGCGCGCACTGTGCGGCGGCCTGGCGGCTCTCGGCCTTGCGCAACTGCAATCGCTCGCCGCGCTGTACGAGGGCGACTTCCTGCAGGGGCTCGTGCTCGCGCGCACGCCGGCCTTCGACGCGTGGCTCGCGGCGCAGCGGCGGCGCTTCCGGGAGGCCAACGTGCGCCTGCTCGAACAACTGGCCGCACGCGCGCCCGGAATCGAAGCGGTGCCCTGGCTCGAGCAGTGGCTCGCGCTCGAGCCCTTCGAGTTGCGCGCCCACCGGCGGATGCTCGAAGCGCTGCTGCAGGCGGGACGGCTGCGCGAAGCGCAGGCGCAGTTCGCGATCGCGCTGCGCGGCTTCGAGGAGGCCGGGCTCGACCGAGGGCCGCTGCACGAAGCGTGGCGGGCGACTCGCGCAAGCGCGGCGCATGACGATGGACACGCCGCTGCGAACGCGGAAAGCATCGACGTGGCCGAAAGTATCGAACTCGTCCCGCCTCCATGCGAAGCGCTCGGCGCCGGGGCGCCGAAGCTGCTCCCGGTTGGCGTCGCAGAGGCGAGCAAACGGGAGAAGGGCGGCTCCTGCCCCGCACGGCGCGCGTCGATCGCCGTGATGCCGTTCGCTGCGCAGGGCGACGACGCCCGCATCGGCATCGCGCTCGCCCACGACGTGGTCACCCGATTGGCCAAGCTGCGCAGCCTGTTCGTCATCGGGCAGGGCAGCGTGTCGGCGTTGCATGCGCGCGGCGTGGACGCGCAGCAAGCGGCGCGACTGCTGCGTGTGGACTACTCGTGCAGCGGAACGCTGCGACGCGAGGGCGCAGTCGCGACCATCGAGGTGGAACTCGTCGAATCGGCAACCGCGCACGTGGTCTGGGCCGAGCGCTTCGAGCTGGCCGACACCTTCGGCGTGCTCGACGAGATCGGCAACCGCATCGTCGCCTCGCTCGCCGCCGAGATCGAGGCGCTCGAACGCAACCGGGCTATCCTGCTGCCGCCCGGCTCGCTCGACGCCTGGAGTGCGCACCACCGGGGCCTGTGGCACATGTACCGCTTCGATCCACCCGACAACGCGAAGGCGCAGCACTTCTTCGAGACCGCGGTGCGAATGGATCCGACCTTCTCGCGTGCGTGGGCCGGTCTGTCGTTCACGCATTTCCAGAACGCCTTCCAGGGCTGGACGGCGCGCGAACCGGAGACGCAACGCGCGATCGACGCCGCCGCGCAGGCACTGATGGCCGACGACCGCGATCCGTCGGCGCATTGGGCGATGGGCCGCGCGCTGTGGTTGCGCGAAGGGCACGACGCGTCGGTGGGCGAGCTCGAGCAGGCCGTGGAGCTGAGCCCGAACTTCGCGCTCGGGCACTACACGCTCGCTTTCGTGCATGCGCAGTCGGGCGATCCGCGGGCCGCGATCGCGGCCTCCGACCACGCGCGGCTGCTCAGTCCCTTCGATCCGCTGCTCTTCGGCATGCTCGGCTCGCATGCGATCGCGCTCGTCCGCCTCGATCGAGTCGACGAGGCCGCGCGCTGGGCGGTGCGCGCCGCCGCGCGGCCGAATGCGCATCCGCACATCCACGCGATCGCGGCGTTCACGCTCGGACTCGCCGGCTCGCTCGACGAGGCGCGGCGGCACGCGGCAATCATTCGCGGCGTCGTTCCCGGCTACGGCTTCGACGATTTCGCGGCCGCGTTCCGCTTCGACGTCGAAGCGTCGAGGCGCTTTCGCGAAGGCGCCCGTCGAATCGGAATGTGAACGACGACGTGCACGCCTTGGTTCCATTCGTCGATCGCGATCGCCCGCGAAGTGATCGGCACCTCGGCGCTGAAGGCGCCCACCCTACGGGAGACGAACCTTGCAGCCTCGCATCTCGTTGATCACGCTCGCCGTCGACGATCTCGACCGCGCGGTAGCCTTCTACCGGGAAGGGCTCGGACTCGCATCGGAAGGCATCGTCGGCACCGAATTCGAATACGGGGCGGTCGCCTTCTTCGAGTTGCAGGGCGGCCTGAAGCTCGCGCTGTGGCCACGCACGAGTCTCGCGCACGACTGCGGGCTCCCCGTCGGCCCGAAAAGCGCAACGCAGTTCGCGCTCGCGCACAACGTCGCGTCGCGCTCCCAGGTCGACGCCGTGATGGCGCAGGCGCGCGGCGCGGGTGCAACGATCACCAAGCCCGCCGGCAACACGTTCTGGGGCGGATACGCCGGATATTTCCAGGATCCGGACGGACACTTGTGGGAGGTCGCGTGGAACCCCCAGTGGCAGGAAGGCGGGAGCTGACCTCGCCCTCCTGCTCCCGTGCCTCGCACCCCGCTCGTGCCATCCTCCCCTCATGGCCCGCGCGACCTTCCGCTTCTACGAAGAGCTGAACGACTTCCTCGCGCCGCGAAACCGCCGGCACGATCTCGATCGCGACTGCGCTCGCGCGGCCACGGTGAAGCACGAGATCGAGGCGCTCGGCGTGCCGCACACCGAAGTCGAGCTGGTGCTCGTCAACGGCGAGTCGGTCGGCTTCGAACGGATCATCCGCGACGGCGACCGCATCGCGGTCTATCCGAAGTTCGAGGCCTTCGATGTCTCGCCGCTGCTGCGCGTGCGCGAGGCGCCGCTGCGAACGCCGCGCTTCGTCGCCGACGCGCATCTCGGCGGTCTCGCGCGCCTGCTTCGACTGACCGGCTTCGATACGGTCTACGACAATGCGATCCACGACGACGACGTCGAGCGCCTGTGCGTCGAGGAAGAGCGCATCGTGCTCACGCGCGATCGCGAACTGCTGAAGCGCAGAACGATCACGCACGGCTGCTACGTGCGCGCCCTGCGGCCCGAGCCGCAACTGCGCGAGATCTTCACGCGCCTGGACCTCGCCGGCCTCGCTCGACCGTTCTCGCTGTGCCTGTCGTGCAACGTCCCGCTGCACCCCGTCGAGAAGACGCAAGTGGAAGAGCAGCTGCCGCCCACCGTGCGCGCCCACTACGAGCGCTTCAGTACCTGCGACGCATGCGGACGCGTGTTCTGGGAGGGTTCGCACTGGCAGCGGCTGCGCGGCATCGTCGACGAAGCGCTCGCGCACCGCGCTGCATGACGCTTCAGCGCGAGACGCCGGGCCGCCGAAACAGCCGGTCGTACTCGAACCGCCGCACCACCCGCGCCCCGATCGAACGCGCCGCCGGATGAGCCGGATTCACGAGCGCCACCCCCTCCTCGGGAACGATCACGGAAGGAACGAGAAGGATCGCCGACGCGCCCGCCGCGAGCCACTTCGATCCGATCTCCACGCTCGCCCTACCGGCAGGGATCGCCGACCACGCCGCCGGCAGCTCGTCGATCCGGCGCTCTTCGCGTGCCTGCCAGACCGGCTCGGCGACCTCGATCCGGACGAGGAAACGGTTCAGCGGCAGGCCGCCGTCGTCGATGTGCGCGACCGTCTCCAGCACGGCGAGCGCCGGCGTGAGCGCCGCATAGACGACCGGGTGGCCTTCGTCGTTCCATCGGCCCGGCCGCAGGGCCGCGCCCTTCCCGCTCAGATCGTCTGCGGCGTATCGCCTCGTTTCGGCGGCGATGCGCCAGAGGTTCACTGAAAGGATCCGCTGGCGATCGAGCCGAGCAGCCGGGCGACGACGTCGAGGCCCGTGGGCGTATCGATCAGATCGGCTGCCCGGCGCCCGCCGAGAGCCGGTTGCGGAAGCTCGAGCCATTTCCCGAGCCACTTCGCCGCGTCGAATCCGCGCGCATCGGCGGCCGTCGACTCGTCCGCGATTTCGCCGGCGATGGCGAGCAGTCGCGCAAGACCGAGCGCCGCCTGCCCTCCGCTTCCGCCGAGTTGCTCTGCCGCGGCCGCCTTCTTCTCGGCGGTTGCCTTCGGTACGCCAAGCATCGCGTACATGCGCACCGCCGGCACGCCCATTCGCTCGGCGAGGTCCTTCAGGTAGCTTCCCGCCACTCCCTGACGTTCGGTCTCGACCAGTTGCAGTGGCGTCGCCTCCGCTACACGGCGGACGAAATCGTCGATGCCCGCGCTTCGACGGTATTCGATGAGGGCCGGCGGATGGCTGCGCCGACCAGCGCGGCTCCGCGGTCTCGAAGCTTCGAGGGAAGTTCCCTTCATGGCATGTTCGTCCAGATCGAGACATATTATAGACCAGAAATAGACAGAACAGTGCTCATCGTGCCGACATCGCCCCTGCAACAGACGCACCTCCCCTACGGCAGCGCCCGCTTGCGCGCATTCCCGCGCGCCAGCTCCACCGGATACTTCCGTGCGTTGATCTCGATCTTGCGCAGCGCCGCCGCGTGCAGGTCGATGCCGAGCACGTCGGCCAGCCGCACGAGGTAGAGCAGCACGTCGGCCAGCTCCTCGCCGACCCGCTCGCGCTCGGCCTCCGGCAGCCGCCGCGATTCGTCCTCGCCCATCCACTGGAAAGGCTCGAGCAGCTCGCCCGCCTCGACGATCAGCGCGCTCGCCAGGTTCTTCGGCGAATGAAAACGCTCCCAGTCGCGCTCGTGCGCGAAGCGGCGCAACGCGTCGCGCAACCGGTGCAGCGAATCGGCGTTCGCCTCGTCCTGCGACTCTTGCGACTCTTGCGACTCTTGCGACTCCGACATGCGCGTCGTCCTCCGAAACCGGTCATCGCCGGGCGCCACGTTTGCGCCGGAATTCTCCGCCTTTCCCCGGGAGGGATATGAGAATCGCGCAAGTCGCCCCGCTGCACGAGAGCGTTCCGCCGCACCGCTACGGCGGCACCGAGCGGGTGGTTTCGTACCTGACGGAAGAGCTGGTGCGCCAGGGCCACGAAGTGACGCTGTACGCCAGCGGCGACTCGTCCACGCGCGCGCGACTGGTTCCCGGCTGCCGGCGCTCGCTGCGGCTGGACACCGCCTGCCTCGATCCGCTGTCGCACCATGTGCTGATGCTCGAGCGCGTATTCCAGCGGGCTGCGTCCTTCGACATCGTCCACTTCCACGTCGAGTACCTGCATTTCCCGTTCGCGCGCGCGCGCCCGATTCCGCACGTGGGGACGCTGCACGGACGGCTCGACCTCCCCGAGCTGCACCCGCTGTTCGACGAGTACCGCGACATGCCGCTGGTGTCGATCTCCCGATCGCAGCGCACGCCGCTTCCCGCGCTGAACTGGCAGGCCGTCGTCCATCACGGCCTGCCGCCCGAGCGCTACCGCTTCCACCCCGATCGCGGCGACTACCTCGCCTTTCTCGGGCGGATCTCCCCCGAGAAGCGGGTGGACCGCGCGATCGACATCGCCGCGCGGGCGGGCCTGCCGCTGCGCGTCGCCGCCAAGGTCGACCGCGCCGATCGCGAGTACTTCGAGAACGTCATCGAGCCGCTGCTCGACGCGCCCGGCGTCGAGTACATCGGCGAGATCGGCGACGAAGAGAAGTCCGACTTCCTCGGCAACGCGCGCGCGCTGCTGTTCCCGATCGACTGGCCCGAACCTTTCGGGCTGGTGATGATCGAGGCGATGGCCTGCGGCACGCCGGTGATCGCGTACCGCAACGGATCGGTACCCGAAGTGATCGAGCACGGCGCCACCGGCTTCGTCGTGGAGCGGCGCGAGGATGCGATCGCGGCCGTGCGCAGTGCAGTCTCGCTCAGCCGCGCGCGCTGCCGCGAGACTTTCGAGCGTCGCTTCACCGTGCAGCGGATGGCGCGCGACTACCTGCACCTGTACGAGCGCCTGGCCGAGGCGATGCCGCACGCCTCGACCGCCTGATCCCGAAGATGCCCGACGAAGCGATCCTGATCCGCGACCAGTACTACATCCGGGCGGGCTCGTCGCGCCTGGACGACCGCACGCGCGTGCTCAAGCACGGCGACAGCTTCGCGGTGTTCGACCGCTTCGGCGACATCGACCCGCTCGGCTCCGGCGAGCTGGGCCTCTATCACGCCGATACGCGCTTCCTGTCGCGCCTGGCGCTGCGGCTCGAGGGCAAGCGTCCGCTGCTGCTCGAATCGATGGTCAAGCAGGACAACACGCTGTTCCGCGTCGACCTGATGAACGCCGACACGCGACGCGACGGCGGGCAGGCGATCGCGCGCGGCGCTTTGCATCTGTTCCGCTCGAAGGTGCTGCTCGACGACGCCTGCCACGAGCGGCTCCGGCTGCACAACTACTCGCTGGCCACGATCGAATTCGACTTCACCGTGCAGTTCGACGCCGATTTCGCCGACCTGTTCGAGGTGCGCGGCATGCCGCGCGCGCAGCGCGGACGCCTGCTCGAGCCGCGCACGCAGGCGCGCGAACTGACGCTCGGCTACGAAGGGCGCGACGGGCGCACGCGGCGCACGCACGTCGTGCTCGATGCGGCGCCCGACTGGAACGGCACGCTGGCCACCTTCCACCTTCGATTGGGCGCGCACGACGAGGCGAACTTCTCGTGGGCGATCGCCTGCGAGATCGACGAATCCGGCGCGGTCGGATGCCGCGGCCGGGCCAACGGCCCGGCGCAACGCACGCCGCGCGAAGGCGCACAGGGAAAGCGAAGCGGGCCTCCGCAGCCCGGGTACCAGGCGGCCGCCGATCGCGTCGCGCAGACCGTGATGCGCAACCGCGAGCGCGACCCGAAGATCGACAGCTCGAACGCGCAGTTCAACGACTGGCTCGACCGTTCGCTCGCCGACCTGCACCTGCTGTGCACGTCCACGCCATACGGACCCTATCCGTACGCGGGCGTGCCCTGGTACAGCACGGTGTTCGGGCGCGACGGCATCGTCACCGCGCTCGAGTTCCTGTGGATGAACCCGGCGCTCGCGCGCGGCGTGCTGTCCTACCTGGCCGCCACCCAGGCCGACACCGACGACCCCGAGCGCGACGCGCAGCCGGGCAAGATCCTCCACGAGACGCGCGGCGGCGAGATGGCCGCGCTCGGCGAAGTGCCCTTCGGCTGCTACTACGGATCGATCGACGCGACGCCGCTGTTCGTCGTGCTCGCCGATGCCTATTACCGCCGCACTGCCGACATCGACTTCGTCTCCACCCTGTGGCCGCACGTCGATCGCGCGCTCGACTGGATCGACCGCTACGGCGACGTCGACGGCGACGGCTTCTACGAGTACGCGCGCCGCTCGGCGACCGGACTGCGCAACCAGGGCTGGAAGGACTCGCACGACGCGATCTTCCACGCCGACGGATCGCAGGCCGAAGGTCCGATCGCGCTGTGCGAGATGCAGGCCTACGTCTACGCGGCGAAGCTCGCCGGCGCGCGCCTGTCGCGGCTGCTCGGCGGACACGAACGCGCGCAATCGCTCGAGCGCGCGGCGGCGCAACTGCGCGACCGTTTCGCGCAGACCTTCTGGTGCGAGGAACTGGGCACCTACGCGATGGCGCTCGACGGCGACAAGCGTCCGTGCCGCGTCGTCTCGTCGAATGCCGGCCAGTGCCTGTTCACCGGCATCGCGCTGCGCGAGCACGCCGAGCGCATCGCCAGCACGCTGACCGCCGACGAGAGCTTCTCGGGCTGGGGCATCCGCACGATCGGCAGCGCCGAGAAGGGCTACAACCCGATGTCGTACCACAACGGATCGGTCTGGCCGCACGACAACGCGCTCATCGCCGCCGGCTTCGCGCTCTACGGGCTGAAGGACGCCGCGCTGCGCGTGCTCGAAGGACTGTTCGCCGCCGCGCGGTTCGTCGAGATGCACCGCCTGCCCGAGCTGTTCTGCGGCTTTCGACGCAGGCCCGGGGAAGCGCCCACGCTCTATCCGGTCGCCTGCTCGCCGCAGGCATGGGCCGCCGGCGCGGTGTTTCTCTGCCTGCAGGCCTGCCTCGGCCTGGAGGTGCGCGGGCCGACCGCCACCGTGAAGTTCTCCGACCCGGTACTGCCCGCATTCATGCGGCACATGCACATCCGCAACCTGCGCATCGGCGACGCGAGCGTCGACCTGCTGCTCGCGCGTCGCGGCGGCGACGTGGGGATCAGCGTGCCGCGGCGCAGCGGCCCGGTCAGCGTGGTGACTGTGAAGTAAGGGTGAAGTAGGGGTGAAGTAAGGACTGAAGAGGACGAAGCCGGCGCGAAGCGCCCGCGACGCCGCCGTGTCACGCGACCGCCGCGCGCGGCCTGCGCGCCTCGCTCGGCGTGATGCCGAAGCGCGCCTTGAACGTACGGCTGAAGTGCGCCGGGTGGTTGAAGCCGCGATCGAACGCGATCTCGGTGATCGAGCGACCCTGCTGCGCCGGGTCGGCGAGATCGCGCCGGCACGCCTCAAGGCGACGGGCGAGCACGTAGCCGGCCACCCCGTCGGGTTCGTCGCCGAACGCGTTGTACAGCTGGCGCCGGCTGCAGTTCAACGCGACGGCGATCGCGTCGACGTTCAGCGACGGGTCGCCCAGCCGCCGCTCGACCACTTCCTTGATCCGCTCGCGCAGCGACTCGCGCTGCGTGGGCGCGCTCGCGCCGCCGGCCAGCTCGAGCAGCGACAGGCGGATCAGCTGCACGATCGTCTCGCCCAGGCCGCGCGCCGCATCGGGCGCGATCGACGGCAGCTCGTACCACGCGCCGCGCATCGCCTGCAGCGCGAGCCGCGAGATGCCGCCGCCTGCCCCCAGGCGGCGGGCCGTCAGCTCGTGCAGCGGAAAGTCGCGATCGACCAGCGAGGCCTTCGGCACCATCACGATCAGGTGCTCGACGCGCGTCGGATTCGCCACCTGGTAGACGTCGGTGGTGTCGTACAGGCTCCATTCGCCCGGCGACACCCACACCTGCCGGCCGCTCTGCTCCACGCCCGCGCTGCCGCGGTACGGCGCGACGATCTTCAGGTAGCCGACCTCGCTGCCGCGCACCTGCCGGTCGTTCTTCATCACGCGATGGCGGTTGCCCTCGAGCCGCGTGAGCACGACCTCGCCCGCTTGCTCGGTCGCCATGTGGCCGTCGAAGTCTTCGTCGCCGTACAGATCGGACTGCAACCCGCAGAACAGGCGGTCGATCCAGTCGCGCCAGTACGGAGCGCGCTCGGCGGGCGCCACGTGATCGGTGCTCATCGTCGGCTTGAACGAGGGCATCGGCTGGTCCTCTGGATGCGCATCGGGGCTGCCAGATAGTACCCGTACCGACGCGCCGCGACGCGCATCGCATCGCCGGCGCCGGTGTGCACAAATCGTCAAGCGCAGCGGGACGCAGGGAGCAGCGGCGGTGCGGGGCGCCGCCTATGATGGCCCGCAAACCCCGGGGCACGTCCGCACCCGCGGAGAACGGAGAAGGAGACCACGATGAGCAGCCCGAAGTCGGCCACTCGCCGCAGCACGTTGCAGGCGCTCGGCGCCGGCGCCGCCGGACTGGCGATGCCCGCGATCGCACGCGCGCAGGATCGCCCCGTCCGCGTCGGCTACGCGATCGCGCGCACCGGCCCCTGGGCCGCCGGCGCGCAGGTGACACAGGAACCGAACTACCTGCTGTGGGCCGACCAGCAGAACGCCGCCGGCGGCCTGGACGTGCAGGGCAAGCGCCGGAAAGTGGAGCTGATCGGCCTGGACGACCGCAGCGAGATCGAGACCTGCATCCGCAGCTTCGAGAAGCTGATGGGCAGCGACAAGGTCGACCTGATCCTGCCGCCGTGGGGCTCGAACGCGAACTTCGCACTCGCGCCGCTGGCGAACCGGCACGGCTACCCGATGCTCGCGCCCACCGCCCTGTCGCGCAAGCTGATCGACATGCACCTGCCGTACTTCTTTTCGTTCCTGCAGCAGCCCGACCGGATGATGCAGGCGCTGGTCGACATGCTGGTCGCGCACGACACGAAGACGATCGCGATCCTCTACATGGACGACCTGTTCGGACTGGAGAACTTCGCCGCGCTGAACGCCGCGTTGAAGAAGACGGGCATCCAGGTCGTCGAGCGCAAGGGCTATCCGCTCGGCGTGAAGGATCTCGCGCCCACGCTGCGCACGATCAAGGACCAGAACCCCGACGCGTTCATCGGCATCACCTACCCGCCCGACACCATCCTGGCGAGCAAGCAGTCGAAGGAAATCGGCTTCAACCCGAAGATCTTCTACGCGTCGGTGGGCACCGCGTTCCCGGTCTACAGGAGCGTGATCGGCGCCGGCATCGAGGGCGTCTCCGGCATGGGCTCGTGGAATCCGAAGACGAGCGCCGGCGCGAAGGCGTATTTCGACGCGCACAAGGCGAAGTTCGGCAAGGAGCCCGACCGCTGGGCGAGCGGGCACGCATGGGCGGCGATGGAAGTGCTGACGCAGGCGGTGGCGAAGGCCGGGCTCGACCGCAAGGCGCTGCGCGATTACATCGCGAAGAACGAGCACCCGACGATCATCGGCAAGGTGCGCTTCGACGGCAGCGAGAACGTCGCCACGCCGGGCAGCGTCGGGCAATGGCAGAACGGCGAGTTCGAGGTGGTCTGGCCGCAGCCGATGGCAACCTCGAAGCTGCAGACGCCCAAGCCGGCCTGGGCCTGAGAAGCCGAGCGCCCGCGCGCAGGCAGGCCGAGGCCGCGGATGTCGCCGACCGCCTGGCTCGAACTGGTCGCCTCCGGTCTGATCACCGGAGGCGTCTACGCGCTCGTCGCGCTCGGGCTGAACCTGCAGTACGGGCTGATGCGCATCCTGAACATCGCGCACGGCGAGTTCCTGATGCTGGGCGCCTTCGCCACCTGGTTCGCGCACACGCAGTTCGGCGTCTCGCCGCTCGTGATGGCGCCGGCGGCCTTCGTCGCGCTGATGCTCGTCGGCATCGCCGTGCACCGGTTGTGCTTCGCGAGGCTCGCGCGCATCTCGCCGAACGTCGACGTATTCGAGGCGCGCGGGCTGCTTGTGGCCTTCGGACTGATGTTCCTCGTGCAGAACTTCGCCTCGCTGGTCTGGGGCGGCGAACTGCGCGGCTACGACTACCTGGCCGACCCCGTCACGCTGGGCGGCGCCCGCTTCGCGGCGAACAAGCTGGTGCTGCTCGCGGCCGCACTGGTCGCGAGCGTCGCGCTGATCGTGCTGCTGCGCACGACGCTGCTCGGCAAGGGGGTGCGCGCGCTGATGCAGTCGCCGGTCGGCGCGCTGCTGGTAGGCATCGACACGGCGAAGCTGCATCCGCTGATGTTCGGCATCGGGCTGGGGCTTTCGGGCCTCGCCGGAAGCCTGCTGTCGATGACCTACGCGATTTCGCCGTCGATCGGCGAACCGTACACCGTGACGGCGCTGATCGTCATCACGCTCGGCGGCTTCGGCAGCATGACGGGCAGCCTGGTCGCGGGCCTCGCGCTCGGCGTCGTCGAGGCGCTGGGCATGCATTTCTGGAGTCCGTCGATCAAGCCGCTGCTGTCCTACGGCATCTTCATCGGAGTGCTGCTGTGGAAGCCGCAAGGACTGTTCCGCTCGTGAACGGGTCGCCCGCGAAGGCGCAGCGCGGCTCGCGCCGCGACGCGTTCGCGCTCGCCGTGCTGGCGGCGCTCGCCGCGACGCTGCCCTTCTTCGCCAGCGATTTCGCGCTGTCGATGGCGCTCAGCTGTCTGATGTACGTGGCGCTCGCATCCAGCTGGAGCCTGTTCTGCGGCGCGACGCGCTATCTGTCGCTCGCCACCTCGGCCTTCTTCGGCGTGGGCGCCTACACCAGCGCCTTCGTGCTCGCCGACCTGCCCTGGGTCGCGGCGATCGGGCTCGGCGCCGCGCTCGCCGTGGCAGTGGCGGTCGTTATGGGCAGCGCCGTGCTGCATCTGCGCGGCACCTATTTCGCGGTGCTCACTTTCGGCATGACCGAGCTGATCCGGCATTCGATCACGCTCGCCGAGAAGAGCCTCGCCGGCACGGTGGGGCGCGTGCTCGTCGTCGTTCCCGAACCGGCGACGGTCTACTACACGGTACTCGCGATCGCGGTCGGCGCCGTGCTCGCGGCCATGCTCGTGCGGGCAAGCCGGCTCGGTCTGGCGATGACCGGCATCGGCGGCGACGAGCAGCGCGCGCAGACGCTCGGCGTCGACACGCGGCGCGTGAAGGTGATCGGCTTCGCGATCACGGCGGCCTTCGCCGGCGCGGCGGGCGCGGCGATGAGCGTGCGCTGGACCTACATCGACCCGACCACGGTGTTCAACCCGTTCATCGGCTTCCAGACCGTGCTGATCGCGCTGGTCGGCGGGGCCGCCAGCCTGTGGGGGCCGGTGGCCGCGGCGATCGTCTTCAGCGTGCTGGCCGAGACGCTGCGGCTGCAGCTGCCGCAGGTCTACATGATGGCGCTCGGGCTGCTGCTGATCCTGTGCGTGCTCTACCTGCCGGATGGACTGGCGTCGCTCGGGCGGCGGGGAAAGCGGGTCGAAGCGGCGGCTTGCGCGGAGGCGCCGCGTGACTGAGGTGAGCACCGAGGTGAGCACTGAGGCGAGCGTGCGACTCGAGGCCCGCTCGGTGACGGTTCGCTTCGGCGGCCTGGTCGCCGTCGACGCCGTCGACGCGCGCTTCGCGACGGGCGAACTGGTCGGCATCATCGGGCCGAACGGCGCCGGCAAGACGACCTTCTTCAACGCGATCTCGGGCGTGCTCGCGCCCGGCGCCGGCCAGCTGCTCGTCGACGGCAAAGACCTCACCGGCGCGGCGCCGCACCGCTTCGCCGCGCACGGCATCGCGCGCACTTTCCAGACGCCGCGCGTGTTCGGCGAGCTGAGCGTGCTGCGCAACGTCGATTTCGGTTTGCAGTTCGCCGGCCGTCGCCGCAGCGCGCCGGCCGCGCTGCTCGATGCGGCCAGCGTCCTGCGGCTGATCGGCCTGGCGCAGCACGCCGAGCTGCCCGCGGCGCAGATCACGCCGTCGCAGCAGCGACTGCTCGAGATCGGCATGGCGCTCGCCACGCGGCCGAACGTGCTGCTGCTCGACGAGGTGGCCGCCGGACTCACCGAAGCCGAGGTCGAAGCGATGGCGCAGCGCATTCGGGCGTTGCGCGACGACCTGGGGCTCACCGTGATCTGGATCGAGCACGCGGTGACGACGCTGATGCGCTACGTCGAGCGCGTGATCGTGCTGCACCAGGGCCGCAAGATCGCCGACGACACGCCGGCGCGCGTCGTGCAGGACGCGCAGGTCGTCGACGCCTATCTCGGCGACGAAATCGCCGAGCCGATCGGATGAAGCGTGCAATGCATGCCGCCGATCCATCGACGAAACGTCAGAGGCCGGCGGCCGATCGAAACGAAAGGCCCGCGGCCGCTCGAGGCGCGACGAGCGACGTTACCCCCGCCCGTCTCGACGTGAGCGCGTTGAGCGCGGGCTACGGCGGCTTCCTCGTCGTGCGCGAACTCTCGCTGCACGCGCTGCCCGGCGTGACGGTGATCCTCGGTCCGAACGGCGCGGGCAAGACGACGCTGCTGAAGGCGATCGCCGGCCTGATCCCGCGCAGCGGCACGGTGAAACTCGACGGCCAGGAGCTGCCCGCCGACGGCCGCGCCAACGCGATCGTCGCGCGCGGCATCTCGCTCGTCGCCGAGGGCCGACAGCTCTTCGCGCAGATGACGGTGCGCGAGAACCTCGAATTGGGCGGCTGGCTCGTTTCGCCGGCCGAGCGCGTGCGGCGCCTCGAACAGGCTTTTGCCGACTTCCCGCGCCTGGCCGAGCGTGCCGGACAGCTGGCCGGAACGATGAGCGGCGGCGAGCAGCAGATGGTGGCGGTGGCACGCGCGATGATGAGCGCGCCGCGCCTGCTGATGCTCGACGAGCCCTCGCTCGGCCTGGCGCCGAAGATGGTCGACGAGCTGCTCGCGATCGCGCGGCGCATCGCCGACCACGGCACCACGGTGCTGATGGTCGAGCAGAACGTGCGCAAGTCGCTCGCCGTCGCCGACCGCGGCTACGTGCTCGAGCGCGGCCGCATCGTCGCCTCCGGCGCCGCCGCCGAGCTGGCCGGCTCGGCCGCGATCCGCGCCGCCTATCTGGGCGGCTCGCCGAATCTCTCGAACGCGCGCCCCGACGCGCCCGTCTCTTTCCGCAAGCAGGAGTACCCGATGTCCGATCTCTCGATGCTCATCGGCGGCGCATCCGTCGCCGCCCGCAACGGCGCCACCTTCGAGCGGCGCAACCCGCTCGACGGCAGCGTGGCCACCCGCGCAGCGGCCGCCACCGCCGGAGACGCGGTCGCCGCCGTCGAGGCCGCGGCCGGCGCCTTCGGCGTCTGGAGCCGCACCGGCCCCGGCGAGCGGCGCGCGCTGCTGCTGAAGGCCGCCGACGCGCTCGAGGCGCGCACGCCGCAGTTCGTCGAAGCGGTGGCCGCCGAGACCGGCGCAAGCGCCCTGTGGGCCGGCTTCAACGTGCACCTGGCCGCGGGCATGCTGCGCGAGGCGGCGGCGCTCACCACGCGCGCGATCGGCGAAGTGATCCCCTCCGACGTGCCCGGCTCGCTCGCGATGGGCGTGCGCCAGCCGGCGGGCGTCGTCGTCGGCATCGCGCCGTGGAACGCGCCGGTGATCCTCGGCGTGCGCGCGATCGCCACGCCGCTCGCCTGCGGCAACACCGTCGTGCTCAAGGGCAGCGAGAACTGCCCGCGCACGCACTCGTTGATCGTCGAATCTCTGCAGGACGCGGGCTTTCCGAAAGGCGTCGTCAACTACGTGACCAACGCGCCGGCCGACGCCGGCGCGGTCGTCGAGGCGATGGTCGCGCATCCGGCGGTGCGCCGCGTCAACTTCACCGGCAGCACGCGGGTCGGCCGCATCATCGCGCAGACCTGCGCGAAATACCTGAAGGCAGCCGTGCTCGAGCTGGGCGGCAAGGCGCCGATGGTCGTGCTCGACGACGCCGACGTCGGCGCGGCGGTCGACGCGGCCGCGTTCTCGTGCTTCATGAACTCCGGGCAGATCTGCATGAGCGCCGAGCGGCTCGTCGTCGATTCGCGCATCGCCGACGAATTCGTCGAGCGCCTCGTGGCGAAGGCGCGCGCGCTGCCGCTGGGCGACCCCCGCAAGGGCCCGGTGGTGCTCGGCTCGGTCATCGGCATGAGCACCGTCGAGCACTGCAACGCGCTGATCGACGACGCGCTCGCCCTCGGCGCGAAGCTGCTGTGCGGCGGCAAGGCGAGCGACACGCTGATGCCGGCGACGATCCTCGACCACGTCACGCCGCAGATGCGGATCTACCGCGAGGAAACCTTCGCGCCGGTGAAGTGCGTCGTGCGCGTCGACGGCGTCGAGGCGGCCGTCGCCTGCGCCAACGACAACGAGTACGGCCTGAGCGCGTCGGTGTTCGGACGCGACGTGGCGCGCGCGATCCAGGTCGCGCAGCGCATCGAGTCGGGCATCTGCCACGTGAACGGGCCCACCGTGCACGACGAGGCGCAGATGCCCTTCGGCGGCGTCAAGGGCAGCGGCTGGGGGCGCTTCGGCGGCG
>JAJPEN010000050.1 GCA_021166835.1 Burkholderiaceae bacterium | reverse complement strand
AGCCAGCCAGCGGAATCCATCAGGGACAAGGGCGAACTACGGCTCGCCGATCGAAGTCCGAATGTACGGCTGCAATCTTTGCCTTCGACCCATCACCGAAACGAGCGCTTGGCAAACCGGGGGCGTCCATGTACAGCATTTTTTTGCCGGGCAACCCGTTACGGACAATGAAACGCTGCATAACGCAGCCTGTCCTGCGTTGGCCCCCAGACGGGCGAGGGCCGCACTGCTGCTGCACACCGGAAGCACGCTCGAATGGCTCGCACCGGACGTGCTCGCCGCCCCCTGGTGGAAAGTGCTCTGACCCTCAGCCGCGCGGCCGCACGCTGACGAAATCCCAGTTCACCCGCGCGCGCCCCTCCTCGACCCGCTCGAGCGGCTTCGTCGCGACGATCCCGCTGTCGCGCGCGCGCTGCGCCAGCTCGATGTAGAACGAGGTTCCGCGCCGCTTCCAGGCGATGTCGTCGTCGCTCAACGCGCGCCGCACGCGCGCCGGCACGCCCGCGACCAGCACGCGCGGCGGCACCACGTCGGCCACCTTCACGAAGGACATCGCCGCGACGACCGCCTGCTCGCCGACGACCGCCGTGTCCATGATCACCGCATTGATGCCGACGAGCGAGTCGCGCCCGATGCGCGCGCAATGGATCACCGCGCCGTGGCCGACGTGCGCCTCCTCCTCGATCACGCATTCGAAGTCCGGCGCCGAATGCACGATGCAGTTGTCCTGCAGGTTCGCGTTCGGCTGCATGACGATGCGGCCGAAGTCGCCACGCAGCACCGCGCCCGGCCCTACGTAGCAGCCCGCACCGACGATGACGTCGCCGATCAGCACCGCGCTCGGGTGCACGTAGGCCAGCGGGTCGATCACCGGGACGACGCCTTCGAAGGCGTAAACGGTCGTTTCCATGGGGGGAGCGTCTGCACGAGGTCGGCTTCGATGCTAACACCCGACACCCGGCGACCGGGCCCGGCGCTCCTCCGACCGGCAGCCCCGCCCGTCGGAACCGGAACGTGCGCGACGGCTCCACAGCGGCGATACTCGCTGCGATGGCCGCGCAATTCGATCTCCGGACGATCTACCTCGTCGCCTCCTGCATGGCAGCGCTCGGCTGCGCGACCTTCGTCGCGTTGCGGCCGATGCATCCCGGCGCGGCCGACGTGCTGCGCCGGCACGCCGTAGCGATGGCGGTGCTCAGCGCCGCGCTGCTGATGTACGCGCTGCGCGACGCTTTTGCGACGCCGCTCGTGCACATCGGGCCGAACCTGCTCGCCAGCATCGGAATCGCTTTGTCCGTCGACGCGACGCTGCGTACCTTCGATCGCCGCCCGCCCGGCTGGCTTCTCGCGCTGCAGTTGGCCGCATTGAGCGCGCTGTGGATCGCGCTGGGCGAGCACGACGGCGACACTCTGGCGCGCGTGCTCGTCTTCTCCGCCGTGCACGGCGCCTACGGCCTGGCCGTGGTCCTGCTGCTGAGGCGCACGCCGGCGTGGGGACGGCAGCGCTACGTGCGCGCGCTCGGGACGGTCTTCGGGATCTACGCGGGCGCGCACCTGCTGCGCGGAGCGATCGCGCTGATGGGCGGCTCGCCGGCCGGCGGCGCCACGGCGCCGGGCATCGCGCAGATCGTGTTCATCCTGCTCTTCGCGCTGATGCCGATCGTGCTGGCGCTGATCGTGCAGACGATCCTGCATGCGCGGATCACCGGCGAGTTGCGCGTCCGCGCAACCACCGACGAGCTGACGGGGCTGCACACGCGCGGGCACTTCTTCGAGCTGGCGCGCAATCGTCTTTCCCGGCCGCAGGCCGGTCGCAGCGTGCACCACCTGCTGATGATCGACCTCGACCACTTCAAGTCGGTGAACGACCGCTTCGGCCACAGCGTCGGTGATCGCGCGCTGTGCCACGCGGCGCGCGTGCTGAACGCGTCGTTGCGGGGCTGCGGACTGCTGTCGCGCTACGGCGGCGAGGAATTCTGCGCGCTGATCTCGACGCGCGACCAGGACGAGGCACGGCGCGCGATCGACGCGCTGCGCGCGTCGCTGCAGAACGCGCCGCTGCGCGTCGGACAGGCGACGATCGCGCTCACCGCGAGCGTAGGAGCGGTGCCTATCGTCGACGCCGATTCGCTGGAGCGCGGACTGGTGCGGGCCGACGACTGCGTGTATCGCGCGAAGACCGAGGGACGCAACCGCGTCGTGCGCTACGGCGAGGCGCTCGCCGAGCCGGTGGTCTGAACGACGAGGATCACGTCGACGACTCCGCCTCGCCAGGCGGGTCGCCGCGTGCCGCCGCTGCCGGCGGCACCCGCATCAACCCCGCTGCTCCCGATCCTTCGCGTTCTGCGCCTCGATGCGCGCCCGCGCCTCCCGCCACTGCTCGTCGCTCCAGTCGCGCAGCGGATAGAAGTTGCCGCCGGTGGCCAGCGAGTGCCCGCCGTCCATGAACAGCGTCTGGCCGCTGAGCCAGTCGCATCCGTCGGCCATCAGGAAGGTCGCGAGGTTCTGCAGCTCGCTCAACTCGCCGACGCGATGCTGCGGGTTCGTCTCCTTCGATCGCTCGCCCGGCGCCTCGCCGGGGTTCAGCCGCTTGCTCATCCCTTCCGTGGGGATCTCGCCCGGGCCGATCGCATTCAGCCGGATCCCGTATTGCGCCCACTCGACGGCGAGCGACTTCGTCATCACCGCGACCCCGGCCTTGCTCATCGCCGACGGCACGGTGAAGGGCCCGCCGTTCTCGACCCAGGTGACGATGATCGAGATCACCGACTTCATCGGCTGCGGGCTCGACCAGCCGCCCGCGGCGCGCGCCTGCTCGATCCAGCGCCGGCCGACCGCGTTCGTGACGTAGAAGGTGCCGTGGAAGACGATGTTCGCGATTGCGTCGAATGCGCGCGGCGACAGCATCTCGGTGGGGCTGATGAAGTTGCCGGCCGCGTTGTTGACGAGGCCGGTGAGCGGGCCGGCCGCGAAGATCGACTCGACCATCGCGTCGACCGCCTGCGCATCGCGGATGTCGACGCCGTAGGCTTCCACGCGTCCGCCGTGCGCATTCGTCATCTCCTCGGCCGCCGCATCGAGCACGCCCTTGCGCCGCCCGCAGATCACGAGATCGGCGCCGAGCGCGAGATAGCGCTCGCCCATCGCGCGGCCCAGGCCGGTGCCGCCGCCGGTGATCAGGATTCGCTTGCCGCGAAGCAGGTCCGTACGGAACATGGTTCTACCTCCTTGCGCTTCGATGCTGCGGGGTCAGTCGCGCTTCTTTGCGTCCAGCTCGCGCTGCATCCGCTCGACCAGCGCCTGCGCCTCCGCTCCCTCGGGGATCGGCCGGCCGGAATCGCGCCAGGCGACGGCGTCCTTGTAGCCGTGCAGCTGCGCCCTGCGGCGGAACCACATCCCTTCGGGATTGTGCCGCGTGATGCCGTCGAACAGCGTGGCGAACATCTGCGTCTGCTCCAGCCCCATCGACTCGAGCACCTGGTTGATGACGAGCTTCTGCATCATCAGCTGGCCGCGCGGCACGCCGGCGATGCGCTCGGCCAGCGAGCGAACGCTCTCCTCGAGAGTATCCGCAGGCACGGCATCCACGGCCAGCCCCCACGCCTTCGCGGTGGCGCCGTCGATCGTGTCGCCGGTGAAGAGCAGCTGCTTGGCGCGCATCGGCCCGAGCCGGTACGTCCACATCGCCGTCGTCGGACAGCCCCAGACGCGCGTGGGCATGTAGCCGATGCGCGCATCGTCGGCCATCACCAGCAGGTCGCAGCACAGCGCGATGTCGCTGCCGCCGGCCACCGCGTGGCCGTGCACCTGCGCGATCGTCGGCTTGTAGCTGTGCCACAGGCTCATGAAGTCTTCGGTGAAGCGCTTCATCGTGCGGTAGTCGAGCATCGGATCCCACGGCGTGCTTTCCTGCTGGCACGGGTGGTCGACGACGCCCTCGGCGAAGGCCTGCAGGTCGTAGCCGGCGCAGAACGCGCGGCCCGCGCCGGAGACGACGATCACGTGCACCTCGTCGTCGTCGTTGGCCGCCTCCACCGCGCGCCGGATCTCGCCCGGCATGCGCTCGTCGATCGCGTTCAACCGCTCGGGACGATTCAGCGTGATGCGCGCGATGCGCGGATTGGCGCGGTCGGGCGCGTACTTCAGCGTGCGGAAGCGGGGCATCGGGTCCTCCGGCGTCGGCGCGAGTGTAGCGCCCGGGAGGTAGGCACGGAGATCGTCTTACGATGACCTTCCGGTTCCCTGCCACGGAGGTCGATCGCCATGTCCGCCAACACCGTCCGACTCCACCGAGTGATCCGCACCACCCCGGAACGCCTCTATCGCGCCTTTCTCGATCCCGACGCGATGGTCAAGTGGCTGCCTCCGAACGGCTTCACCGGCAAGGTCCATCACCTCGACGCCAGGGTAGGCGGCAGCTACCGGATGTCGTTCACCCAATTCGGCACCGGTCGCAGCCACGCCTTCGGCGGGGAGTATCTCGAGCTGCTGCCCGGGCAGCGCATCCGCCACACCGACCGCTTCGACGATCCGAAGCTGCCCGGAGAGATGCGCACGACGATCTCCCTGGCGGCGGTGTCGGTCGGCACCGAGCTGAGCATCGTGCAGGAGGGCATTCCCGAAGCCATCCCGGTCGAGGCCTGCTATCTCGGCTGGCAGGAATCGCTGGCGCTGCTGGCGAAGCTCGTCGAGGCGGAGATTCCGGACTCGTAGGAGATGACGCCGACGGGGTCGTCGGGAAAGAAGGACACCGCGTCCCGTCACCCGGTGCCGGCCAGCTCCCGGGCGTCGAGCTCGTCGAGCACAGACGCTCCGAGCAGCGCGCGCCGCTCGAGGACCGCGATCTCGGGCATCAGGTAGGCCGCATGGAACCCGGCGAGCGCTCGCTTCGTCCGCTGCAGCGGCGAGCCCTCGGCTGCGGCGGCCATGCGCAGCCACATCCAGCCCGTACCCACCAGCCCGACCATCTTCAGGTATGCGCTCGCGCCCGCTTCCGCATCGCGCTTCGCGGCCGGAATCGACGCCAGCAATGCCTCGGTGCAGGCGTCGAGCCGGGTCAGCCCGTCGTCGAGCGCACGAACGATGCCTTCGACGTCGGGGTGTCCGGACAGCCGGAGAAGATCGGCGCGGATCCGCTCGGTGAACATCCGATAGGAGCGGCCGTCCGGCGCGAGCCTGCGCATCACCAGGTCGAGCGCCTGGATGCCGTTCGCGCCTTCATAAATCGACATCACCCGGCTATCGCGGACGTACTGCTCGACGCCGGTGTCGGAAATATAGCCGTGGCCGCCGAACACCTGCACCGCGAGGTTTGCGACGTCGAAGCCGGCCTCCGAGCCGTACGCCTTGCAGACAGGCAGCAGCCATTCGGCCAGCACCAGCGCGTCGGCCCGCTCGGCGGGTGCGCCGCACTGGGAGAGGTCGAGCTGGAACGCCGCCTCCAGCACGAGTGCCCTCAGGCCCTCGGTGCGGGCGCGCATTTCGTACAGCATCCGGCGGACGTCGGCGTGCCCGATGATCGCCGGCGGCGCCGAGTCCGGTGCTCCTCCCTGGGTACGCTCGGCAGCGTAGCGCAGCGCTCTCGCGGTCGCCGCTCCAGCGATCGCCACGCCCTGCACCGCAACCTCCAGGCGCATCGCGTTCACCATCGTGAACATCGCCTTGAGCCCCGCGTGCTCCTCACCGACCAGGTAGCCTTCGGAGTCGTCGAACTCCACGACGCAGGTGGGCGAGGCCTTCAGCCCCATCTTGCGCTCGACGTGGACGATATGGACGCCGTTGTCCGGAGCCGCCCCGTCGCCGTCCAGCCGGCGGCTCGGCACTGCGAACAGGCTCAGCCCGCGGGTTCCGGGCGCCGCGCCCGGCAGCCTCGCCAGGACCATGTGGACGATCTGCCCGGTCAGGTCATGGTCGCCGTAGGTGATGAACATCTTCGTCCCGCTGACACGGTGGACGCCGCCGGCGTCCAGGCGCGCGCGGGTCGCGATGCGTCCGACGTCCGAGCCCGCCTGCGGCTCGGAGATGCAGATCGTCGCCCCGCAGGTTCCTGCCGCCATCGATGGCACCAGGCGCTGCACCAGCTCGGGTCGCGCATGCGCGATCAGCAGGCGCGTGGCCGCGCGTTCCATCAGCGGCAGCATGCCGAATGCGACGCACGCGCCGTTGACCAGCTCGGCGAACGCCGCCTGCAGGACGAGCGGCAGATCCTGCCCGCCGTGCTCGCGCGGCATGTCCAGGCCGGGCCATCCGCCCTCCACGTACTGCGCGTACGCCGCGCGGAAGGCGGGCGGCATCGTCACCCGCCCGTGCTCGAAGCGCGTGCCATGGACGTCGCCGATCGGCCCGAGCGGCGCGAGCACTTCGGCCGCAAAGCGACCCGCCTCGGACAGGATCGCGTCGGCAACGTCGGCGTCGGCATGCCGGTACGCCGACAGCGAAAACAGCCGCTCGTATCCGAGCACTTCGTTCAGCACGAAGCGCAGATCGGCGAGCGGCGGCAGGTACGGGCTGTTCATGGCGATCAGGACCGGGGAAGCATCAGGAGGAAGCGCCCGGTGCCGGCCGACCAACCCCGGACAGTTGGCGCCGCAGTTCGCGCTTGAGGATCTTTCCGCTCGGGTTGCGCGGCAGGTCGTCCAGGAAATGGACCAGGCGCGGCTTCTTGAAGCCGGCCAGCGACTTCCGGCAGTGCTCGATCAGTGCCTCGGCCGAAAGGGCCTGTCCCGGCCGCACCACGACGGCAGCGGCGACGACCTCGCCCCACTCGTCGTCGGGCAGCCCGACGACCGCCGCCTCCAGCACCGCCGGATGCTCGAACAGGACCGCCTCGACCTCCTTCGTGTAGACGTTTACGCCGCCGGTGACGACCATGTCCTTGATGCGGTCGACCACGAACAGGTAGCGCTCGTCGTCGAGATAGCCGAGATCGCCGGTATGGAACCACCCGTCACGGATCACCCGCGCCGTTTCCTCCGGCATCCGCCAGTATCCCGCGATGACCGACTCGCTGCGCACGAGCACTTCGCCAACCTCGAAGGGCGCCGCGTCCCGGCCCTCGGACGTGACGACCCGCACCTCCGCGCCGACCGCCTCCCGGCCGGCGGAAGCCAGGCGTCGCTGCTGACGCTCGTCGCCGTCGAGAACGTGATCCGAGGCGACCAGGAACGTGGCTTCGAGCGTTTCGGTCAGGCCGTAGCCCTGGGTGAACCCGCAGCGCAGCGATTGCATCGCGCGCCGCAGGACCTTCGGCGGCATCGGGCCGCCGCCGTAGAACAGACAGCGCAGGCTTTCGAGATCGGCTTGTGCGATCGCGGGATGATTGACGACGGCGTTGATCATCGTCGGGACGAGCAGTGAAACGCTCGCCCTGTATCGCGCAACCGCGTCCAGCCAGGCCGCCGGATCGAATTTCTCCAGCACCACCTGCGTACAGCCGAGCATCATGTACGTAACCGACATGAACACTGCGCCCATGTGGTAGAGCGGCGTGGCGACGAGGTTCACATCGTCGGGCCGGCTGGCGTCGGCGACGAACTGGTTGAACGCGTTGGCCACCAGATTGCGGTGCGAAACCATCGCCCCCTTGGGCAGGCCGGTGGTGCCGCTGGTGAAGAAGATCGCGAACGGTTCGTCGTCGTTCGCCGACGATTCGATCGGGGTGTCGCCGGCCTGTTCGACGACGCGTTCGTAGCACTCGGCGCCGGGCAACTCGCCGCCGACGACCCACAGGCGCGCAGGGCTCGCCGCGGAAGCGAGCGTCTGTCCGAACGGCTCCGCGAACGCCGCACCGACGACCAGCAAGGCCGGCTCGGCACGTTCGAGCAGCTGCGACATCTCGCCGTTCGTGAGCCGCCAGTTCAGCGGCACGGCGATCAGGCCGGCACGCGCGATGCCGAAGTACAGCTCCACCATCTCCGCGCAGTTGCCGAGCAGCACGGCGACGCGGTCGGCGGCGACCAGGCCGCGCTCATGCAGCGCGTTGGCGATCCGGTCGGCGCGACGATCGAGCTCCTGCCAGCTGATGCTGCCCGTCCCCGCCAGCACCGCAGCCCTGGCAGGGAAGCGCAGCGCATTGCGACGTACGATCCTGTCGAGCGTCATCAGGCCTTCCGCCCGTGCTTCACGCGCGCACGCGGTTCATGGTGGCATCGACCAGGCGCACCAGCTCGGACGAGAGCGTGCCGGGCAGAATGACGTCCGCTGCCCCCATCTGCCGGAGCGCCCGCGCGTCGTCTTCGGGGATCACGCCGCCGCAGAACACCGGGATCGACAGGCCGCGTTCCCGGATCCGTTCCAGCAGGCGGCGCATCTGCGTCATGTGCTGACCGGACAGGAAGCTGATTCCGATCGCGTCGACGTCCTCCTCGATCGCCACCTTCATCACCTGATCGGCCTGGTTGTGCAGACCGAGATAGATCACTTCGTAGCCTGCGTCGCGCAGCATGCTGGCGACCGTGATGATCCCGGTGTCGTGGCAGTCGAGCCCCATCTTCGCGAGCAGGATGCGTTTCGGCGCGGTCACGATCGTGCCTCCTCAGCGGAAAGACCAGTTCTGGGCGTTGCGCATCGCCTCATGGCATTCGCCCATCGTCACTTTGTTCTGCAGCGCGTCCATCAGCAGCGGAACCATGTTTTCACCGCTCCTCCAGCCGGCCTCCAGCCGCGCCATCGCGTCCGCCCACCTGCCCTGGTCGCGCGACACCCGGTACTCGCGCAGATATTCGCCGCGTCGCGCCCCCCACTGCTCGGCCTGGATCCTGTGGATCTTCAGCGGAATCTCCTCCTCCCGTGGAATCTGGAAGCGATTGACGCCGACCAGCGTACGGCGGCGCGTGTCGAGATCGTTCTGGTTGCGGATGCGCTCGTCGTTGATCTGGCTCTCCAGCCATCCCGCGCGAATGCATTCGATCATGCCGCCGTTGTCGTCGATCTCCGCCAGCTTCTCGCGGATCGCCTCTTCCATCCGGTTGGTCAGGGTCTCGACGTAGTACGAGCCGCCGAGCGGATCGATCGTCTTCGTGATGCCGCTCTCGTAGGCGATCACCTGCTGCGTGCGCAGCGCGATGCGCGACGACTCCTCGGTCGGCAACCCGTGCGCCTCGTCGTACGAGCACAGGTGGATCGACTGCGCGCCTCCGAAGACGGCCGCCATCGCTTCGACGCCGGCCCGGATGATGTTCACCTCCGGCTGCTGGCGCGTCAGCGTGTTGCCCGCAGACTGCACCGAGAACCGCAGTCGCCAGCATTCCGGATTGCTCGCGCCGAATTCCTCGCGCATCGTTCTCGCGTAGAGCCGCCGCATCGCGCGGAACTTCGCGATCTCCTCGAAGAAGTCGATCGAGCACGACAGGAAGAACGAGGCGCGCCGCGGGAAGAGGTCGACGTCGAGCCCGCGCGCACGCGCACGGCGGAAGATGTCGAATGCGTGGCCCAGCGTGAACGCGCCGTCCTGGATCGCGTTGACGCCGGTCTCGCGCAGGTTGTAGCCGTTGGTGACCATCCAGTTCAGGCGCGGCATGTTCTTCGAGATGAACTCGATGTTGTCGATGCACAGGCGCAACGTTCCCTCGAGCGGGAAGAACTGGGTGATCGTCTGCAGCGGGCCGCCGCTCATCTGGTAGAACGGATCGTTCTGCTGCGTGCCGATGACCTTCTCGAAAGGCACGTTGCGGCGCTGCGCGACCGATGCGAGCATCGCCAGCGTGACCGACGAGACCGGCGGCCGGATCGACAACGCATAGGACACCGAGTCCGGTCCGAAGCCCTCGTACAGCGTCTCCATGTCCTCCAGCGTGCTGATCGGCACGCCGGTGACTCCGACCTCGCCGTCGCTCAGCGGATCGTCCGAATCGAAGCCGTACGACGTGGGCAGGTCGATCGTGATGACGAAGCCGTTCGCGCCCTGGGAGTGGAGATACTTGATCCGCTCGTTGGTCTCGAGCGGCGAGCCGAATCCGACCTGGAAGCGGCGCGTCCAGATCCGCTCGCGATACATGCCGGGATACGGACCGCGCGTGAACGGGAAGTGCCCCGGCTCGCCCAGATCCTGCGCCGGATCGAACCCGGCGATGTCGTCCGGCCGATAGAGTTCGCGGATCTCCAGCCCGGCGCCGGTCTCGAAAATCTGTTCCTCGCTGTCGCGCGCGGGTCCTGCGTGCGATGAAGCCAGTCGGCCGCCCATCCTTTCTCCTCCTTGTCTGAATGCCTTCGCGCACCCGGCGCAGCGGGAGCGCCAGGCGAGACTCGCCGCTCGCCGGACGGCTGGACGAACGAGATCTTCGGGGTTCGTCGAGCATATGTCAATCGATTTTCAATCGAAAATATCTTGACGATGATGAACCCCGGCTCCTACACTCTGCACATCATCGCGACAGCCGCGGTGAACGACCCGCCGCGGAAGGACGAGAACGGCGGGCGAGAACGACCATGCCGGCATCGAGCCGTACCGAAGCGAGAGGAGTCAACCGATGAGATTGAAAGCAGGAAGAGCGCTGCGCGCGCTGCGATTCGCGGTCGCCTCGGCCGCGCTGTGTCTTGCCGCGCCGCTCGCGGCGCAGACCACCGTGCTGCGCCTGTCGAACTGGCTGCCGCCGAGCCATCCGATCGTCAAGGACATGATCGTTCCGTGGGCGAAGCAGGTCGATGCCGTGACCGAGGGCCGGGTGAAGATCCAGGTGCTCACGACCGCCCTCGGAAGCCCGCAGTCCCACTTCGATCTCGCGAAGGACGGAGTCTCCGACATCACCTACGGCGTCCACGGCTACAGTCCGGGGCGCTTCGCGCTCGCCGAGATGGTCGAGCTGCCGTTCCTGAGCGAGAAGGCCGAGCCGCTGTCCGTCGCCTACTGGCGCGTCTTCGAGAGGCATCTCGCGAAGGCGAACGAGCACGCGGGCACGAAGGTGCTGAGCGTGTTCACCCAGGGCCCCGGCCAGATCTTCAACAGCCGGCGCCCGATCCGCGCGATCGCCGACTTCGAGGGCCTGAAGGTGCGGATTCCCAACGTGTCGACGAACGAGCTGGCCAAGGCGCTGAAGATGGTGCCGCTGCAGGCGCCCTCGTCCAAGTCGTACGAGCTGCTGTCCAGCGGCGTGGCCGACGGCATCATGTTCAGCAAGGACTCGGTGCCGTTCTTCAAGCTGGAAAAGGTGCTGAAGTACGCGACGCTCGCGCCGACCGGCTTCTACAACGCGAGCTTCTTTCTCGTGATGAACGAGGCAGCCTGGAATCGCCTGTCGGAGCATGACCGCAAGGCGATCATGAGCGTCTCCGGCGAAGCCTTCGCCCGCCTCGCAGGCCAGGCCTGGGATGCGGCGGACGCGGGAGCGCTCGACCAGATGCGCGCGGCGGGCATGAACATCGACCCCGTCGAGCCGTCGCTGCTCGCAGCGATCCGCGAGCGCCTCGCTCCGCTGGAGGCGGCCTGGCTCGCCAAGGTCCAGGCAGGTCCGGTCGACGGCAAGGCCGCGCTCGACGCGCTGCGCGCCGAGATCGTCGCCTACGGAAAGTAGGCGGCAGGCCGGGCCGCAGGACGGCCGCGAACGCCCCGCCCTGCGCCCCCCGGCCGATTCGCCGGAGATCCGACATGACTCTCCCCCGGTCCCCCGGCTCCGGCAGGCTGCTGCGCCTGCTGGGACTGACCATGGCGGCGATCCTGTTCCTGCTGATGCTCGTCACCTTCGTCGACGTGATGGGCCGCTACCTGTTCAGCCTGCCGCTGCCCGGAGCCTTCGAGCTCACGCAGATCCTGATGGCGGTCCTGATCTTCTCCGGGTTGCCGCTCGTCTGCGCCGACGACGTGCACATCCGGGTGGACATCGCCCTCGGCAGCCTGTCGGACCGGTCGCGGCGAAGGCTGGGCCTCTTCAACCATCTGGTCAGCACCCTCGCGCTCGCAGCGCTGGCGTGGCGGCTATGGGTGAAAGCCGGCGCAACGCTGGCCGCCGGCGACCAGAGCATGTATCTCGGACTGCCGATGTATCCGGTCTGCTACCTGATGTTTCTCCTCACCGCCCTCGCCGCGGGGTTCTCCGGGGCGCACCTCGTCGAGTCCCTTCGCCGCGCCCGCTACGCGGCATCCGGAGCGTAGGCGGATGGAAACCTGGCACGTCGGCTTCGCGCTGCTGATCGTCCTGATCATGACCGGCATGCCCATCGCGTTCGCGATGGGCATCGTCGGCCTGTTCGGCTCCGCGCTGTACCTGGGATTGCCGGCCGCGTTGAACATGGTCGGCCAGATCACCTACGAGACCGGGCTGAGCTACGAGCTGTCGGTGATTCCGCTGTTCATCCTGATGGGCAGCTTCGTCACCCGCTCGGGCATGTCCGACGAGCTGTATGCCGCCGCCAACGCCTGGCTCGGGCACCGGCGCGGCGGGTTGGCGCAGGCGACCGTGGTCGCCTGCGCCGGTTTCAGCTCGGTGTGCGGATCGTCGGTGGCCACCGCCGCGACGATGACCAAGGTCGCGATGAAGCCGATGCTCAGCCGCGGCTACGCGCCGTCGCTGGCCACCGGATCGATCGCGGCCGGCGGAACGCTGGGCATCCTGATCCCGCCGAGCGTGGTGCTGGTGATCTACGGCCTGATGACGCAGACCGACATCGGCAAGCTGTTCATGGCCGGCGTGCTGCCGGGCCTGCTGGGCGCGCTCGGCTACATCACCGCCGTCTGGCTGATGTGCCTGATCGACCCGAAGCTCGGGCCGCGCGGCGAACGCCTGCCGTATGCGGAGCGGTTTCGCGCGCTGCGCGGCGTCCTTCCGATCCTGGGCCTGTTCACCCTGGTCATCGGCGGCCTGTACGTGGGAATCTTCACCGCCACCGAGGCCGCCGGCATCGGCGCGTTCGGGGCCTTCGTCTTCGCGCTGTGGCGCCGCGCACTGACCCCGCGCCTGCTCCTCGAGGTCCTGATCGAGTCCGGGACGACGACGTCGATGATCTTCATCGTCGTGATCGGAGCGCTGATCTTCGGCAACTACATCAATCTGTCCGGCCTGCCCGAGACGCTCACCGCCTGGGTGATGCACCTGGACGTTCCGCCGCTCGTGGTGATCTTCGCGATCGCGCTGGTGTACCTGGTGCTCGGCGCCGTGCTCGAGAGCTTCTCGATGATCCTGCTGACCGTGCCGATCTTCTACCCGCTGGTCTCGGCGCTCGGCATGGACCTGATCTGGTTCGGGATCATCGTCGTGGTCGTCACCGAGATCAGCCTGATCTCGCCGCCGGTGGGCATGAACGTGTTCGTGATGCGCAGCCTGCTGCCCGAGGTGCCCACCGGCGTGATCTTCCGCGGCGTGATGCCGTTCCTGGCGATGGACGTCGTCCGGCTGACCGTGCTGATCCTGGTGCCCTGGATCTCGCTGGTGCTGCCGTCGATGATGAAGTAACCGCGCCGTCCCCCGATTCCCGTTCCCGGAGGTCGCAGCTTGCTCACGTTCGGCCACCTCGCGCGGCACAACGCGCGCAACTATCCCGCGAAGACCGCCTACGTCGACGGCGACCGGCGGATCGGCTGGGCCCGGCTGAATGAACGCGCCTGCCGCCTGGCGCAGTTCCTGCTGGCCGCGGGCGTGGCGCGCGGCGACCGCGTCGCGTCGATCAGCTGCGACTGCATCGAGCTGGTCGAGATCGTCGTCGCCTGCGCGAAGATCGGCGCCGTTCGCGTCGGCGTCAACCATCGCTATGCGCCGCCGGAAATCGCGCACATCCTCGAGGACAGCGGCGCCCGGGTCGTGTTCGTCCAGGCGGCCCTGGCCGGGCACCTGTGCGAGATCGCGCCGGATCTGCCGGCGCCGCCGCTGCTGGTCGGCTTCGACGGCCCGCATCCGTTCGCCGTCGACTACGAGGCGGCCCTCGCCGGCCATCCGTCCGCGGAGCCGGACGTCGCCGTCGTCGTCGACGACCCCGGCTACCTCTTCTATTCGTCGGGCTCCACCGGCCTGCCCAAAGGCGTGACGACGACCTGGCGCCAGGTCATCGACTCGCTCTGCCACATCGCGCTGAACGAAGGCAGCGGCCGCGGCGACGTCTGGCTGCACACGATGCCGGCAGGCGGCATTCCGCTGCTGATCCTCCTGCGGGCGATCTACCACGGCGCGACCTGCGTGATCATGCGTCGCTGGGATCCGGAGCAGGCGTGCGCGCTCATCGAGCGCGAGCGCGTGACCCGGACCCTGGTCGTGCCGACGATGCTGGTGTCGCTGATCCACCATCCGGAGGTGCGGCGGCGCGACCTGCGCTCGCTGCGACAGGTCATCTACGGTGCGGCGCCGTGCACGCCGGCGAACATCCGCCTGACGATGGAGGTCTTTCCCGGCGTCGAGATGCTGCAGATGTACGGCGCCACCGAAGCCACCGGGATGGCGACGATGCTGTTTCCGGAGGATCACCGCGAGGCGCTGCGCACCGGCGAGCACGACATCCTCGCCTCGGCCGGCAAACCGGTCCCGTACATGGACGTCGTGGTCGCCGACGAGCATGGCGTGACGGTCGCGAGCGGAGAGATCGGCGAGGTCCTGGTCAAGGGCTCGCTCGTCACCCCGGGATACTGGAACGCACCGCAGCTGACGGCCGAAGCGGTCCGCGACGGCTGGCTGCACACCGGCGACCTGGGCCGCTTCGACGAGCGCGGCTACCTGTACCTGGTGGACCGCAAGAAGTTCATGATCGTCTCGGGCGGCTACAACATCTATCCGGTCGAGGTCGAGAACGTGCTGGCCCGGCACCCCGCGGTAAAGGAGGTCGCCGTCGTCGGCGTCCCCGACCCGCGCTGGGGAGAGGCGGTCAAGGCGATCGTCTCGCTGCGGCCCGGGCGACAGGCCAGCGAAGCGGAGCTGCTCGGCTTCTGCCGAAGCCGGATCGCGGGCTACAAGGCGCCCAAGTCGATCGAGCTCGTCGACGAGTTCCCACGCAACGCGGTCGGCAAACTGGACAAGCGGACGCTGCGCGAAAGCTACTGGGCGGACGCCGGGCGCAGGATCGGCGGTTGAGCATGGGCGCACTCGACGGTCTCAAGGTCATCGACCTGACGCAGCGCCTGCCGGGCCCGTTCTGCACGATGCTGCTGGCGGACATGGGCGCCGACGTCGTCCAGGTCGAGAGCGCCGCCGGCGACGCCGCGCGCACGCTGGCGGTCGGCGAGGCCGCGCGGGGCGCAGCCTACGAACTGCTCGGCCGCAACAAGCGCAGCGTGGTGCTGAACCTGAAGAGCGAGGACGGCCGTGAGGCCTGCCTGCGCCTGATCGCCGCTGCCGACGTCGTCGTGGAAGGCTTCCGGCCCGGCGTCGCGGCGCGGCTCGGCATCGACTACGAGGCGGCGCGCAGCCGCAATGCGCAGATCGTGTACTGCTCGATCTCGGGCTACGGCCAGGACGGCCCGTATCGCGACCAGGCCGGACACGACCTGAACTACCTCGGCATCGCCGGCGTGCTCGACATGACGCGCGGCGGCGACGGGCAGCCGGCGATCCCGGGCATCCAGATCGCGGACATCGGCGCCGGCGCGCTGTCGGCGGCGGTCGCGGTGCTCGCGGCGACGCTGCACCGGCGCCGCACCGGCCAGGGGCAGTTCGTCGACGTGGCGATGCTCGACGGCCTGGTCTCGATGCTGTCGATCCACGCGATGACCGTGCTCGCCGGAGGCCCCTCGCCGACCGGAGGGCGCGCGTTGCTCAGCGGCGGCCACCCCTGCTACGCGGTGTATCCGACGTTCGACGGCCACCTGACGGTGGGCTGCACCGAGCCGCACTTCTGGCGGAACTTCTGCGCATTCCTCGGCAGGGAGGACCTGACGCCGCAGATGTGGGCCGAAGGCGAGCGCAGCCGCGCGGTGCAGGCGCAGATCGCCGCGATCCTCCGGACCCGTCCGAGCGTACAGTGGCTGGAGGATCTCGCGACGGTCGACACCTGCGTCGGCCCGGTGAACAGCGTCGCGCAGGCGCTGGCCGACCGCCAGGTCGTGCACCGCGCGATGGTCCGCCGCGCCGGGATCGACGGCGAGGCCGGGCCGGCTCAGCTCGGCCCCCCCTTCCGGATGTCGGCCACGCCGCTGGAGATCCGCCGGCGGGCTCCGCGCCTCGGACAGCACACGCGCAGCGTGCTGGCCTCGGTCGGCTATTCCGACGAGCGGATCGACGACATGCGCAAGGCCGGCGCCATCGGCGGCGAATGACGCCACGCCGGCCACGGGCCGGCGCGCTTGATGCAGATCAACCATCCGCGACGGCGATACAAACCATCTTCGAATACTATCTATACACTTTCAATCAAAGATAAATAAAACTTCGTCAGACCCGGGGATCGAACCGCACCGGCCGTCGATCCGATCGAAAGGAGACCTCAGTGGGGATACGAATCGGCGTGGATGTCGGCGGAACGTTCACCGACTTCCTGGTGAGGGACGAGGAAGGGAGTTCGCGGGTCTACAAGACTTCCACGACGCCCGGCGATCCGACGATCGGCTTCTTCAACGGCCTGGAGAAGGCCGCGACCGCCGACGGACAGACGCTGAAGGAATGGCTGCACCGCGTCGAGACGATCGTGCACGGCACGACGATCACGACCAACGCGGTGCTGACCGGCGAGGGCGCGGTCACCGGCTTCGTGACCACCGAGGGATTCCGCGACGTGCTGAACATGCGGCGCGGGATCAAGGAGCAGCAGTTCGACAACCACGCGCCGCCGCCGCAACTGGTGCCCCGGCGCCGGATCGCTGCGGTCCGCGAGCGGGTGTCCTCCGAAGGCGAGGTCGCCACGCCGCTGGACGAAAGCGACATCCGCAGCGCGGCCGAGCTCTTCCGCGGGCAAGGCGTGGAAGCCGTCGCGGTCTCGTATCTCTGGTCGTTCCGCAACGATCGGCACGAGCGCCGCACGAAGGAGATCCTCGAGCAGGAGCTTCCCGGCGTCTACGTCTCGCTGTCCACCGAGGTGCTGCCGCAGATCCGGGTGTACGAGCGGCACAGCACGACGGTGCTGAACTCCTACGTCGGGCCGGTGCTGAACCGCTACCTGTCGCGTCTGCGGCAACGGCTCGACGATCTCGGCTTCGGCGGCACGCTGCTGATCATGCAGTCGAACGGCGGCGTGATGTCGCCGGAGGTGGCGCAGCGCTTCGCCTCCAACACCCTGCTGTCGGGCCCGGCGGGCGCGCCGCAGGCGGGCATCCACTACGGATCGGTGCACGGGTTCCGCAACCTGATCACCGTCGACATGGGAGGCACCTCGTTCGACGTCGCGCTGATCCGCAACGGGCTGCCCGGCGTCACCACCGAAGGCAGCATCGGCGGGCATCGCGTCGCCTCGCCGATCCTCGACATCCATACGGTGGGCTCGGGCGGCGGGTCGATCGCCTGGATCGACGCCGGCGGCCTGCTCAACGTCGGGCCGAAGAGCGCCGGCGCCGTTCCGGGGCCGGCCTGCTACGGCCGCGGAGGCGTTCTGCCGACCGTGACCGACGCCAACTACGTGCTCGGCTACCTGGACAGCGCCGGCGACGAGCTCACGCTGGACGGCGAGGCCGCGCAGGAGGCGATCGCACAGCACGTCGGCCAGCCGCTCGGGCTCGGCACGGTGGAGGCGGCCTACGGCATCTACCAGGTCGTGAACGCCAACATGGCAGCGGCGATCTCGGTGGCATCGGTGCAGCGCGGCTACGACCCGCGCGAATTCGTGCTGGTCGTCGCGGGCGGCGTCGGCCCCCTGCACGCGGGGGCGATCGCGCGCGACCTCGAGATACCGCTGATCCTGATTCCCCGCGAGTCGTCGGTGTTCTGCGCGGCGGGGATGCTCCTCTCGGATCTCAAGCACGACTACGTCCACACCTATGCGCGCGAGTTCGCAGCGGTCGATCTCGACGCGGTCGCGCAGATCTACCGCGAGATCGCCGGCCGCGCCATGCGGACACTCGAGGCGGAGAACGTTTCGTCCCGGCAGGTGGTTCTCGAATACTCGGCCGACCTGCGCTACGTCGGGCAGTTCAACGAGGTCGAGGTGCCGGCGTTTCACGACGGCGAGTTCACGCCGGCGGCGCTCGAAGCGCTCGAAGCGGCCTTCCACCGCCGCCACGACGAGCTGTACGGCTACTCGACGCCCGGATCGCCGATCGAGATCATCAATCTGCGCGTGAGCGCGCGCGGGCTCACCGGGAAACCGACCGTCGAACGGGTCGAGGCGCGCGGCGCCGATCCATCCGAGGCGCGCACCGGTTCCCGCAAGGCGTGGTTCAGCGGCGCGTTCAGCGAGACGCCGGTGTACGACGGGCAGCGGCTGGTTCACGGCAACGTCGTGCCCGGACCCGCGATCGTGGTCCAGCCGACCACCACGATCCTGGTGCCGCCCGATTTCGAGCTGGTCTGCGACGCGGCCAACAACTACCTGATGCATCGCAAGGGCAGCGACCTGAAGGTCCTTGCCGGGCAACTGACCGAGGAGGCAACGGCATGAACGCGACGAGCGGCGTTTCGGAGGTCGATCCGATCAAGGTTTCGGTCATCGGCAGCCGGCTGGAAGCGATCAGCAGGGAGATCGGCCAGACGATGCTGAGAACCTCGCGCTCGCCGATCTTCTCGGAGGCGCGCGACTTCGTCACCGGAATCTTCGACCACCGGCTGCGGCTGCTCGCGCAGACTGCATACATCCCGGTGCTGATGGGGGCACTGCCGTTCGCGCTCGAGAGCATCGCGAAGGAGTACGCGGGCGACATCCACGAGGGGGACGTCTTCATCCTCAACGACCCCTATCACGGCAACAATCATCCGCCCGACATCACGATCGCCAAGCCGGTCTTCGCCGACAGCGAGATCCAGTTCTGGTCGGTGTCGAAGGGCCATCACGCCGACGTCGGCGGCGGCGGCGTGGTCGGCTACAACCCCGCGGCGCGCACGGTGTGGGAGGAATGCGTGCGCATTCCTCCGGCGAAGCTGCTGGACAAGGGCAAGCGCAACAAGTCGCTGTGGGACTTCATCCTGCTCAACGTGCGGATGCCGTGGCTGGTCGAGGCCGATCTCGAATGCCAGATCGGCGCCTGCACGATCGGCGAACGCAGCCTGCGCGCGCTGATCCGGAAATACGGACTGCCGGTGCTGCGCGGCGCCGCCGATCAGATACTGGACGCCTCGGAGCGTCAGGCCCGAGCCGCGCTGCGCGACCTGCCCAACGGCGTGTACCGGGCCGAGAGCTTCATCGACCATGACGGCATCGACAAGACGAAGAAGATCGGCGTGCGGCTCGCGCTCACCATCTCCGACGAGGCTATCCATTTCGACTGGTCCGACAGCGATCCGCAGGCGAGCGGCTACGTCAACAGCACGCTGGCCAACACCGTGTCCGCCTCGTTCCAGGCGCTGTTCCTGACGATCTGCGCCGACGTCAAGTACAACGAAGGGGCGCTGCGCGCGTTGAGCGTCACGGCGAAGGAAGGCACGGTCCTGCATGCGCGCGAGCCGGCGCCGGTGAGTTGTTGCACGGTGTCGGCGTCGCAGGCGATCGTCGAGGCGATCTGGCTGGCGCTGGCGCAGGCCGCGCCCGAGCGCGTCTACGCCGGCTGGGGACGCTGGCTGGCGCCGGCGACGATGGGCTTGAACCCGCGCACGCAGAGGCTGTTCGGCGACATCCACTTCATGGGCAAGTCGGGCGCCGGCGCCACGCACGGACTGGACGGATGGGATCACGTCGGCCCGTCGTTCTGCGGCGGAAGCCTTCGCGCGCCCGATCCGGAGCTGCACGAGCTGATCGACCCCTACACGGTGCTGCAGTACGAGTACTGGCAGGACAGCGCCGGCCCCGGGCGCTGGCGCGGCGGGCTGGGCACGGTCTACCGCTGGCGGGTGGAGGCCGACGGCATCATGGCGGTCAACTTCGGCGGCGGCGTCAACGACGAGACCCGCCCGTACGGGCTCGCGGGCGGGCAGCGCTCGCCGATCTCGGAGCTGCGGGTGCGCCGCCGCGGCGGCGGCGAGGCGGAGCGCATCGACACCGAGTCTTTCTTCATGCTGAACCAGGGCGACGAAGTCGAGCTGCGAGTGACCGGCGGCGGCGGATTCGGCGACCCGCTGGCGCGCGACCGCGCGAGCCTCGCCGACGATCTGGCCGACGGAGTGGTGTCGCTCGCGCAGGCGCGTGCCGCCTACGGCTGGGAACCGGAAGGAACGGCCGGCTGAACGGATGCATCGCCTTGCGCCGGACCGGCCGCGCGGTCCGCGCCGTCCGCGCCGCAGTTCGCCGGTGCGTCTTCCGGCGTGCTGTGCGGCTTTCCGGCGTGCCTACGCGTCGCCGACCTCGATGACCACCGCCATCGCGGTGTCGCCTGCGGCACAGCCGGCGAACAGTCCCCAGCCGCCGCCGCGGATCACGAGCTCCTCGATCAGCTCGATGACGCTGCGCGTGCCCATCGGCGCCTGCGGATGACCCCAGACGAGCGAGCAGCCATAGTTGTTCATCGACCTCAGCTCGACGCCGGTCTGCTGCGCGAAGTACAGGTCGTTGACCGCGAACGGGTTGTGCGTCTTGATCGCCGCCATCTGCCCGATCGTGCGTCCGGCCTGCTCGAGCGCGCGCCGCGCCGCCGGCACCGTGGCCTCGGGCATGTGGGCGAGCGCGGCGCGCGCCAGACCGAAGCCGCGCAGCCGGATCGCGATCTTCGGATCGCTGGACAGCTCGCGCGCGCGCCCGGGAGCGGCGACGAGGATCGCCGCATTGCCGTCGGCCGGATGCGTCTGGCCGCCGTAGGTGACCGTGCCGCCCTGCGCGACGGGCCGCAGCTGCGCCAGCCCCTCGGGCGTGGAGTGCGTGACGCCCTCGTCGCCCTCGAGCGTGCCGGCGCTCTTTCGGTAGCCGGGCGCCGGAACCTCGAACGGCAGCGTCATGAAGCGCTTGAGGAACGCCGCGCCGTCGGCCAGCGCATCGCGGTACTGCGCTTCGCGCATCAGGACGACTTCGTGCTGCTGCGAGGTGGAAATGCCGTACTTCTTCGCGACGTTCTCGGCGGTGCTCAGCATCGTGTGGCCGCCGAGCGGGTCGCAGCCGAAGTTGTCCATCACCCAGTTCTCGGCGGTGCCGGTGCCGCCAGGCCCGCGAGGATCCGGATAGTAGAGGTGCGGACCGTTCGAGGTGCGGTCGCAGTTGATCGCGAGTGCTGCGCTCGCCAGGCCGGCACCGATCTCCTGCGACGCGGCCAGCAACGTGCGAACGCCGGTGGCGCAGGCCTGCATCAGCGTGGGGCCGCCGATGTGACCGGCGCCGATGCGCCCCGCCAGCCATGGCAGGCCGTAGAACGAATGCTTCTGCGGCACGGAGATGCCGAGCACCCCGTAGTCGAGCACTTCCGGGGCGATGCCGCGCCGGGCCAGCTCGGCGCGCGCCACGTGCGCGGCGAATTCGATACTGTGCAGGCCGGCGAAGCTGCCTTGCCAGCGCGCGAACGGCGTGCTCCAGTAGGCCCCGTACGGAATCTCGGCGGCGACGTGCATGGACGACTCGGGTGGGTTCGAGTCGCGCAGGTTAATATAAGATCAATTGAAATTCAACCTGAATTGAATCGATACAATCATCCTCTGGTGGCGGGGGCGCGCCGCGCTGAACGAAAATGAACGGATATGCGGATCTCCCGACCGATCGACCCACAACCCGGAAAACCACAGTGGACCTGAACTACTACCACGGCTTTCGCGGCGGCAGCCCCCACGAGGCGGTGACCACGGAGTTCGAATGGGCGGTGAAGCAGTTCCGCAACAGCTACGAGCGCTTCTCGCTGCACGTCGCCAGCCGCTGCGGCTTCGGGCACCTGAGCTTCGCCGAGGTGGTGCTGGTCCACCTGATCCGGATGCAGGACCGGCCCCAGACCGCCGCGCTGCTCGCCCGCCAGCTCAACGTCGACGGCATCTCGAACGTGCAGTACAGCCTGCGCAAGCTGATGAAGTACCGACTCGTCTCGAAGAAGATCAGCGGCAGCGGCAAGCTGCAGACCTACGAGGCGACCGAGAAGGGCAATGCCTTCATGAACGAATACGGCCGCATCCGGCGCAGCCTGCTGACCGACCGCACCAGGAACATCGAAGGCATCGACGACCGGCTCGCCGAGAGCACTGCGCTGCTCCGGATGCTGATCGGGGTCTACGACGAGGCCGGCCGGGTGGCAGCGACGTTCCCGGCGCCGGAGGGCGTAGAGCGGGCCGGGACGGCGTCTCCCAGGACCTGATCCGACGCAGCGACGACCTCAGTCGTAGCCGCGCGCGTCCTCGATCACCTTGCCGTCGTTCGGCAGCGCACCGGGCGCGACAAGCCGGACCTCGCCGCGCAGCTTCGTGACGTCGCGCAGCGCGCCGGCCAGCCGCGCGGCAAGCGCTTCGCGGTCGTCCGCGCCCAGCGACGCATCGTCGGCGAGCTCGCAGGTGAGCGTCATCCGGTCGTCGGCGCGCTCGCCCTCGATGACGAGACGCGCACGGCGCACCTGGGGAAAACGGCTCGCGACCTCGGCGACCTGCTCCGGATGCACGAACATCCCGCGCACCTTCGTCGTCTGGTCCGCTCGCCCCAGCCAGCCGCGGATGCGCACGTTGGTGCGCCCGCAGGGCGATATTCCGGACAGCACCGCGGACAGATCGCCGGTGCCGAAGCGGATCAGCGGATAGACGGGGTTGAAGCTGGTGACGACGACCTCGCCCACCTCGCCGTCGGACACCGGCTCGCCGGTGCCCGGCCGCACGATCTCGAGGATCAGCTCCTCGTCGAGGATCATGCCTTCCATCGCCGTCGACTCGTAGGCGATCAGGCCTACGTCGGCCGTGCCGTACCACTGCAGCACCGTGTCGATGCCGTGCTCGCGGAACCAGCTGCGCAGGCTCGTCGGCAGCGCCTCGGCGGCCAGCAGCGCGCGCTTCAGGTTCGAGATGTCGAGCGCGGCCTCGAGCGCCTTCTCGACGATCATTCGCAGGAACGAAGGCGTTCCGGTGTAGGCGTCGGGCGCCAGCGTGCGGATGATCTCGATCTGCTGCTCGATCTGCCCGACGCCGGCCGGGACCACCGCGCAGCCGATCTTTCTCGCCGCGCCGTCGATCATCCACGCCCCGGGCGTCAGGTGATAGCCGAAGCAGTTCTGCACGACGTGCCCGGCGCGGATGCCCGCCGCGTGCAGCGCGCGCGCCGCGCGCCAGGGATCGTCGCCGGCGCCTTCGGCATCGAAGATCGGGCCGGGCGACAGGAACAGTCGGGACAGGCGTCCCGGCTCGACCGTGACGAAGCCGCCGAAGGGCGGGTCTTCCTCCTGCAGCGCCTTCAGCCCGCTCTTGCGCAGCACCGGAAGCTGCGCCAGCGCCTTGCGCGAGGAGATCTCGCGCGGCTCGACGCCGGCAAGCTGCTTCGCCCATCCGCGCGCGTTGGCCTTCGCGTGCTCGATGAGCGAGGGCAGGCGCGCCATCAGCGCGCCCTCGCGCGCCTCGGCCGGACGCGTTTCGAGGGAGTCGAAATAATCGCTCATCGTCACCTTCGCGCCCGGGGTCACGCTCGCACTCATGCTCGGTCACAGCCACCGCTTGCGCCGCTTGTACGATTTCAGGTTCTTGAACGAGCGGCGCTCCTCGCCGCCGCCGCCGAGGTAGAACTCCTTGACGTCCTCGTTGTTCACCAGTTCGTCGCGCGTTCCGTCGAGGACGATCTTGCCCGATTCCATGATGTAGCCGAAGCCCGCCGTGTGCAGCGCCATGCGCGCGTTCTGCTCGACGAGCAGCATCGTGATCTTCAGTTCGCGGTTCAGCTCGCGGATGATCGAAAACACTTCCTTCACCAGCAGCGGCGACAGCCCCATCGACGGCTCGTCGAGCAGGATCATCTTCGGGCGCGCCATCAGCGCGCGGCTGATCGCCAGCATCTGCTGCTCGCCGCCCGACAGGTAGCCGGCCAGCCCGGTGCGTTCGCGCAGGCGCGGGAAGAAGTCGAACACCATGTCGAGGTCGCGGCGCACCTCGCCGTCGCGCCGCGTGTAGGCGCCCAGCCGCAGGTTCTCGATGACCGTCATGTCCTCGACGATTCGCCGGCCCTCCATGACCTGGAAGATGCCGCGGCGCACGATCTGCTCGGGCGCCATGTTGGCGATCTCTTCGCCCATGAAGGTGACGTTGCCGCGCGTGACCTCGCCGTCCTCGGTGCGCAGCAGCCCCGAGATCGCCTTCAGGGTGGTCGACTTGCCGGCGCCGTTGGGCCCGAGCAGCGCGACGATCTGCCCCTGCGGGACCGAGAGGCTGACGCCCCGCAACACGAGGATGACCTCGTCGTAGACGACCTCGATGTTGTTGACCGTCAGGATCGGGGTGCCGGCGGCGACCGCCGGCTCCGCCTGCTTCGTTTGCGCTTCGACCATGGTTGTGTTGCTTGCTGCGACCGGCCGCTTCCCTTCCGCGCCGCCGGCGGCCGCGGAAGGGAAGCCGGCAGCGATCACCAGCCGAGCCACTCCGGCTTGCGCGGGATCACCGACTCGCCGATCTTCTCGATGCTCTGGGCACCGCCCTTCGAGTTGGCCCGGTAGATGAACACCGTCGTCGTGCCGCGGTGGTCTTCCGGAGTCCACGTGGAAGGAATGCACACGCCCTGCAGCTCGGCCGGGACGTGGTCCTTCATCTGCTCCATCGCCTTCTTGATGTTCGGGCCGGTGACGCCGCCCGCCTTGTCGGCCACGGCCATCGCGTCGCGCATGTAGTAGACCGAGCAGATGCCGCGCATGTAGTGCACCGGCCGGTACATGTTGCCCGAGGCATCGGAGACCTTCGAGATCTCTCGCACCGTCTTCATGCCCGGCGCAGTCGATTTCCAGTCGGCCGCACCCACGACGAACACCACGCCGTTGGCAGCGTCGCCCGCGGCCTTCAGCGCGTTCTCGTCCATCGCCCAGACGTTGCCCAGGAACTGGGTGTCCACGCCGACCGTCTCGCACGACTTCAGCAGCGAGATCGTCGAGCCGCCGGTGTTGGCGAGGAACGCGTAGTTGGCGCCGGACTCCTTCAGGCTCAGGCACTGGGCCTTGAAGTCGCCGGGCTTGAGCGAGTACTGGATCGGGGGAACGATCGCGAAGCCCATCTCCTTGGCGTATTCGCCGCAGGCGGCCTTCGGCGCGTTCGGGTACGGGTGGTTGTCGCCCATGTGCACGAACTTCGGCGAGGCGATGTTCCTCTTCTTCGCGTCGGATGCGGCCCACTGCACCAGCGCGCGGCATGCGTCGGTGTACGACGGGCCGTAGAAGAAGTTGTACGGCGCCGGCTTCGAGCCGTGCGTGCCCTTGCCCGACGGATCGGTGAGGTGGCCCGAGTACGAGGCCGAGAAGTAGGGGATCTCGTCCTTGGCGACGAAGGTGACCATCGCCTCGGTGTCGCCGGTGCCCCAGCCCTGGATCGCCGCGACCTTCTGCGAGCCGGTCCACTTCTTGTAGGTGGCGATCGCGCGCGGGATCTCGTAGCTGTAGTCGACCGTCTCGAAGTCGATCTTCTTGCCGTTCACGCCGCCGTGGGAGTTCACGTAGGCGAGCGCGTCGGCCACGCCCTGGCCATAGGGTTTGCCGACGTCGGACGTCGCGCCGGTGTAGTCGGCGATGTGGCCGACGAAGATGCCCTGGGCGGCGGCCGGGCCGGCGCCGATCAGGACCGCAGCCGCAGCCGCGGCGGAAAACAGGGTGCCCTTCATTTCGGTGCTCCTCTCCTGGGGGTCGTGGCTAGTAAGAGAACGGGTACAGCTTCCAGTACGTCTTGATCATCTTCCAGCGATGCGCGAGCCCGTCGGGCTCGAAGATCAGGAACAGGACGATCACGAGGCCGATCGCGCCCTCCTTCAGGAAGGCGAGCCCCTCGGTGAGCGCCGGGAACACGCCACCCAGGCCGCGCGACAGCGCCCCGATGCCCTCGGGCAGCAGCACCATGAACGCCGTGCCGAGCAGCGTGCCCATCACGCTTCCGAGCCCGCCGATGATGATCATGCCGAGGAACTGGATCGACAACAGGATGGTGAACGCCTCGGAAGACACGTAGCCGAGGTAGTGGCCGAACAGCGCGCCGCCGATGCCGGCGTAGAACGCCGAAATGCCGAACGAGAGCACCCGGTAGCGGGTGAGGCCGATGCCCATCACCTCGGCCGACAGGTAGTGATCGCGCACCGCGACGAACGCGCGCCCGTCGCGGCTGCGCAGCAGGTTGGTGCCGAGCAGGTACATCAGCACGACGTAGGCGAGCACCACGTAGAAGTAGCCGTGGTCGCCGGAGATTTCGTAACCGAAGATGCTGAACGGCTGCGCCAGCGTGCCGGCCGAACCGCCGGTGAACCACTTGGCGCGCGCGAAGAAGTCTTCGAGGATGAACTGCGCCGCGAACGTGGCGATCGCCAGGTAGAGCCCCTTGATCCGCGCGGCCGGGATGCCGAACAGCAGCCCGACCAGCGTGGTCAGCACGCCCGCCAGCGGAATCGCCCAGAACACCGGCACGCCGAACGAGTTGCTCAGCCACGCCGACGCGAACGCGCCGAAGCCGAAGAACGCCGCGTGCCCGAGCGAGATCTGCCCGGTGAAGCCGACGAGGATGTTGATGCCGAGCGCGGCGATGCCGTAGTAGCCGATCTGGATCAGCAGGTTGAGCTGGTACTTGCTGAGCAGTTCGACGCCGCTGATCTTCAGCGGTGCAAGGCACAGCAGCACCACCGCCGCGATCGCCACCGCCCGGGCGACCGGCGTCGGGAAGATCGTGGTGTCCGTGCGGTACGCAGTCTTGAACTGGCCGCAGGGAATCAGTGCGGACGAAGTGGTCGCCAACTCAAACCCTCTCGATCTGCCTGGTGCCGAACAGCCCGTACGGCTTGATCATCAGGATGACGATCAGCGCGTAGAACGGCGCGACGGTGTACAGGTTGCCCACGTTCAGGTACTGGCTGTCGACGAACTCGGCCACGTTCTCGAGCACGCCGATGATCAGTCCGCCCAGGATCGCGCCGACGATCGAGTCGAGCCCGCCCAGGATCACCACCGGGAACACCTTGATGCCGAAGAACGACAGCGCCGAGGACACGCCGTTGACCATGCCCACGACCACGCCGGCCAGCGCCGAGACCATCGCCGAGATCGCCCAGGCCATCGCGAACACCGACTTCACCGAGATGCCCAGGCTCTGCGCGACCTGCTGGTTGAATGCGGTGGCGCGCATCGCCAGGCCCAGCCGCGAGAACTTGAAGAACCACGCGAAGCCCGCCATGATCAGCAGCGAGATCACCATCGACATCACGTACGGCGTCTGCACGTTCAGCCCGAGGATGTTCACCGCCTTGGTGCCGAACACCTCCGGGTAGGGCTTGGCCCAGACGCCGAAGATCCACTTCATCATCGCCGAGAAGAAGATCGACAGGCCGATCGTGACCATGATCACCGAGATGATCGGTTCGCCGATCATCGGCCTGAGCACGATCACCTGCAGCAACACCCCGAACACCATCATGAACGCGAGCGTGATCGGAAAGCCGATCCAGAACGGCAGCTGCCAGTAGGTGAGCATCCACCAGCAGACCCAGGCGCCGATCAGCAGGAACTCGCCCTGCGCAAAGTTGACGATCTGGGTCGACTTGTAGATCAGCACGAAGCACATCGCCACCACGCCGTAGAGCGTGCCGATGATGAGGCCGTTGACGATCAGCTGGACCAGCAGGTCGGTGTTCATCGCACCTCCAGTTCCGCGGGCTCGGCCGGCGCCGGCTTCGACGGCCGCGGCGGCTCGATCAGCGTCTCGAGCACCAGGTCGGTGCGGATCCGCGACGTGGTGCCGTCCTGGAAGGTGATCGTCGTGTCGACGTGCACCGTCTCCCGGTCGGAGTAGATCGCTTCGATGATGTCGGCGTACTTCTCGTTGATGACGCCGCGGCGCACCTTGCGGGTGCGCGTGAGCTCGCCGTCGTCGGCGTCGAGCTCCTTGTAGAGCAGCACCAGCTTGTGGATGCGCTGCGGCTCGGGCAGCGACGCGTTGACCTTCTCGACCTCATCGCGCAGCAGCCGGTAGACGCGCGGCTGCGCCGCGAGGCTGGTGTAGTTGGTGAACGCGATGCCGCGCTGCTCGGCCCACTTGGAGACGATCGAGTAACGGATGCAGATGACCGCGGTGAGGTAGGGCTTGTCGTGGCCGAGGATCACCGCCTCGGCGATGAACGGCGAGAACTTGAGCTTGTTCTCGATGAACATCGGCGAGAAGCGCGTGCCGGTGGACGTGGTGGCGAGGTCCTTGATGCGGTCGATGACCACCAGGTGGCCGTTTTCCTTCTTGATGTAACCGGCGTCGCCGGTATGCATCCAGCCGTCGCGCAGGTCGGCGAGGGTGGCCTCCTCGTTCCTGTAGAAGCCGAGGAAGGTGCCGGCGCTGCGCGCGACGATCTCGCCGACGCCGTTGGGGTCGGGGTTGTCGATGCGCACTTCGGAGGTGTCGAACGGCACGCCCACGCTGTCGAAGTCGACGTCGTCGGGCCGGTGGATCGTGTACGCGCCCGACAGCTCGGTCTGCCCGTAGATCTGGCGCAGCGGCACGCCCATCGCCTGGAAGAAGCGGAACGTGTCGGGGCCGAGCGCCGCGCCGCCGGTGGCCGCCGACTTCAGGTAGGTGAAGCCGAGCCGGTCGCGCAGCGCCTTGAACAGGATGAGGTCGGCGAGCTTCGAGCGCCGGCGCTGGCCGAGCGCAGCCAGCCCGAGCTTCATGCCCCAGTCGAACATCTTCTGCTTGAACGGCGTGGCGTCCATGACGCGGGCGCGCACGTCGGCGGCGATCTGCTCCCAGACGCGCGGCGCGAGCAGCACGAAAGTGGGGCCGATCTCGCGCAGGTCGGCCATCATCGTCTCGGGCTCCTCGACGAAGTTCACCGTGATGCGCGAGATCAGCGCCTGCGCCACCGCGTAGACCTGCTCCATGATCCACGGCAGCGGCAGCACCGACACGTAGTTGTCGGTGGGCAGCTTCGGGTCGGCGCGCAGGTACGACAGGCAGTGCGCGAGGAACGGCCCCGACTGCAGCATCGCCATCTTCGGGTTCGAGACGGTGCCCGAGGTGGTGCACAGCACGGCGACGTCCTCGCCCTTGCCCAGCGCCACCTCGGCCGCGAAGCGACCGGGATCGGCAGCCTCGACCTTCGCCGCCACTGCCTTGAGCTCTTCCCAGCTCATCAGCCGCGGATCGTCGTACTTGCGCATGCCGCGCGGGTCGAAGTAGATGATCCGCTCGATCTTCGTGGCCGAGGCTTCGGCGACTTCGAGCAGCTTGTCGACCTGCTCTTCGTCTTCGGCCAGCACGATGCGCACCTGCGCGTGGTCGAGCAGGTAGGCGACTTCCTGGTTCAGCGCATCGTGGTAGATGCCCAGCGTCATGCAGCCGATCACGTGCGCCGCGATCTCGCCCCAGAGCATCTCGGGCCGGTTCTTGCCGATGAGGCTCACCGCCTCGCCACGGCGCACGCCCAGCCCGTGAAGGCCGAGCGCGATTTCCTTCACCCGGGCCAGGTAGTCGGACCAGGTGAACTCGTTCCAGATGCCGAATTCCTTCTCGCGCAGCGCAACCTCGCCGGGCCAGTGCGTCGCGTTGTGCACCAGCAGCTTCGGGAAGGTGTCGTGCAGGACGACGTCGCCGTACTCGGGCTGCATTCAGGCGGCTCCCGCTTCGTCCTCGACGCCGAGGTAGGCACGCTTGACGTGCTCGTTGTCCATGATCTCGTGCGGCAGGCCGTCGGCGATGACCCGCCCGAAGTCGAGCACCATCACGCGATGGGAGATGTCCATGACCACGCCCATGTCGTGCTCGATCATGATCACCGTCATGCCCCATTCCTCGTTGAGGTCGACGACATAGCGCGCCATGTCCTCTTTCTCCTCGAGGTTCATGCCGGCCATCGGCTCGTCGAGCAGGATCAGGTCGGGCTTGACCGCGATCGCGCGGGCGAGCTCGACGCGCTTGCGCAGGCCGTAGGAGAGCGTGCCGGCCAGCGCCTTGCGGATGTGGCTGATCTCGAGGAAGTCGATGATGTCCTCGACGTGGCGCCGGTGCTCGAGCTCTTCCTTCTGCGCGCCGCCGAACCAGTACAGCGCGCCGCTGAGGAAGTTGTTCTTCAGCAGGTGATGGCGCCCGACCATGATGTTGTCGAGCACGGTCATGTGGCTGAACAGCGCGAGGTTCTGGAAGGTGCGCCCCAGGCCGAGCGGCGCGCGCTGGTTCGGCGTGAGGCGCGTGATGTCGCGGCCCTTGAAGACGATCTGGCCGGCGGTGGGCGAGTAACGGCCCGAGATGCAGTTGAGCATCGAGGTCTTGCCCGCGCCGTTCGGTCCGATGATGGAGAACAGTTCGCCCTGGCGCACGTGGAAGCTCACGTCGCTCAACGCCTTCACGCCGCCGAACTGCAGCGAGATGGCCTTCGCCTCGAGTATCGGAGTCCCTTCGCCCTGCAAGTGTCTGCCTCCCGAACCGTCGTCGCGGCCTGCATCGCGCGCGCCGTCGCACCGGCACTGCACTGCACCGGGCAGTCTAAGCCAGCCCGCGCAGTATAGTTGTCGTCCGTCCGACAAACTCAGGGAAAACAGGGGGATCCGACCATTGAGTGCCTTCGACGACATGCTCGAACTGTCGCCGTGGATGCGTGCGCTTGATGCGACGCAACATGCGCGGATGCGCGAGGATCTCGTCGAACGCCGCATCGCCTGCGGAGGCTTCGTCTGCCGCAAGGGCGAGCCGGTCGAGCACTGGATCGGCGTCGTCGAGGGCCTGGTCAAGATCAGCAATGTCTCGTCCGGCGGCAAGACGGTCACCTTCACCGGCATTGCGCCCGGCGGCTGGTTCGGCGAAGGCTCGATGCTCAAGGACGAGCCGCGCCGCTACGACGGCGTCGCGCTGCGCGAAAGCCGCATCGCCTGCCTGCCGCGCGCCACCTTCCAGTGGCTGCTCGACACCAGCATCGCGTTCAACCGCTACCTGCTGATCCAGCTGAACGAGCGGCTCGGCCAGTTCATCGGCACCGTGGAGATCGACCGCCTGCTCGGCCCCGACGCACGCGTGGCGCGCTGCCTGGCGCAGCTGTTCAACCCACTGCTGTATCCCGGGCTGGGCCGCAAGCTGGAGATCTCGCAGGGCGAGATCGGCTACCTCACCGGCCTGTCGCGCCAGCGCGTGAACCAGGCGCTGCGCCGCCTGGAAGGCATCGGCCTGCTGAAGGTCGACTACGGCGGCGTCACCGTGCTGTCGGTCGACGGGCTGCGCGAGTTCGAGGATTAGGGCGTGGTGGGGCAAACAAAGGGACCCCCCGCCGAGGGTGGTAAAACCCCCCCGCACGCGCCCCCCCCCGGCCCC
>JAJPEN010000013.1 GCA_021166835.1 Burkholderiaceae bacterium | reverse complement strand
GCGCGTCGGTCGCGGCATCGGCTCGGGGCTGGGCAAGACGGCCGGTCGCGGCCACAAGGGCCAGAAATCGCGCTCGGGCGGCTTTCACAAGCTGGGCTTCGAGGGCGGGCAGATGCCGCTGCAGCGCCGGCTGCCGAAGCGCGGCTTCACGTCGATGTCGCGCGACGACGTCGCCGAGGTGCGCCTGTCCGACCTGGAGCGGCTCGACGCCACCGAGGTCGACCTGCTCACGCTGAAGGCGGCGGGCGTGGTGCCGCAGCGCGCGCGCGGCGCGAAGGTTTTCCGTTCGGGCACGCTCACGCGCAAGCTCGCCCTCACCGGCGTGGCGGCGACCAAGGGCGCGAAGGAAGCGATCGAGGCCCTCGGCGGCTCGGTCGCCGGCTCGGTCACCTGAGCGCCGTTCGGCGGCGCGACGAAACAAGAGAAGGATCCGGGCAAGGCACGTGGCAACGAATCCCGCATCGCTGATCAAGTCGGGGAAGTTCGGCGACCTGAAGCGCAGGCTGTGGTTCCTGCTGCTCGCGCTCGTCGTCTACCGGATCGGCGCGCACATTCCGGTGCCCGGCATCGACCCGGCGCAGCTCTCGCAGCTGTTCCAGGGCCAGCAGGGCGGCATCCTCGGGATGTTCAACCTGTTCTCGGGCGGCGCGCTGTCGCGCTTCACCGTGTTCGCGCTGGGGATCATGCCGTACATCTCGGCATCGATCATCATGCAGCTGCTCGCCGTCGTCGTGCCAGCGCTCGAGGCGAAGAAGAAGGAAGGCGAGGCGGGCCGGCGCGAGATCACCAAGTACACGCGCTGGTTCACCGTGGGCCTGGCCACCTTCCAGGCGATCGGCATCGCGATCGCCATCGAGGCGCAGCCGGGCCTGGTCATCGACCCGGGCCCGATGTTCCGCTTCACGGCGGTGGTGTCGCTGGTCACCGGAACGATGTTCCTGATGTGGCTGGGCGAGCAGATCACCGAGCGCGGCCTGGGCAACGGGATCTCGATCATCATCTTCGCCGGGATCGTCGCCGGTCTGCCCACCGCGATCGGCGGCATGGGCGAGCTGGTGCGCACCGGCGCGATGGGCCCGTTCGTCGCGCTGATCATCCTCGTGCTGGTCGTCGCCGTCACCGCCTTCGTCGTGTTCGTCGAGCGCGGCCAGCGCAAGATCACGGTCAACTACGCCAAGCGCCAGGTCGGCAATCGCGTCTACGGCGGGCAGAGCTCGCACCTGCCGCTGAAGCTGAACATGTCGGGCGTGATCCCGCCGATCTTCGCGTCGTCGATCATCCTGTTTCCGGCGACGATCGCCCAGTGGTTCACGTCGGGCGATCCGTCGAACGCGGCGATCCGCTGGCTGCGCGACATCGCAGCCACGCTGTCGCCCGGCCAGCCGGTCTACATCCTGCTGTATGCGCTGGCGATCGTCTTCTTCTGCTTCTTCTATACAGCGCTCGTGTTCAACAGCCGCGAGACGGCCGACAACCTGAAGAAGAGCGGCGCCTTCGTCCCGGGCATCCGTCCTGGCGAGCAGACCGCGCGCTACATCGACCGGATCCTGATGCGGCTCACGCTGGCGGGGGCGATCTACGTCACCGCGGTGTGCCTGCTTCCCGAATTTCTCGTGCTCGAGTGGAACGTCCCGTTCTATTTCGGCGGCACCTCGCTGCTGATCATCGTGGTGGTCACGATGGATTTCATGGCGCAGGTGCAGGCCTATGTGATGTCGCACCAGTACGAGAGCCTGTTGAAGAAGTCCGGTGCGAAGCGCGTCGGTGCGTAGGGCCACGCGCTTCGAGCCATTGACCAGGGTTCGGACACGAGGCGCGGTGCTGCGGAGCGATGAGCAAGGAAGACGTCATCCAGATGCAGGGCGAGGTCGTCGAGAACCTGCCCAACGCGACGTTTCGTGTCCGGCTGGAAAACGGGCACATTGTTCTGGGGCACATATCCGGGAAGATGCGCATGCACTACATCCGCATCCTGCCGGGCGACAAGGTCACGGTGGAACTCACGCCGTACGACCTGTCGAGGGCGCGGATCGTCTTCCGCGCGCGATGAGACTGCGAGGTGAGCGATGAAAGTGATGGCTTCGGTGAAGAAGATCTGCCGCAACTGCAAGATCATCAAGCGCAACGGCGTCGTGCGCGTGATCTGCACCGACCCGCGGCACAAGCAGCGTCAGGGCTGAGAGAGGAAGAGCGATGGCACGTATTGCCGGCATCAACATTCCCGATCGCCAGCACACCGAGATCGGGCTGACCGCGATCTACGGCATCGGCCGTTCGCGGGCGCGCCAGATCTGCGAGGCGGCGAACGTTCCGTTCGACAAGAAGGTCAAGGACCTGAACGACGCCGAACTCGAGCGGCTGCGCGACCAGATCGGGCGTTTCACGATCGAGGGCGACCTGCGCCGCGAGGTGTCGATGTCGATCAAGCGGCTGATGGACCTCGGCTGCTATCGGGGCAATCGGCACCGCCGCGGGCTGCCCGTGCGCGGCCAGCGCACGCGCACGAATGCGCGCACGCGCAAGGGCCCGCGCAAGGCCGGCGTCGCGCTGAAGAAATAAGGGATAACGTCCATGGCAACCAGGTCGCAATCGGCCGCGCAGCAGGCCGCCGCATCGCGGGCACGCAAGAAGGCGCGCAAGAACGTCTCCGACGGAATCGCGCACGTGCACGCATCGTTCAACAACACGATCATCACGATCACCGACCGGCAGGGCAACACGCTGTCGTGGGCGTCGTCGGGCGGCGCGGGCTTCAAGGGTTCGCGCAAGTCCACGCCGTTCGCGGCGCAGGTCGCGGCCGAGGCGGCCGGTCGCGCGGCGCAGGAATGCGGCATCCGCAACCTCGAGGTGCTGATCCGCGGCCCGGGCCCGGGTCGCGAATCGTCGGTGCGCGCGCTGAATGCGCTCGGCATCAAGATCCTGCAGATCCAGGACGTCACGCCGATTCCGCACAATGGGTGTCGGCCGCCGAAGAAGCGAAGGATTTAATGCGGTGAAGGGTAAAGGGTGAAGGGCAAAAGCTCCGGCAGCTACGCATACCGCCTGTTTTTCCCCTTCACCCTTCACCCTTCACCTTAACCAAGCCCACTGTCCGTCACCCGCTAGGCCTCACGGCCGGGTTCCAGAGACGGACTGACCGCGAAGCGATTCGCGCATAGAAAGGAATACAAGTGGCACGCTATACCGGACCGAAGGCGAAGCTTTCCCGCCGCGAGGGCACCGACCTCTTCCTGAAGAGCGCGCGTCGCGGGCTCGACTCCAAGTGCAAGCTCGACAGCAAGCCGGGCCAGCACGGGCGCACGTCGGGGGCGCGGCCTTCCGACTCCGGGCTGCAGCTGCGCGAGAAGCAGAAGGTCAAGCGCATCTACGGCATCCTCGAACGGCAGTTCCGCCGCTATTTCGAGGAAGCCGAGCGCCGCAAAGGCAACACCGGCGAGAACCTGCTGCAGCTGCTCGAGTCGCGCCTGGACAACGTCGTCTACCGGATGGGCTTCGGCTCGACGCGCTCCGAGGCGCGCCAGCTGGTCGGCCATCGCGCCGTCACGCTGAACGGCCAGCGGGTGAACATCCCGTCGATGCTGGTCAAGCCCAACGACGTCGTCGCCGTCATCGAGAAGGCGCGCAAGCAGGCGCGCATCCAGGACGCGCTGAACCTCGCGGAGCAGACCGGCTTTCCCGGCTGGGTCTCGGTCGACAAGAACAAGATGGAAGGCGTGTTCAAGCAGATGCCCGACCGCGGCGACCTTGCCGGCGACATCAACGAGAGCCTGATCGTCGAGTTGTACTCGCGCTAATCGAGAGGAATTCTATGCAGACTGCCATGCTGAAGCCGCGCATCGTCGAGGTGGAGCAGCTCGGTGCATCGCATGCCCGCGTCGTGATGGAGCCGTTCGAGCGCGGCTACGGACACACGCTGGGCAATGCGCTTCGCCGCGTGCTGCTGTCCTCGATGGTCGGCTACGCACCTACCGAGGTGCAGATCTCGGGTGTCGTGCACGAGTACTCGACGATCGACGGCGTGCGCGAAGACGTCGTCGACCTGCTGCTGAACCTGAAGGGCGTCACCTTCCGGCTGCACAATCGCGACGAGGTCTTCCTCACGCTGCGCAAGGACTCGCCCGGCCCGGTCACG
>JAJPEN010000065.1 GCA_021166835.1 Burkholderiaceae bacterium | reverse complement strand
GAGGCTGCGGGCGCGCCGGGGGCGCGTCTGCGGCCCGGCGTGTCTCCGGTGCTGCCGCGCGCGCGCGGCGAGAAGCCCATCGCCTCGCCCGCGGTGCGCGCGCGAGCGCGCGAGGCCGGCATCGACCTGCGGCGCGTCGCGGGCACCGGGCCGGCCGGCCGCATCACGCACGAAGACCTCGATCGCCTGTTCGAGCAGGGACCGCAGGCGCCGGCGGCCGCGGGCGCCGCGCTCGTTCCCGACGAGAGCGTCGAGGACATCAAGATCGTCGGGCTGCGCCGGCGCATCGCCGAGAAGATGCGCATCGCGCACGAGCGCATCGCCGACATGACCTACGTCGAGGAGCTCGACGTCACCGATCTCGAAGCGCTGCGCGCGAAGCTGAACGAGCCGCAGCGCAGCGACCGTCCGCGGCTCACGCTGCTGCCGTTCCTGATGCGCGCGATCGCGATCGCGGTCGGCGAGCAGCCGCGGATGAACGCGCATTTCGACGACGAGAACGGCGTGCTGCGCCGCTACGGCGGCGTGCACATCGGCATCGCGGCGCAGACCGCCGGCGGGCTCGTGGTGCCGGTGGTGCGGCACGTCGAGGCGCGCGATCTCTGGAGCTGCGCGGCCGAGCTGGTGCGGGTGACCGATGCGGCCAAGGGCGGCACGGCCACGCGCGAGGAGTTGACGGGTTCGACGATCACGATCACGTCGCTCGGCGCGCTGGGCGGGATCGTCACCACGCCGGTGATCAATCACCCGGAGGTGGCGATCGTCGGCGTGAACCGGATAGCGCTGCGGCCGATGTGGAACGGCGCGTCGTTCGTGCCGAGGAAGGCGATGAATCTGTCGTGCAGCTTCGATCATCGGGTGGTCGACGGGTGGGATGCGGCGGTGTTCGTGCATCGATTGAAGGCGCTGCTGGAGACGCCGGCGATGCTGTTCGTGTCGTGAGGGGCGGGGTGACAGGCGTTCACGTTGTCGGGTCGGCGCGTTCGCGTCAGGCGTGCGCGGGCCGGCCGCCGTGGGGGCCGCGGGGGGCCGAGGCGCTGCGGCGTACGGCGCGGCGCGCCCGGGCCACGCGCCCTGCGGCTCCGACTGCGGCCGGCCCGCGCACGCCTGACGCTCGAGGGAGCGCCGCTCACGGGAGCGCGCGCTTTCCGCGCGTTTTGCGCCTTTGCGCCCGCCGACCTCTGCCCGTGGGTGAGGCGCAGCCATGAACGAGATCCGCTGCAACCTGCTCGTCGTCGGCGCGGGGCCCGGCGGATATGTCTGCGCGGCGCGTGCGGGCGAGCAGGGGGTCGACACCGTCATCGTCGAGGCCGATCGGGTCGGCGGCACCTGCCTGAACGTCGGCTGCATTCCGTCGAAGGCGCTGATCCACGCGGCCGACGAATACGCGCGCTTGCGCGCCTTCTGTTCGCAACGCTCGCCGCTGGGCATCCGCGCTTCGGAGCCGGCGATCGATCTCGCGCAGACCGTCGCCTGGAAGGATGCGATCGTCGAGCGGCTCGACGGCGGCGTCTCGGGGATGCTGAAGAAGGCGCGCGTGAAGGTCGTGCTCGGACGCGCGCGTTTTCGCGACGGCAAGACCGTCGTCGTCTCCACCGAGACGGGCGGCGAGCAGACGATCCGCGCGGAGAACGTGGTGGTGGCGACCGGTTCGCGTCCGGTCGAGCTGCCGATGCTGCCTTTCGGCGGCAACGTCGTCTCGTCCACCGAGCTGCTGTCGATGCGCGAGCTTCCGGCGCGTCTGGTCGTCGTCGGTGCAGGCTATATCGGCGTCGAGCTGGGAACGGCCTTCGCGAAGCTCGGCTCGCAGGTGACGATGGTCGATCTCGCACCGCGCATCCTGCCGCAGTACGATGCCGAACTCACTCGTCCGGTCGCGCAGCGGCTCGCGGCGCTGGGCGTGCAGCTGCGGCTCGGCGCGACGGTCAAGGGCGTGTCCGACGGCCAGCTCACGATCGAGACGGGCGCGGGCGCCGAGCGCCTGCCCGCCGACCGCATCCTGGTCGCCGTCGGCCGTCGGCCGGCCACCGACGGCTTCGCGCTCGAAGAGCTGGATCTCGATCGTGACGGGCCGTACCTCCGCATCGACGATCGCTGCCGCACGTCGATGCGCGGCGTCTACGCGATCGGCGACGTCACCGGCGAGCCGATGCTCGCGCATCGCGCGATGATGCAGGGCGAGGTGGTCGCCGACCTCGTCGCCGGTCGCAAGCGCGTGTTCGAACCGCGCGCGATTCCCGCGATCTGCTTCACCGACCCCGAGATCGTCGCGGTCGGACCCGGACTCGAGGAAGCGCGGCGCGCGCACGCCGAACTGCGCATCGGCATGGTGCCGTTCACCGCCAACGGCCGCGCGCTGACGCTGCAGGCGGAGTCGGGCTTCGTGCGCATCGTCGCGCGCGCCGACAATCACCTGATCCTCTCGATGCAGGCGGTCGGCGCCGGCGTTTCGGAGCTGTCGGCGGCCTTCGGGCTGGCGCTCGAAATGGGCGCGCGGCTCGAGGACATCGCCGGGACGATCCACGCCCACCCGACGCTGGGCGAGGCGATCCAGGAGGCGGCGCAGCGGGCGCTGGCGCGCGGGTAGCGGGGCGCGCGGCGCGCGAGGCACTGCGCGGGAGGCGGTGGCAGCGAGGGCGGCGAGAGCAGCAGGCCGTGCTCGACGCCACGGCGCGACGGGAACGTTTGCGCCCCTGCCGTCATCCAATGCCCGAACGCGTCGAAATCCGACGCCAGCCAGGGAGAGCCGCCGATGAACCTGTACGTGCTCGAGGAGCCGCGTCCGATGCCGGTGCTCGCCGACGTCGATCTCGTCGGCGAGGTCATCGCCGGCGACCACCAGGCGTTCCGCACGCTGATGCAGCGGCACAACCAGCTGCTCTATCGCACGGTGCGCAGCATCCTGAAGAACGAGGCCGAAGCCGAGGACGCCGTGCAGGAAGCGTGGGTGCAGGCCTACCGCGCCCTGCACGAGTTCCGCGGCGAGTCGCGGCTGGCAACCTGGCTCGTGCGGATCGCAGTCAACGAGGCGCTCGGACGCCTGCGCAGCGCCGCCCGCCGGGCGGAAGTGATTCCGCTCGACACGACGGTCGACAGCGCCATCTTCGCCGGGGAACCGAACATGCAACTGCCCGAATCCGAACGGCCCGATCGGCTCGCCGAACGCGGCGAGCTGCGTCGCGTGCTCGAAGCGCATATCGACGAGCTGCCCGAGGCGTTCCGCTCGGTGTTCGTGCTGCGCGCCGTCGAGGAGATGAGCGTCGACGAAGTGGCGGCCGTGCTCGGCATTCCCGAGGCGACGGTTCGCACGCGGCACTTCCGCGCGCGCTCGATGCTGCGCGAGGCGCTGGCGCGCGAGGTGGATGTCGCGCTCGCCGACGCGTTCTCTTTCGCCGGCGAACGTTGCGAACGGATCGTCGTCGGCGTCTTCGAGCGGCTCGGCCGGCAGCGCGCGTTCGATCGTCCCGCTTCCTGAACCGACGCGCGCTCCCGAAGCCACGCGCGCTGCCGAAGCACGCGCGTTCCCGAAGCGGCGCTCGTTCCCGCAACGACGCGCGTTCCCGAAACGGCGCGCGTTCCCGCACACCTCCCTTGGAGAATCGCCATGTCCTATCCCGTCCCTTCGAGTTTCCTAGAACCGATCAACCGACGCGCCTGGATCGGCCGCTCGGGGCTGCTGCTGTCGGCCAGCGCGGTCGCGATGCTCGCCGGCCGGCCGGCGCTCGCCGCCGGCAAGCCTTCGCATGCCGCGCAGGACGCGCGGATCCTGAACACGGCGCTCGGCGCGGAGCTGGAAGCGATCGCCGCGTATCAGGTCGGCGTCGACAGCGGCCTGCTCGAGAAGCCCGTGCGCGAGTTGGCGCTCACCTTCCAGGGCCAGCACAAGGCGCATGCCGATCTGCTCGCTTCCACCGTCTCGAAGCTGGGCGGCAAGCCGGTGGCGGCGAAGTCGCAATACACCTTTCCCACCGACCAGTTGAAGACGCAGGCCGACGTGCTGCGCTTCGCTGCCGGACTCGAGAAGGGGGCCGTCAGCGCATATCTCGGCGCCGTTCCGCTGTTCGACGATCGCGATCTGTCGAAGGCCGCGGCGAGCATTCTCGGCGACGAAGCGATGCACTGGGCGGTGCTGCGCAATGCGCTGGGCGAAGCGCCGGTGCCCGCGGCCTTCGTCGCCTGAACGATCCCCGGCGATGGTCCCGCAAATGCCGTCGCAACCCGGCAACGCTGCGAAAGCGAGCGTTTGCGCCCGTGGAACGCATTTCACGGCAGTAAACGCTGCGCTCCACAGCGCGTCCCGGTCGCTTCGGCGCGTTGCGTGCGCGGCGGTCTTCGTTGCCGCGCCGGTGCTTGCTGCCGCGCCGGTGCTTGCTGCCGCGCCCGCACCGGTGGGCGACCCCGCAGCGGGCGCGAAGATCTACACGCGCTGCGAGGCATGCCACGCGCTCGCCTACGACCGCACCGGGCCGCGCCATTGCGGCCTGATCGGCCGCAAGGCCGGCAGCGTGCCCGGTTTCGACTATTCCGACGCGATGAAGCGATCGGGCATCGTGTGGAACGCGAAGACGCTCGATCGCTTTCTCGCCGATCCGATGAAGGCGGTGCCGGGCACGACGATGGGCTACGCGGGCGTGAAGGA
>JAJPEN010000043.1 GCA_021166835.1 Burkholderiaceae bacterium | reverse complement strand
CGTGACGGGGTCGGTGGCGCTGCCCGAGGGCACGGAGATGGTGATGCCGGGCGACAACGTGAAGATGACGGTGAGCCTGATCGCGCCGATCGCGATGGAGCAGGGGCTGCGCTTTGCGATCCGCGAGGGCGGGCGCACGGTGGGCGCGGGGGTGGTCACCAAGGTGGTCGAGTAAAAAGGAAAGGTCAAGGGTGAAGGGGAAAGGCAAGAGCGCGGCGCGAATCGTCGTCGAGGCTGTTGCCCTTCACCCTTTACCCTTCACCCTTCACTTGTAGTTCCCCAGGGGCATAGCTCAACTGGCAGAGCGTCGGTCTCCAAAACCGAAGGTTGGGGGTTCGATTCCCTCTGCCCCTGCCAATACAACGGGTCGCGTCGAGCGGCCATCCGGATGTCGAATCAGACGATCGAAAACGTGACCAGCGGCGCCGACCGCGCGAAGGTCGTCCTGGCCATCGCAGCCGTCGTTGCCGGCGTCATCGGCTTCTACTGGCTCGCGCAGCAACCGACGATCGCGCGCGTGGGCGCCGTGATCGCCGGGCTCGTCGTCGGCGCGGGCATCGCGTACACCTCCGGGCCGGGGCATCGCTTCTTCGCGTTCGCCCGCGACTCCTGGAGCGAGACGAAACGCGTCTACTGGCCCGACCGCAAGGAAACGACGCAGGTCACCCTGATCGTCTTCGCGTTCGTCGTGGCGATGGCGCTGTTCCTGTGGCTGGTCGACAAGACGCTCGAGTTCACGCTGTACGACCTCATTCTCGGGTGGAATCGTTGATGAGCAAGCGCTGGTACGTGGTGCACGCCTACTCCGGCATGGAGAAGAGCGTCGCACGGGCGATCCGGGAACGCGCCGACCGCGCCGGAATGGGCGAGAAGTTCGGCCGCATCCTGGTGCCCACCGAGGAAGTCGTCGAGATGAAGGGCGGGCAGCGCACGATCACCGAGCGGCGCTTCTTCCCTGGCTACGTGCTCGTCGAGATGGAGATGGACGACGCCACCTGGCATCTCGTCAAGCACACGAACAAGGTCACCGGCTTCATCGGCGGCACCGGCAACCGCCCGAGCCCGATCTCCGAGAAGGAGGTCGAGAAGATCATGGCGCAGATGCAGGAAGGCGTCGAGAAGCCGCGGCCGAAGACGCTGTTCGAGGTCGGCGAAATGGTCCGCGTGCGCGAGGGTCCGTTCACCGACTTCAACGGCAACGTCGAGGAAGTCAACTACGACAAGAGCCGCCTGCGCGTGTCGGTCACGATCTTCGGTCGTGCCACGCCGGTCGAGCTGGAGTTCGGTCAGGTCGAGAAGGTTTGAAGTCGGGGCGCGGTTCCGAAGCGTGACGCTTCGGCGCCCCATCGAGGAGTCCCGCCGGGCACATCCGGAAGCACGGGACGTTCGCACTCACCCAGGAGCCACCGCATGGCGAAGAAGATCACCGGTTACGTGAAGCTGCAGGTGCCGGCCGGCAAGGCCAATCCGGCGCCGCCCATCGGGCCCGCGCTCGGTCAGCGCGGCCTGAACATCATGGAGTTCTGCAAGGCGTTCAACGCGCAGACGCAGGGAATGGAGCCCGGCTTGCCCATTCCGGTCGTCATCACCGCCTACGCCGACAAGAGCTTCACCTTCGTGATGAAGACACCGCCCGCGACGGTGCTCATCAAGAAGGCGGCGAAGATCGACAAGGGCTCGGCCAAGCCGCATACCGACAAGGTCGGAACGATCACGCGCGCGCAGGCCGAGGAAATCGCGAAGGCGAAGATGCCCGACCTCACCGCGGCCGACCTGGACGCCGCCGTGCGCAGCATCGCCGGATCGGCGGCGAGCATGGGCATCACCGTGGAGGGCGTGTAATGGCCGGACTCACGAAACGCCAGAAGGCGATCCGCGCCGGCGTCGACCGGCAGAAGATCTACGCGCTCGCCGATGCGCTGCAGACGGTGAAGACCACCGCCACTGCGAAGTTCGACGAGTCGATCGACGTCGCCGTGCAGCTCGGCGTCGACCCGAAGAAGTCCGATCAGGTCGTGCGCGGCTCGGTCGTGCTGCCGGCGGGCACGGGCAGGAGCGTGCGCGTCGCGGTGTTCACGCAGGGCGAGAAGGCCGAGGCCGCGCGTGCGGCGGGCGCCGACATCGTCGGCATGGAAGACCTCGCCGAGCAGGTGCGTGCGGGCAACCTGAACTTCGACGTGGTCGTCGCTTCGCCCGATGCGATGAAAGTCGTCGGCACGCTGGGCCAGATCCTCGGCCCGCGCGGCCTGATGCCGAACCCGAAGGTCGGCACGGTCACGCCCGACGTCGCCACCGCGGTGAAGAACGCCAAAGCGGGCCAGGTGCAGTACCGCACCGACAAGGCCGGCATCGTGCACGCGTCGATCGGCCGCGCTTCGTTCGGCGTCGAGCAGCTCGAGACGAACCTGCGCGCGCTGGTCGGGGCGCTGAACCGCGCCAAGCCGGCAGCGTCGAAAGGCATCTACCTGCGCAAGGTGGCGGTGTCGAGCACGATGGGCATCGGCGTGAAGATCGACACGGCCTCGTTCTCGGCCGCCGCTGCCGCGGCCGCCTGAACGCACGAGCGAGCGGCAACGAGGGAAGCCGTACGCAGCAGAAGGAACTTTGGGCCGCGAGCCGGCCGCCGAGCCGAGCGGGATCTCCCGCGAGACGAAGCAGCCGGCCCGCGGGTTGTCAAAGACCGCAGGGCGTCGAAGGCCGCAAGGCCCGAAGCCTTAATCCGCGGACCCGCTGAGCGCGCGAGCGCGAAGCGAAGTCCGCACCCTGCGCAGATGGCGGAACCCGAAGCGAGAGTTTCACCGGAACGGTCCGCAACGACCGGTTCGAAGGACTCGGACTCGGAAACGCCGCTTCACCGGCGCGTAGCGCCACATTCTGGAAGAAGCAATGGCTCTGAACCGAGAAGCGAAAGCGACCGTCGTCGCCGAAGTCTCCGCCGCAGTGGCGAAGGCGCAGGCGATCGTCGTCGCCGAGTACCGAGGTCTGGAAGTCGGAGCGATCACCGCGCTGCGCAAGCAGGCGCGGGGGCAGGGCGTGTACCTGCGCGTGTTGAAGAACACGCTCGCGCGCCGCGCCGTCGCCGGGACGCCGTTCGAAGGGCTGTCCGACCGCATGGTCGGGCCGCTGATCTACGGCTTCTCGAGCGATCCGGTGTCGGCCGCGAAGGTGCTGAACGACTTCGCCAAGGGCAACGACAAGCTGCAGCTGAAGGCAGGCGCGATGGCCAACTCCGTTCTCGACGAGAACGGCGTGAAGGCGCTCGCGACGATGCCCAGCCGCGAGGAGTTGCTGGCGAAGCTGCTCGGCACGATGCAGGCGCCGATCGCCCAGTTCGTTCGCACGCTCAACGAGGTGCCGGCGCGTTTTGCCCGCACCCTGGCCGCCGTGCGCGACCAGAAAGAGCAGGCGGGCGCCTGAGCTCAAGGCGAACCCCGATCCGATTTCCACCAAACGCAATCGAACCGAACCGTACGGAGTAACCGGGAAATGGCACTGAACAAGGAAGAGATCCTCGACGCGATCGCCGGCATGACCGTGCTCGAGCTGTCCGAGCTGATCAAGCAGATGGAAGACAAGTTCGGCGTGTCGGCTGCAGCCGCCGCCGTTGCTGCCGCACCGGCCGCCGCCGCTGCCGCCGCCCCCGCCGCCGAGGAGCAGACCGAATTCACGGTGATGCTGCTGGGCGCCGGCGAGAAGAAAGTCGAGGTCATCAAGGTCGTCCGCGCGGCGACCGGCTTGGGCCTGAAGGAGGCCAAGGATCTCGTCGACGGCGCACCGAAGGCCGTCAAGGAAGGCATCTCGAAGGCCGACGCCGAGGCGCTGAAGAAGCAGCTCGACGACGCCGGCGCGAAAGTGGAGATCAAGTAAGCGTTGTCGCTCCGTCGCCCGCGACCCGTGTCGACCGCCCGCCCGCAAGGGTGCGCGGCCCGGCCGGGTTGCGTCCGCGTCTTCCGTGCCCTGCACGGGAACGCGGTTTGCCGGCTTGCCAGGCGCCGGCAAACCCCGTTCTCCGGAGCCTCGATGTCCGGAAAGTCGTTCCGGGATGGCCCGCCCCGCGGGCTTCTCTCATCGGCAGCCTCGCCCTACGCAACCGTCTTCTGCGCGACCCCCGCTGCGGGCCGCCGCATCCCCGTTTCCATTGTCTCCCGCTAGACACGGAGTGTTCATGGCCACCGCTACCCCGTACTCGTTCACCGAGAAAAAGCGCATCCGCAAGAGCTTCGCCAAGCGGCGCGTGGTCCTCGACGTGCCGTACCTGCTGACGACGCAGATCGAGTCGTACCACCAGTTCCTGCAGGCCGACGTCGAGCCGGGCACGCGCCGCGCCGAGGGGCTGCAGGCGGCCTTCGGATCGGTGTTCCCGATCGTCTCGCACAACGAGTTCGCGCGGCTCGAGTTCGTCAACTACACGCTGGGCAACGCCCCCTTCGACGTGAAGGAGTGCCAGCAGCGCGGCCTCACCTACTGCGCGCCGCTGCGCGCGAAAGTGCGCCTAGTCATCATGGACCGCGAGGCGGCGCGGCCCACGGTGAAGGAAGTCAAGGAGCAGGAGGTCTACATGGGCGAGATCCCGCTCATGACGACCAACGGCTCGTTCATCGTCAACGGCACCGAGCGCGTCATCGTCTCGCAGCTGCACCGCTCGCCGGGCGTGTTCTTCGAGCACGACCGCGGCAAGACGCACAGCTCGGGCAAGCTGCTGTTCTCGGCGCGCATCATTCCGTATCGCGGCTCGTGGCTCGACTTCGAGTTCGACCCGAAGGACATCCTCTATTTCCGCGTCGACCGTCGCCGCAAGATGCCGGTGACGATCCTGCTGAAGTCGATCGGCCTGACGCCCGAGCAGATCCTCGCGCACTTCTTCGCCTTCGACAGCTTCCGGCTGATGAACGAGGGCGCGCAGCTCGAGCTGGTGCCCGAGCGGCTGCGCGGCGAGATGGCGCGCTTCGACATCGTCGATCGCGAAGGCAAGTTGATCGTCGGCAAGGACAAGCGGATCAACGCCAAGCACATCCGCGACATGGAAGCGGCCGGCATGAAGCACGTGTCGGTGCCCGAGGACTATCTCCTCGGGCGTGCGCTCGCGCACAACGTCGTCGATCCCGAAACCGGCGAGATCCTCGCAAAGGCGAACGACGAGCTGACCGAAGAGCTGCTGAAGAAGCTGCGCGCAGCCAACGTGCGCGAGTTCCGCGCGCTCTACACGAACGACCTCGACCAGGGCCCCTACATCTCGCAGACGCTGCGCACCGACGAGACGGCCGACCAGATGGCCGCGCGCGTGGCGATCTACCGGATGATGCGCCCAGGCGAGCCGCCCACCGAAGATGCGGTGGAGGCGCTGTTCAACCGGCTCTTCTACAGCGAGGACGCCTACGACCTGTCGAAGGTCGGCCGGATGAAGTTCAACCGCCGCGTCGGGCGCGAGGAGCTCACCGGGCCGATGACGCTCACCAACGAGGACATCCTCGCGGTGATCAAGATCCTCGTCGAGCTGCGCAACGG
>JAJPEN010000025.1 GCA_021166835.1 Burkholderiaceae bacterium | reverse complement strand
CCCCGACGACGGCCCGGGGCCCGGAACCACTCCGGGCAAGCCGCGCCTCACGCGAGTGAAGTAGGGCCTGCGCTACACTGCCTTCCCGCGCCGGCTTAGCTCAGCTGGTAGAGCAACCGCCTTGTAAGCGGTAGGTCGCCCGTTCGAGTCGGGCAGCCGGCACCAGGCCCGGGTTCGAAGCGCCCGAGTCACGCAGCAATGCTCGCGACGATTCGCTCGATCAAGCCGTCGCATTGTTCCGCGCGAATCCAACGCGAGACGACGACGAGTTCGAGTTCCCGATCCACCCAGATGAGGTGATTCCCCCCGCCGAGCGCGAATATGCTGCTTTCGGGCGCGAATGGGAACAGCCCGCTCCCCCGGTTCGTCCACCACAGGTGGCCGTACTGGGGATGAGCCTCGCCCGGTTCTCCCAACGCGTCGATCCAGTCGGCGGACACGATTCGATGGTCACGCCATGCGCCTCCATTTGCGACGAGCCATCCCGTTCGGGCGTGATCGCTCGTCGACATGAAGAGCCCGCCGCCCCAGTGGCTGCCGCCGCATACCGAAACCATCCCCGTGCCGTCGATCTCGACAACCGAGTTCCGGTAGCCCTCCCAACGCCACGTAGAGGACGCTCCGATCGGATCCATGATCCTGTCGTGCAATACGTCAGGCAAGGGCTTCCGGAAGACTCGCAGCAGTGCCAGGGCGAGGCGGTTGACACGGACGTCGTTGTATTCCCAGCGTGATCCGGGGGCCTCGGCTGCGCGTTCGCCGTCGGAAGCGGGCTGCTCGTCGCCGGGGCCCCAACGACGGTTGCGATCGACCGAATCCGGGATTCCCCAAAGCGTTCCCTGCCATTCGCTCGTCTGCCGCAAAAGCTGTCGCCATGTGATGCCCGCGTTGTGCGGGTCGGTAAAACCATCGTCGTCGGCAGGCATGTAGCGGCGCACCGGATCGTCGACCGCCCGGATGAGGCCGTCGTCGAGCGCAACGCCGAGCAGCAGCGCGAGATAGCTCTTGGCGACGGAAAACGACGTATCCGGTCGGTCGATGTCGCCCCACGAGGCAACGGCCCGACCGCTGCGGACGACGATGCCGGCGGCAGGGCCCCGCGGCCGGACGATCCCGATCGGGCAGTCGTGCGGCGGTGCATCTGCGGCATATGCGTTGCCCACGTATCTGCCGTCGGGCAGGAAGAGGCTCTGCGGCCAGTCGGAATCGTTGGCGACTGCGAACGCGACGGCGGCATCCAGCGCCGCCGGATCCAGGCGGAGTTGTGTCGGATCCGCCCATCGCCAGCCGCGCTGATCGGGGAACAGATCGTCACGAGAATTGCGCAAGCGGCCCCCGCTCTTCACCGACCGAAACGTTTCATCGGATCATCGTCGCGAGTTCCGTATCCACCGCGTTCGACCTCGATCTCTACGCTGCGCGCGTCGATCTTCGGCCCCGAGTCGAGTTGCCCCGTAACGAGATCCGGCCGCGCGAGCAGCACGCCGACCATCAGCAACTGCAGCAGCACGAATGCGATCGAGCCGGAGTAGATCTGCGGCGTCGTAACCTTGCGGATCGCACGCTGCGTGACGCGGTCGATGTAGTCGGACTGCGGCGCGACGCTCCGGAGGAAGAAGAGTGCAAAGCCGAAGGGAGGGGTGAGGTACGAGGTCTGCAGATTCATTGCGATCAGCACGCCGAACCAGATCAGGTCGATACCCATCTTGTCGGCGACGGGCGCGAGGATCGGTATCACGATGAACGCGATCTCGAAGAAATCGAGGAAGCAGCCGAGCACGAACACGAGTGCCATCACCGCGACGAGAAAACCAGTCTCGCCGCCCGGCAGTCGGTTGAACAGATGCTCGACCCAGATGTGACCGTCGGCAGCGTTGAACGCGAAACTGAAGACGGTCGCTCCGATCAGGATGAAGACAACGAAGCAGGTGAGCTGCGCCGTGTAGTCGACCGCCTGTCGCAGAAGCGGGAAGTCGAGCCGACGGCGCACGACGGCGAGAACCAGCGCACCGACTGCGCCCATCGCGCCGCCTTCGGTCGGTGTGGCCACGCCGAGGAAGATCGTGCCGAGCACCAGAAAGATCAGGATCAGGGGCGGGATCAGCATCAGCGTCACGCGGACGGCGAGCCGTGACAACACCGGCCGGGGCAGGAAGCGATCGATCGATGCGAGCAGCAGCGCCGTTGCCGCACCGGCCGAAATCGAAAGCACGAGAACCTCGCCTTGTCCCCCGTTGCCGCCGAGCACCGACTCGTGCACGCGGCTCCAGCCGAGCGCCGCCACCGCGGAGATCAGCGAGAGAACCAGCAGGGATCGATGGCCGGTCGAACCGTTCGCCTCCCGGAAGTTGCGCGCTTCTGGTGGCAGCGCAGGCACCCAGGCCGGTCGAACGAAGGCGAGCCCGACGATGAAGATCGCGTACACGCAGACGAGCAGGAGCCCCGGCACCATCGCACCGGCGTACATGTCGCCGACGGAGCGGCCGAGTTGATCGGCGAGGACGATCAGCACGACCGACGGCGGGATCGCCTGCGCGAGCACGCCCGATGCCATGATCACGCCGGTGGCTATGCCGCGGTTGTACTGGTACCGCAGCATCACGGGAAGCGAGATCAGTCCCATCGACATCACCGCTGCCGATACCACCCCGGTGGTGGCCGCGAGCAGTGCCCCGACGGCGATCACCGAAAGGGCCACGCCGCCGCGTAGCGGTCCGAACACCTGTCCGGCGGTCTCGAGAAGATCCTCGGCGATTCCGCTGCGCTCGAGGACGATCCCCATGAAAGTGAAGAACGGGACCGCGAGCAAGGTGTCGTTCTGCATGATGCCGAAGACGCGCAGCGGCAACGCCTGGAAAAGCACCGGTGGGAAGAGATCCAGCGCGATCCCGAGCAGCCCGAAGCTCAGGCCGGCAGCGGCCAGTGCGAAGGCGACGGGGAATCCGCTGAGCAGGAAGCCGAGCAGGCCGGCGAACAGCAGCGGAACGAAATTATTCGCAGCCCATTGCATGCGATCGATCCGGTACGTCGGCGCTCATGCATTCCCGCAGCGTCAATCGGCGGACGCGGGTTCGGCGCCGTCGACCTGCATGTTTCCAATCGGAACGGGGTCAGGGATGGCACCGTGCAGGAAGGCGAGCCGCTTGATCAGCTCGGAGACGGCCTGCAGCAGCAGGAGCGACATGCCCGCCGGAACCAGCAGGTAGACGGGCCATCGCACGAGGCCGCCGGCGTTCGGCGACGTCTCTCCGCTTCGCCATGCGTCGACCACGAGGGGCCAGGAATCGAGGATCAGCAGCAGGCAGAACGGGACGAGGAAGACGACGATTCCGGTTACGTCGACCCAGGCGCGTCCGCGGGCCGACAGCCGTGACGAGACGAAGTCGACTCGGACGTGCGCGTTGCGCAGGAAGACATATCCCGCGCAGAGCAGGAACACGACCGCAAACAGATACCACTGCACCTCGAGGAGCGCATTCGAACTGATGCGGAAGCCCTTGCGGACGATTGCGTTGCCGGCGCTTATCAGGACGGTCAGCAGGATGAGCCAGCGCACCGCGTGTGCGATACGTCGGTTCATCGCGTCGATACCTCGCGACAGAACGAGCAGGGCGCCCATTGCCGGGGCTGTGCGTCAGCGCTGCTGTGTCTGGTTGAACTCGTCCAGGCTCGCCTCGGCGAAGCTGAACCAGAGGTTCTGGTCGTCCCGGAACGCGGAGTAGTCGTCCCAGACCTTCTTGAATCGGGGGTTGCGTGCGGCGATGTCGTGGTACATCGCCATCGCCTCCTTGTATCCCGCGGTGATCACATCCTTCGGGAAGCGGTGCAGGATGGCACCGGATGCGACGAGCTTGCGCAAGGCCGGCGGATTCCGCGCGTCGTACTTCGCCTGGACGAGAAGGTGCGTGTGCGACGCGGCGGCTTCGACGATCGAGCGATACTCGGGGGGCAGCGCTTCCCACGCCTTCGTCCCGACGAACAGATCGATCTGCGGGCTGCCGTCGTGCCAGCCGGGGTAGTAGTAGTGGGGTGCGACCTTGTAGAAGCCGAGCTTCTCGTCGTCGAAGGGGCCCGAGAACTCGACCGCGTCGATCGTCCCTTTCTCGAGCGACTGGTAGATCTCGCCGCCGGGGATGCTCTGGGGAACGACACCGAGCCGTTCGTAGACCTTCCCGGAGAGCAGGCCCGAGACGCGCAGCTTCAGGCCCTTCATGTCGGCGAGGCTCTTGACCTCGTTGCGGTACCAGCCTCCCATCTGCGCCCCGGTGTTGCCCATCGGGAAATTGATGATGTCGTAGTTCCGATAGAACTCGCGCATCAGCTTCAGTCCGTTGCCGTCGAACTGCCAGGCGATCATCTGGCGGGAGTTCAGGCTGAACGGAATGCCATTGAACGCGAAGGTCTCGTCTTTGCCGGCGAAGAAGTTTGATGCGGTATGCGAGCACTCCACGGTGCCGTTCTGGACGGCGTCGAGGACACCGAACGCCGGCACGATCTCGCCCGGGGCATGCACTGAAATCGTGAACTTCCCGCCGGACATCTGGCCGACCATCTTCGCAAAGGCCTCGGCGCTTCCGTAGACGGTATCGAGCGACTTCGGAAAACTGTGGGCGAGCCGCCAGCGAACGGACGATTGCGCGTGGACGGCGGGTGCCGTGCCTGTTGCGAGGATGCCCGCGAGCCCCGCTCGCTTGATGACAGTTCGGCGGTCCATGTCTCCTCCTTGGCCGGTTCGCCTGGTCCGCGAAGCTCGGCAGACGGTCGGTTCAGCGGATGGCGGCTCCGGTTCGGCGGGCTGCCTTCTTGTGTACCAGATGTTGCTACCTGGTATACCGCTACGATAGTATGAGACGCATGCCGATGCAACACTCCGACTCCGCCCCTCGCACTGCTTCGCTTCCTGCAGCGGTCGAGGGTGCATCGAAGTCAGCCCTGCGCGAGAACCACGACGTTCGGCCGGCCAGTGCTTCCGACCGGGGCACCGGACTCGGTGAACGCCTGCGTCTCGGAATCGAGGAAGACATCCTGGCCGGGCGGCTCGTTCCCGGCGACCGCCTCGAGGAACGCGCGCTGGCGGCGCGCTACAACGTTTCGCGCACCCCGGTCCGCGAGGCGCTCCTGCGGTTGTCTACGCTCGGCCTCGTTTCAATGCGTCCGCGTCAACCGGCCTACATCGCGTCGATCGAACTCGAGGCACTGATCGACATGATCGAGACCATGAGCTTCTTCGAGGCGCAGCTTGCGCGGCTGGCCGCGCGTCGGATGAGCGATGCGCAATGCGATGAGTTGCTGCGCATCCAGCAGGACGCGCAGGAAGTCGTCAGGAACGGTGATGCCGGCCGCTTCAACGAGGCGAACTGGAAGCTGCATCTGGCGATCTTCGCGGGAAGCCGCAACCGCTATCTTGCGGCGCAGGCGCGCAATCTCCGTTTGCGGCTGCATCCGTACCGCTGTTATCTGGTTCGAATGACGCGGCGGATCGCCGCCGCACATGTCGAGCATGACGACATCGTGCAGGCGATCGTCGCCGGGGACGGCGAACGTGCATTCGAGGCGATGCGTGCCCATCTCGCCTGGGATAGCGAGCGGCTCGCCGACCTGACTTCGACCGTGTCGCGTCGGCGGCATCCGTCGACGTCGCGGACCCGGCCGTCGAACGCCCACGAGAACACGAATCCCGCCCCCTGAGCCGAGACCGGAATCCCGATGACTGCTCAACGAGTCGCCGCCGAAACGCCATCCTCCGGAACGAAGATCGTGCGCGTGAGCGCGACGCCGCTTCTCGTTCCGATCCGTATCGAGGCCGGTGGCGCTGCGCGCGACACCAGCCTCTCGGTGTGTCTCACGGAAATCGAGACCGCGGACGGAATGATCGGGCACGGATTCACCGGCATCACCGAGGAGGAGGTGATCGCGGAGGTCATCGACGAGATCGTCGAACCCGCTCTGATCGGCGAAGATGCACTCGCACACGAGCGCATCTGGAACAAGCTCTACTGGCTGCTCACGCCGAGAGGGCAGACGGGCTATGCGTCGCATGCGATCTCCGCCATCGACATCGCGCTGTGGGACATCAAGGGCAAGACATTCGGACAACCGGTCTGGCGGCTGCTCGGGGGCGCGCGCGAGCGCGTGCCGGTCTACACGACCTTCGGCTTCGCCTTTCTCGATCGCGAGGCGCTCGTTGCCGCTGCACGCGAATGGGTGGGGAAAGGCCACAAACGGTTGAAGATGACGGTCGGGGCCGAAGCGCTTCAGCGCCGCGATGCGCCGCGCCCGCAGGCCGAGGTCATTGCCGAGGACGTGCGGCGGATATTCGCGGTACGCGAAGCCGTCGGGCCCGACGTCGAGTTGTTCATCGACGCGAACTGCAGCCTCGATCCCTACCATGCACTTCGCCTCGCTCGCGAAGTCGAGTCGGCGCGGATCGGCTTCTTCGAGGAACCCATCACGCAGAATGATGTCCGCCGGATGGCCGACCTGCGGCGTCAGGCGCCGTTGCCTCTTGCCGCGGGGCAGAACGAGGGGCAGTCCTTCCGATTCCGCGACCTGCTCGTGAACGATGCGGTCGACGTGCTGCAGCCGAACGTTGCGATCAGCGGCGGATTCACCGAGTGCGTGCGCGTGGCGGGAATGGCGGCCGCGTTCAATGTTCCGATCGCCAATGGAGGCGCCTGGCCCTTCCACAACATGCATCTGCATGCCGGCATCGCACATGGCGGACTGGTGGAGTACCACTATCCGGCGGTGCTGCTGTGCCGACAGATCTTCGGTCGCCTGCCGGAGCCCGACGACGGGTATCTCACGATGCCGAATACACCGGGCCTGGGCTTCGCGCCCGATGCCGGCGCCGTCCGCGATCTCGCACGAAACGGAACTTCCCATGGGCGGGGCAAGGGTTGACGCCGATGCATCCCGATGCACCGGGCAGCAACGACGGCATCGTCCCCGTTCACCTGCTCCTCGCATCTTCGGCGAAGGTGCTCTGCTCGGCGCTGTTCGTATCGAATCGGGATGAGGAAGAGGCATGGCGCAACAGCGCATTCCACGCCTTGCAGATCCATCATCTGACCGAGGTGACGTCTTCGCTGAGTCGCGCCCACATCGATCGCGACAGGCGCGAAGTGCGGATCGAGATGCGCGTCGACGCCGACGGGGCGCGGCGGCTCGTCGACGCACATCGCGCGCTGCATCCCGATTTCGATGCCGACTGGGAAGCGGAACGAAGGCGACTCGCTTCGCTCGGGGCAGTTTCGCGCAGTGCGCGCATGGTCGGCGACCAGGGCAGCGTGATCCTTCCGCGCGATGCCGGCGAATTGCGTTTCCATCCCGAGCCGGTGACGACGAGCCTGCCGCCCGCGACCGGGATGTACTGGCCGATGGGAGACAGGCTGCGCGGCGATACCGCTCAGCGCGTCGCGAAACGCCCCGCGATCGAGCACGCACTCGACGAAGCCTTCGCGGACGCCGATGCGCACACCGCGGCGGTCGTCATCGTGCATGGGGGCGAGATCGTCGGCGAACGCTATCGACGCGGATTCGGGATCGATACGCAGTTCGAAAGCTGGTCGATGGGCAAGAGCATCACGGCCACGCTGATCGGACTGCTGGTCGGGCGCGGGCTGTTGCGACTCGACGACCCGGCGCCGATCGACGCGTGGCGAACACCGGGTGACCCGCGGGGTGCCATCACGATCCGGAACCTGTTGAACATGAACGCCGGATTGCAGTGCTCGGGACCGGAGGATCCGCGGGAGCATTGGCGCTACGGTCTTCCCGATCACTTCTGCGTGTACGGGGACGCGTTCGACGTCTTCTCGTTCGCGACGCGACGTCCCCTGCAGTTCGCCCCCGGCACGGTTGGCCGGTACCGCAACTGCGACACGCTCGCGCTCGGCGCGATCCTTCGGCGGACGGTCACCGAAACACTGGGAGAAAGCTACCTGCGATGGCCGCAGACAGCACTGTTCGACCGGATCGGGATCCGACGACAGGTGCTCGAGACCGACCTCTTCGGCAACTTCGTGATGACGGGCTTCGACTACGGCACGGCTCGAAACTGGGCCCGCCTCGGTCTGCTCTATTTGCGGGACGGAATGTGGGAGGGCGAAAGAGTGCTGCCCGAAGGGTGGGCCGATTTCGTGCGAACGCCGGCACCGGGGTGGCCCGATGCGAACTATGGCGGACAGTTCTGGCTCAACTCCCGGCGCGAGTTTTCGCTCCCGACGGACACCTACTCCATGTATGGGGGCGGTGAGCAGCGCGTGTTCATCGTCCCTTCGGCAGATCTCGTCATCGTTCGATTGGGACATCAGGCCGGGCATGTGATCGCCAAACGATCGGTCGATCGTCTGGTGCAGCGGGTATTCGCCGCGTTGGTACCCCAGGCCGGGGCCGTCACCGCACTTTTCCCGGTGCATTGAATCGCGCCACCGACATCCCTGCCTGCCTCGATCGCCTTCCCTGGTCGCGCTGGCGCTGGCGGATCGTCGTCGCCTCCGATGCTCTTTCGTTGCTTCGGTGATTCCGCCGCCGACGATGACGATGTCGGCCTGCTGGTCCCGGTCGAGCTGCGGCCACGCGGCCACGGGTGCGATGTGATCCTCCGAACCTGCCCGTTCTCGGGCGAACGCTGTGCTAGTCTGCCCGCGCCACGGTTCGAGCATCGATCGCATGTCCAGCAGCGCCGTTTGCCGGTACGAGCAGACCGACGCGGGCAGCCGTCTGCGGCTGTCCGGCGTCTGGCGCCTTTCCACGCTTGCCGAACTCCACGATTCGCTGCTGGGCTGCCTGCCGCGCAGCGGCATCGGCGCCCCGGTCGTCGTCGACGGATCGGCGCTCGAGGAGATCGACACCTCCGGTGCGCTGGCGCTGTGGCAGCGGCTGGAATCCGCCGGGGCCGCACCGGACGAGGTCGAGCTTGCCGGCTTCGGTGACGCGCAGCGCGCCACGCTCGATCTGGTGCGCGCGCGCCTGGACGAGGTGATCGGATCGCGGGCCGTCGGCAGGCTCGCGCTCGACGCGCCTGCGGTCGACCCGTTGCGCACGGTGGGCGAGGGCGCGGTTTCGCTATGGCGGCTCGTCGTCGGCAACGTCGAATGGCTCGGCCGCGTCGTGACCGCGCTCGCGCAGACGGTGCTGCTGCCGCAGCGGCTTCGGCCGCGCGAGCTGTTCGCGCAGCTCTCGCAGGTCTGCGTCGCCGCCATACCGGTCGTCGCGCTCGTCTCGTTCCTGATCGGGCTCGTCGTCGCCTACCTGCTCGGACTGCAGGCCACGCAGTACGGCGCCAACATCTTCGTCGTCGACGGCGTCGCGCTGGGCCTGGCGCGCGAATTCTCGCCGCTGATCGTCGCGGTGATCCTCGCCGGACGTTCGGGCTCGGCCTTCGCGGCGCAACTCGGCACGATGAACATCACCGAGGAGATCGATGCGATCCGCACGCTCGGGCTGTCGGTGGAGCAGGTGCTCGTCGTGCCGCGCGTGCTCGCGCTGGTCGTGGCGATGCCGCTGCTCGTCTTCGTCGGCGACGTCGTCGGCCTGCTCGGCGCGATGACGATCGCCGACCACATGCTCGACATCGGTCCCGGCCAGTTCCTCGAGCGCCTGCGCTATGCGCTCGCGCCGCGCCACCTGGTGATCGGCCTGGTGAAGGCGCCGGTGTTCGCCTTCGCGATCGCGCTGATCGGCTGCCGGATGGGGATGACGGTGAGCCGCGACGCGCGCTCGATCGGCCGCAACACGACGTCCACCGTCGTGCAGGCGATCGTTCTCGTCATCGTGCTCGACGCGCTGTTCGCGGTGCTGCTGCAGGCGCTCGGCCTGTGAGCGGGCCGGCCTTTCGCGATGCCGCCTCGTCCCACGAGCCCGTCGTGGCGATCGACTCGCTGCATACGCGCTTCGGCGCGCAGGTCGTGCACGAAGGCCTGGATCTGCGCGTGCGACGCGGCGAGCTGGTTGCGCTCGTCGGCGGCAGCGGCAGCGGAAAGTCGGTGCTGCTGCGCGAGATCATCGGCCTGCATCGTCCGAGCGAAGGCCGCGTGCGCCTGCTCGGCACCGACGTCTGGTCCGCACCGCAGGTCGAACTCGAGGCCGCGCGCCGCCGCATCGGCGTGCTGTTCCAGGACGGCGCACTGTTCTCCTCGCTCGACGTGGCCGGCAACGTCGCCACGCCGATGCGCGAGTACGGTCGCATTCCGCAGTCGATGATCGGGCCGCTCGTGCGGCTGCGCATCTCGATGGCGGGCCTGCCGCCGGAGGCTGCGACGAAGATGCCTGCCGAGCTGTCGGGCGGGATGCGCAAGCGCGCCGGGATCGCGCGCGCGCTCGCGCTCGAGCCCGAGGTGCTGTTCCTCGACGAGCCGACCTCGGGCCTCGACCCGGTGACGGCGCGCGAACTCGACGCGCTGCTCGCATCGCTGAACCGCGACCTGGGCATCACGATCGTGCTCGTCACGCACGACATCGACACGATCCTCACCATCACGCAGCGCATGATCGTGCTGCGCGACGGACGCATTGCCGCCGACGGAGCGCCGGCAGAACTCGCGCGCTCCGACGACGAATGGATTCGCGGCTGGTTCGACGGCCGTAGAATGGCCCCGCCCCTTCCGCGGAGCGCAAGCGATGGAGCCTGAATCCCGCTACACCCTCGTCGGCGCCGTCGTACTCGCGCTGGCCGCCGTCATGGTCTTCGGCTACGTATGGCTGGCGGGCGTCGGATCGGCCGACGACTTCCGCTACTACGCCATCCACTTCGAGAAGCAGTCGCTCGAAGGCCTGCAGATCGGCAGCGACGTCAACATGCGGGGCGTGAAGGTCGGCCGCGTGCAGCAATACTCGATCTCGCGCGAGAACATCAACCGCGTCGACGTCGTCGTGCGGGTCGATCGCGAGACGCCGGTCAGCGTGAACACCCGCGCGGTGGTCGGGCGCAATCTCGTCACCGGCGTCGCGCGCATCGATCTCGATACGCCGGGAACGCCGGGGCCCGAGCTGGCGACGGTGCCTCCGGGCGAACGCTACCCGGTGATTCCCGAGGGAACGTCCGACATCGCGCAGATCGCGGGCGCGATGAGCCGGCTGGCAGTGAGCGGCGAGGCCGCGCTCGACAGCGTGCAGGCGCTGCTCGACGAGCAGAATCGCGAGCAGCTGATCGGCGCCGTCGTCGCGGTGCGCCGGCTGGCCGAGGGAATCGATGCGCGCCTGGCGCGCGCCGACCGGGCGATCGACGGCGTCGTGCAGGCCGCCGCGTCGATCCGCGACGCGAGCCGGCACGTCTCCGATTCGCTGGCGAGCTTCACGGCGCAGGGCACCGACCTCGTTCGCCAGCTCGGGCCTTTCGTGCAGCAGGGAAAGACGGCGCTCGAAGCGATCACGCAGTCGGCGCAGGCGCTGGAACGCACGACGAGCCAGCTGTCGCAGCGGCTCGGTTCGGCCGCCGACAACGGAACGCGCGAGCTGCAGGCCACCGCGCGCGAACTGCGCCGCAGCGCCGAGCAGCTGTCGCGCGCCGCCGATGGCCTGCGCGATCCGCGTTCGGCGCTGCTCGGGCCTTCACCGCAGCAGCTCGGCCCCGGGGAGCACTTGCCGTGAGCCGCGCAGCATCGTCGCGCCGGCGTCGCCTGCTGCTGCTCGCGGCCTGCGCGGTGCCTCTCGCCGGATGCGTGAGCATCGGCCGCGATGCGCCGGCGCGCGTCAGCTACGAGCTGCACGATCTCGGCCGTGCGAAGCCGGCGCCGGGCGCGCCGCTCGATCTCGTCGTCCTCGTCGGGTGGTCGTCGGCGAATACCTTCTACGACTCGACTTCGATCGTCTACAGCCGCACGCCCGGCGCGCTTGCCTGGTACCAGTTTGCGAGCTGGAGCGAGCGGCCCGCCGAACAGCTCGGCAGGCTCTTCGTGCGCCGCCTCGCCGGCGCCGGCGTCTTTCGCGACGTGGCGACGCTGTCGGGAGCCGTGCGCGGAGACTGGCTCGTCGAGCTGCAGCTCGAGCGGATGCTGCACGACGACGCGAATCCACCGGGCGTGGCGCGCATATCGGTGTTCGCGCGCATCGTCGATCGCGCGAGTCACCGCACCGTGGACAGCCGGCGCTTCGACGAGGAGGAACCGCTGGCGACGGAATCGGCCGCGGGCGCGGTGAAGGCTTTCGACGTCGCGGTCACGCGCCTGCTCGACGCGTCGGTTTCCTGGGTGGCGGAACGCGCTACGCGCGTGCTGCCGGAAGCAGCGCGCTGATCGCCCAGCTGATCAGGCTGTAGACGATCGCGGCGAGCACGGCCCACCAGAAGCCGCGCACCGAGAAGCCTTCGAGGAAATTCGCGGCGAGCCAGAACAGGAAGCCGTTGATCACGAAGGTGAACAGCCCGAGCGTGAGCAGGTTCACCGGCAGCGTGAGGATCAGCAGCACCGGGCGGATCAGCGCGTTCAGCAGCGCCAGCACCAGCGCGGCGACGAGCGCCGTGCCGAAGCTGCGCACCTGTACGGCGGGCATCAGCCAGGCCAGCGCGAGCAGGCTCACGGCATTGACGATCCAGGCGACGATCAGCGAGAGCATGTGGATTTCTTCTTTTCGTCGGGGCCCGGCGCGGCGACCCTCATTTCACGAGCAGCACGGGGATGCGCGAGATTTCGCTGACGCGGCGCGCGACCGAACCGATGAGCAGGTCGCGCAGGCCGGTTCGGCCCTTCGAGCCGAGAACCACCATGGCGAACTCGTCGGGGTCGGCCGCCTGAGCGATCTCGTTGGCGATCGCGCCGATGCGGATGATCTGGTCGTGCGCGATCTCCAGGCCGTCGAGCAGCTCGCGCGCGCCGGCGAGGTCCTGCTCGGAGAGATCGCGCAGGTATTCGTCGACCACCTGCTTGCCGACGAAGCGGCGGGCGTTGCGCAGCGCGACGTCGTCGTGCACGCTGATCAGCGTGATCGAGCCCGGGTTGCGCAGCTGCCCGAGCAGCGACGCGGCGAAGCGCGCGGCGCGCAGCGAGTTCTCCGAACCGTCGATCGCGACGAGCAGCTTCATGCGCGGATTCCGGTGAGCGATCGTGCGCGGCCCGCGCGATCAGGCCTGCGCTTCCTGCGGGATGATCTTCTGCAGCTCGCCCGATTCGTACATCTCGGTCAGGATGTCGGCGCCGCCGATGAACTCGCCGCCGATGTACAGCTGGGGGATCGTCGGCCAGTTCGAGTATTCCTTGATCGTCTGGCGCACTTCCTCGTCCTCGAGGATGTTGACCGTGACGAGGTTCTTCACGCCGCAGGCCTTCAGGATCTGGATCGCGCGTCCGGAGAAGCCGCACTGCGGGAATTGCGCCGTGCCCTTCATGAAGAGAACGATCGGGTTCTCGGTGACAGTCTTCTCGATGAATGCTCTGGCGTCCATGGGGCCTCCGTTTCGCTTCGCGCGCCGGATGCTTCCGGCGCAGTGCAGCCTTTCATTCTATAGGAAGGGTCGCGCGCAAGTGATCCGGGGCCGGCCGGTCTCGTCGGGCCGGGTCGCAACCTCGCGCCAGCCCCGGCCGGCGAGCAGCGCGCGCACCGCTTCGCCCTGCTCGTGTCCGTGCTCGAGCGCGATCCATCCGTTCGGGGCGATGTGCGGCGCGGCGCCGTCGACGATCGCTCGCAGCGCGTCGAGCCCGTCGGCGCCGGCGGCGAGCGCGTCGCGCGGCTCGAAGCGCAGGTCGCCTTCGCGCAGGTGCGGATCGTCGTCGGCCACGTACGGCGGGTTCGACGCGACGAGGTCGAAGCGTTCGTCGCCGCCGATGCAGCTCCACCAGTCGCCGGCGCGCAGCTCCAGCCGCCCCGTGGCGAGCGCGTGCGGGCACAGCGCCTCGGCGTTGCGCCGCGCGATGGCGAGCGCCGCTTCGCTGCGGTCGGTCGCGACGACGCGCAGGTCGTCCCGTTCGCAGGCGAGCGTGATCGCGATCGCGCCGCTGCCGGTGCCCAGGTCGAGCACGCGGCCTCGCTCCGGCGCGTTGGCGAGCGCGAAGGCGACGAGCGTCTCGGTGTCCGGCCGCGGAACGAGAACCGCCGGCGTCGCCGCGAAACGGCGACCCGCGAATTCGCGCGCCCCGACGAGATAGGCGATCGGTTCGCCGCCGAGGCGGCGCCGGGCGAGCGACTCGAAAGCCGCGGCCGCCGACTCGTCGGCCGGCTCGTCGCCGTGCGCGATCAGCCATTCGCGACGCCGTTTGCTGGCCGCCTCCAGCAGCACGCGCGCCTCGAGCCGGGGCAGCGGACAGTCCAGCACCAGCCGCTCCCAGCTGCGCGGGAGGACGCGCGTCACGCCGCGTCTTCGCCCAGTTCGGCCAGCAGCCGCGCCTGGTGCTCGGCCGACAGCGCGTCGAGCAGCTCGTCGAGGTCGCCGTCCATCACCTGCTGCAGCCGGTACAGCGTGAGATTGATGCGGTGGTCGGTGACGCGGCCCTGCGGGAAGTTGTAGGTGCGGATGCGCTCGGAGCGGTCGCCCGAGCCGACCAGCGACCTGCGCTGCGCCGCCTCGCGCGCCTGCGCCTCGCTCGCGCGCCGGTCCTTCAGCCGCGCGGCGAGCACCTTCATCGCGCGATCGCGGTTGCGGTGCTGCGAGCGGTCGTCCTGGCATTCGACGACGATGCCGGTGGGCAGGTGCGTGATCCGCACCGCCGATTCGGTCTTGTTCACGTGCTGGCCGCCCGCGCCGGACGAGCGGAAGACGTCCACGCGGATCTCGTCGGGGTCGATCTCGATCTCGCCGAGTTCGTCGGCCTCGGGTAGCACGGCGACCGTGCACGCCGACGTGTGGATGCGCCCCTGCGCCTCGGTTTCGGGGACGCGCTGCACGCGGTGTCCGCCCGACTCGAACTTCAATCGCGAATACGCGCCGGCCCCGGCGATGCGCACGATCACCTCCTTGTAGCCGCCGAGGTCGGATTCGCTGGCGGAGACGATCTCCGTCTGCCAGTGCTGGCGTTCCGCGAAGCGCAGGTACATGCGCAGCAGGTCGGCGGCGAACAGCGCCGATTCCTCGCCGCCGGTGCCGGCGCGGATCTCGACGAAGACGCTGCGCTCGTCGTCGGGGTCGCGCGGCAGCAGCAGCTTCTGCAGCCGCAGCGTCTGCTGCTCGGCGCGCGCCTGCGCCGCCGCCGCTTCCTCGTCGGCGAAGGCGCGCAGTTCCGGGTCGGCGCGCATCTGTTCGGCCGTGTCGCGGTCGGCGATCGCGCGCTTCCACTCGTGGAAGCATTCGACGATCTCCGACAGCTCCGCATGCTCGCGCCCCGCATTGCGAAAGGCGTCGAGGTCGCGCGCAGCGTCCTCGCTCGACAGCATCAGGTTCACTTCGGCCAGGCGTCGCTCGAGGTTCTCGAGCTTCGCCTGCATCGAGGCCTTCATCGCGCTCGCGTCCTCAGGTTCGTACCTCAGGTTCCTTCAGCGCGACGGTTCGCGCTCGACGCGATGGCTGGCGAGGGCGCTTTCGGCAGGCGCGCGCTCCACGGGCGCGACGCGCTCGGGCAACAGCTGCTCGATCAGCGGCAACAGCTGCTCGCGCTGCGCGGCCGAGCCGTGCAGCAGTACCGTGGGCCCGTGCAGGAACTTGCTGGTGAGCGCGTGCGCGAGCGACTCCAGCACGCGGTCGGCGTTCTCGCCGGCGGCCAGCGCGCGCCTGGCGCGTTCGAGCTCGGTGCGCTTCAGCGACTCTCCGCGCGAATGCAGCGTGCGGATCGCCGGCACCGCCTCGCGCGAGCGCATCCACTGCATGAACGCGTCCACCCGCGTCTCGATGATGGCCTCGGCCTGCGCGACCGCCGCCAGGCGGTTCTCCTGGCCGGACGCGACCTGGCGGCCGAGATCGTCGATCGTGTAGAGGAAGACGTCGTCCAGCCGCGCCACCTCGGGTTCGATGTCGCGCGGAACCGCCAGGTCGACCATGAACATCGGCCGGCGCCGGCGCGCGCGCGTGGCGCGCTCGACCATTCCGAGGCCGATGATCGGCAGCGAGCTGGCCGTGCACGAGACGACGATGTCGAATTCGTCGAGTCGGTCGCTCAGCTCGGCCAGCCGCAGCGCTTCGGCGCCGAAGCGCTGCGCGAGGCGGTTGGCGCGCTCGACGGTGCGGTTGGCGACGACGATGCGCTTCGGATGCTGCGCGGCGAAGTGCGTGGCGGCCAGCTCGATCATCTCGCCGGCGCCGACGAACAGCACCTGCGTTTCGTGCAGGTCTTCGAAGATGCGCCGCGCCAGGCGCACGGCGGCAGCCGCCATCGACACCGATTGCGAGCCGATAGCGGTGGTCGTGCGCACTTCCTTGGCCACCGCGAACGAGCGCTGGAACAGTTGGTGCAGGTTCGAGCCGAGCGAGCCTTCGCCGTGCGCGATGCGCATCGCCTCCTTCATCTGCCCGAGGATCTGCGGTTCGCCGAGCACCATGGAGTCGAGGCCCGAGGCGACGCGAAACGCGTGCCGCACCGCTTCGTTGTTCGGCAGCGCGTACAGGTGCGACTGCAGCGCGTCGGACTCGCCGTGGCGTCCGTCGAGCCACTCGGCGATCCGCGCCTGCGCCTGCGCCGGCTCGGGGGTTGCGCAGTAGATCTCGGTGCGGTTGCAGGTGGAGAGAATCGCCGTTTCGGGCGCGGCCGGTTGCAGCCGCGCGCGCAGGTCGGCCAGCGCACCGCGCAAGGCTTCGCCCGGGAACGACACGCGCTCGCGCAGGCGCAGCGGCGCCGTCCGGTGGTTCAGCCCGAGCGTCAGCAGTTCCATAACTGGCTGAATTTTAATGGACTTCGCCGTTCGCGTGTGCGCCGAGGAAAAGTTTGTAGCCGGGGTGCCGGGATTCGTCGCGGTAGGGGTAGCCGAGCGTGTCGAGGAAACGGGCGAACTTCTCGTCGTCCCGGGCCGGAACCTGCATGCCGACCAGGATGCGCCCGTAGTCGGCGCCATGGTTGCGGTAGTGGAACAGCGAAATGTTCCAGTTCGGGCTCATGCTCGACAGGAAGCGCATCAGCGCCCCCGGCCGCTCGGGAAACTCGAAGCTGTACAGCCGCTCGTCGCGCGCCAGCGGCGAGTTGCCGCCGACCATGTGGCGCAGGTGCAGCTTGCCCAGCTCGTCCTCGGTGAGGTCGACCGTGCGGAAGCCGGCCTCGGTGAAGGCGCGCGCCAGCTCCTGCCCTTCGTCGGCGCGCGAGGTCTGGATGCCGACGAAGACGTGTGCCTCGGTCGGGTCGGCGATCCGGTAGTTGAACTCGGTGACGCTGCGCGGCCCGACGATCGAGCAGAAGCGGCGGAAGCTGCCGCGCTCCTCGGGGATGGTCACCGCGAAGATCGCCTCGCGTTTCTCGCCGATCTCGGCACGCTCGGAGACGAAGCGCAGCCGGTCGAAATTCATGTTCGCGCCGCTGGTCACCGCCACCAGCGTGCGCCCGTTCACGCCCTCGCGCGCGACCCAGGCCTTCAGCCCGGCTACCGACAGGGCGCCAGCCGGCTCGAGGATCGAGCGCGTGTCCTGGAAGACGTCCTTGATGGCCGCGCAGATCGCGTCGGTATCGACGACGACGATGTCGTCGACCAGTTCGCGGCACAGCCGGAAGGTTTCGGCGCCGACCTTCTTCACCGCGGTGCCGTCGGAGAACAGGCCCACGTCGTGCAGTTCGACGCGCTCGCCGGCGGCGATCGAGCGCGCCATCGCGTCGGAGTCGTCGGTCTGCACGCCGATCACGCGGATCTCGGGGCGCACCTGCTTGACGTAGCAGGCGATGCCGGCGGCCAGGCCGCCGCCGCCGATCGGCACGAACAGGGCCTCGATCGGTCCCGGATGCTGGCGCAGGATCTCCATGCCGATCGTCCCCTGGCCGGCGATCACGTCCGGATCGTCGAAGGGGTGCACGAAGGCGAGCGATTCGCGCTGCTGCAGTTCCAGTGCGGCGGCTGCCGCGTCGCTGTAGGAGTCGCCGGTGAGCACGACCTCGCCGCCCAGCGCGCGCACGGCATCGACCTTCACGTGCGGCGTCGTCACCGGCATCACGATCACCGCCCGGCAGCCGAGCTTGCGCGCGGCGAGCGCGACGCCCTGCGCGTGGTTGCCCGCCGAGGCGGCGATGACGCCGCGCGCGAGCGTATCGGCCGGCAGCCGCGCCATCCGGTTGTAGGCGCCGCGCAGCTTGAACGAGAACACGGCCTGCATGTCCTCGCGCTTGAGCAGCACGCGGTTCGACAGCCGGTCCGAGAGGATGTCGGCGAGCTCGAGCCGGGATTCCTCCGCAACGTCGTATACCTTTGCGGTCAGGATCCTCTTCAGATAATCGGTCGGCATGGCGGCGAATTCTACCGCCCGGACCCAGGACGCGATCTCGCCCGGATGGAAGCTGCCGTCGCCTCGGCCATTCACTGGTTCGCGCTGCCCGAGCACGGGTTGTCGTCGATCTTCGTCGTCGCGTTCGTTTCGGCGACGCTGTTGCCGCTGGGCTCGGAGCCGGCGGTGTTCGGCTTCGTGAAGCTGAACCCGGGGCTGTTCTGGGCGACGATCGCCGTTGCCACCGTGGGCAACACGCTGGGCGGCATCGTCGATTACTGGCTCGGCTACGGTGCGCACGAGGCGCTCGCGCGCGGCAAGGAAACCCGCTACTGGAAATGGTTCCAGGCGCTCGGGCCGAAAGCGCTGTTCTTCGCGTGGCTTCCCGGGGTCGGCGATCCGCTTTGCACGGTGGCGGGCTGGCTGCGCATGCCGTTCTGGCCCAGCGTCGGCTGGATGGCGCTCGGCAAGCTCGCGCGCTATTCGCTGACCACGGCGGCGCTGCTCTGGGTGCCGGACGCCTGGTGGCAGTCGATTTCGAGAATCTTCTGAACGGAGAGAAGACCGATGACGTCGCAGCCGACCTGCCCGCTGTGCCGCGCCGACGGCGGGCATCTCGTCGTGCGCGCCGTGCGATGGCGCGTCGTTCTGGTCGACGATGCCGACCATCCGGCATTCACCCGCGTGATCTGGAATGCGCACGTGGCGGAGATGAGCGACCTGGACGAGACCGCGCGCAGGGAACTCCTCGATGCCGTCGTACGCGTCGAGTCGGTGCAGCGCGCGATGCTGGCGCCGGACAAGATCAACCTTGCCAGCCTGGGGAACCAGGTGCCGCACCTGCACTGGCACGTGATTCCCCGCTGGCGCGACGATCGCCATTTCCCGAATCCAGTGTGGGCAGCGGCGCGCGACGATGCACAGGAGCAGGCGGCGTTGCGCAGCGCGGCGGTGCGCGCCCGGCTCGACGCCTATCTCGCCGGACTGCGGCGCGCATTCGCCGGCGCGATCGCGCCGGCCGCCGATAAGCGCTGACCCGCCGTTCGTCGCCGCTTCGGCGTCGGCGGTCGCGCATTCCGCGCCGCGCGCTCGCCGTTGTCGGACACTGGACGATCCGATTACGACGACGGCGCGATGAAAGTCGGATTCGATCCCGATCTCGAAGTCGTCGGCGACGCCCGAAGCGCGAAAGCGTGGCTGGCGGGCCTTTCGCCGCAGCCTGTCGCGCGCCTGGACGCGATCCTCCGCCTGCTAGGGAGCCTGTCGCAGCGTTGCACCGCTACGGCGCCCGCCGGGCCGCGGGGCCTGATCGAGGCGCTCGAGCCGGTGCGCGTCGCGCAGTGGCGGGTCATCGCGGCAACGCTGGAGCCGCTTGCCGGCCGTCCCGTTCCCTTCACGCCGATCGAATGGCCGCTGCTGCAGTCGGCGCTCGCCGGCCTGCACGCGCTTCGCAATCTCTACAAGCGCATTCACGCGCAGGGCGCGCGCGCGGAAGAGGCGAACGGGGTGGACACTGCTGCGAATGGCGGGCTCATTGCTGCGCAAGCCCGCTTCCCCGGCTTTCTTCCGCTGGCGCGAGCGCTCGATGCGCAGTCGCGCATCGTCGCGTTGCAGTTGATCCACCGTTGCGTTCCGCAGGAGGCCGACTGGGACGAGCTGTGCGTGCTCGCCCGCAGTCTGCGGCGAAGCGCTCTGCAGGACGAAGCGCTGCCCGACGAGGTGCCGCTGGTGCACCCCGGCACCGCGCGCGCGCTGTTCGTCTATCCGCTGCTGCTCGAATGCGCGTCGCTGCCGTCGCGCACCGCGGCACAGGTCGAACTGGTGCAGCGCCTTGCGGCGCGCCTGGCTTCGAGGGTCGGCTACCGGATCGACAAGGGCGCGCCGCGCGACAACGAACATGGCCCGCGGCTGGCCCTCACGGCCGCTCATGCGGTGCGCCTGGACACGCATCGCGTTCCGCAGATGCTGGCAAATCGGCGCCGGCAATGGTTCGGCGCAGGCGATTCGCCGGACGGCGCCATCGCATTGCCGTTGCCCGAAGCCGAAGTCGCTCGACTTTTCGACGAGCTCGAACGCTGCTGGTCGTCGGCAACGACGCCGCGCATCGCCGGCGCGCACCCGGCGGCATCGGCCGCAGCACAGCCGGTGCTCCTGCGTTTCGGACTGCCGACCAGCGGCGCGGCGGAACGCCGGCCCGCCACCCGGCCGATGCCGAACGCGCCGAAGCCCGAGGCCGACGGGCGCTACGAGTACGGCCGGTGGGAACAGAACACGATCATCCGGATGGCCTTCGCCGGCGCTCCCGCGGAAGCGGCCGGCAACCCCGACGGGATCGGCCCGTGCGAGTGCGCCACGCGACTGGTCGATCGGCCCGACGGCAGTACCGTGATCGCGCGTGAGTCCTCGGTTCCGCGTACCGCGCCCGGTGCACTGGTGGCGGTCGAGCACGCGCCCGAAGCGCCGCAGGAGGCGCGCCACTCGATCTCGCTGGGCACCGTCGAGGCGATCGAACAGCTGCCCGGGCGCCAAAGCCATGCGTCGCGCGCGCACTGGCTGGTGGTGCGCCTGTGGGCGGGCGAGGCGCGCGCGGTGGGCGTGCGGGTGGGCGACGACGGCCGCGCATTCGAGGACGCGTGGCTGCTGCGCGGGCTGGGCGCGAGTTTCGAGTTGCCGTGCCTCGTGCTGGCGCCGGGTCGCGCGCGCGGCGGCGATACCGGCGTGCTGCGCGAGGCGGAGGGCGAAGTGGCGATCCGCTTCGTCAGCGTGCTCGATGGCGGCAGCGGATACGAGCGCGTGTCGATGCGAACGGAGAGCGGGCGGCATATCCGTCAGTGAGGGTGACCGCCGCACCGGCCGCGGGCGTGCCTGCGAATCGCGGTACCATCGGCCGCAGGGCACCGCGCGTCGCCGGTGCGTCAGCGAAAGCTCGAAACCGATGGCCGGTCTGAAGAACTCTCCCACTCCCTGGCCGACGAAGATCGTCGTGCACAGGCGTTCCCGCGCGCTCGAAGTCGAGTTCTCCGACGGGCGCAATTTCCGGCTTCCCTTCGAGTATCTGCGCGTGTATTCGCCGTCGGCCGAGGTGCGCGGCCACGGGCCGGGCCAGGAAGTGCTGCAGGTCGGCAAGGCCGGCGTCGTCATCGATTCGATCGAGCCGGTGGGCAACTACGCGCTGCAGCCGCACTTCAGCGACGGTCACTCCACCGGCATCTATTCCTGGGACTATCTGTACTACCTGGGGCATTCGCACGATCGGCTCTGGCACGAATACCTGGCGCGCATGGACGCGGCCGGTGCGAGCCGCGAGGCGTCGCCGCCGCTGCAGTCGTCGTCCCTGAAGCGCCCCGGACACTGAGCGAGTGGATGCGCCCGTCGAGCACGACGCATTTCGGCTTCCAGCAGATCGACGAGCGCGAGAAGGCGAATCGCGTCGCCGGCGTGTTCCATTCGGTGGCCGCGCGCTACGACCTGATGAACGACCTGATGTCGGGCGGCCTGCACCGGCTGTGGAAGGCGTTCACCATCGGGCAGGCCAACGTGCGTCCCGGCATGCGCGTGCTCGACGTGGCCGGCGGCACTGCAGACCTCTCGCGCGCCTACGCGCGCCGCCTGCACGGACGCGGCGAGGTCTGGCTCACCGACATCAACGGATCGATGCTCGGCATCGGCCGCGATCGCATGATCGACGACGGGCTGCTGCAGCCCGCGGTGCAGTGCGACGCCGAAGCGCTGCCCTTTCCCGACGGGCACTTCGACCTGGTCAGCGTCGCTTTCGGGCTGCGCAACATGACGCACAAGGAGCGCGCGCTGGCGGAGATGTATCGCGTGCTGCGCTCGGGCGGGCGCCTGCTCGTGCTCGAGTTCTCGCGCGTGCGCAAGGAACTCGCGCCGCTGTACGACCGCTATTCCTTCGACGTGCTGCCCTGGCTGGGCGCGCGCGTGGCGGGCGACGAGGCGAGCTATCGTTATCTCGCCGAGTCGATCCGGATGCACCCGGACCAGGAAACGCTGAAGAAGATGATGGAAGACGCGGGATTTTCCCGCGTTCGTTACTACAATCTCACTGCCGGCGTCGTCGCGCTGCACGAAGGCACGCGACTGTAGCGCCCGGCCCTGTCGGTCTTCCCCGGGCTTCGGCCCTCGTGATGCCGCTCGTCGCGGCCCGTTTCGGAGTCTTCATGAATCGGATCGTCGTTCGTCTGCTCTCCGTCTTCGTCGTCCTCGTCGCCGGCCTGTCGCTGGCCATCCCCGAGGCCGATGCCCGCCGACTCGGCGGCGGCAAGTCCTTCGGGCGGCAATCCACCGCGCCGATCCAGCGCGATGCGCGTCCGCCGCAGGCCGCTCCGCAGCAGGCGCCGCAGCGCCCCGGCGCGGCGCCCGGCCAGACCGGCAATCGCTGGCTCGCCCCGCTCGCCGGCATCGCCGCCGGCCTGGGCCTGGCGGCGCTGGCCAGCCACCTCGGCCTGGGCGAGGCGATGGGCACCGTCCTGCTGATGCTGTTGCTGGTCGTGGGCGCCGTCTTCGTGTTCCGCGCGCTCGCGTCGCGTCGCGGGGCTTCCGGACCGCAGCCGGCGTACCAGGGCGGCTACTCGGCGTCGCAACTGGGCCGCGAGGCCGCCGTGCGCTACTCGGCCGACGACTCCGCCGTGCATTCCGGCACGCAGACCGGAGCGCAGACCGGCCCGGCGGTGCGTGCCGCCGCCGACTTCGCTGCCTCCGGCGAGGCGCAGGCCGGGCGAATTCCCGCCGGCTTCGATGTCGAGGGCTTCGAGCGCAACGCGAAGGTCCAGTTCGTCCGGCTGCAGGCGGTGTTCGATGCGGGCGACACGAAAGACCTGCGCGAGTTCACCACGCCCGAGATGTACGCCGAGCTCGCGCTGCAGATCGACGAGCGCCGCGGCGCGGAGAACCGCACCGACGTCGTCACGCTCGACGCCACACTGCTCGGCATCGAATCGACGCCGCAGGAGCACGTCGCCAGCGTGCGCTTCTCCGGAATGATCCGCGAGGATGCGGGCGGCCAGGCGACGCCCTTCGACGAAGTATGGAACCTCGTCAAGCCGGCGAACGGCCCGGGCGGCTGGGTGCTCGCCGGAATACAGCAGCTCGACTGAATGAACGCGCAAGGCCAGGGTGATCCGCGCGGCGGGCCGCTGCGCGCGATCGCACAGCGGCTGGCGGGAGGAGGCGCTTCGGCCTTCCTGGGCGCGTTCAACCACCTGCTGCGACAGAACGACTGGGCCCGCGCGCGGCTCGCGCCGTTCGCCGGCCGGCGCGTATCGGTCCGCCTCGAGACGCCGTCGCTGGCGCGGCTCGCGCCGCCTCGCCTGGCGGCGCGACTCAGCGCCGACGGATTGCTCGACGCCTCCGGCGAGATCGGCGCGTCCCACGAGAACAGCGCCTCCCGCGAGAACGGCGCCTCCCAAGAGAACAGCGCCTCCGGCGCGACGGCCGCGTCGGCGCCCGGCGAGGCGCCGGCGGGCGAAGCGCCGCATTTCGACGTCGAGATGCACGTGCGCCCGTCCTTCCCGGCGGCCGGCGCGCTGCTCGGCGAACGCTCGCGCGGCCTGGCGCCGTACGTGCGCATCGAAGGCGAGCCGGCGCTCGCCGCGGCGCTCGCCGAAGTCGCCGAACGCATGCGCTGGGATCCCGAAGAGGACCTGAGCCGGATCACCGGCGACGTCGTCGCGCATCGAATCGGACGCGGGGTCGGCGCGGCGCGCGATGCGCTGCGCGGCTTGCGCGCCCGCGTGGCCGGCTCGGCCGCGCGCCGCTTCGCGGCCGCTTCGGGAACGCTCGTCGCGCGCGACGAACTCGAATCGCTGCGCGCGTCGCTCGACGCGCTCGAAGCGCGGATCTCGGCCGCCGAAGCGAAGCGGCGCGGTCCTTGACCGAGCGGCGGTGGCGGCGCGCGATATGCGCGCTCGCGTTTTTTCTGCTGATCGCACTCCCTGGCGCGCCTGCGCGCGCCGCTCCTGCGGCTGCCGTCGCCGATCCGATCGCCTCCCTCGCGCCGTCGCTGCTCGCCGAGTTGCGCGCCTCCGGATTGATCGGCACCGCCGAGCCGGTGCGCCCCTTCACCTGGACGATCGTCATGACGCGCCCGCTGCGCTCGCCGCGCAGGCAGCGCGAGGTCTACGCCGGCACGCCGGCGGGCGCGCCCGCCGGGCTCAGCCCGATGGTGCGCGAAGAGCTTCTCGAGGACGGCCGTACCAAGCGAACGGTGCGCGGAGTGAGCGTGCGCGGGCTCGTCTTCGTGAAGGCGGGCGAGACGCGCCTGGACGTGCGGGTGAGCGGGCTGCGTCTCCCCTTGACGCAGGGGGAGCAGTTCCGCATCGAATACGACGACGACGACGGAGATCTGGTCGAGAACTGCCGCGTGGGCGGCGTCGCTGCGGCCTCGACCGTGCACCCGGCGATTCCCGGTTCGGCCACGCGCATCGACTGCTCGGGCTCCGGCCACTACAAGCGCATCGGCGTGAACGTCAGCGCCACCGTGATGTATCTGCACGAGCCGGGCGTCTTCGTCGGCGTCGAGCAGGCGCTCGACAGCCCGCTGGGCAGGCTGCGCTCCGCCGTACGCGTCGTCTCGTTCGCGATGGGCAGCCGCTGATTCCCGCGTTTAGGGCCTGTTCACACTACGATCGTCCCCGCGCCGGGGCCTGCTGAGCCGCCAAACGAGGCGCTGGCGACGCGCGTGGACGATCGTAGTGTGAACAGGCCCTAATCGCGGGCCTCGTCGCCCACCTTCAACAGCTCGATGCGCGCGCGCGTCACGCCGCGGCGGAACATGCCGAGCTTCTTCGCGGCCGCGCGGCTGACGTCGGCGATCCGCCCTTTCTCGTAGGGGCCGCGGTCGTTCACGCGCAACTCCACGCTGCGGCCGTTGCGCAGGTTCTTCACGCGCACGATCGAGCCGAGCGGAAGCGTCGGATGCGCCATCGTCATGGCGTCGGGATCGAAGGGCTCGCCGCTCGCCGTAGGGCGCGAATCGAAGCGCTTGCCGTAGTACGAGATCCGGCCCTGCTGATGCCATCCGGGCGCGAAGGACGCCGTTTCGCCCGCTGCGGTCGAGGCCGGGGAAGGCGCTTCCGACTGCGCCGCGGAACGGGAGGCGGCGCGCGCGCCCGAAGCCGCGATCGATGCCGCCGCCGTGAAGACGATGGCGGCGACGAGCGAGCGACGCGGCCGGATCATCCGCGTCCGATGAACGGCATCTTCGTCGCCATCACGGTCACGAACTGCACGTTCGCCTCGGGGGGAAGACTCGCCATGTGCACGAGCGTGCCGGCGACGTCGCGCACGTCCATCGACGGCTCGGCGGCGATCGCGCCGCTCGCCTGCTGCACGCCCTGCGACATCATGCGCGCCAGCTCGGTCGCCGCATTGCCGATGTCGATCTGCCCGCAGGCGATGTCGTGCGCGCGCCCGTCCAGCGAGATCTGCTTCGTCAGCCCGGTGACCGCATGCTTGGTCGCCGTGTACGCCACGGACTTCGGCCGCGGCGCGTGCGCCGAGATCGACCCGTTGTTGATGATGCGCCCGCCGCGCGGCGACTGCGCCTTCATCACGCGGAACGCTTCGCGCGCGCAGAGGAACATGCCGGTGAGGTTCACGTCGACCACCGCGCGCCACTGATCGAGCGTGACCTCGTCGATCGACATCGGCGGCGCGCCGACGCCCGCGTTGTTGAACAGCAGGTCGAGGCGCCCGAACTCGTTCACCGTGCGCTCGAACAGCGCGCGCACCGAGCGCTCGTCGGTGACGTCGGTCGGCACGGCGATCGCGCGCGCCGGCGCATCGCCGGCCTCGCGGATCGCATCGTCGAGCAGATGCGCGCGTCGGCCCGCCAGCGCCACGTTCCATCCCGCGCGCAGCAGGGCAAGGGCGCAGGCCTTGCCGATTCCGGATCCGGCCCCGGTGACGATCGCGTTGCGGTTTCGCTGGTCCATTCGGCGTGCTCCTCGGCTGCGGGTGACGGTTCGAAAGCGTACACGTCCCGTCGCCGCGGCGATGGATTCCCGCGGGCCGAATTTGCTAGGATGCGCGGTTGGCTTTCGCTCAGGAGTTCTGGTGAAACACGCGTCCCCGGAAGCGTTCCTCGTCTCGATCGCGCAGCGCGACCCGCATCAGCCGGAGTTCCTGCAGGCGGTCAAGGAGGTGATGCACAGCATCTGGCCCTTCGTCCTCGAGAATCCGCGCTATGCCGATTACGCCTTGCTCGAGCGGCTCGTCGAACCCGATCGCGTGATCCAGTTCCGCGTTTCGTGGGTCGACGACTCCGGCCGCACGCGGGTGAACCGCGCGTTCCGCGTGCAGCACAGCATGGCGATCGGCCCCTACAAGGGCGGGATGCGTTTCCACCCGTCGGTGAATCTCTCGATCCTGAAGTTCCTCGCCTTCGAGCAGACCTTCAAGAACGCGCTCACTTCGCTGCCGATGGGCGGCGGCAAGGGCGGTTCCGACTTCGATCCGAAGGGCAAGAGCGACGGCGAGGTCATGCGCTTCTGCCAGTCGCTGATGACCGAGCTGTACCGCCACATCGGCGCCGACACCGACGTGCCGGCGGGCGACATCGGCGTGGGCGCGCGCGAGGTCGGCTTCATGGCCGGCATGATGAAGAAGCTCAGCGACAACTCGTCGTGCGTCTTCACCGGCAAGGGCCTGAGCTACGGCGGCAGCCTGATGCGCCCGGAGGCCACCGGCTACGGCACGGTCTATTTCGCGCAGGAGATGCTGCGCCGCACGGGTCGCTCCTTCGAAGGCACGACCGTCTCGGTGTCGGGCTCGGGCAACGTCGCCCAATACGCGATCGCCAAGGCCACCGATCTCGGCGCGAAGGTCGTCACGGCTTCCGATTCCGGCGGCATGATCTATCTGCCGCAGGGCTTCGACGAGGAAACGATCGCCGCGCTGCTGGTGCTGAAGAACGAGCGCCGCGGCCGCCTTTCGGAGTTCGCCGAGGAGCGCGGACTGCAATACGAGCCGGGCCGCCGGCCCTGGCACGTGCCGGTCGACATCGCGCTGCCGTGCGCCACGCAGAACGAGCTGGACGAGCACGACGCGCGCACGCTGGTGTCCAACGGAGTGTTCTGCGTGGCCGAGGGCGCGAACATGCCGAGCACGCTCGAGGCGGTCGACGTCTTTCACAAGGCCGGCGTGCTCTATGCGCCGGGCAAGGCGAGCAACGCGGGCGGCGTCGCCACCTCGGGCCTCGAGATGGCGCAGAACGCGCAGCGGCTCGGCTGGACGCACGGCGAAGTCGACGAGCGGCTGCACGCGATCATGAAGGCGATTCACGAGAGCTGCGTGCGGCATGGTCGTCGCGAAGACGGCACGATAAACTACGTGGACGGCGCGAACGTTTCCGGCTTCGTCAAGGTCGCCGACGCCATGCTCGAGCAGGGCGTCGTCTGACCCGGGGTCCGGACCGAGCGGGCGCAGTACCCCCAGGAACGCCGATGGTCACCAATCGATCCCGCCCCGCCACCGCCGGACCGCCGTGGTGGCTGCTGCTGCTGGCCGCCGCGGGCATCGCGGCCGGGCTCTATCTGTGGCAGATGGAACCGGTGCCGCGCCTGCCTTCGCGCAGTGCCACGCCGCCGTCCACTGCGCCGGCCGACGGGTCCGCGGGCGCTTCGGCCGATCGGCTCGGCTCGGGCGCCGAGCCCGCTGCCGCGCCGGCATCTGCCGCACCCGGCGAGGGCGAGGCCGGGCCGAAGTTTCCCTTGCCGGAAAGCGCGTCGCAGTACGCGGGGCCGATGCCCGCCGTCGAAGCCAGCGATTCGCCGATCCTCGACGCGCTGCTTGCGCTCGCCTCGCGCGATCGGCTGGCGCAGTTCCTCAACCTGCAGGACTACGCCCGCCGATTCGTCGTCACCGTCGACAATCTGCCGCGGCAGCTGGTTCCGGCGCAATGGAGCGCGCTTCGCCCCGTCCCCGGCCAGCTCGCGGTGGCCGCCGATCACGAGCGGATCACGCTGCAGGCGGAGAACTTCGCCCGCTACGATGCCTTCGTGACCTTCGTCGAGTCGCTCGATCCGAAGGCCGCGGCAAGGGTGTATCTGCGCTTCTATCCGCTGCTGCAGGAGCAGTACCGCGCGCTGGGCTACCCGCACGGCCACCTGAACGATCGCGTCGTCGCGGCCATCGACGACATGCTCACCGCGCCCGAAGTCAGCGGACCGATCCGCCTCGTGCAGCCGCGGGTGCAGTATCGCTTCGACGACCCGTTGCTGGAATCGCTGTCCGCCGGGCGCAAGGTCATGATCCGCGTCGGCCCCGAGAACGCGGCCCGACTGAAGAAAGTGCTGCGCGCGCTGCGCGCCGAGATCGTTCGCTGAACGCGCGCTCCGTTCCGAAGCCTTGATCCACGCAATGGATCCGGGCATCGGTGGCGCGCAACATCGTCTCGATCGGGCAACGCCCGCGCGTTGCCGCGCATTTCAGACGGGTCTTCGCCATGGACTACACACTGCCCGAATTCCTCGCTCATGCGCTCGCGCTCGAGCGTGAGGCGGCCGAACGCTATCGGGAACTGGCCGAGCTGATGAGCGCGCACGGCAACCGCGAAGTGTGGGCGCTGTTTCGCGACATGGTGCATTTCTCCACGCTGCATCACGACGACATCCAGCGAAGGGTCGGCGACATCGAACTGCCCAGGCTGCAGCGCTCGGATTACCGCTGGACGTCGCCGCCCGAGGCGGGCCTCGAAGCGTCCTACGAGCAGCTCAGCGATCCGTTCCGCGCGCTGCAGTACGCGCGCGAAAACGAGGTGCGCGCAATGGAGTACTACAGCTCGGTCGGCCAGAGCGCCACCGATCCCGACGTGCGCCGGCTCGCCGCGGAGTTTGCCGGCGAGGAGGCGGATCACGTCGACGCGCTTGACGACTGGCTGGCGCATCTGCGCAATCCGCCGCTCGCGTGGGCGGTCTCGCGTTGAACGCCACAGTGCGGCCGCTGCGCGGCCGTCTTTACCCTTCGCGGTAGCGGTTTTCGCCGTCTTCGGGTCCGCTCCCTCGGACAATCGGGGATCGAGCGACGAAGGGTCGTCGCCGCGCAGGCGTCTTCTCGCAGCGACGGCCCCGCTCTCGCAACCAGGGGAGTCGAGCGCGAATGCAACGCTGTGCCGACTGCGGCCATCCGAACCGGCCCGGAGTGCGGTTCTGCACGCACTGCGGAAAGCCGGCAGCCGCATCGGAGGCGACGACGAAGGGGCCGACGGCCGTCGTCGCCGTTGCCGTGCTTGCAGTAGGCCTGTTCGCGTTCCTCAACATCCGGCCGATGGGGCCGCGCGAGGCGAAGACTGCGGCGATCGAGGTCGCGATGCCTGTGGTCGGGTCGCCTGCGCTACCCGCTGCCGACCCCGCTCCCGACCCCGCTGCCGACCCCGCTCCCGACGTGCTTCAATCCCCCGACCTCGTCCTTCCGGCGGTCGCCCCGCTCGCGATGCCGGCGATGCCGGCGCCGCCGCCTGCGCCAACCGCCCCGAGTCCCGCGTTGCGCAAGGAAGCCGCCCCTCGGGCGCGCGTGTCTTCGACGCCCGTATCCTCGTCGCCCGTGCCCTCGTCGCCCGTGCCCTTGTCGCCGGCGCCGCGACGACCAGCCGGCTGGTTGCACGAATTGCGCGCGGAGCTGGCCGCCTGCGAAGGCGACTTCTTCGCGCGTACGATCTGCAGGGAGACGGCGAAATTCCGGCACTGCGCGTCGGCCGGCGCCTGGGGCAAGGTGCCCGAGTGCCCGGCCGCGCGGCTGCCCGATCTCGCCAACTTCAACTGACAATGCCGGAACCAGCCGACGATCACGCCGATCCCTGCGGGCCGCTCGACGTCGCCGACGCCTGGCGCAACGCGCAGGCGCTCGCTACGCTGCTGATCACCTTCGCCGTCGTCGCCTCGGTCGCACTGCTCGTCGCCGCCTCCGCCGCGCCGGTCGCCCATCCGATCGGCATGATCCTTTGCATCGTGCTCGCCGCGCTCGGCCTGAGCGCCGCCGGTTCGCAGTTCGTCGAGCAGGCAGCCGGCCGCCCCGTTTCGAGCGTCGCACGCGCGTTCGCCGCAACTCCGCGCATCGCGTCGGGCAGCCTGCTGCTGGTCGGCGCGCTCGCTGCAGCATTCGCGGTGTTCGTGCTCGTCGCGGCAGCGCTGCTCTATGCGGGTCGGCTGCCCGCCGTCGGCCCGATCCTGCTCCTGCTCGTGGTGCCGGCGCTGACGATCGTCGGCGCGGCGCTCCTCATGGCGCTCGCCTTCGCGGCCCTGCTGACGCTGCCCGCGCTGTGGGAGGGGCACTCGCTTCGCACTGCGCTGTCGCAACTGTGCGCGATCGCCGCGCAGCGCCATCGCCGAGCCGTCGGCGAGCTGATCCTTCCGTTGCTCGTTGCCGGCGCGCTCGCGGTCGTGGGCTGCGTCTTCGTGCTCGGCGCCTTCGCGCTCGTCGCCGCGCTGGCCACGGCACTGTCGGACACGATCCGCCTGGACGATGTGGCAGCGGGCCTCGGAGCCGGCCCGTCGCTCGCCGGCGGCGCGCCTGCGATCGCCGCCTGGACCGGCGTCGCGATGCTGGCGACGATTCTCGGCGCGCTGTGCGGCGCCGTCTTCCTGTTCGCGCTGGCAATCGGATACCGGCGCTGCGCAGACGGGATCGACATCGCGATCGCTCGGGCGGCGGTGGCGCGCGCGATCATCGAGCTGCAGGTGCGAAAGGCAGAAACGGTCGAGGCGATTGCGCCCTTCGTGCGCAGGATCTTCGGTTCGACGGCGCCGACCGTGAGACACGGCATCGCCTGCCCGCACTGCGCCTCGAGCGCGCAACCGGACGACGTGTATTGCGGAAACTGCGGACAGCGGCTGTCGGCACCGCTCGTTGCCTGAATGACGGCCGATGCCGGCGCCGAAGCGCGTCCCGTGCGTCGCGTACTGGTATTCGCGATCGTCGCCTTCGCGCTGCTGATGATGTCGGTCGACTCGACGATCGTCGCGACCGCGCTCGACTCGCTGCAGCACGGCCTCGACACGTCGATCAACTGGGCCGGATGGACCATCACGGCCTATTCGCTCGGCTTCGTGCTGATGCTGCCGGTGAGCGGCAAGCTCGCCGAGCGATACGGCCGGCGCCGCGTGTTCATCGGCTCGGTGTTCGCGTTCACCGCCGCCTCGCTGTGCTGCGGCCTGGCCGACGACATCTTCGTGCTCATCGCCTTGCGGGCGTTGCAGGCGGCCGGCGGCGCCGGGTTCACGCCGTCGGCGACCGGTATCGTCGTCGATCATTTCGGCGACCAGCGCGATCGCGCCGTGAGCCTGTTCGGCAGCATTTTCCCGATCGGCGCGATGATCGGTCCGGTGTTCGGCGGCCTGTTCGTGACGTACTGGAGCTGGCGGGCCGTGTTCTTCGTCAACGTGCCGATCGGCATCGTCGTCATCGCGCTGGCCTGGCGCTACGTGCCGCACGATCGACCGAAGGCGAAGCAGGCGCGCGTGCCGATGGACGCCGTCGGCATGGCGCTGCTCGGCGTGGGCCTGCTGGCGGGAATGCTCGCCGTCAGCTACCTGGGCGAGCCGGGCGCGCAGCCGTCGTCTCTCTCCTTCGTCGCGCCGGGGCTGGTCGCGATCGCCGCGATGTGGCGGTTCTTCCAGCACGTCGAGCGAACCGCGCATCCGTTCATCGCGCCGCGCCTGATCCACGGACGCGGCTTCGGGGCGGTGAACCTCGTCAACACGCTCTACGGCGGCGTCACGACCGGAATCATGGTCCTCGTGCCGCTGTACGCGACGAACCGCTACGGGATCGACGCGCTCGGCGCCGCGACGCTGCTGATCGCGCAGGGTGTCGCGGCAATCCTCTTTTCGGTGCTCGCGGCGTTGCTGCTGCGTCGTACCGGTCATCGCCTGCCGCTGTACGCGGGCGGCATCGCGATCACGACGGGAATGCTGCTGCTCGCTGTCGCCCCGGTGGCCGGCGTCCCGCCGTACGCGTGGCTGGCCGGTGCGGCCTTCGTCGTCGGTGCCGGGCGCGGATCGATCAACCCGGCCAGCCGCAACGCCGGGCTGCAACTCGCGCCCGAGCATTCATCGATCCTCGCCGCGCTGCGCACCGCGTCGCTGCAGGTCGGGTCGATCAGCACGGTGTCGGTCGTTACCGCGATCCTCGCCAGCGCCGCAGCTCCCGGCGACGTGCAGGCGCGCGTCTACGCGATCGCGGCCGTGCTGCTGGTGGCCGCGTTGCCGTTGATACGGCGCGTTCCCGAGCACCACGGTTCGTGGTAAACCGGTTCGAGCGGAACGTCCGCTGAAGGGAGGAACGTGCGCATTTCGCGTCGCAAGGCGTTGTCGAGCGCGCTCGCGCTCGGTGCGACGACCGCGCTGCTCGCCGGCCGGGTTCGCGGCGAACGCTCGTCGCCGCCGCCCGCGGATCGCATTCGCCCACCGGGCGCGCTCGCCGAAGTGGAATTCCTCGACGCCTGCGTGCGCTGCGGACTTTGCGTGCGCGCCTGTCCCTACGACGTGCTGCGCCTGGCCGATCTCGGGGAGCGCGTTCCGGCGGGAACGCCCTATTTCGTCGCTCGCGAGCAGGCGTGCCGGATGTGCGAGGACATTCCCTGCGTGCCGGCCTGTCCGAGCGGCGCGCTCGTTCCTTCGCTCGTCGACGTGCGCGAAGCGCGCATGGGCGTGGCCGACCTCAGCGATCCGAAGCGCTGCCTGAGCTACAGCGGCGCGGCTTACTGCCACGCCTGCTTCCAGGCCTGCCCGGTCAAGGGGGAGGCGATCCGCATGCAGCAGGGCCGCACCGCCGGGGGCGGCCTGATCCGGCCCGTCGTCGATCCCGATCGCTGCACCGGTTGCGGCCTGTGCGAGCAGGCCTGCGTCCTCGACGGCGAGGCCGCCATCACGGTACGGGCCAACCACGTTGCGCAGCGTTGAGCGACCTGCCGCCGTGCATGCCGCGAGCCTGCATCGCAGCCGCTGGCTGATCGCGCGCCGCGTCGTGCAGGTGCTGGCGCTCGCCGCCTTCCTGGCCGGACCCTGGGCCGGGCTGTGGGTGGCCCGCGGCACGCTCGCTTCGAGCGAATGGTTCGGCGTGCTGCCGCTGACCGACCCGTTCGTCGCGCTGCAGGCGCTGCTCGCGCATCGATCGCTGGCCTGGAGCGCACTGGTCGGAGCGGCTCTGGTCGCGGCGTTCTACGTCTTGACCGGCGGCCGCTCGTTCTGCGCCTGGGTCTGCCCGATCAATCCGGTGACCGACCTCGCCGCGTGGCTGCGTACGATGCTGCGGCTGCCGAGCCTGCTGGGCAATCGCCGGCCCGACCGGCGTCTGCGCTACGCGGTGCTCGCTTTCTCGCTGGCGATATCGGCGCTGCTGGGCAGCGTCGCCTGGGAGACGGTCAACCCGATCACGCTGCTGCATCGCGCGCTGCTGTTCGGCCTGGCCGGCGGCTACGGCGTTGCACTCGCCGTGTTCCTGTTCGACCTGCTCGTCGTGCCGCGCGGCTGGTGCGGTCATCTGTGCCCGGTGGGCGCGTTCTACGGGCTCATCGGACGGGCCAGCGTGCTGCACATGAGCGCGCCGCGCCGCGACGCGTGCACGCAGTGCGGTGACTGCTTCCGTGCGTGCCCCGAGCCGCAGGTGATCGCTCCCGCGCTGTACGGCGCCGCGCAGGGCCGCGCGCCGACGATCGTCAGCGCCGACTGCACGCGCTGCGCGCGCTGTCTCGACGTGTGCGAGGCGAACGTGTTCGACTGGGAGTGGCGGAGCGATCGTGCGCGCACGCGCTGACCTGGACGAGCGCGCACGCGCCCGGATCCTGCTCGGCGTGTCGGCCGCCGCATTCCTCGGGCCCTTCACGCAGACGGTGTACGTGCCGAGCCTCGTCGAGATCGGCGCCGAGCTGCAGGCGAGCACGCTGATGGTCAACCTGACCATCTCGGTGTACTCGATCATCTTCGCGATCAGCAGCTTCGTCTGGGGGCCGCTGGCCGACAGCCGCGGGCGGCGGGCGGTGCTGCTTTCCGGACTGGCGCTTTTCGTCGCCGGTTCACTGCTGTGCCTGCTCGCGCCTTCCTACGCGCTGTTCCTCGTCGGACGAATCGTCCAGGCCTGCGGCATCAGCACCGGGTCGGTGATCGCAGCCACCGTGATCGGCGACGTCTACGCGCCTGCGCAGCGGCAGCACGCGATGAGCGCGAACCAGCTCGTCGTCTTCCTCGGGCCGGTGTTCGGCCCGGTGATCGGCGGCTTCGTCGCCGGTTACCTGCATTGGCAATGGGCCTTCGGCGTGCTGATCGTCGCCGGCATGGTCGTCTTGCTCTACGACCGGGCCGTCGTGCCCGAGACGCTGCACCACGGCGGCGACGCCGGCAGCATCACCCTCGAACGCGTGCGCAGCGTCGTGCGCGACCGCGCCGCACGCGCGATCCTCCTCCTCGGCTTCGGGCAGTTCTACGGCTACTACGTGTTCCTCGTGTTCCTGCCGCTGCTCGTCGAACGCTTCGGCCTGTCGACCGCGCAGAAGGGGCTCGCGTTCGTGCCGCTGACGGCGGGCATCCTCGTCGGCATCGGCGTCGCCAGGCGCTGGCTTTCCCATTGGCCGAGCGAGCGGATCATCGGCATCGGCTCATGGGCGATCGCCGCCACCGTGCTGGCGCTGTGGCTGCTCGTCCTCACCGGAACGCTCACCCTGTGGCTGCTCGCCGCTGCGATGATGCTGTTCGGCGTGCTGCTCGGCACCAGCCTGCCGGCGCAATCGACGCTGCTGGTGAGCCTGTTCAGTGCCAATCGAGCCACCGCGATGGGCATCTACAATTTCATGCGTTTCATCGGCGCCGCATCCGGGCCGCTGCTGGGCGCGCTGGTGGCCGACGCTTTCGGCGACGCGGCGATGCTGGCGTCGCTCGGGTCGTTCCTGCTCCTGGCGGCGTACGTGATCCGGCGAAGCACGGCCGATGCCGGCCGCCGCGTGAGCATCTCTTCGTAAAGGGGACATCGTGTTCAAGCGTATAGATCACATCGAACTCGTCACGGCCGACGAGGAGCGCGCGGTGCGCTTCTACACCGAGGTGCTCGGCTTCAGCGTGCGCTCGCGCTTCACCGTTCCGGGCCTGAAGCTCGTCTATCTCGATCTCGGCGGCACGACGGTGGAACTCATGACTTTTACCGAAGCGCAGCCGCAGCCGCGCGCCGAGGGCGAGCGCCTCGGCTACCGGATGATGGCGCTCGAGGTGGACGACATGCAGGAAGCGCTCGACGCGCTGAAGGCCAGGGGCGTCGAATGCACCTGGGGGCCGCTCGTTCGTCCGGCGTATGCTCGGGCGGAGATCCGCGACCCGGACGGCAACTCGATCGAGCTTCGGCAATGGGTCGAGCGCTGATCGCGGATCGAATCGACACAGGCGCGAAATGGACAAGCACGTGCAGATCGAGCGGGCGCAGCGCTTCCGCGCGCTGCACGATCGCAGACGGGTGCTGCTGCTTCCCAATGCATGGGATGCCGGCAGCGCCCGCGTCTTCGAAGACCTGGGCTTCGACGCGATCGCGACCACCAGCGGCGGCGTCGCCTGGTCGCTCGGATACGCCGACGGCGAGCATGCGCCGCTCGAAGAGGTGATTCACGCGATCCGTCGCATCGTGCGCGTCGTGTCGCTGCCCGTCAGTGTCGATTTCGAAGCGGGCTACGGGGAGTCGCCCGCCGCGGTGGCGGACAGCGTACGCGCGGTGATCGATGCCGGCGCCGTTGGCATCAACCTCGAAGACGGCATCCGGCACGAGCGCCTGCGGGAGATCGACGACGCCGCGCAGCGAATCGCGGCCGCGCGCCAGGCCGCACGCGATGCGGGCGTGCCGATCGTCGTCAATGCGCGCGTCGATGCGTGGGTCATCGGCGGCGAAGCCGGGGTCGCCGAGCGTTTCGACGAGGCGCTGCGTCGCGCGCGCGCGTATCTTGCCGCAGGCGCCGACTGCGTCTATCCGATCGCACTCGCCGACCAGGGCACGATCGCGCGGTTGTGCGCGGAACTCGATGCGCCGATCAACGTCGGCGTGTGGCCCGGAACGCCGGACGTGGCGACGCTCGGCCGCCTCGGCGTGGCCCGGGTCAGCGCCGCCACCCGCCTGGCGATGCTCGCATTGTCGAGCGCGCGCGAGGCGGCGCGGGAGTGGCGCGACAGCGGACGCTTCGATCCTCTCGATGCCGGCTTCGGCTATCCGGATCTGCAGCGACTGTTCCCGAAATCGTGAACACAGGAGGTACTCGATGCAACAACGTCTGGACTACAAGCAGGCGTCGCCCGCCGCGTTCAACGCAATGCTCCACACCGAGCACCAGGTCCACAGGAGCGGCCTGGAGGAATCGCTGCTCGAACTGGTGAAGTCGCGCGCCTCGCAGATCAACGGCTGCGCCTGGTGCCTCGACATGCACACGAAGGACGCGCGCGCACGAGGCGAGACCGAGCAGCGCCTGTACCTGCTGCCGGTGTGGCGCGAAGCGCCGTGCTACACCGAGCGCGAGCGCGCAGCGCTCGCGTGGACCGAAGCCGTCACGCTGATCGCCGGCACGCACGACGTATCCGACGAGGTGTACGAGCAGGCGCGCGCGCATTTTGACGAGAAGGCGCTGGTCGACCTGACCCTGGCGATCGTCGCGATCAACGGCTGGAACCGGATGAACGTCGCCTTCCGCACGAAGGTGGGCGACTACGTCAGTCCGCATGCGAAGGCGGGTTGAGACGCACCGACATCTTCCCTTCATCGTTGCCGCGTGCATCGGCGCGACGGCGCTTGCCGTTGCGCTGTTCCTGCACGCGAGGATCGCCTATTCCCTCGGCGCGAATGCTTTCTTCGCCACTTACCTCGCGCTCGTGCTGAACCAGATGCCGCAACTGACCAGCGACTATCTGAGCCGGAACGCCAGCGCCGCCGACCTGCCCGTGCACGTGATCTTCGTCGTGACGTTCCTGGTGGTCTGCGTCGCCGTCGCGTCGCTCTTCCAGCTCATCAACGGCAAGGGCGATCCGCACCCGATGGAACTGCTTCTTTCCTCGATGTCATTGCCGCTCGGCTGGTTTACGATCCATGCGATGTTCGCGCTGCACTATGCGCACGCCTACTGGATGGACGACGGGATGGACGACGACGGCGGGGATTCCCGCGAAGGCTCGCAGCAGCGTAGCGTTCCCGCCCGCGGGCTGCTGTTCCCCGGGGAAGACAAGCCGGAAGGGTGGGATTTCCTCTATTTTTCCGCGACCATCGGCATGACGTCGCAGACCTCCGATACCGGCATCGCTTCGACGCGCATGCGGCGCATCGCGACCGTGCACTCGATCTCGTCCTTCTTCTTCAATACGGTGATCCTGGCTGCCGCGGTGAACCTTGCGGTCAGCCTCGGAGGATGATCCCGATGAAGGAGCCGCTCGCCGATCGAAACGTCGTCGTCACCGGTGGAGAAGGCGCGCTGGGCGCGGTGGTGGTCCGCCGACTGCTGCAGGCGGGTGCGATCTGCCACCTGCCGAGTCGTCGATCCGGCGCCCCGGCGCCCGCGCCGGGCCGCGTGCACGTCACTGGCGGCGTCGACCTGATCGACCAGGCGGCGGTCGACCGCTTCTACGATGCGCTGCCGCCGCTCTGGGCCTCGGTGCATCTGGCCGGCGGCTTCGCGATGGCTGGCGTCGTCGAGACGACGCATTCGGATTTCCTCCGGATGATGGAAACGAACGCGCTGACCGCGTTTCTGTGTTCGCGTGCGGCGGTACGCGTCATGCGCCGGACCGGCAGCGGCGGGCGGATCGTCAACGTCGCGGCCCGGCCCGGAATCGACCCGCGCAAGGGCGCGCGGATGGCGGCCTACGCCGCGAGCAAGGCCGCGGTGGCGGCGCTCACGCTCGCGCTTGCCGAGGAGTTGAAGGGCGATCGCATTCTCGTCAATGCGATCGCCCCTTCGACGCTGGATACCGCTGCCAACCGCCGGGCGATGCCCGACGCGGACACGTCGAAGTGGCTCGCGCCCGAGGCAGCGGCCGAGGCGGTGCTGCAACTGATCTCGCCCGCCAACCTCGAGATCAGCGGCGCGGTGCTGCCGCTTTACGCCCAGGCGTAGGGTTGCGTGCGGCCCCGACGGCTGGAAAGCCGCGTCCGCGAGTGCAGCTATAATCCTCTTACGGAGTAAGAGAAGACTATGTCGACTGCCACCGTATCCGAAAAGGGCCAGGTCGTAATCCCTGCGGAAATCCGAAAACTGCTCGGCATCGCACCGGGCACCCGACTCGACTTCACCATCGAAGGGCAGAGCCTGCGAGTCGAGGTAACGCGTCGTTCCGCCCCTACTCGGCTCGAAGACGGCTATGGCCTGCTGGTCGTCCGCGAGCCGGGCAAGCGTCGCCTGTCCGAGTTCGACGTTGCAGCCGCGATGCGGGAGCGCGGCAAGTGATCAGCGTCGATACGAACGTTCTCGCGCGCTTCTACGTCGACGACCCAGGCGATCCGGAGGCGCGCAAGCAACGGCCGGTTGCGCGCAGCATCATGCAGGAACCTTCGATCTTCGTTCCGATCACGGTCCTGTTGGAACTCGAGTGGGTGACGCGCGCGTTCTACGAGTTCTCGCCGTCGGATTTCGCCTCGGTGGTCAACCACCTTCTCGGCCTGTCGAATGTCGTCGTCGAATCGCGCTCCGCCGTGATGGCCGCTATCGACGC
>JAJPEN010000012.1 GCA_021166835.1 Burkholderiaceae bacterium | reverse complement strand
GCGGATCGCGCGGCGCTCGACCTGCGTGGAGCCGCAGGGCACGCAGATGATGATGCGCGGGCTCGGCGAGAACAGCCGCGACTCGTGCACCATCTTGATGAACTGCTTGAGCATCTGCTCGGTGACGGTGAAGTCGGCGATGACGCCGTCCTTCATCGGCCGGATGGCCTCGATGTTGCCGGGCACGCGGCCGAGCATCTGCTTGGCCTCGGTGCCGACCGCGGCGATGGTCTTCTTGCCGCTGGGCCCGCCTTCCTGGCGGATCGCGACGACCGAGGGCTCGTTCAGCACGATGCCCTTGCCGCGCACGTAGATCAGCGTGTTGGCCGTTCCGAGGTCGATCGCCAGGTCGTTGGAGAAGTATTTGCGCAGGAACCCGAGCATTTCGCGACCCGTGAAATTCGCGTCGCATGATACCGTATAATTTCCGATCGACCCGACGGTTTTCCTGCCGTTCTTTCGTCTCGCGTGCCGTCTGTCGGCTGCGCCTGGCGGGGTGGCTCGCACATCGCTGCCCCGCGTCCTCCTGAACGCCGTGTCCACGCCCTTGCCATCGATGCCACTGTCGCGCGACGAGGTCCGTCGCATCGCTGCGCTCGCCCGCATCGCGCTCACCGATGCCGAGATCGAGCGCGCTGCCGCGCAACTGGGCGAAGTGCTCGCGTTGTTCGATCGCCTGCGCGCCGTCGACACCACCGGCATCGAGCCGATGACGCACCCGCACGACCAGACGCTTCGGTTGCGCGACGACGTCGCCGACACCGCCGACCGGCGCGAAGCGGGGCAGGCGATGGCGCCCGCCGTCGAGCGCGGCCTGTACCTCGTGCCGAAGGTGATCGAGTGAGCGCAGGCGGCATTCCCGGGCGGGCATCGCTGCGCGAATTGCGCGAGGCCCTCGATTCGAAGCGCGTGTCCTCGGTGGAGCTGGCCGAGGAGTGCCTGCGTCGCGTCGCGGCCAGCGATCTGAACGCCTTCATCGACGTGCAGCCCGAGCGAACGCTCGCGCAGGCGCGCGAGGCCGACGCACGGCGCGCGCGCGGCGAGCGCGGTCCGCTGCTCGGCGTGCCGATCGCGCACAAGGACGTCTTCGTCACGCGCGGCTGGCGAACCACGGCCGCCTCGAAGATGCTGGGCGACTACGTCAGCCCTTTCGACGCGGCGGTGGTCGAGCGGCTCGCGGCCGCGGGTGCGGTGTGCGTCGGCAAGACCAACTGCGACGAGTTCGCGATGGGCGGCTCGAACGAGCACTCGCATTTCGGCGCGGTGCGCAATCCGTGGGATCGCTCGGCGATATCCGGAGGCTCGTCGGGCGGCTCGGCGGCCGCCGTGGCCGCCGGGCTCGTTCCCGTGGCCACCGGCACCGATACCGGCGGCTCGGTGCGCCAGCCCGCGGCTTTCTGCGGAATCACCGGGCTGAAGCCCACCTACGGGCGCGTCTCGCGCCACGGGATGATCGCCTACGCGTCGAGCCTGGACCAGGCGGGCGTGATCGCCACCACGGCCGAAGACTGTGCCAGCGTGCTGTCGGCCATCGCCGGCTTCGATGCGCGCGACTCGACCAGCGTCGAGCGGCCCGACGAGGATTTCGGACGCGAGCTGGGCCAGCCGGTCGACGGCCTGCGCATCGGCGTGCCGAAGGAGTTCTTCGGCGAGGGGCTCGCCGACGACGTGCGTGCCGCGGTGCAGGCCGCGCTCGCGGCGCTGCGCGAGCTGGGCGCAACGCTCGTCGACGTCTCGCTGCCGAAGACCGAGCTGGCGATCCCCGCCTACTACGTCATTTCGCCGGCGGAGGCGTCGAGCAACCTGAGCCGCTTCGACGGCGTTCGCTACGGACATCGCGCGGCGCACTACGACGACCTGCGCGAGATGTACTGCAACACGCGCGCCGAGGGCTTCGGCGACGAGGTCAAGCGGCGCGTGCTGGTCGGCACCTACGTGCTCTCGCACGGCTACTACGACGCCTATTACCTGCAGGCGCAGAAGCTGCGCCGGCTGATCGCCGACGACTTCCGGCGCGTGTTCGATACGGTCGACGTCGTCGCCGGCCCGGTCGCGCCGACGGTGGCATGGGACATCGGCTCGCGCGTCGACGATCCGGTGCGCAACTATCTCGCCGACATCTATACGCTGCCGGCATCGCTCGCCGGCCTGCCGGGCCTGTCGGTGCCCGCCGGCTTCGGCGAGCGCGAGCGACCGGTCGGCCTGCAGCTGATCGGCCGCGCCTTCGACGAGGCGCGACTGCTGCGCGTGGCGCACGCGTTCCAGCAGGCCACCGCATGGCATCTGCAGCGCCCCGCCTGAAGACCGCGGCAGGCGCGCCGGGCGGGTTCGCGCGGCGCGCGCAGGCCTTCGGTGCGCGAGCGCTGCCCGCGGCAGCGCTGCTGGCGCTCGGCGCGTGCTCGGTGATTCCGATTCCGATACCGCTGCCCGGACGAGGGCCCGGTCCTGCTCCGATCGCCGATCGGCCGATCGACCTCGACGGCGCCTGCGTGCAGACCGAGGAAGACGGCTTTCGCGAGAATGCGCAGCTGAGCGTGCGCGACAACCGGGTGCTGGCGCTCGACTGGACGCTGCAGGTGGGCCGGCGCGGCAGCTGCAGCTTTCACCAGGCCGACTTCCGGCAGACGAAGACGCGCCCGCACATCGAACTGGCCGCGCGCGACGGCAGCGGCTGCCGGCTGATGGTCTGGCAGGAACCGCGGCGGATCACGCTCGCCCACGTCGGTTGCGAGAATCGATGCACGCCGGGAATCTACGAACAGGCGTGGCCGGTGATGTTCGATCCGAATACCGGGCGCTGCGCGCACCCCTGAGCACACGGCCCCGGCCGAACCAACGGACGATCGAAGCGATGCAGTGGGAAATCGTGGTCGGACTCGAGACGCACGTGCAGCTGGCCACGCGCTCGAAGATGTTCTCCGACGCCTCGACGGCGTTCGGCGCCGCGCCGAACACGCAGGCGAGCTTCGTCGACCTGGCGCTGCCCGGCGTGCTGCCGGTGGCGAACCGCGCGGCGGTCGAGTGCGCGATCCGCCTCGGGCTGGCGGTGGGCGGGCAGGTCGCGCAACGCTCGGTATTCGCGCGCAAGAACTATTTCTATCCGGATCTGCCGAAGGGCTACCAGATCAGCCAGTTCGAGATTCCGGTGGTGTCCGGCGGCGGGCTGCAGGTGCTCTGGCACGAGGCCGACGCGAAGGGCCGAAGCGAAGGCGCCGGCGAAGGCGCTGGCCAAGGCGCCAGCGAGGAGGCGCGCGAGCGCTACGTGCGGCTCGTGCGCGCGCATCTCGAGGAAGACGCGGGCAAGTCGCTGCACGAGGATTTTCACGGCATGACCGGCATCGACCTGAACCGCGCCGGCACTGCGCTGCTCGAGATCGTCACCGAGCCCGACATGCGCTCGGCGCGCGAGGCGGCGGCCTATGCGCGCACGCTGCACGCGCTCGTCGTCTGGCTTGGCATCTGCGATGGCAACCTGCAGGAGGGGTCGTTCCGTTGCGACGCGAACGTCTCGGTGCGGCCGATGGGGCAGGCCGCGCTCGGCACGCGCTGCGAGATCAAGAACCTCAATTCGTTCCGCTTCCTCGAGCGCGCGATCGAGCACGAGGCGGCGCGGCAGATCGAGCTGATCTCCGACGGCGGGCGCGTCGTGCAGGAGACGCGCCTGTACGACCCCGACCGCGACGAGACGCGCTCGATGCGCGGCAAGGAAGACGCGCACGACTATCGCTACTTCCCCGACCCCGACCTGCCGCCGCTGGCGATCGACGTCGCCTGGATCGAGCGCGTGCGCGAGGCGATGCCCGAGCTGCCGGGGGCGATGCGCGAGCGCTTCGCGCAGATGTACGGGCTGTCGGCCTACGACGCCGCGACGCTCACCGCTTCGCGCGGCGTCGCCGCTTACTACGAAGCGGTGGTGCGTGCGTTGCCGGCCGGCGCGGCAGCCGGCGCGACGCCGCTGGCGAAGGCGGCGGCGAACTGGGTGATGGGCGAGCTGGCGGCCGCGCTCAATCGCGACGAGCGCGCGATCGAGGATTGTCCGGTGGCGCCGGAGCAGCTCGCGCGGCTGGTCGCGCGCATCGACGACGGCACGATCTCGGGCAAGACCGCGCGCGACGTCTTCGCCGATCTGTGGAGCGGCGACGCGCGCGACGCCGACGCGGTCGACCGCATCGTCGACGCGAAGGGGCTGCGCCAGATGAGCGACGCGGGCGAGCTGGAGCGGATCGTCGACGAGGTGATCGCCAACAACGCGAAGTCGGTGGAGGAATTCCGCGCCGGACGCGAGAAGGCGTTCAACGCGCTGGTCGGCCAGGTGATGAAGGCCACGAAGGGCAAGGCGAATCCGCAGCAGGTGAACGAGCTGCTGCGTCGGCGGCTGGGCTGAGGGCGCGCGCGGCTGTTGCCGGCGGGCGGCGGGCCGCATTCGTCGTCGGCAGTCCGCATTCGCCGTCGGCAGTCCGCATTCGCCGCCGGCAGTCCGCATTCGCCGCCAGCAGTCCCGCGGGAGGGGCGCGCCCGCTCTTCAGCCTTCGGGCGCGCAGCCGTACCGCGCACGATACGCCGCGACGCGTTCGCGCCAGGCGGCGAGATCCGCCGAGCGCGCGGCATCGGAATCGAGGAAGCGCAGCAGGTCGCGCAATCCGGCGATGGCAATCACCGGGATGCCGTGCGCGTGCGCCACTTCCTGTGCCGCCGAGCGCTCGCCGACCTGCGTCGCGTTGCCGCTGCGCTCCTCGCGATCGAGTGCGATCAGCACCGCTGCGGGCTCGGCCGCGTGCGCGCGGATGATGGCGATCGACTCGCCGACCGAGGTGCCGGCGCTGATCACGTCGTCGACGATGACGACGCGGCCGGCGAGCGGCGCGCCGATCAGCGCGCCGCCTTCGCCGTGGTCCTTCGCTTCCTTGCGGTTGTAGGCGAAACCGACATTGCGCCCTTTCTGCGCGAGCGCGACCGCCGTGGCCGACGCGAGCGGAATTCCCTTGTACGCCGGGCCGAACAGCATGTCGAAGCGCAGGCTGCCGGCGGTTTCGCCGGCCAGCAGCGTGTCGGCGTAGAACTGCGCGAGCCGGCCGAGCGAGGCGCCGTCGCAGAACAGCCCCGCGTTGAAGAAATACGGCGAAAGCCGGCCCGCCTTGGTGCGGAACTCGCCGAAGCGCAGCACGCCGCTGTCGACGGCGAAGCGGATAAACTCGGCGCGCAGATCGTCTGCCATGTTTCGAATTGCGGTGGTTGCGTCGAAGAGATGATACGGGTCGTCACGTTGAACCTGAACGGGATCCGCTCGGCCGCGCGTCGCGGCTGGATCGAATGGGCGAACGCGCACGCGGCCGACGTCGTCTGCGTGCAGGAGGTGCGCGCGCAGGAATGCGATCTCGACGCCGCCGCGCATTCGATCGATGGATTGCATGCGCATTTCGACTGCGGGCAGCGCAAGGGCTACGCCGGCGTCGGCGTCTTTTCGCGCCGCAGGCCGCGCGCGGTGCGCAGCGGCTTCGGCAGCGCCGAATTCGATCCCGAGGGCCGCTATCTCGAGCTGGATTTCGGTTCGTACGCGGTCGTCTCGGTCTACGTGCCTTCCGGGTCGAGCTCGCCGGAGCGGCAAGCGGCGAAATTCCGCTTCCTCGCCGAGTTCCAGCGCCACCTGCGCGAGCTTTACGCCAGCGGCCGCGAGGTGATCCTGTGCGGCGACTGGAACATCGCGCACCGCGAGATCGACCTGAAGAACTGGCGCTCGAACCAGAAGAACTCGGGCTTCCTGCCCGAGGAGCGCG
>JAJPEN010000005.1 GCA_021166835.1 Burkholderiaceae bacterium | reverse complement strand
TCGCCGAGAAACTCCCGGCGCCTCGTGCGTTTGGTCGACTGACCCAGTCCCAGGCTCTGCTGCTTCATGACCAAGATCGTCTCAGCCATCGGCCCCGATGCCAAGCACAACCGCGTCGGATTAATTCAGAAAGTCCCTAGCCGCGCCGCTACGGAGCTTCCCACAGCAGCTTGGGCACGCGCAGCGCCTCGGGCGTGTCCTGCCGCGGCCGGCGCGCACGGTTCCAGTTGCCACCGCCGCGCTGTCCGACCAAGCGCCAGCCGGCCGCCCGCAGGCTGGCACCGCCCTCGGCCGGCAGCGTGTAGGTGATCAGGCGCGTGTAGCCCAGCGCGCGTGCCGCGCGGCCGGCCGCCGCATAGAGCTTGCTGCAGGCGTTGGGCGTGCCATCGGTGCACAGCCGCGTGACTTCGAGCGTCCAGCCGTCGTCGAGGTGCCGCGCCACCGGGCGGCCCGCGGTCACCACGCCGACGATGCGGCCTGGCACCGCATCGCCTTCGGCCAGCGTGACCGCCAGGCTGAACTTGCCGCCTTGCACGGGCCGATGATGCCGGTGGTGTTCCTGCACGAAGGCATTGGCCGCGCGCAGCGACAGCGGCATCACGGCAAGCCTCGGCGGCACGGCCCGCGCGTCAATCGCCGCAGAAGCAGGCGATAGGTTCTTCGGCGGCATCAAACAGGTCGCGCTGGTCGGCCGCAAAGCGCGCCAGGTCGGCGTAGCTCGGGCCATCGTTGCGAAAGCGCGCGCCGCTCGGGCGGCTGGCGAGGTTCAGCGACTCCATGCGTATCCACCACACGGCCGCCTCCGGCCTGGCCTTGATGAGCGCCAGGCGCTGGCCGCGGGGCTTGAGAAAGCACAGGTCGCAGTTGCCTTCGAGCGTGCGTCTGTTGACCGTCAGCAGTTCCAGGTCGAAGGGCTGCGCCTGCCAGAACGCCGACACATCGCGCACAGTCACGCCAGCCTCGGCCAGCGGCATGCGCATGGTCTCGTGGGTGGATTCGGTGGAGTGGCCACGCGCTCTGATCTTGGCGACGCGGCGCTGCTCATCGGCGCGGATGCCGATGAACTGGTCCCAATCGGTCCAGCCCTGCTGCCGCAGGAAGCGGTGCATCGGCCTGATCTTGAGCGATGTGGTGCACCCTCTCGCCACGGGGTTGGGCAGGTACTGCCGCTTGCGGATCAGCATCTCGAAGGGCTCGCCTGCGCGGCTGGCGGTGTCGAAGTCCACCAGCACGAAGCCCGGTTCCGTAGGCCTGTATTCCAGCCAGTGGATCGGCACCTGCCAGTGCTCGGCGCAGTCGCGCACGAAGCGCAAGGTGGCCTCCACCTCCTTGCCCGTGTTGGCGAAGCAGACGACGGTATCGGCGGGCAGGCCACCGTGGGCCTGCAGCACGCGCCAGAGCATGTACGCGCTGGTGCGACCGCCGCTGAAACTGATGCAGGTAGGTTGCTCAATCTTGAACGGGTCTCGCATGCGGGCGTCTCCAGGCGGTGGCACCGGCGGCTGCCGGCGTGGGCGACCCGAGCCGGGCTGGAGACGAGCGCGTGCGATGCGGCCATGGGCCGCGGCACCGGATAAAGAGAAGCCCCCGTGAGGGGGCTGGGACGCAGGACGATCAGTGGCCGGCCGGCGCAGCAGATACGGGCTGCATCGACAGGTGCGTGGATGTGGCCGACACTTCGAGGTCGTCCTCGCTTTGCAGGATGCGGGCGAACACCCGTTCCTGCAGGTCGAAGAACTCGCCGAAGTCGTCGCCGCCGAACTCGGCGCGCGCCAGCTCCCACCAGTCGTCGAACTTATCAACATCGGGGTTGCAGCCTACGGCGTAGGCGATGGTCTTGCGCCGCCCATCGGGCCGGCTTTCGCCGCGCTCGGCCATGAAATACACGCCCTGGTCCTTGACCAGGATGACGCGGCACTGGTTGGCCGCTGCCTCGGCGAGCACGGGCCGAAGCTCGTTGCCTTTGAATCGAACAGTCATGGAAGTGATCTCCAACGAAAGTGAAGGAAGAAGGCTTCCCGCCGCGAGGACGGGAAGCCGCATGGGGACGTGAGGAGATCAGTGCTGGACAGGCTTGCGCCCGGACAGGCGCTGCACGCGGATGAGGCGCCAGCTCCCGTCGTCGATCAGCCGCTCCAGCACCTGGCCCAAGGAGTCGAAGAACACTTCATCGACCCGCTCGACCAGTTCGCCGTCGCGGTGCAGTTCCACCGCGTAGGTGTCGAGGCCGCGTTCGTAGAGCACGGTGACGCGCCCCTGGAACTTCATCGAGGCCACGGTGAAGCCGATTGCCGGCGGCGTGGCGATGATGTTGCCGGGGCTCGGATCGACCACCGTGAAGTCCCGCGCGCCGGCATCCACCAGCAGGTGCGTGATGCGCCGGAACCCATCGGGCGCGGGCAACTGCTCCAACTGGTGGACCAGCTCCTGCAACTCGGGGCACTGCGGCTCGGCGATCGGCAGCTTGGCTGGCGCCGAGCCCAGGATGAGCCGCTTCACCGTGTAGGGCTGGCCGTCGGCGGTGAACTCGGTGCTCTCCTCGGGCGTGTCCGCGCGCAGGCCGTCGAAACGGCGCCGCGCATACGGCTCGACCTGCACCTTGGCGCCCTCGTCGGGCACGTCGGTGACGAGCGCCTTGTCGAGCACCGCGAACTCGGCCCGCCCCGTCTTGACGACGATGGCCTCGTCGGTGGTGGCAATGACCTTGCCCTCGAAGGGCTTGGGATCGATGTGAAAGCCCAGCGTCGAAACCTTGGGCTGGCCGTCGAAGATGTTGAACTTGAAGCTGCGAACGTTGGAAGGCACGTGGCCGCGAACCAGCGTCGGCATCTGTGCGCGGATGGCTTGGGTATCCATGGGAAAGCTCCTTGTGGCAATCCAAGGAACTTCCGCCCGCAAGGGAGGCATGTCCCTTGGGGGTGAGGTGGATGGACGCGACATGCGCCCGAGAAGGAAAAACAACCAGCACGGCGAACCGCGCCGCAGCCTCGAAGGTCTCGACTGCCTGGGCATGCTTGCCGGCAACGCCAGCGAACATGCGAGCAGCGTGCGTCAGGCGCAGGCCGGCGTCGCACAGGAATCGGCATTGCGCCGCCACCGGCTTCGTCCAGAAATGAAACGAGCCCCGCGCGGGGGCTCGAAAGGTGGCATCACTCATCGTAGATCGGCAGTCCGTCCAGCACCGGCGCATCGCTGTCGAAGACCAGCATGCGCACGTCGGCGAGCGCGGCTAGGTGCAGCACCTGCACCAGGGATTCCGGCATACCCTTCTTGCGGTGCTCCTGCATCAGCCGCTTGGCCGTGATGCCTTCGACCGCGCGCAGGTTCTCGTCGGTCCAGGGCGTGGCGATCAGCTTCAACCCGATGGCGGAGCTGTAGGGGATGCGGAAGGCGATGAACAGGAACAGCGTCGGCGTGGCGATGTCCGCCAGCTCGGCGAGGAAGCGATGCGCGTCGGCGTCGAGGTGCCCACTGCTGATCTCCCAGCACCGGCTGTAGAAGCCGGTTTCATAGCGCAGGCGCCGCACGACTTCCCGCGCCGCTTCTTCGGAGTAGGTGTCGCCCACGTGCAGCGGCTTGCCGTCTTCCTCGGCCATCACGGCATAGACCACGTTGCGGGCGAGCCCGTGGCTGCGGCATTGCGCCTGCAACTCGTCGGGGACCGCCTGGTCCTCGGTGATCAGCACGAAGTCGTCCGAGAAGATGCAGGCCCGCCGTTCGGCCTGGCTGTCCGGCAGATGCGACTGCGAGGGATGCAGCGGCAGGTAGGTCAGCGGGCAATCGTCGTCGTAGGAGATGGCGATCAGCCGCTGGACGGACAAGCCGTCGTAGCCACGGACAAAGGGATTGTTGTTCGAGTAGGACATGGGATTTCTCCAGCAGAGGATGGCCGAGGCAATCCCCTGCTGGGGATTGAACCCCAGCGGGTGGAAAAACGTGAAGCAGCGGCCCGCCGGTCAGCGGCGGGAGAAACTGCCGTTCGATTTGGGCGGGCGTGCCCTGAAAAGAAGGAGGGACACGGCCGCGGGTGCGGCGCATGTCCCTCTTTGGGGGCGAGGATGGAGGCGTTGGCTTGCCGAAGCGGCTCACCAGCCGTTGTAGTTCAGCGTCAGGTCGGCGATGACCTTGCGCCGTTCCAGGTCGAGGCCGCCCAGGTCGGACAGACCCTCGAAGCCGCAACGCTTGAGCATCGCGCCGCCCTCGCGGGCGTTGTAGAAGCTCACCATCGCGGACAGGAACATCCGCTGGCCGCTGCTCAGGACGCCGAGGGCGTCGTTGAGCATCAGCAGCTTCGGCCGCAGATCCCACTTGGTGGTGGCACGCCGCAGGCCCTCGCGGGTGCCGTCGCCGAACCATTCGGCTCCGGCGATGTTGACGCCGCGTTTCCAGGCCTCGAAGAAGGCTTGGGGCGCGGCGGCGAAGTGCTGGTGTTCCAGCTCGATCTGATCAAGTACCTCTTGAGGCAGGGCACGGTTCATGACATGGGCTCCAGGTGGTTGGAATCACGGGGTGAGGCGCTGCTGCCAACGGCCCGTTTGCAGGGCGTGCTCGGCGGCGTGGTGCGAGCGGAAGTAGCTGACCGACTCGCGCGAGACGGGACCGTCCGCATCGGCGGTGCCGATGTAGTGGCCGGCCGCGCTGCACAGCACCTGCAGGGGCAGGCGCTTGCCGACGTAGGCCAGGGCCTGGTAGCCAATGGATTCGGCGCGGGCCTGGTCAGCACTCAAAGGTGCCGATGCGAACGCAAGGGACATGGGTTGCTCCTGGTGGTTGAAGACCGGGAGCACCACGCCCTGACGGGAGCGGATACCTCCCGAAAGGATGAAAATCGAAAGCACCCGCGTCGTGGCGACGCGCGTCCGCGGTGGTCGGTGCGAAGCGGACTGGATCGGTCAACGCGGCGAACCGCGTTGCAGCCTTGAAGACCGGGGCTGCCAGGGCATGGTGCTGACGACCGTCAGCGACACATGCAGGAAGGATGGAAGCGCCGTTGCGCGCCGTCGCCGATCAAACGGAACCGCCCTCCGTCCGATTTGCCCCGAGTGCTGGTGCAGGAACCGATGCACGATCCGTTTGCCCACGACAAAGGCGCCGAAGCCCCGCAAGGCTTCGGCTGGAGAAAAATCAATCCACCTGTGGGCTGCAAGCAGGCCAGGCCGTCGTCAAAGCCATTCGCTGCGTCAGCAATCTCACCCGGCCCGTTTCGTGGCTGGGGCCGGCATCCTCTGGCGTGTATCCACACACAAAGGGAACCCGTTGTTCCGCCGGCGGGCACCGGCACCGAATACCGTCGACCGCAAGCGGTCTCCTGGCACCTCGCAGCCTTGCGGGCCAAGGCGTCAGGAGACCGCTCGCGGATGGACGCAAGAACCTGGATCAGCGGAACCGCGTCGAGCGCGATTCGAGGGAGCAATGACCTTCTCGCCCTGCCAGCTGTGATCGGCCTGTGCAGGACGCGCACACCGTTGCAGAAGGGAACGCGCGCTGGGGAGTCCCGCGGGGCGCGGGAGGGTTGCCCCGCCGTCGGCAAGAGCCGGCGTGGCAGAGGGAGACTTGGGCGTCAGTTCCCCTTAGGGTGCCGATGCGGTGGGCCGGAGGTACGGCCGGATGCGCCGCGCTTGCCCGCCGCCGCATCTTCGACCGGCTGCGTTCCCTTGCAGTCCGGGTAGCGGCTGCAAGACCAGAACGCACCGCTCTTGCCGCTGCGCTGGCGCATCGGTGCGCCGCACTGCGGGCAGCTCGGCGCGGGCGGTAGCTTGATGGCAAGCGTGGCGCCGCGGTACTGCTGCACGAGCTGGGCGACCCAGCTCGATTGCTTGGCGATGAAGGTGTCCAGCGTCATCTGGCCGGCCTCGATCATGTCCAGCGCCTGCTCCCACACCGCCGTCGTGCCCGGATCGGCGATGGCCGCCGGCACCGCGTCGATCAATGTGAAGGCCGCATCCGACGCACGGATGGCGCGGCCCTTCTTCAAGAGATAACCGCGGGCCAGCAGCCCGCTGATGATGTTGGCGCGCGTGGCCTCGGTGCCGATGCCCGTGGTGTCCTTCAGCTTCTGCTTCAGGCGCGGGTCGGTCACGAGCTTGGCGACGCCCTTCATGGCCTTGACCAGCTCGCCCTGCGTGTAGGGCTTGGGCGGCAGCGTCTTCAACGCTTTCAGTTCGACTTGGCCGACCTGGCAAGCGGCGCCAGGTTGCAGCGCAGGCAATACCTGTCCGCGCTGCGCGTCCTCGCCGTCCGTGTCGTCGGGCACCGGCGCCGCCAGCACCTGACGCCATCCGGCCACCCCGATCTGCTTGCCGACCGCGACCAGCGGCTGCCCGCCGCACGTGAGCTGCGCCACCGTCCGGTCGAACTCGTGATGCGGCAGGAACTGCGCGAGGTAGTGGGCGCGGATCAGCCGGTAGACGGCCAGCTCCTTGTCGCTCATCGCCGAGAGGTTCGCCGGTTCCAGCGTCGGGATGATGCCGTGGTGCGCCGTGACCTTGCCGTCGTTCCAGGCGCGCGAGCGCTGCTGGCGATCCAGGCGGTCGATCAGCGGCCGCAGGCTGGGATCGGTCTTGACCAGGCTGTCGAGCACGGCCGACACCTCGGCCAGCATGCTCTCCGGCAGGTAGCCCGAATCCGAGCGCGGATAGGTCGTCGCCTTGTGCGTTTCGTACAGCGCCTGGGCGATGTCCAGCGTCTCCTGCACGTCGAGGCCCAACTGCTTGGAGCACACCTCCTGCAAGGTGCCGAGGTCGAACGGCAGCGGCGGGCCTTCGCGGACGCGCTCGGTCTCCACCGACAGCATCTGGGCGGCGCCGGCCGCGCGCAGGCGTTCCGTGGCCTGCTGCGCCGCCGGCTGCTGCAAGCAGCGGCCGGCGTCGTCGGTGCTGCCTTGCGGCGGTGTCCAGCTTGCGACGAAGGACTGGCCAGCATGCGACAGCGCCACCTCGATGACCCAGAACGGCACCGAAACGAAGCGCGCGATCTCGCGATCACGGTCCACCACCAGCTTGAGCGTCGGCGTCTGCACGCGCCCGACTGACAGCACGCCGTTGTAGCCTGCCTGCCGGCCCAGCAGCGTGAACAGGCGGCTCAGGTTCATCCCGATCAGCCAGTCGGCGCGCGATCGGGCGAGCGCGGAGAAGTACAGCGGCAGCGTTTCGGCCGATGGCTTGAGCGCGGCCAGGGCCTTGCGGATGGACGCATCGTTGAGCGCCGACAGCCACAGCCGCTGGATCGGGCCGCGGTAGCCGCACAGCTCGATGATTTCGCGGGCGATCATCTCGCCTTCGCGGTCGGCGTCGGTGGCGATCACCAGCTCGCCCGCCTTGGCGACGAGCTGCTGCACGACCTTGAACTGCGCCGCGGTCGCCGCCTTGGGCTCGACACGCCAGCGCTCGGGAAGAATCGGCAGTTGCTCGATGGCCCAGCGCTTGTACTGCTCGCCATAGCCCTCGGGCGGAACCGCCTCAACCAGATGACCAATGCACCAGGTCACGACGACACCGGCGCCGCTGTAGCAGCCGTTGCCGCGTTGGCCGGCACCCAGCACACGGGCGATGTCCTTGCCCTGGGACGGCTTCTCGCACAGGAACACGCGCATGAAGCCTCCTTGGAAGTGTGCGGTTCATCGGATGGCCCCAGCTTGGCCGGGCCAGCGGATGACGGCAGCAAGGAAGCCGATCAGCGCAGACACCGCTTTGTGATCGGCAGGCGATGCGTTGCCGCGGCGGCATGCGCGTAGCCGCAACGGCTGGCGCAGCGGGAGCGTCGTTTCGGGAGGGCGGCTGGAATTCGGTGGAACACCCTGGAGCTATCCCCTGGGGATAGCTGGTGCATGGCGGGCGTCTGACGGTTGCTACAGCCGCCCCCTGTGGAGAATCAGCCCTTGGCCTTGGTTTCCTTCGGCGCCTTCGTCCCCTTGGCTTCCTTCGGCGACGGTACTGCCGCCTCGGGTTCCAGCGTCCTGGCGCTGAGGGTCACGGCCTGGAGGCGGTACGGCAGGATGCCCACGCGCCGAGCCTCGATCTTGAAGGTCGTGCGCTCGTTGTCGTCGGCGTCCTCCCACTCGTCCTTCACGGTCCGGCCTTCCACCAGCACGCGCATGCCTTTCTGGTACAGGTCTTTCCAGTGGTCGGCGTCGCGATGCCACAGCTCTACCGGCGCCCAGAAGCCGCCGCGGTCCTCGAACTCACCGTCCTTCTTCGGGATCGGGTTGTCGAAGTAGACGTTCAGGCGCAGCAGCCGGCGCGGCTCGTCGTTGCCATTGGGGAATTCGCGGTAGTCCGGCGCAGAACCGATGTTGCCCTCGCCGACGAAGTGCGTGCTCATGGTGACTCCTTGGGGGTGGTGGATGGAAGGGACGCGGCATGCCCGTGGACGCGCCGCAGGTAAGCCGCTTCGGCCTGCGCGGCCTTGCTGGCGCACTCCTGGGCCTGGCGGCCCAGCGTGTGAAGAAGGCTGATCTGCATGTTCAGCGCGATGCGCTGCAGCTCCATCGCGTACAGGTTGTCGATCAGCGAGGCCGGCGTCGCCGGGCGGTCGAGCAGCGATTCCCACAGCGCCACGCCCATCGAGGAACGATCGTGGTTGCGCCAACGCAGGAACGTCGTGCCTGCGCCCGTGGTCTGCTGGGCCAGTTGCACGTCGAGCAGCGAGAAGGGATAGGCCCGCGCCTGCTGCAGCACGCGCCGCTGGGCCAGGCCGATCAAGTCGTCGCGCAGCGCCGTGCATTGGTTGGCCCAGGTCTCCAGACTCCCCTTACCTTTAAAAGGCTGTAAAAGGCCTTTTAGGTAGCCCGCGTGTTCCAGGCGCTGGAAGTCCGCCTGTTCCAACGGAAGGAAGCGCGCCGATTGGCCGGCGGAAGACGATGCCGTCATGCCTTGGCGCCTTCGCCGTCCAGATCGTCGTCCGCCACGTCGGCTGCGCCAGCGACGGGTGCGGCCTCAGCGACTGCAGCAGGCTTGCCTGCCCGCCGCGCGATCGGTGGCGCAAAGCGCGAGCGGCGCGTGCCTTCGAGCACGTCCTGCGGCAGCTCGCCGAACTTCTCCAGGGCCGCCCGCGCCACCGCGTTCTTCGAGGCGAAGTCGTCGCGCGTCGCGCCGGAGTAGCGGTACTGCTGTGCCAGCGAGAACAGGCTGCGCAGCGCGTGCGCGCCGTCGTTGAGCCAGCGTTCCAACGTACTGCGATCGATCAGTGCCGTGTGGTGGGCAAGAATCAGCTTGCGCGCCAGGTCGTCGTAGTCGGCCAGCAGGTACACCGCCATGAAGCCGAGCTGCGCATTGACGAACAGCGGCAGCTTCACCGGCTGCACGTTCATGTTCTCGCCCAGCGTCAGCGCGGGCGGCACGTCGGCCAGCGCCTGATCCACCTGCTCGCGCAGCGCCTGCAAGCTGACCTTGGTCTGCGTCAGCTTGTCCTCGATACGCAGCATCCAGAAATCCGAGTAGGGATCGTCCTGCTCGGCACCGCGCTTCATCTTGTTCATCACGCTGATGTAGCCGTTGAGGCCGATGATGCCGGGCCGGCCCTCGGCGGGCGCTCGGCCATGCCAGATGCGCGAAGCGTGGTGGGTGTGCAGCGTCAGCGACATCGCGCTGCGCAGCGATCCGAGATTCAACTGCAAGGGCTGCTGGGATTCGTTGGCCATGGTGACGACTCGCGGTAAGGGAACGAGCCGCCAGCATCGGCATCGCCCGGAAGGGCGTCAGTCAACAAACCGCAGCGGGTGTGCTCCCGGTTGTCATTCGGGAAGGCCGCGTGTTCCGTCTATCCCCAGGGGATAGCTCCTGTCGCAGGCGAGGAAGACGGCGAGCGAATCGGATGGCGCGGAAGGATGCGTGTTCCATCTATCCCCTGGGGATAGGTCCGCCCCGGCCTGCGACCATGTGACGCATGACAGAACCGAAGCCGATGGGTGGAAGGCCTCGTGTCTCAGCCATCCCCTGGGGATAGCCGCTCAGGAATCGCCCAACGTCGAACGCAGCTTCGCCAGGTAAGCCCGCGCCGCCTCGCGGCCGGGGCCGTTCGGTGCTGGTGGTGGTGGCGCAGAGGGTGCCGGTGCGGCTGGCCGTGGCGGCGATCGTGGCGCAGGCGGCGTCGATGGCGAACCGCCTTCGCCCGCCCAGGCCTTGAACTCGCCGCGGATCGCCTTCTGGATGATGCCGAACAGGTAGCCGGCCGGGTTGCGCACCGCACTGTTGCGACAGCGCGCATCCCATTCATCCAGCACCGCCTGCCGCAGCGACTCGTCCACCTGCTGCAAGGCCACCATAGCGCCGCTTTGCTGCTCGTCCTTCAAGCGCAGCAGGCGCTCGGGCAGGCGCAGGTGCTGCAACGCCTTCGCGCGCGGTACTGTACGTACTTGATTTATACGATCCATACGTACAGTACGGTCCTCCTTCGGATTCCGAAGTGAGCCGTCTGGCGCGGGTTTCGGCCTTGCTTCGGATTCCGAAGACGGGCCATCGAGATTCCGAAGCAGGCCGTCCTGGCCCTCTTCGGATTCGTGATCCACAGGCGCTTGTGGATAACTTGCGTCGGCCCATTGATTGCGGGCCATGCGCTGTGCCAGCACCTGCAACCGCGTGGGCAGCGTGCGGCCGTTGAGCATCGGGTCTTCGGCGATCTCGCGCAGGGTGTTCATGCCGACGATCTGCACCGCCTTCGCGGCATGGGTCAATGCCTGGCTGACCAGGCCGAGATAGTCGGGGTCGAGCTGCATCGCCTCGAAGGGCGTCAGCGGTTCGTCGTGCAGGACGTAGAGATTGCCGAGGATGCGCCCGGTCTTCGGGTCGCGGCGCCGTCGCACCAGGCTCAGCCAGCGCGTCAGCCGCAGCAGCGTCAGGGCGCGCGCCACGGTCTCATGCGAGGCCTGCGCCGCGCAGGGCATCGAGGCGAGATAGGGCCGGAGCTGGTCGTAGGTCGGGAACGCCGTCACGCCGTCGCTCTGGAGCTGCAGGCGGAACACCTGCCAGGCGTTGCGCTCCAGCGGCGTCAGGCGCCGGTCGAGGAACAGCGCACGCGGCACGCTTTCGTGCCGGTTGCCGCTGTAGAGGAAGCCGTCGCTGACCGGCGCGGCCGGCGATGCAGCAGCAGCACCGCGCGGGCCTGGCGGCTCCGGTGGTGTCGGCGGCACCAGCTCCCGCAGCGCATCGTCGAACAGTGCCGACAGCGCCACGGGGCCGTCGCGCCGGGGTGCGCCGCCAGTCGCCATGGCCTACACCAGCCTCTGGTCGATCCAGTTGCGTATCGCCGACCAGATAACCGACATCGGCAGGTTCAAGGTCTCGGCCAGGTCCATGGTCAGCGCCAGCATCGCCATCTCGTCGTCCAGCGCGATGCCGCGCTCCGTGGCGCCGGCCTTCCACTGCTTCCACAGCGCTGTGTCCTGCGCCTCGTCCAGCACTGGGTGTCGCCCCTTGCGCTTGGGCAGGCCGAGGATGTCGCGGCGCAGGGCCACCTCCTGATGCGTCAGGCCATAGAAGCGGCTGACCATCTCCGTGCTGGCCCCCAGGCGCAGCATGCGGTCGACCGTGGCGATCTCCCGCTCCACGTCGTGCACCTGGCTCAGCAATCGCTTGAGCACTTCGCGGTTGACCGACACCGAGCACCACGAGACCGTGGCATTGACCAGCATGCTCACGAGTTCGGGGTGCTTCAGCGCATCCAGCTCTTCCTCGCCGAAGCCCATGGCCTTGCAGCGTCGCAGTTGTCCGTTGCGCAGGTCATGCAGTGCCTGCGCGATCACGGCCTGGTTGAGCGGGTGCGGTGCGGACATGGCTGGTCTCCGCTCAGGCGCCGTGGCCGGGGGCGCTGGCGCCCGCGCCGGTTTCCAGATCCACAAGCCGCCGCGCTAGGCGCAGCAGCCGGAACAGCTTGACCAGCCCGGCATCGCTCAGGCGCGGATAGGCGCCGCCGCCGCACAGCAAGGGCGCCAGGTCATCGGCCAGCCGGGCGCGATCGATCCCGGCTGCGGCACGTGCGGCGCACAGCGCCTGCAGCAGCGTCAGCACCGCCCGCGCGAACGGTGGCATCGCGCGCGCGGCCGGCGGCGCCATGCAGGCGAATCCGATGCCGCCGTCGCTGGGCTCGACCTGTTCCGCCACGCCGGCCTCTTCGGCGATCTCGCGCGCGAACTGCGCGATGTGCACGCGCAGCCGATCCGGCACGTCCAAGCCGGGCTCGATGTACCAGACGTCCGAGATGGGATAGAGCCCGCCAGCCTGCACGGGAATGGCGCGCAGCGCGTCGGCCTCGAAGTCGGGCAGCTTGTCGCCCATCTGGTCGGCGACCATGCGCTGGATAGATTGCAGGCGTTCGGTGGTCGGTGCCGGCGACACGATGTGGCCCTGCAGGCGTTCATCGCGCTGACCGTCGGCCCGTTGCTCGGCTTCGGTCGTAACACCCGACGCAGCCTCGCCTGACGGCACAGACGAACCTGGCTGCGACGACTGCACCGAAGGAGCAGCCGGCAACGATGGCGGCGGCGAAGACAGCTGTGGCTCCGGCGCAGGTGCGGTCGGCGCCGTAGGTCGTGCCGCTGGCGCCGCCGGATCGCTGGTCAGCGCACGCTGCCGGCTCTCCGTGTCGTCGATCTCCAGCGCCAGCGTGTCGTAGTCCGCTTCCAGCAACTCGGCCATCTGGCCGACCAGCTCGTCCTGCACGCGCTGTGGCGAGAAGTTGTCCGGCTGCGAGTCGAACTGCGCCAGCACGTCCTGGAACAGCGTGGCGAAGTCCACCGACAGATTGCGACCCAGCCCACGCCGCTCCCAAGTGCGCTCGCAGGCCTTGCGCAGTACCGCGAGCCGTTCGACCTGGTGCCGGCCGAGACCGCCGTACAGCAGGTTCGGGATCGCCGGCAGCAGATAGTGCACCGCGTCCTGCATGCGGCTGATGTGCGACTGCGGCAGCGGAAAGCCATCGGCCGTGAGCCTGCGCGCCAGCTCGCTCTGCGACAGCGCCTGTCCGTGCTCCAGTTCGTAGAACTCGCGCGCCTTCTCCACCCCCAGCGCTCTCTCAATGAAGCTCAGGCCCCCGCGCAGCTCGTTCTCGGCCAAGTGGCCGGTCAGCATCACCACCTCGCCACGCTGCGGCCAGGGACGGAACAGGCAGGGGATGCGGAAGAAGCGCTCGTCCTTCGTCTCGCTCCACAACTCGCGCAGGATCGCCAGGCGTGTGTTGCCGCCGTTGCGGATGATGTAGTGCGGCTCGCCGGGCCGGCGCGTGATCGCAGGCGGCGCGTCCAAGCCGCGCTCGCGGATGGACGCCTTGATGTCCTCGTAGGCGGGATTGCGTGTCACGCGCGGGTCGTGGTCATAGGGGCGCAACTGGTCCAGCGTCACGACCATCGGCGTGTCGGCGATGGGGTCGGTCAAGGCCGCGGCCGAAGGGCCGCTGCGCTCGAAGCCCGAGGCCAGCAGCTTGGCGGCCATGTCGTCCGGCGTCATGTCAGCCATGGCCGCTCTCCTGCGGCGATGCCTCGACGGTCTGCGCCTGGCGGTCGGCGCGGCGAAGCTGCGCACGGGCATTGCGCTCGGCGCGGTGGTCGCTTGCCGTCGAGCTGGTGTAGATCGGCGCGCAGCCCGGCTTGGTGAACAGCAGGTGCCCGCCTCGGGTGCGCACCACCTTCCAGCCCTCGCCCAGGGCGAATTCGATCAGCGCTCGCAGCCGCTTGTGGCCGCGCGCCAGTTCATGCGCGCTGGCCATGGCTGGCCCCTCCTGCGTTCTCTCGGCCGGTGACGAGCGCGAAGCGCTCCTTCCAGTCGGGGAACAGCTCGCCAGCGAGGGTGCGCATCGTGTCCAGCGCCGCGGGTGCGGAGCGGCCCGCCGGCTGTCGGTACTCGACTCGATGCACTGGCAGGCCGCGAGTCGCCGCGCGCGGATACGCTTCGATAGCCGGCACGTCGGTGTCCAGCACGCGCACACCGGGCTGGCCCTGGAACACCTGTCGCAGTGCCTGCTGGATCAGCCGCGCGTTGGACGACACCGGATGCACGCGGTTGATCAGCAGGTGCAGCGGCGGCGGCTCGATGCCCAGATGCCGGTACGGTGCGATGTCCTCGATGAGCTGCAAGGTGCCGCGCCGCAGCTCACGGGCCGCGAGGATTTCCGGCGTCACGGGCGAAAGTGCCAGGTCCGAGGCCAGCACCGCCATCTCCAGCAGCACGCTGCGCGCGCCCTGGGTGTCGATCAGCAGCAGGTCGTAGCGCGGCGCGAGCGTGGGCAGCAGGTGGCGCAGCCGCAATCTGCCGTCCGGCGCATGCAGCAGCAGCGTGTTCAGCTCGCCCCGGTCGTCGTTCGACAGCACCAGGTCCAGCCCGGCGATGGTGGTGCGCGACACCAGTTGCTCGGCGCGCTGCTCGTTGTAGGCCAGCATCTCGTAGATGCCGGCCGGCGCGCGCTCGGCCAGCGTGAAGTAGCTCGACAGCGTGGGCTGCACGTCCAGGTCCAGCAGCAGCACGCGCAGCCCGGCGTCGGCCGCAAAGCCGCCCAGGTTCGCGGCGGTGGTCGTCTTGCCCACGCCGCCCTTGGTCGAAATGATGGACACCACCTGCATGGACTTCTCCCGGTTGATTGGCATGTGCCGGAAGAGGCGTCAGGCGCGCTCGTTGAGGCGGTCAGCGATCCACAGCTCGATCTCCACCGAGTCCCAGCCCACGGCGCGCACGCCCAGGCGCAGCGCCTTGGGGAACTTGCCTTCCTTCATGAGCGAATAGATGTGGGCGCGCTTGAAGCCGGTCTTGGCTTCGACTTCGGCGCGGCGCAGGATTCGGTGCTCGGCTGCCGGCGCCGCCGGCACGGTGGTCTGCGAAGACATGAGAGACACTCCTTGACGCTCACTGGCGCTGTTCGGAAAGTGCCTCGCATTGAATAGACGGCCGCCGCCGGAATCACTGCAATTGCAGAAGGCGCGACTGCAATTGCAGCGTGCGGGCGAGCGCAGAATCAGCGCGACGCTTCGAGGTGTCGCCGCGCCTGCGCGAGCTTGCTCCACAAGGTGCGCTCGCTCAGCCCCGGCCGACCCTCATGGTGCGCGAGCAGCGCGCTCACCACTGCATCCATGCTGTGGAACGACGAATAGGCCGCGCCCGAAGGCGACTTGCCCAGCAGCAGCGTCAGCAGCCCGCCGATGATGTTGAGGTAGGTCGTCTCGCTCCGCAGGCCCGGCTCGCGCGCTGTGTCGCTGGCATCGCCGCGCGCCGCCTGTTCCTTCGCCAGGGCTTCATGCGCGGAGCGCAGCGCCTCATGCACTTGCGAGAGTTCGGCGAGCTGCACCTTCGTCGCCTCGCGGTCGGCCAGCAGGATGTTGAGCGTGTCCACGCTCACCACCGGATGCACCGAGCGTTCGATGTCGTCAAACAAGAACCCCGGCCGCTCGCCGGGGTAGTAGTGGGCCATCCACGCTTTGAGGTCCACGTGGCGCACGGTCAGTTGCGGATCGTCGAGTTCCGGCCGTTGCCCATCCAGCACGATGCCGACCCGACCACGGGCCAGCTCGCCATGCGTCAGCGCATCGAAGATGCGTTCGGCATACAGGCGCAGTAGCGGCCAGCGCGGAAACTCGCCGGGCTCCGGCATTGCGCGCTGTCCCAGCGTTTGCAGGATGCGCTGCTCGAAGCGCAGCAGCCCGCACCAGCGGATCGCCGCCTCCATCGGGCGGTAGTAGGTCTTGGTGCCAAAGGCGAGGCTGCTCGATTTCTGCATATCGCGCGCTTCCCATCGTCGGATCGACAACTGGCAAGCGCGCACGGCCCACGTGGGCGCGACGATTGCCCAGAACCCGATGAAGCGCGGGCCGGCCGGCACATTGTGAATGTTGGGTTCGGCGCTGAAGCCGAGCGTCGCATAAGGGGCAACACTTCTTGCGATGCCCGATACGCCTCCACCATAATGCGTCTGCGAAAAGTCTTGTTACCGGCGCAACGGTTTGAAATGTCGCGCATCCATCAGGGATGCCGCGCTCAACCGGAAAACCAGAGCAAATCTTTCGCAGGAAATGGGGCGGGGTAAAGCATCAATGCGTCGGCCCGATGAGCCGGTTTGCATCCAAGCAAAGCTCATGCGTTGCGCGTCAGTGCGCTGACCGCAGCAGCACAAACGCATCGGTATCTCATGCCATGCGGATTTCCAAAGCGCCGTGCCCCCAATCGCCGTGACGCATAGTGGTCGAACAACCATGCAAATCGGGTCTCGTGCAAGACCCAAATTGCATCGACCGATCCGAGTTCCCCTACGTCATGCCGGGCGTTGATCGCCACCAATCGGTCCAACCGGCGTGCCTGCCACCCGCTCCGCGCGGTCGATGAAATGACGCAGCGGTTCCTGGATGTCGCCCTGCGGCCGCAGCAGATACGTGGTCAGCGATGCGTCCTGCTCCGCGAGCGGCCGCGTCACCACGTCGACCTGTGTGCAGCCTTCGAGATGCGCCGCGCTGGAAAACCCCACGCCATAGCCCGCGGCCACCAGCGCCAGCATCAGCGAATGGGTGCTGACGTACTCAGCCACTGCCGGCTGCACGCCGACCGAGCGGAACAGGTGCTCGCGCTGCTGGTGGCAACCGTCGCACACCTGCGGGTCGCACAGCACCAGCGAATACCTCACCACTTCCTGCAGCGGCACTTCCTTGTAGGCCAGCAGCGGATGTCGTGCCGGCAAGGCCACTAGGAACGGATCACGCCACAGCGGCGCCGCCACGATTTCGCCGTCCACGTGCCCGACCGATGCCAGACCGGCGTCGAACAGGCCCACGCTCAGCCCATGCAGGAGCTGTGCGAGCGGCACCGCGGCCAAGCGGATGCTGACCTCCGGCGCCTCCTGCCGGCACAGCGCGAGCAGCGCAGCCAAGCGCGTGCGCCCGATGTCGCCCGCCAGGCCGATGCGCAACGTGCCGTGATACCCGGCCGCAGCGTTGCGGGCGCGCACCTCAGCCTGCTCGCAGGCCAGCATCACGCGCCGGGCGTCGTCCAGGAACACCCGACCGGCCGGGGTCAGCCGTACGACGCGCCCGCTGCGGTGGAGCAGGGTCACGCCCAGGTCCGCCTCCAGCCGCACAATCCGGCGCGACAGCGGCGACTGTTCGATGTGCAGGCGCTTGGCGGCGCGGCCGAAGTGCAGTTCTTCGGCCACCGCTATGAAGGCCTGGATGTGACGCAAGTTCATGTTGTTCTCCCATCTATGAGCCCCTGCTTATGACTCCAAGGACCAACATGAGTGCGCGTCCAGGTAGCCGATCAACGGGTCGGTAGCGCGCAGAATTGTTCCTGTAGAAACTCGATGAAGCGCAGCGTCTTCGCCGGCAGGAGCCTCGTTTCTGTCAATGCATAAACTGGCATCGAAGGTCCATACCACTCCGGGAGGACCTGAACCAATTGCTTGGACAAAATGTCGTCCGCTACTACCGCTTCCGGAACCATGATCACGCCTTGATCGAGAAGCGCCATGCGGCGAAACATGCCAACACTGTTGATCGTGAAGCGCCCGGCAACCTCGACCTTGACCGTCTCCTTGCCATCCTGCAGCGTCCACGGGCTGGAGCGGGGGAAGACGATGCATTCGTGTACTTCCAGTTCGGCGGGATGCTGCGGCTGTCCCGAAGCCTCCAAGTACCGAGGCGATGCGTAAAGCCTGGCAGGGAACTGAGCGAGTTGCCGTGCGATCAGCCCGGAGTTGGGCTGCTCGCCGATCCGGATGGCCAAGTCGAATGACTCTGACACGAGATCTACCCGGCGCGGAGTCAAGTCGAAGTCGAACGTGATGCCGGGATAGCGCTTCGCGAACTCGGCGATCAGCGGGGCCAGAAAGATGGCTGCGAAATCCACGGGCAACGAGACCCGCAGCAAGCCGCTCGGCTGGGCCAGCATCTCGCCTAGTTGTTCATGCGCGATGCGCGCCTCGTCGACGATACGCCGGCACCGCTCGTAGTACAGCTGACCAGCCTCGGTCAGTTCGACTTTGCGCGTGGTCCGATGCAGGAGGCGTAAGCCGATCGCCTTCTCCAGCAGCCCGATGCGCCGTGAGAGCGTTGAGTTGGGCACCCCGGTGGCGGTCGATGCGCCCCGGAAGCCCTTGGCGTTCACCACCTCCACGAAGAGCGCCATGTCATTCAGAAGCTCCACTTTATTGCTCCATTTTTGGGTCACTGATTCTCAGTAGACCATATTTATCCCGATGAAGAAGCGATGGAAGATAGCAGACATCAAGTTCAAGGCTTACTTTCGTGAAACGAGATTCTTCATTCCACCTCGCTCCCCTGGCTCTGAGCAGCACCTTGCTGCAGGGGAAGAAGGTCGCCATCATCGGCGGGACAGGCGGTCTCGGTCGCGCGTTGGCCAAGCTCCTCGCTGCGAGCGGCGCAGAGGTGACCGTGGTGGGTCAAACCCATCGTGACACCGACGCGGCCGGCATCCGATTCCTTCGCGCCGACCTGAGCCGCATGCAGGAAGCACTGCGCGTCGCTGCGTTGCTGCCTGCCGAGCAACTCGACGTCGTCGTCTTCACCACCGGAATCTTTGCGGCGCCTCAGCGTCAGGAAACGTCCGAGGGGCTGGAGCGCGACATGGCGGTCAGCTTTCTTAGCCGCCTGGTCATCCTCCGCGAGATCGCGCCCACGCTTGGCGCGGGACGGCCCGCAGGCCAGCCCCGACCGCGCGTATTCGTGATGGGTTATCCAGGCGCGGGCCAAACCGGAAAGCTGGGCGACCTGAACGCAGAGCGGTCCTATGGAGCGATGGCCGTGCACATGAACACGGTCGCGGGGAACGAGATGCTGGTTCTCGACGCCGCCCGTCGGTATTCGCACGTGGGCACGTTCGGCTTGAATCCCGGGCTGGTCAAGACGGACATCCGCAGCAACTACCTCGGGGGCCGCAAGCTGCTGTCCTCGCTGGTCGAAGGCTTGATCGGTCTGCTGACGCCGAGCGCCGAAGCCTACGCGCGGCGAATTGCACCACTGCTGTTCGCACCAGAGTTGGAGGCTCGCAGCGGCGCGTTCTTCGACAACAAGGCCCGAGCCATCCTGCCTTCGGCAGGTCTCACGCCCGAGCACACAAGTGCCTTTCTCGCCGAATCCGATGCACTGGTCCAGCGTGCGTTGATCTCCAAGAGTGCCTGATCGACCTCGATCCCCAGCGAGTCCCACACAACCCTTCGGAATCCCAAATGTCTACTGTCTTCAGCTCTGTCCAAGTTGGCCGCTACACCTTGCGCAACCGCTTGGTGATGGCGCCGATGACCCGCTCGCGTGCCGGATTCGACGGCACGCCGGGGGTCGCTGCGGCCGAGTATTACGCGCAGCGGGCCAGCGTTGGCCTGATCGTCACTGAGGGTGTCCAGCCGTCCGACGATGGCCAGGGCTACATGGCGACGCCGGGCATCTACACCGAGGCCCATGTCATCGGCTGGCGGTCGGTTGCGGACGCGGTTCACGCGCGCGGCAGCCGGCTGTTCATCCAGCTGATGCACGCCGGGCGCCTGTCCCATCCGGAGAACACGCCTCACCACCGTCAGAGCGTCGCGCCATCGGCCATCGGGTCCGGCGCGCAGATGTTCACGCCCAAGGGCATGCAGACTGCGCCGGTGCCACGTGCGCTGAGCACGGTCGAAGTGCGCCAGACCGTGGCCGACTTCCGCCACGCCGCGGGTCGTGCCATCGAGGCCGGCGCCGACGGCGTAGAAATTCATGGCGCAAACGCTTACCTGATCCAGCAGTTTTTCGCCCCCAACGCGAATGCGCGTACCGACGAGTATGGCGGCTCCATCGAAAACCGAGCGCGCTTCGCCGTCGAGGTGGCTACCGCGATTGCGCAGGAAATTGGCGCAGATCGGACGGGCATTCGGCTGTCGCCGGGAACGACGCTGTGGGGCATCGACGAAGGGAACGAAGGCCCAGACCTCTACCGCCACCTCGTCACCGAACTGAACAAGCTGAAACTGGCCTACGTGCATGTCATGCACCAGGGCAACGAGCCGCTGCTGTCTGACATGCGTCGGTTGTGGTCACAGGCGCTCATCGTGAACCGGCCTGGCCGGCCTCGCGAGGAGATCGGTGCCGATATCGCGTCCGGTCTGGCTGACCTCGAATCTTACGGACAGATGGTGCTCGCCAATCCGGATTTCGTCGAACGTCTCAAGACGAATGCACCGCTCAACAACGCTGACCGAAACACCTTCTTCGGGGGAAGCACACGGGGGTACACGGACTACCCAACCTTGGTCCAGACGGCGGCTGGCAATGGAGCAATCGCATGACCGTTCGCCGATACCACGCCGGCTTGATTGCCCTTCACTGGATTCTGGTGTTGCTCCTGCTGGTCGAACTGGGGCTGGGAAGCACTTTCCTTGCTCGCACGGCCAACGACGTACCGGAAAAGCTGCTGGCGCTGAGAAACCACATGATCGCCGGCAACTTGATTCTGGTCCTGACCGTCGTCCGGTTCCTGGTTCGACTGAAGACCGCGCATCCCAAACCCGCCTATGGCGATCGGACCAACCTGAATCGACTCACCGAATTCGGCCACTACGCCCTCTATCTCCTGCCGGTCGTCATGAGCATCAGCGGGATCGTGCTCGCGGCGCAGACCGATCTTCCCCGCATCGTGTTCGAGGGCCTCGGGCACTTGCCGACGAACTTTGACGGTCACGGCGCCCGCGTCCTTCACGGCGCAATAGCCAACCTCCTGATGCTGCTCATCACCGGCCACGTGCTGGCTGCCCTTTACCACCAGTTCATCCGCAAAGACGGACTACTGCGTCGGATGGGACTTGGTTCTCGCTAGAGCGAACACAAGGAATCGTCATGCCCCGCATTCTCATACCCATGCAACGCGCTCACCACGGTGCCAATTTTCGTGCCTTCGGTCTGCGCGGCGCCGCGTCTGCCATCAACCCGTTCATCGGCGTAGACCACGCATGGATGAGCGCACCCACCTTCGCGCCCCATCCCCACGCCGGCTTCTCTGCCGTGTCCTATCTCTTCCTGGACTCGGAGACCGGCATCGCGAACCGCGATTCGACCGGCACAAACAACGTCATCCTGCCCGGCGGTCTGCATTGGGTGGCGGCCGGCCAGGGTGTGGTCCACGAGGAAGTGCCGGCGGAGCCGGGTCGAACCGTACACGCGCTACAGATATTCGTCGCCTTGCCCGACGCACAGCGCGCGTCTGCGCCTCATTCAATGGGTGTCGCACCGGGCGACGTGCCTGTGGCCACGGCGCTCGGCGCCAAGGTGCGCGTGGCAGCGGGCAGGTTCGGCGAGAGCCGCTCGCCTCTGCGTCCACCCACCGACGTGAACATCCTCGACATCTCGCTGGAGCAGGACGCCGAACTCGCCGTACCTGTCGAGGCGGGGCAAGCCGCTTTCGTCATGCCCGTTGCCGGCACCACGTCGATCGACGACCAGGCGTTGTCGCCTGAAGACTTGAGGACGGCGCTCTATCCCGCACAGGGCACGGCCACGACCGTGCGACTCCGCGCCACTCGCGGTCCCGCCAAGGTGATGGTCTTTAGCGGGACACCCTTCACGCATTGACTATCAATTCAACCGGAGAACTCCATGACCTTTGAACGCTTCACCGGCGACACCGCCACCATGCTACTCGTCGACCATCAACTCGGCACGATGGGGTGGGTGACATCCATTCCTGTCGAGGAGATGAAGCGCAACGCGCTGATGCTGGCAAAGACGGCCAGCATCCTGAACATGCCGGTCGTACTGACCAGCAGTATGGAAGAGGCCGCGCAGGGTCCGTTGATGCCTGAGTTGCAGTCGGCACTGCCGCAGGCATTCGAGGCCCGCATCAAGCGCTCCGGCGTGGTCAACGCGATGGACGACGACCGCTTCTCCCAAGCGGTGGCGGCTACCGGCCGTCGCAAGATCATCTTGGCCGGCGTGACCAACGATGTTTGCACGGTCTTCCCCGCGCTCACCTTGGTGAAGATGGGGTACGACGTTCAAGTTGTGGCGGACGCCGGTGGCTCGCCCACCAAGATGGGCGACGACATCGCGTTGCGTCGGATGGAGCGGCACGGTGTGACGCTCACCAGCACCAATCAAGTCATTGCCGAACTGGCAGGCGACTGGAGCGCGCCGGAAGGTGGCCGAATCGTCCGTGAGGTCGTGATGGCGGCGATGCAGGGTGCTTGACCGCTGATTCGAAAACAGCCTGCCCATGAAGCTCTTCGCAATCTGCGCGCAACCGGCCGGTTCAACCGCGGCCAGGCCAAGGTGGCCGACCCGGTTGGGATACTTGAGCACGGTGATCGGAGCCGGCTGCGCCTGTCTGGCCGTGCTGCAGGGCTGCGCCACGAACACCGCGTCCGCGGACGTGCAGTCGTCGGTGGCTTCGCTGCCGGCGCAGTGGAGCGAAGCCAGCGATCTGGACGGCAAGATGCTCACGCCTCCGTCTTGGTGGAACGGTTTCCGCGATCCGCTGCTCGATGCTCTGGTCGAGGAGGCCTTGAAGGCCAATCTCGACCTCGCGCAGGCGCGTGCCACGCTCGCACGCTCACGTGCGTTTCGCGATGTGACGGCCGCGGCGCTGTCGCCTTTGGTCATAGGCTCGGGCGCCCGCGCGCGTAATCGCAGTGCCGACGTGACCAAGAACAGCTACCAGGTCGGCCTGGATGCCAGTTGGGAGTTCGACGCATTCGGCGCCTTGGGCAGTGCGGTCGCCGCTGCTGATGCGAACGTCGCCGCCAGCAATGCCGTGCTAGACGCTACGCGCTTAGCCATCGCTGGCGATGTTGTCCAAGCCTATTTCCAGTGGCACGGCACGCGCGAACGCCTGGCCATCGCACGCGACAGCCTGTTTACTCAGACCGAGAACCTGCAACTGACGCAATGGCTCGCTCAAGCTGGTCTTGGGAGTGCCTTAGATGTAGAGCAGGCGCAGACATCGGTCGAGCAGACTACTGCCGAACTACCCGCCCTGGAATCATCGCTGCGCCAGACGGAGCATCAGTTGGCCGTACTGCTGGCGCGTCCGCCAGGCTCGCTGACTGTGCGACTCGCCCAGGCCGGCGAGGGGCCACGCGCGCCTGAGTGGCCATCGGCGGGGGTGCCCGCAGACCTGCTGCGGCGCCGACCCGACATCGTGGCCGCGGAAGCCAACGTTCGCTCCGCGTTGGCAACGCTGTCGCAGCGCGAGGCCGAGCGCAAGCCGAGCTTCATTATCGCGGGCAATCTGAGCTTGGCCGCCAGCACGCTGTCGGGGCTGAATGCCGGCCGCGCGGTACTGGCAGGGATCTCGGCGTCGGTGGCTTGGCCGTTGTTCGACGGCGGCGCGGCGCGAGCGCGGGTGTCCGAGCAACAGGCCATTCTCGACAGTGCGCGCGCCAGTTACGAGGCAGCCGTGCTCGTTGCGCTGAAGGATGTCGAAGATGCCGCCACAGCCCTGCTACAAGGACGCGACCAGATCGCCAGCCTGCAGCGCGCCAGCGCTTCCGCCGACGCTTCACTGCAATTAGCTACCTATCGCTATCGCGCTGGCCTGACAAATTTCATCACACTGCTCGTCGCGCAACGCACCGCATTGACGTTAGCCAGCAGCCTGTCGTCAGCACGCACGAGTCAGCTCCTGAGCCAGGTGCGCCTCTACAAGGCGCTGGGTGGCGGCTGGCAGGCACCGTCCGCTTCCGGTGGGAGCGCCGCTCCAGAGGCGTCCGTCGGCAGATTCCTTTCTTTGACAGAAGCAACGCGGTGACGCCGTGAGTGAATCATCTATGCCCGATCGCAAACACGACCTGACCGGCCTGCTGGGACCCAATGCGGTTCGTCGTTGGTACAAGCGGCCGTTCGTCTGGTTGACCGTCGTCGCGGTCGCGGCGGCCGTCGGCGCCTACGTCCTGTGGCGCAGCACCCAGATCGAAGCGCGAGCACCGCGCTACGTCACCGTGCCGATAGCGCGCGGATCGCTGGCCATCACCGTGAGCGCCACCGGCACCTTGAAGCCGACGCGCACCGTCAACATCGGCAGCGAACTGTCGGGCACCGTCGAGAACGTCTTGGTCGATGTCAACGATCAGGTTCGCAAGGGCCAGTTGCTGTTGCAGCTCGACACGGCCAAGCTGCGCGACGCCGTGGCTGGCTCCCAAGCTGATCTCGCTGCCGCGCAGGCCCAGCAGCGACAGGCTCGCGCCGCAGTGCGCGAAGCGCAAACCACCCTCGCGAAGCTCGAAGACGTGGCCCGCCTGTCGCAAGGCAGGCTGCCTTCCAGAATAGAACTCGACTCCGCGCGCGCTGCGCTGGACAAAGCGGTCGAGGCGGAAGGCGTCGCCGTTGCCACCGTGGCGCAGCGGCGCGCATCGCTGTCCACCAACGAGACGAATCTGCACAAGGCGTCCATTCGTTCGCCCATCGACGGCATCGTGCTCGCTCGATCCATCGAGCCGGGCAGCGCGGTGGCCGCCTCGCTGCAGGCCGTCACGCTGCTCACGCTGGCCCAGGACCTGGCGAAGATGGAGTTGTCGGTCAACGTCGACGAGGCCGATGTCTTCCAGGTCGCCAAGGAGCAGCGGGCACACTTCACCGTTGCCTCGCAGCCTGGGCGCAAGTACCCGGCCAGCGTGATACGGGTGGCCTACGGCTCGACGATCACCGACGGCGTGGTCACGTACACGACCCTGCTCAGCGTCGACAACCGCGACCTGAGCCTGCGTCCGGGCATGACCGGCACTGCCACGATCGCCGCCACCGAACGGCGCGACGTGCTGCTCGTGCCCAACAGCGCATTGCGCTTCAAGCCCACGGCTTCGGCGGCCGCGGCCGCCGGCGGCGGCCTGGTATCCAAGCTGATGCCCCGGCCGCCTTCGGACAGTGCCAGCTCGCCCGGTGCAGTGAAGGACAGACCTGGCGAGAGCGCCACCCTCTGGGTGCTGGAGCAGGGGCAGCCCAAGGCCATCAGCGTGCAGAAGGGCCTCAGTGACGGCCGACAGACCGAAGTCACCGGCCAGGGCATCGCCGAAGGCCTGCCGGTCATCGTCGAACGCACGGTCGCGAGCGCGCCATGACGGCCGACGACGCCGACACGTCGCTGGTCGCGCTCGACGGCATCACCAAGACCTACGGGCAAGGCACGGCTGCGTTCCAGGCGCTGCGCGGCGTTGATCTGCGCATCGACTCTGGCGAGTTCTGCGCCGTCATGGGTCCCAGCGGCTCAGGAAAGTCCACCGTGATGAACCTGATCGGCTGCCTCGATACGCCAAGCAGCGGCCGGTACCGCTTCAAAGGCGTGCCGGTCGAAGACCTGACTCGGGATCAGCGTGCGCTGCTTCGCCGTCAACACCTGGGCTTCGTGTTCCAAGGCTTCAACCTGCTGGCCCGAACCAGCGCACAGGAGAACGTCGAGCTGCCGCTGCTGTACCGCGGCGAGCGCGCGGCGCGGCGGCGCGAACTGGCGCGGCAAGCGCTGGATCAGGTCGGTCTGAGCGGGTGGGAGCATCACACGCCCTCCGAACTTTCGGGCGGTCAGCAGCAGCGGGTGGCGATCGCGCGCGCCATGGTGACCAAGCCCACCCTGCTGCTGGCCGACGAGCCAACGGGCAACCTCGACACGGCGCGCAGCCGCGAGATCATGGACCTGCTGACGAAGCTGAACACCGAGCAAGGCATCACCGTGGTGATGGTGACGCACGAGCCGGAGATGGCCGCCTACGCGCGGCGGGTCATCCACTTCCGTGACGGGGGCATCGAGCGTGACGAACGCGCCGAGCACCCCGCCACGGTGGAGGCCTGACGATGTGGTGGAACACCATCCTGCTGGCCTTGCGAGCGATCCGACGCAACTTGATGCGCTCGGTGTTGACGACGCTCGGCATCGTGATCGGCGTCGGCGCTGTGGTGACCATGGTCACCGTCGGCAATGGCGCGACGCGGGCGGTCAAGTCGCAGATCGAGAGCCTTGGCAGCAACCTGCTCCAAGTGCGGCCCGGGCAGCGCCTTTTTGGACCGGGGGGCGGCAGTACCGCAGGCGCGCCGCCGTTCCGCCTGGCCGACGTGCAGGCCATCGCCACGCAGGTCGGCGGTGTGGCGGCGGTGGCGCCTGAAGTGCGTGCCTCGGTCACCGCAGTGGCCGAGGGCCGCAACTGGTCGACGAGCGTGTCTGGTACCACGAACGAATACTTCCAGACCAACAGCTGGACGCTCGCAGCGGGACGACTCTTCTCGCAGGCCGAACTGGACGCAGGCTCCTCGGTCTGCGTGATTGGCGCCACGGTGCGCAGGGAGCTGTTCGGTGACGATGACCCGCTGGGTCGTGCGGTGCGCGTCAAGACCTTCGACTGCGAAGTCATCGGCCTGCTGGTTAGCAAGGGACAGGCAGCCATGGGCCTGGACCAGGACGACATCATCCTCGTGCCGCTAGCTACGGCCCAGCGCCGCGTAACCGGAAGCACGAGGGTGGACACGCTGCTGGTGTCATTGAAGGAGGGCAGCGACCCCGAGTTCGTGAAGGCGAGCCTGACCGAACTGCTGCGCGAGCGGCGCAAGCTCAGTCCAGGTGACGACAACAACTTCAATGTCCTCGATACGCGCCAGATCGCCGAGACCCTGTCGGCTACCACTGCGCTGATGACCTCGCTGCTCGGTGCCGTGGCCGCCGTCAGCCTGCTCGTCGGCGGCATCGGGATCATGAACATCATGCTGGTCAGCGTCACCGAGCGTACCCGCGAGATCGGCCTACGGCTGGCCATCGGCGCGCAAGAACATGAGGTGCTGCTGCAGTTCCTCATCGAGGCCATGGTGCTGGCCTCGCTCGGAGGGCTGATCGGCCTGGCCTTCGCGACTGCAGCTTCCGTGTCACTCGCGCAGCTGATGCGGGTGCCCTACCTGTTCAACGCCGAAATCAATCTGCTGGCCTTCATCTTTTCGTCGGCCATCGGCGTGATCTTCGGTTACGTGCCAGCCCGTCGCGCCGCCCGCTTAGACCCCATCGAAGCGCTACGGCATGAGTAGGCGAGCACTGCCGGACGATGAAACCCAGTGACATCATGACGAACCTCATCAACCCCTCGCTTGCGCAGGCATGCCGGCTGCACTCGGCAACCGCGCTGGCACTTGCGAGTCTGCTGGCAGCGTGCACCGTGCTGCCGCCCAAACCCGTGGAAGTGCCCAACGCGCCGGCGCAATGGTCGTTGGGAACGGGCACCGCTGCGCCCGTCGCAGACAGTGCAGACTGGTGGCTGGCACTGCCCGACCCGGCCTTGCCTGAACTGGTCCGCAGCGCCGAAGCCCATTCGCCGACCCTGGTGGTTGCCAGCGCCCGTTTGGCCGAAGCGCGCGCGCTGTTGAGCGGCGCTCAGGCGCTTCGCATGCCGCTGCTGCAGGCGCAGGGCAGCGCCGGGCGGGCCAAGGCTCAGGGCGGCACCGATCAAACCTTGATCCAGAGCACCGCGAGTCTGGGCTTGAACCTGGGCTGGGAACTCGACCTCTTCGGGCGCCTGGCCCACAACGCCAAGGCCGCCGAGTACCGCCTGGATGCCCAGGAGGCCGACGCCTCGGCCACGCGCCTGGCGTTGCACGCGCAGATCGCCAGCACCAGCCTGTCGCGACACGCCTGCGGTCAGCTTCGCCTGGCGCAGACCACGGATGTCGTTTCGCGCGAGGCATCCCTGACGATGACGACGCGCCGGTACGAGGTCGGCCAGGTCAGCCGCGCCGATGTCTCGCGCATCGAGAGCGGCTTGGCCGAATCGCGGGGCGCCTTGACCACCACCCAGGCCCAATGCGACCAGCTCAGTCTGGCCCTGGCCACCTTGACGATGCTGCCCTGGAAGACCGTCGAGGGCCTGTATGCGGCCGACGGCGATCCGCTGCCCGTGCCACCGCCGGCGGCCGTGGGGCTGCCCGCGACCGTGCTGGCGGTCCACCCGACTGTGAGGGCCGCGATGCAGAGCACCGAGGCGGCCTACCAGGACATCGGGGTCGCGATGGCAGCGCGGCTGCCGCGATTCTCGCTGAGCATGTTGCTCGGCCCTCAGTGGATCGGCCTGGCCGGCGGCACCACCCGGCTGGATCTCTGGTCGCTGGGAGGCACAGGTTCGATGGCGCTGTTCGACGGCGGCGCGGGCCGGGCAAATGTCGATGCGGCACGTGCCCGCTACGAACAGACCCTCGCGCTGCTGCAGAGCGCGCTGCAGGTAACGGTGCAGGAGGTCGAGACGGCGTTCTCGAACCTGCGCGCGGCCGAACAGCGTGAGCGCCACGCACGGGCGGGACTCGCTGCAGCCCGACAACTCTTCGATGCCAACAACGCGAGCTGGCGCTCCGGACGGACCAGCCTGTTCGAGCTGGAGAGCAGCCGCCAATCCGTCGAACTAGCGCGACGGACGCTGATCACTGCAAGCCGCGACCGCGGCCTCGCCTGGGTGGATCTCGCCCGATCGACCGGCGGAACCCTCGTCGCAGCGAGCAGCAATTCAACTGGAGATTGATGTGGTCCTTCGTCAACTGATCCTTCTCGCCTGCCTGACGGCCCTAGCGGGCTGCTCGGGTAAGAGCGGCGCACCCGAAGCGGGCACCGGCCGAGCCGCGCAGAGCGTGACCGCGACGCGCGCGACACAGCAGGCTTGGCAGCAGACGATTGCCGTGCAAGGCCCGATCGCCGCCTGGCAGGAAGCCGTCATCGGCGCGCGCGTGACGAACCTGCCGCTGGTGGACGTGCTGGTCAACGTCGGCGACAGGGTGAAGAAGAGCCAGCTGCTGGCCCGCTTCGACGAGCGCACGGTCCGCGCGGAACTGGCACAGGCCGAAGCAGCCCTCGCGCAGGCGAAATCCGCAGCACGCCAGGCGATCGCCAACCGCGACCGGGTGCGCGCGCTGAAGGACTCGGGCGCCGTCAGCACGCAAGATCTTGAGACCGCCGAAACCGCCGCCGACACCGCGGAGGCGCAACAGCAGCTCGCGCAAGCGCAGGTCGTGAACCAGCGGCTGCGGCTGGAGAACTGCGAGGTGCGGGCGGTCGATGATGGCGAGATCTCGGCGCGCTCGGCGACGGTGGGCATGGTCGCCGGTGCGCAGGGCGGCACCGAGCTGTTCAGGATGATCCGCCAGGGTCGGCTCGAATGGCGGGCCGAGGTGAACGGGGCGCAGTTGTCGCAGGTGCGCGTCGGCCAGGAGGCGCAGATACGGCTGCCCGACGGCAGCACCGCCGCCGGCCAGGTGCGGCAGCTTGCGCCGGCGATGGACAGCGCGTCACGCATGGGCACCGTCTACGTCGACATCCGGCCCGGCAGTGCGGCGCGCGCGTCGATGTATGCCACCGGCTCGATCGTGCTCGGCACCAAGCAGGCGTGGATCGTCCCCGCCGAGGCCGTGGTCGTGCGCGACGGCCGCTCCGCGGTCTTCAAGATCGGTGCAGACGGCAAGGTGCGCAAGCAGATGGTCGAGGTCGGCCGGCGCGACAAGCAGATGGTCGAGATCCTCGAACACCTCAAGGACGGCGACACGGTGGCCGTGCGCGGCGCCGGGTTCCTCGAAGAAGGCGACGTGGTGAAGGTGGCCGCCGCGGGCCAGGAAGGACGCGCGCCATGAACTTCGCCACTTGGTCGATCCGCAATCCGATCCCCAGCATCCTGCTCTTCCTCGGTCTTGCGCTCGCGGGCCTGTGGGGTTTCCGCGGGCTGAACATCCAGAACTTCCCCGACCTCGATCTGCCGGCGGTCAACGTGACGCTGGTGCAGCCCGGCGCCGCGCCCGCGCAGTTGGAGACTGAGGTTGCGCGCAAGGTCGAAGACTCGCTGGCGACGCTGCAGGGCCTGAAGCACATCGCCACCAGCATCACCGATGGGCGTGTGTCGATCACAACCGAGTTCGATATCAAGCGCTCGCTGTCAGATGCGTTGCTCGATGTAAAGGACGCGGTGGATCGGATTCGCAGCAATCTGCCCACCGATGTTGAAGAGCCGCAGATCAGCAAGGTGACGGTGGGTCCGGGCGGGCCGATCCTCACCTACGCCTTGTCGAACCCGGCGATGGATGAGGAGGCGCTGTCCTGGTTCGTAGACGACACCGTCGCCAAGCGCATCCTCAAGGTGCCCGGCGCCGCGGACTTCACACGCCTGGGCGGGGTGTTGCGCGAGGTGAAGGTCGAACTCGACCCGGCGCAGTTGGCGGCGCTGGGCGCGACCGCGGCCGACGTTTCGCGCGCCTTGAAGCAGTTCCAGGTGGAGACCTCCGGCGGCGCCGGCAAGCTGGGCGGGCAGGAACAAGGCGTGCGTACCCTGGCCACCGTGCGCCAGGCGCATGAACTGGCGGCCTACCCGATCAATCTGGCCAACGGCCACCGGCTGCGCCTGGACCAGGTGGCTCGTATCACCGACGGCATCGCCGAGCGCACGCAGATCGCCCTGCTCGATGGCAAACCGGCCATCGGCTTCCAGGTGTCGCGGACCAAGGGCTACGACGAAGCGAGCATTGGGCGCGGCGTCGAACAGGCGCTCGCGGAGCTAAAGGCCCGGCATCCGGACCTCGGCGTCACGCTGGTGCGCTCGTCCGTCGAGTTCACGCTGGAGCAATACAAGGGTTCGATGGAGATGCTCTACGAGGGCGCTCTGCTCGCCGTGCTGGTGATCTGGTGGTTCTTGAAGGATTGGCGCGCGACGATCATCGGCGCCGCGGCGCTGCCGCTGTCCATCATCCCGGCCTTCGCGGTGATGGCCTGGTTTGGCTACTCGCTCAACACGATCACGCTGCTCGCGTTGGCGGTGGTGGTGGGCATCCTCGTGGACGATGCGATCGTCGAGGTCGAGAACGTCGCCCGCCACCTTCACCAGGGCAAGTCGGTACTGGACGCGACGATCGAGGCCGTCAACGAGATCGCGCTGGCGGTGATCGCCACGACCGCCACGCTGGTGGTGGTCTTCGTGCCGACCGCGCTGATGAGCGGCATCCCGGGCCTGGTGTTCAAGCAGTTCGGCTGGACCATCGTGGCCGCGGTCATCGCTTCGCTGCTGGTCGCGCGGCTGATCACGCCAGTGATGGCCACGTGGATACTGCGGCGCCGGCCGGAACCCGAGAAGGAAGGCCCGCTGATGGGCCGCTACTTGGCCATGGCTCGGTGGTGCCTACAGCACCCGAAGATCACGCTGCTGGCCACCACGGCGTTCTTCGCGGGCTCGGTGGCCTTGCTTCCGCTGATCCCGACCGGATTCATCCCCGCCCGGGACGAAGGCAACACCAGCATCAGCATCGAGTTGCCACCCGGCGCCAGTCTGGACAGTACGCTGCGCACGGCCGAGGAGACTCGCAAGGCCATCACCGGTGTCGACGGCGTTCGCTCGGTGTTCGCGTCGGTGGGCTCGGCGCCCTCCGCGGTTGTCGGCAGCGCGAGTTCGCAGTCGGCGCAGGTCCGCAAGGGCTCGGTGACCGTCGTCCTCACCTCGCGCGGCGACCGCCCGCCGCAGAAGGTCATCGAAGCGGCCTTGCGCGACCGCATTGCGGGTATTCCGGGCGCCCGGCTGTCGATCGGCAGCGGCACCGGAACGAAGCTGCAGGTGATCCTGTCCAGCCCGGACGCAGCCGCGCTGAAGGTCAGCGCGCTGAGCATCGAGCGCGAGATGCGCGCGTTGCCGTTCTTGAGCGGAATCTCGTCCACGGCAACGCTGGAACGCCCGGAGATCACCATCCGGCCCGACCTGGCCGCCGCCGCGGAACTTGGCGTCAGCACGCAGTCGATCGGCGACACCGTCCGCATCGCCCTATCTGGCGACTTCGACGCCGCGCTGGCCAAGCTGAACTCGGACGCACGCCAGATCTACATCCGGGCGCAGATTCCTACCGAACTGCGCGACGACCTGCAGGCAATCAGCGCGCTGCGGGTGCCGGGCCGCAACGGCGCGCTGGTGCCGCTGGAGTCAATCGCCGACATCGCGGTCGAGAGCGGTCCGTCGCAGATCGACCGCTACAACCGCGAACGGCAAGTGACGATCACCGCGGACCTCGGCGGCTATCCGCTGGGACGCGCGATCGAGGCGCGCGACGCACTGCCGTCAGTCAAGAACATGCCAAGCAACGTCCGTCTGATCGAGGCGGGCGACGCGGAAATGATGGGCGAGCTGATCGTGGGCTTCATCGTCGCGCTTCTGACCGGCGTACTGCTTGTCTACGCAGTGCTCGTGCTGCTTTTCAAGGACTGGTTCATGCCGCTGACCATTCTGTCGGCCGTGCCGTTCTCGATCGGCGGCGTCTTCGTCGCGCTGCTCGCCGGCCGCTTCGAGCTGAGCCTGCCCGTACTCATCGGATTGGTGATGCTACTGGGCATCGTGACGAAGAATTCGATCCTGCTGGCCGACTTCGCCGCGGTGGCCTACAAGGAGCGCGGCCTGCCCCTGTTCGATGCGCTGGTGGACGCCTGCAGCAAGCGGGCACGTCCCATCGTGATGACGACAGTGGCCATGGTGGCAGGCATGCTGCCGATGGCGTTCGGACTCGGCGGAGATGCGAGCTTTCGGCAGCCGATGGCGGTCGCGGTGATCGGTGGCCTGTTGACCTCGACGGGCTTGAGCCTGCTGGTAGTCCCGGTGGTCTTCGCCTACGTGGTGCGGTTTGAGACGTGGCTCAAGACGCGAAAGGCTGCAAGGCGGCTGCCAAACGATGAGCAGGGCATTGAACCCATAGCCTTGCCTGCGAGGGAGGGCGACCGTGCCTGAGGCAGGCGTCGTCCTCCGGTTGATTGCATCCGGCAGCACGAGGAAGCAACGGGAGTGGCCCTGGAACAGGTCGCCGCGCCCGGACGGCATGCCTCACCTATCCGCGGCGGTCCGGGTGTCTGCACTGACGATGACGCTCATCGCGCCGCCTTCGGCCTGGTCGAAAGAGATTGAACGGAATCCCGTCGCATCGTGCGTTCAGATCTCCGACGACGCCGCCAGGCTTGCGTGCTTCGATGCTGCTTTCAATAACACCGCAGAGGCGCGCGCCTCTGCGGCGAAGGCCCCGACTGCAGTGCCACTGGCTGCCGAGGAGCGCACGACACAGCCCGAGCACGACACCCTGGGCCTGGGAATGGCCCGATCCTGGGAGGTCACGCCGGGCAGCCAATCGAACCGTCTTGCGATCCGGACCTACACCGCCAACTACCTGCTTCCCGCGCATTACACGAGCAGCGTCAACCTTGCGCCGTCATCGCCGACACGTGGCACCGCACCCGCTCACGCGGGGTACAGGAATGCCGACATGGTCCTGCAGGTGGCGCTGCGAACCAAGGTGATGTCGGGGCTGCTGCAGCCGTATGACGGTCTGTGGCTCGCCTACACGCAGAACTCCAGTTGGCAGATTTGGGACGGTGATGAATCAAGGCCTTTCCGCAACACCGACTACCAGCCGGAAGTGATCTACGTCGCGCCTCCACCCGCTGGATTGCCGAGCTTGCCCGGCGGCTGGCAGGTTCGCCTCTGGCAGTTCGGCTTCGCGCACCAGTCCAACGGACAGACCAATCCGTTGTCGAGAAGCTGGAACAGGCTGTTCTTCAGGGTCGGCGCGGACAACGGCCGCTTCGGCTTGATGGCCGGACTGGACCATCGACTGCGCGAAACGCGAAACGAAGACGACAACCCCGACCTGGTCGACTACGTCGGCAAGGTCGAGCTTCGAGCGAGTTGGGACAGCAGTCGCGCGCGAACCATGCTGAGGGCTCGATTGAATCCCTCGCGGCTCGATCGCGGATCGTTGCAGTTGAACTGGAGCTACCCCGTCTATGCCGATGACCCGTCCGGCGTGCGATGGTATGTGCAGGCCTTCACCGGCTACGGCGAGACGCTGCTCGACTACAACCATCGGCAGACGAGTGTCGGACTGGGTTTGATGCTGTTCCAGTTCTGAGTCGGCATCGGGCGACAGTAGGTCTGTCCGTGGCCCTTGCTGATGAAGCAGCTCGCATCTCGCCTGTCGTTTGCTGCTCGCCGGGCTCTCTTGGCTTGCAGGTCTCTCTTGACCTGGCTGTCTCAGCACTCGTCGGCGGACTGGGCAAACTCGAACAGGTCCAGATCGGCTCGCGCAATCATGCCCTCATAGCAGGCAGGATGGACGCGGTGCGCTGGATACCTGAATTGAAATAGGAGGCTCGAATCGGCCGAGCCAGAACAACCAACAAGGAGGCCGTCATGGAATTGAGATTGCTGCGCTATTTCGTGGCGGTGGCCGAGGAACTGCATTTGGCGCGTGCTGCCGGGCGGCTTGGCATCGACCAATCGCCGCTGTCGCGCGCGATGCGCGACTTGGAACAGGCGGTAGGCGTGGCACTGTTCGACCGCAGCCAGCGCCAGACGACCCGCCTTACTTGGGCCGGCCAGGTTCTGCTGGTGGAGTGCCGGCGCGTGCTGGCGACCCTAGATCAGGCGATCCAGGCCACCAAGAGCGCCGCGCAGGGCTACCAGAGCTATTTGCGCATTGCCATCTGCGACAGCCTGGCCCAACCGCGGATTGCCACCTTGCTCGCGCGCAGTCGCGAGGAAGAACCGGAGTTAGAGATTCGAGTTTTCGAGTTACCGTTCTCGCAGCAGCTCAAGGGTCTGCATACCGATCTGCTGGACATGGGTTTTGCGCTGTCGGGCTCGGTGAACGATGGCTTGGTGGCCGAGCCGGTGTGGACCGATCCGCTGTCAGTGATCGTGCCCGCGCGGCACCCGCTGCTGGCCCACAAGGAGGTCAGGCTCGCCGACGCGATGAAGTTCCCGCTGGTGTTGTGCCACCCAGATTCGGCCTCGGGCTGCCATGACCAGATCCAGGCTGCGCTCGATGGCGCCGAACTCCCATTCAAAGTGGTCGACCACGTGACCAGCCTCGGGGTGATGCTGACGCTGGTCGGAGCGGGCTACGGGATCGGCTTCGCCATCGCCTCGCAGGTGCAGGCGCTGAACCGGCCAGACATTGCGACGCGGCCGCTGGGCGGCACGCCGCCGGTGCTCTCGACCTACTTGGTGCGTCGCGGCGGCGAACCCTCCGAACCCTTGAAGCGGTTCATAGCACGTGCTCGCAAGGTGTTCGGTCCTAACGCGCCGGGCCCTGTCGCGTGACGCAAGAGGTTCGACTACATTGGCTTTGTGTGGCAGTCCCTGGCTCGCTCCGGATCGATGCCGGGCACGCGCGTTGACCCATCGGGGTTTTTAAGTCCACAATGAAGGCTATCTTGGGCTGCCAAAACCAAGAAAAACCTTATCAATCAATTGGTTAGGTCGTGGGTGCTGTTCCCTTCACCCGCTCCACTGCGCCTTTCCAGGGACTTCCGCCAGGCGCGTTCGGATGCCGAGTGGTGCGAGCCACTGCGAGATGGCGGCCAGCTCCCTGTTGATCGCGTTCAGCGCCTCCTCGCGCTGCACCTGCCACGGCCGGTACACCACGTCGATATCGACCGACAGGCGGGGCATGTCCTGCACGAACAGGTTGATCGCCGTGCCACCCTTCATCGCGAAGATGTCATTGGCGAAGACCTCGGGCGCGACGGTCAGCAGCAGGCGAACGGTATCGGCATAGCTCTTATCCATGCGGGTTCAGGCTCAACAGGGTGCCGTCGGCGAGCCGGCTCATCCAGCGCTTCTCACTGCCGGTGCGCAGCGGGTAATGCGCCAGCAGATCGTCCACGTCCAGCAGCTTGGTCTCACGCGCCCAGGTGAGGAACAGCCGCACGGTCTTCACGCTCGTGCAGCAGGACAGCAATTGGCCCAGCAGTTCCTTGCGCGGCGAGCGCACGCCGTCGAAGAGGTTGCGGGCCTCTTCCAGGCTTTGCCTGGTGCCGGCCTCGTATAGCAGCTCCAGCACAGCGCGCTCGGAGGCCGACACGCGCAGGCCGTCGGGCAGGCCGGGGGGCGTGACCGCGGTCTTGCTGGCAAGTGCGTTATCCGGCCAGTCGAACAGGTTCGCGTGGACATAGCGCGCCGGAAAACGCGAGGTGAACCAGGCCGGCAGCGCAAAGCGGGCATCACCCCACAGCACGAGCGTGTCGCGGCTGCCCAGGTTGTGCCGCACGCCCTGCAGGGCCAGCGCGCTCTTGCCGCCGACGTGCAGGCCCGGCACGCGCTGCTGCAGGAACTTCAGCGCGCCGTACACCCCGAAATCGTCGTTCGGGAACGCGTACACCCCGTGGCCCAAGCGCACGAGCCAACCGCCTTCGGCGTAGCGCGCGGCGAGCTGGGCCGACACTCCGAGCGGCGCCAGTATGGCCAGGTCGAACGGCGCCCCACGGGGCAGGCCCGTCTGCAGGCGCTTGATTACTTGGTGCCGTGAATTTGCATCCATCGTTAAAAATTACCACAAGATCCAATCAAAGACAGGAGTCTGTGTGTAATCGAACGACGAAAATAGCCTCATGGGATACTTTAATCACACAATCTAATCAACGGAAGGCGCCCAGGGCGGCAGCGTCACCGTGACGGACAGCCCCGGCTGGGCGTTTCGCACCTCGAAAGTACCGCCGTGCGCCTGCGCGACCAGCCGGCACAGGTACAGGCCCAGCCCCACGCCGCCGGCACCGCGGGTACGAGCCGTGTCGGGGCGGTAGAACGCCTGAGCCAGGTGCGGCAACTGCGCTTCTGGCACGCCGGGACCATGGTCGCGTACCTCGATCACCACGCCGCCGTCCGCCGCCCGCCGAAGATGAACCTCGGGCGGCAGGTCCGCCGCGCCGCCGTGCCGCAGCGCGTTGTCCAGCAGATTGCGCAGAAGCAGGCGCATGCGACCAGGGTCCAGAGTCGGCACGGGCAAGTCGGCATCGACCTTCACGCGCACCTGCGCGGCCGCCGGGTGCCTCGCGGCGAGTTCCCGTGTCACTTCACGGGCCAGGCTGTCCAGCGCCGTCGGCTCGCGTTGCAGCGCTACATGCCGGCCTGCCAGGCGCTCGCTCTCCAGCAGGTCGCCGATCAGCGTGGCCATCTCCTGCAAGTCGCGCAGCAAGGCTTCGCGCTGCGACTGCACCTCGGCCGACTCGGGCAGCAACTCGGCGTTGAGACGCGCCCGCGTCAAGGGGCTGCGCAGCTCGTGGCTGATGGCCAGCAACAGGGCGCGCTTGGCTTCGAGCATCTGGTGGATGTCGCGCCCCATGGTGTTGAGCGTGGCGGCCAGTTCTCCCAACTCGTCAGGCTCTTCCGCGCGCAGTTCGGGAATGGGTCGGGAGAAGTCGCCCTTGCCGAAGCGCCGAGCCCCTTCACCGATGGCGTCCAGGGGCCTGAGCAGACGGCGCACGTACAGCCAGGCCATCAAGGTCAGCAACAGCAGCGCCATCAACGCATAGCCGATCCTGTGCGGGCGGCGTCCGAAGGCTTCCCCGTTGATGCCGAAGGTCAGCGTATGGCCGTCGGCGGTGGTGCGCTGGAGGACGCGCGCCCAATCCGGTCCGCCGCCCTCGGCGTCCGCCTTGTCGCGCAGCCAGTTCGGTCTTCCCTGGCCGGGATGCGACGACCAGTTGACCGTCGGGCCGCTGATGCGCACCGTCAACGGCAGGCGCTCGACCAGGGCCTGCGCGCGCGCCACGCTGGGCGTGCCGTTGCCGGCGATGTCGGCCGAGAGCCGGTTCACGTAGTCCATGAGCAGCGGACGCGCCGCTTCGCGCCACCCCACGGAAAAAGCCCTCTGGGCTCCGACCACGAACAGCAGCGTCATGGCAGCGGCCAGCAGCAGGAACACCACCACCATGCGCAGCTTGATGGAGTGCGCAATGCGCCGCCTGGCCTGCCCCAGACGCGACAGGAGGGTCGTGGCGACGGCCGTCATGCCTGGGCTTGCCGGCGCAGCGCCAAGGCATAGCCGGCATTGCGCAGCGTCTTGATGCAGTCCAGCGGTTCGAGCTTCTTGCGAAGACGGCTGACCACGATGTCCACGGCACGGGTGTAGAGATCGGCTTCCTGGCCGCGCAACTGGTTGAGGATGTCGTCGCGACTGAACACGCGGCCCGGCTCGCGCGCGAGCAGCAACAGCAGTTCGTACTCGGTGCCGGTGAGCTCGACCTCCGTGCCCAGGCGCAACACGCTGCGCCGCGCCGTGTCGATGGACAGGCCATCGAAGGTCAAGGTCGGCGCTTCGCTCGTCGCCGACGGGTTGCCGCGGCCGGAGGGCTTGAGGCGCCGCAGCACGGTCTGCAGCCGCGCCACCAGTTCACGCGGCTCGAACGGCTTGGGCAGGTAGTCGTCGGCGCCCAGTTCGAGGCCCACCACGCGATCCATGACCTCGCCCCGGGCCGTCAGCATGATGACGGGCACGTCGCACTCGCGGCGGATGGTGCGGCAGACCTCGAAGCCATCCATCTCGGGCAGCATGACGTCCAGGATGACGGCATCGAACCCGCCGTCGCGCAGGCGCGCCAGCCCTTCGCTGGGCGTGGTGGCCTGCGTCAACTGCAACTCGAAGCGCTGGAAATACGTGGCCAGCGGTGCTCCGAGTTGCGCGTCATCGTCGATCAGCAGGATGCGATGCATGGGTTCCGCTTATCTCATCAGCCCCGCCCCCAGCGGCGGTGGCGCTTGTCCAGCCGTTCGCGCACCTGCTGCTGCTGCGCCGGCGTCAGGCTGTCGTAGAAATCGGCCAGCGCGGTCAGCACCTTGGGCGCCTGGCTTTGCACGGCGGTCGTCTTCTGATCGAGCAACGTCTGGGCCTTGGCACGATCGAACTTGTCGCCTGCGATCAGGGCCTTGAAGTCGGCGCGTGGATCGGCACCGTCGCCGCGGAACGCCTTGCGCTGAGCAGTGATCTCGTCGGCCAGCACGTCGAGCTTGCGCTTCTGGTCGGCATTCAGTTCGAGCTTGTCGCTGATGCGCTCGACCATCCTGGCGCGCATCTCGCCCGCACGCTCTTCGCTCCAGTGTCCCGGCCCGCGTGTACCGCAAGCAGTCAGGCCGCCGAGCAACACGGTGGCGCTGGCCAGGCCGATGAGGATTCGCTTGATTCCGGTCTTCATGACGATCTTCCTTCCGAGAGGGGATTGAACATGACCGTCATGGTGTCGCGCGGCGCTTCCCACATCTTCTCAGGCCGGTCGCGGTTTGTTTCGGTTTGTTGCGATTGGACGCAGCCTCTGGTGGACGGGCGGAACACACCTTTGAAGCTGCGAATGAAGCTGCGAAGGTATCGCCTTCGCCGCGGTATGCGCGATATCGCCGGGTGTTGCCCGCGCCGCCCTGCTCGATCCCTATGTCGGCGCAAATATCGCAACCAACGGCATCGTTGGACAGTGGGTAACGCAGCCCAACGGCCCGTATATCTTGAACTTGACACGCAGTGATCGCACAGCCGGCGTGCGGGCCGACTACGGCATCGACAAAGCAGGCGCCTGGATCAGTGCCACCCCTTACGGCGGGTATGTCCTGGCTCAGTCCCGATGGAGGGATCAGCTGACCGTCTATACGCGCCCGATGCGGCGTTGAACGCCTGGGTTCCCTTCACCCGCTCCAGTTGAGACGACCGCCTGCATGCGGGTGGCGGCCGCAACTCAGCCGCTGACCTCGATCGCCATCATCAAGCCGCCGCCGCCCGCCGTCTCGGTGTTGTTGTTGGTCGTGTGGTGTGCGATGTGGCAGTGGATCAGCCACTTGCCGGGGTTTCGCGCACGCCAGATCACGTCGTAGCGCTGGCCCGGTCCGACGTTGATCGTGTCGGCCTCGAAGCGGGCCTGCGGCGCCAGCGTCTCTCCGTCGCGCGCGACGACGACGAATGGTCCGCCGTGGATGTGCATCGGATGAATGAAGCCGCTGTTCGAGCCGATGAAGCGCACCTTGAGCGTCTCGCCGACGCGCATGCGGATCGTGTCGGTGGCCGGCCATGCGCGGCCGTTGATCGTGAAGTAGTTCGGATGGCCGCCATCCATCGGCATCGCCGGGTACGTCAGGCCCTCGCGCAGCAGCCACTCCTGCAGTTGCAGCGTGTATTCGTGGTCTGCGCGAAGCGACGGATCGGGCTGCGCGGGATCGATGATGAGCGCGCCATACAGGCCGAGCGTCTGCTGCCGGTCGATGTGATCGTGCGAGTGGTAGAAGTAGGTGCCCGACTGCGCGGCGGTGAACTCGTAGCGATAGACCTCGCCGTTCTCGATCGGCTCCTGCGTGATGCGCGCGGGCCCGTCCATGACGTTGGGCAGGATCAGCCCATGCCAGTGTACGGTCGTCGATTCGGGCAGGCGATTGGTCACGTCGATGCGTACCCGGTCGCCCTGGCGGAACCTGAGGCGCGGCCCGGGCACCTGCCCGTTGTAGGTGTACGCATCCACCGTCGTTCCGGGCAGGATCGTCCAGCGTACGACCGAGGTTTCGAGTTCGAAGACCTTCACGCCGTTCTCGAGCCGCGGTTGCAGTTCGCGGTCGCCGTCGACGTCCAGGCCGTAGCGCGCGGTGATCTCGCGTGGGTGTATCGCAGCCATGTCGCGCATCGCCGCGGCGGGCGTGTCGCGATCCATGATCATGCCGGGCGGCATGATCACGCCGCCGACGTCGTGCGCGCTCAGGTTCAGGTTGACCCAGTTCGCCGGTGCGGCCATGCCGATCGCCAGCGCGAGCAGTGAAACGCCGCCGACGGCGGCGAGCTGCGGGGTCGTCGCGTCGGTGTGCATGTCGTGTCCGCCGTGCCGCGTGCCGTGTTGCCCACTGCCGTGGGCCGAAGCGTCGGCCGAGGCGTGGCCTGTAGGCTCGTCGCGCTGGGTCATCAATCCGTGCTTCAGCCCGCGCTGCACGAGCCAGACGTTGGACGGCCAGGCGAGGGCGAACCCGGCCATCACCCCGAGCGACATGACACCCCAGAACAGCAACTCGGTGGGCACCATCGCCCGCATGTCGCGGCCCATCATCAGGAAGCTCATCACCGGCGCCATGCCGGCCATCATGAAGTTCATGCTGACGAACTCGGGAACGAAGCTCTTGCGCACGTTGTGCCAGTAGCTGCCGCCCATCATGTTCTTCATGAACAGCGACTGGAAGATGAACAGGCCGAAGGCGAAGCCGGCAAGGTACTCGATGATCAGGTCGAGCCACATCGGCAGCCCCAGCACGGCGACGATCACCGCCGCGACGATGATTCCGGTCGCGTCGCCCGCCACGCAGTGGATCGTCGAGCCGACTCCCTGCTTCCACAACGCCCGGATGAACGCTTCGTGCTCGCCGGGCCGCGGCTCCTTGTCCGCCAGCACGTAGAGCAGCAGTCCGATCGGTCCCATGTAGAGCGTGACGAGGATGAAGCCCCACTTCATCACTACCGGCTCCGGATTGTTCCGGTACTGATCCCACGCCACGTAGATCGTCGATGCGGCTGCCAGCACGAACCACACGAGCAGGAACCAGTCGATCGGCTGGATGAACATCGGCGTTGTCCTGGTCGTGATGGATCGGTTGCCGAGGGAGGGCAACCGTGAGGCTCCCTGGCGCTTCGCCTGGGCATGGGCGACGCGAACCGCTCGACCGTGCGGCAAGGGCAACCGTGGCGAGCAATTGTCGTTCCTGTCGGGCGCCAGCGGCGGCCACCGGCTCTTGCCTAGACCGCCTGCGAGGACTCCGCCAGGCCATGCAACGTGCCGGTGAACACGCTCTCGCCGGCCGCCTCAAGCCGGAACGGCCATCGGCGCCACGCGCGCTTCCCGTATCGGCAGATTGACCACCGCCGCGGCCGCGGCCAGCGCCATGTCGGCGTACCACATCCACTGGTAATCGCCCGATCGGGCGAGTGCGATCCCGCCGAGGTACGCTCCCAGGAACCCGCCGACCTGGTGCGACAGCAGCGTCAGGCCGAACAGCGTCGCGAGATATCGAACGCCGAAGAGCTTGCCGACGATCGACGCGGTCGGCGGCACCGTGGCGAGCCAGGTGAGCCCGAGGCCGATGGCGAACAGATAGAACGTCCAGGCCGTCTTCGGCGCGACCAGGTACCACGCGATCAGGACGGCGCGCGATGCGTACATCACGGCGAGGATGTGCTTGCTGCGAAAGCGCGAGATCGCCGATCCGGCGAGCAGGCTGCCGGCGATGTTGGCCAGGCCGATCAGCGCGAGCGACCAGCTCGCCACCGACGCCGGCAGCCCGCACAGATCGACCTCGCCCGGCAGGTGCGTGACGAGGAACGCGATGTGGAATCCACAGGTGAAGAAACCCGCGTGCAGCAGCAGATAGCTGCGGTCGCCCATCGCACTTCGCGCGGCGCGCCATGGTGACGAATGCTCGTCGGTCGCCCTCACGGGATGCGGCGAAGCCTTCGGGCTCACGATCTTCGCCAGCGGCAGCGCGGCGAGCGTGATCGCGGCGAGCGACCACATCGCGCCCATCCATCCGACGAGGCCGATGAGCCCCTGCGAGATCGGCGCGAACACGAACTGGCCGAAGGACCCGCCCGCGTTGATGATTCCGGCCGCCTTGCCGCGTCCTTCGGTCGGCAGCCGCTGCGCCGCGGCGCCGATCAGCACCGAGAAGCTGCCCGCGCCCGAGCCGATCGCGGAGAGCAGCCCGATCGAGGCGACGAGACCGAAGGTCGACGTCATGAACGGCGTCATCGCGGTGCCGACCGCCAGCACGACCAGTCCGGCGACGAGCACCCGCGCGGGTCCGTAGCGATCCGCCACGGCGCCCGCGACCGGCTGGATGACACCCCACATGAGCTGGCTGACCGCCATCGCAAGGCTGATGGCGGTGATCCCCAGCCCGGTGGAGGTGTTGATCGGCGATACGAACAGGCCGAGCGACTGCCTCGCACCCATCGTCACCATCAGGAAGGCGGCCGCCGCGAGGGTCACGATCCACGCGGTACGCTGGTTGTCGTTTATCGTCGAAGGCTCCGCTCGTTCGACACGGCACGATTGCGCGAAAGGCGCGGGCCGCCTGGATAGATGATGATCATCATGGCTAGATTATATGATGAGCATCATGTAATCTGTCAACGTCCACGCATGCTCGGGAGCGAAGGAAATGAGAGTGACCCGGGAAGAGGCGGCGCGAAACCGCGAGCGGATCATCGACGCCGCGGCGCGGCTCTTTCGCGAGAGAGGATTCGACGGCATCGGCGTCGCCGACCTGATGAAGGACGTCGGCCTGACGCATGGCGGCTTCTACGGCCACTTCGCCTCGAAGGACGACCTGGAAGCGCAGGCCTGCACGCGCGCGCTCGCGCGTTCGCTCGGTCTCTGGAAGAAGCGCGCGGAGGCCGCGCCCGACGACCCCGTTGCCGCGATCACGAATGCCTACCTCACCACCCGGCATCGCGACGATCCCGGCGCCGGGTGCCTGCTCGCCGCGCTCGGCCCGGATGTCGCGCGCCGGGGCCCGGGCGTGCGGCGGGCAGCCACGGATTACCTGAACTCGGCTTTCGAGCTGCTCACGAAACTGGTTCCCGGCCGATCGAAGGCGGCACGAAGGCGCAGGGCGATCGGCACCTTCGCGAGCCTCGTCGGCGCGCTGGTGCTGGCGCGTGCCGTCGACGACGACGCGCTGTCGCGGGAGATCCTCGACACCGTTCGCGAAGGAGGTATCCGATGAATGCACGAACCGCACTCGTGATGGGCGCCGGCGACAGTCTCGGCGCCGCGCTCGCGCGACGTTTCGCGCGCGAAGGCCTTGCGGTCTGCGTCGCGCGCCGCAATGCGGACCGGCTCGCGCCGCTCGTCGAGCGCATCCGCGCCGACGGCGGACAGGCGCATGCCTTCGGCTGCGACGCGCGCAAGGAAGACCAGGTGGTGTCGCTGTTCGAGCGGATCGAACGCGAGGTCGGCCCGCTCGAACTCGTCGTCTTCAACATCGGCGCGAACGTGCGGTTCGACGTGCGCGAGACGACGGCGCAGAAGTACTGCAAGGTGTGGGAGATGGCCTGCTTCGCCGGCTTCCTCACCGGACGCGAAGCGGCGAAAGTCATGACGCCGCGCGGCGCCGGCACGATCTTCTTCACCGGCGCCACTGCGAGCCTGCGCGGCGCCGAGGGCTATGCGGCGTTCTCCGGCGCCAAGCAGGGCTTGCGCGCGCTGGCGCAGAGCATGGCGCGCGAGTTCGGCCGGCAGGGCCTGCACGTCGTGCACCCGGTCATCGACGGGCCGATCGACACGCCCTTCGTGCGCGAGCGATTCCCCGACCTCGTGGCATCGCGCCCCGCCGACGGCCTGCTCGCACCCGACGACATCGCCGACACGTACTGGATGCTGCACTGCCAGAAGCGCAGCGCCTGGACCTTCGAGCTCGACCTGCGCCCCTGGCTCGAGCCGGTCACCCACTTCTGAAGGAGGCCGCGATGCGCCTGCAGGCCGATTTCTACTTCGACTACGGAAGCCCGACGAGCTACCTCGCCTGGGTGCAGTTGCCGGGCATCGTCGAACGCACGGGCGTGACGATCCGCTACAGGCCGATCCTGCTCGGCGGCGTGCTGAAGGCGGCAGGCAACGCGTCGCCGATGGAGGTGCCGGCCAAGCGCAACTGGATGGCGAAGGACATGGCGGCGTTCGCGCGGCGCTACGGCGTTCCGTTCCGGCTCAACCCGCTCTTTCCGATCAACACGCTTGCGCTGATGCGCGGCGCGATCCACGCGCAGCGCGAAGGCTTCCTGCTCCCGTACTCCGACGCGATGTTCCGCGCGATGTGGGTCGATGCACGCGACCTGTCGAATCCGGCGGAGATCGCCGAGGTGCTGACGCAGGCGGGGATCGATGCCGAACGACTGATGACGGGAACGCAGGACCCCAGGGTCAAGGAGACCCTGAAGGTGCAGACCGAAGCGGCCGTGCAGCGCGGGTTGTTCGGGGCGCCGGTGCTTTTCGTCGGCGAGGAGATGTTCTTCGGACAGGACCGGCTGCCGTATGCGGAGGAGTATCTGCGCAGCGGCATTGTCCCGGGAAGTTTCTGACGCACGGATCGGGTGTGCGAAGAGGCGCGTCATCTTCCGGTGGATCATGAGCCGCGATACGGCGCAGTTTCGCCTACCTGCACCTGCGCTTCAAAATGCAGCACTCTTGACTACGCAAACCGTTTCGGGCGAGGAAACGCTGTAGTTCGCAGTGCGCCTGATCGCGTCAGGCGACCGGTGCGGGAGGAATGCGGATCTTCCAAGGCATATCGAGAGGCGCGAGACCGCTCATCGCGGATGAGCCGCCGGGCGGCGTGTCCTGCGCACCGCGGCGATGTACGCGCGCAAGATCGGCCGTGGGACAACCGAACGCGGAGCGACGCCGCCTTGCGGCCGGCGATTCCCGCAACTTCCCGACCATCGTGCCCCTTCGCTTCTTCGAACTGCTGTTCGCCCTCGCGCTCGCGCTCTGCGCCACCGGAGCGGCCGACGCCGCGATCAGCGTGCGCGTCGTCGACACCTGGCCTTCCGGCGATCGTGTCGTGCTGGGGCGCAACCAGCAGTTCCACCTGCGCATCGCCTATGCGAGCGACGAACCGGCCGGCATCTGGGTCAGCCCGTATTTCCGGGGCAAGCCGGCACGCGCGGGTACGAGTCCCTCGCCGCGCCATTCCGGCAGCGGCGAGACGTCGGCCTGGTTCTTCCTCATGGAGCCCGAGGCCGAGGTCGACGAGATCCGCATCACCGCCGGCAACGGAGGCTCGAAGACGACCCCCGTCGTGGCCACGCATCGCGTGCACGTCGTCCTCGGCGGCGACGCTTCCGCCGCCGGCACGCCCCCGACGTGGGTGACGCAGCTGGGCGAACAGTCGCGCGCCGCGGCCCGGGAACAGGCCCGCGCGGCGGCCGATGCGCCGATGAGCGCCATCGAAAGCGTACTTTTCATCGGCACGATGGTCGCGATGCCGATCGTGCCGCTGCTCGGCTTCGCCGCTCCGATCTGGATGTATCGACGCTGGCGAGGCGGCTGGCGCATCGCGGCCGCCGTACCGGGCATCATGATGGCCTTCGTCGTGCTGCGCATCGTCGTCGGCGTGGCGATCGATTCCACGTCGCACAACCTGTGGCCGTTCGAGACGCTGATTGCCGGCGCAGCGAGCGTCGGCGCGATCGTCCTGCTGGCACTGCTGCACAGGTTGTCGGGCGCGGGGCGCCACGCATGATGCGCATCTTCGGTGCGCTGTTCCTGATCGCGATGGGTGCCGGCGTGCTCGCGGTCGCGTGGCGCGGCTATCGCGACGGAGAGCTGCCGGCCGGTTCGAAGTTGTTCGAACCGTACCGGCCGAATCGCGACGACGACCCGCTCGCTTTTCGCTTCTTCCTCGCGCTCTACTACTGCGGCGGAACTGCGCTCGCCGTGTGGGGGCTGCTCGCGCTCGTCGGGCTGGCGCCGGTGCCGAAGTTGCGTTGAAGCGTCTCGGGTCGGCTTCAGTCGTCGCAGCGAGGCGCAATGCCTCCCGCTCGATCCTCCAGATAGCTGCGCATCTCGCTCCACGGAATCGTCTTCCCGGTGGCGACGATGTCGCTATACCGGCTCTCTGCCTCTTCAGCGAACTCCTGGCGCTGCTCCATCTCCCGCGCCTTCTCGCCGATCGCCTCCACGATCAGGGCGTGCGTCGTGATACCGGCGCGCCTGGCCAGGCGAGAAATGCGATCCTTCAGTTCTTCCGGCACCACGACGAATTCGTTCCGCTGCCCGCTTCGTCGAGCGCACCACCGAATCCGGGATTCTGATGGACCTCGGTTCGTTCTATTCCGAGTACGGGCTGTGGATCGTCTTCGGTACCGTGCTCGTGCAGCAGTTCGGCCTGCCGGTTCCGGCGTTTCCGCTGCTGATCCTGGCCGGCGCGCAGACTCTCGTCGAGCCTGCCCACGGCCTGTGGGCGCTCGTGCTTTCGGTCGTCGCGTCGTCGCTCGGCAACTATGCGTGGTTCATCGCGGGACGGCGTTACGGACATCGTGTGCTCAAGGCGGTCTGCAACGTCTCGCTGTCGCCCGACTCGTGCGTACGACAGGCGGAGAACGCGTTCGAGCGCTATGGGGCGAGCAGCCTCGTGCTCGGCCGCTTCGTGCCCGGCCTGGGGATCGTCGCGCCTCCGCTGGCCGGCGGGTTCGGTGTCGGGGCACCGACGTTCCTGCTCTATAACGGTGTCGGCTCGGCGTTGTGGGCGCTCGCCGGCATCGCGCTCGGTTGGGCATTCCACACCGAGGTCGAATGGCTGCTCGACGCGCTGGCGACGCTCGGCAACCGGGCGCTGACCGGGCTGGCGGTCGCCGTCGTTCTGTACGCAGCGTATCGCTGGTGGCGACGCCGGCAGTTTCGGCGGGCGCTGTGCGCGGCGCGCATCGACGTCGACGAGTTGCGCGAGATGATCGAGCGCGGCGAAGCACCGCTGATCCTCGATGCCCGGTCGCACGTATTGCGCCAGCTCGACGCGCGCAGCATCCCGGGTTCGATCGCGGTCGATCCGGACGATCTCGATCGCGCACTGGCGGAAATTGACCGCGATCGGGAGGTCGTCGTCTATTGCGCGTGTCCGAACGAGGTCACCGCCGCCAGGATCGCCGTGCAGTTGCAGAAGCGCGGCATCGCGCGCGTGCGCCCGTTGACCGGCGGGATCGACGCCTGGGAGGCGGCGCAACAGGTCCGGCGAGGGGATGGATAAGTGCGCTCGCCCGAAACCTCGCGCAGGCTCGCGGATCTTCCAGCCGTCGTCGTGGACGACGCGATCGCCCAGCGTCATCCGGCCGGCGCTCGGCTCGATCACCGCGCCCAGGCATTTTCAGCAGGGCGCTCTTGCCCGATCCCGACGGGCCGATGAGGCCGACCACTTCGCCGGCGGACCTGCGGATCAGCGACCTGCGGATCAGCCACCGACCGCTTCCGCCGGATCGACCTTCAGCGCGGCCCGGATCGCGACTGCGCTCGCGAGCACGCACAGCACGAACGGGAGTGACGCAAGCCCGGTTTTCATCGGGCTGAACTGCTGGACCTGTTGCAGGAACAGCGTCAGCAAATAAGACGATCGCGCGGTTCACGATCCCGCCCAGGTACCGACTCCCTCGACCACCCTGGCTTCAGAGCATCTCTTCCGGCGCGAACGGCGTCAGCAGCCACATCAGCGCCCGCAGCCCGGCGCTGGCGCCCGGCTCGCTGCCCTCGGCGTCGGGCACTTTCGGCGAGCCGCCGATCCAGCGCAGCCGCCCGTCATCCTCGATCACGCGATAGCTGCTGTTGCTGGTGACGTCGTCGAACAGCCGGACGATCTGTCCGGCGACGACGGCGTCGGGAATCACCACGCCCAACTCGGTGTTCAGGTGCTGCGAGCGCGGGTCCAGGTTCATCGACCCGATCAGCACGGTCTTGCGATCGACCACGACGGCCTTGGCGTGCAGGCTCGCCAGCGACGATCCGAAGCGGCCGAGTTGCGAGCGCGCCGTGCCCAGCTGGTTGCGCAACTCGTAGAGTTCCGCCCCCATCTCGATCAGCTGCGGGCGGTAGCGCGCGTAGCCCACGTGCACGACCGGCGCGTCGGTCGATGCCAGGGAATTGGTGAGGATACGTACGCGCACGTTGCGTTGCCGAAGCGCGCGGATCAGCGCGACGCCGTGCTCGCCGGGAACGAAATACGGCGTGATCAGGATCAGTTCGGTGCGCGCCGATCCGAGCAGCCGGGACACGTCGTCGGCGATCGATGCCGACGCGGGCGCCGGAGCGCTGTTGCCGGCGACGCTGTTGCCGATGATTTTCGCCGGCGTGTCGGCGAGCACGCGAACGTCGTCCCAGCGCATCTTCAGGTGCCCCGCCTTCAGCTCGCGAGCTAGCGCGCTCGGCGGCACCGGGGTGGAATCGGGCGCTTCGACCGTCTCGCCCTGCGCGTTCGTCTCCTGCTGGGGCGACTCCGACACGGGCCCCCTGCAGCGCGGCGTCTCGTGCATGACCTGGGCGACGGGATAGGCGAGTGGATCGTTCCAGAAGCGATCGAAGGATGCGGACAGTCGGCGCACGGCCGGACCCGCGACGAGCACGTCGAGGTCGACGAAATTGCTGGTCGGGCTGCGCACGAAATACGCGTCGCCGAGATTGCGCCCGCCGGTGGCGGCGATCGCGTTGTCGGCCACGAACATCTTGCCGTGCATGCGCTGGTTGATCCGGTCGAGGTCGGTGAGCGACGCGAGAATGCGCGTGTAGGTGGAGAAGCGACCGGCGGGAAACGGGTTGAACAGGCGCAACTCGACGTTCGAGTGCTGCGTGAGGCACAGCAGGCTCTCGTCGCTGCCGGCCGTGTTCAGATCGTCGACGAGCATCCGCACGCGCACGCCGCGCACAGCCGCGGCGTGCACTTCGCGCAGCAGCGTGCGGGCCGACGCATCGTTGCGGACGATGTAGTACTCGAGGTCGAGCGAGCGCTCGGCGCGCCGGGCGAGCGTGACCAGCGAGCCGAGCGCGTCCTCGCCCGAAACGAGCAGGCGCACCCCCGAGGAATGCGCATCGGGTGCGGCGGCGGCGACGATGCGGCCGAGCGAGGTGCTCTCCGGGCGGTCGAACGCGCGCTGCGCCGGACGCGGTTGCGGAGCGGGAAGGCTCGCGCAGGAAACCAGCGCCGGCGCCAACAGGCAGAGCGTGAGCGCGGGGGTGCGCGGCGCGGGCTTGCGCCGCACGATGGCGAGCCCGCGCTGGGCGAGGGCGAGCCAGCGTGGCGAAAGGAGGAGCGCTCGGATCCGTGCGAAGGCTTCGGACATGGCGATCGTCGCGGCGAACGTAGTCGGTCGGCGGCGGCGCCGCGGACGAACGAGTCTACCGCGGCGTCGTACGCTACAGTGGCGCATGGAGGAGTCCCGATGAAGGCCGCTTACCTCACGCATCCGAGCTTCCTGCTGCATGAGATGGGGCCGCATCATCCCGAATGCCCCGAACGGCTGGCGGTGATCGCCGACCGGTTGCTGCTGCGCGGCGTCAGCGACTACCTCGACACGATCCAGGCGCCCGAAGCGACGCCGGAGCAGATCGCGCGGGCGCACGACCTGCGCTACTTCCTCGAGTTGCAGGCGAGCGCGCCGCGCGAGGGATACTCGCAGGTCGATCCCGACACGGCAATGAACCCGTACACCTGGAGCGCGGCGCTGCACGCCGCCGGCGCGCTGGTGCGCGCCACCGAACTGGTGGTTTCCGGCGAGTACCGACGGGCGTTCTGCGCGGTGCGCCCGCCCGGGCATCACGCCGAGCGCAGCCGGGCGATGGGATTCTGCTTCTTCAACAACGTGGCGGTGGGCGCGCTGCACGCGCTCGATGCGCTCGGACTCGAGCGCGTCGCGATCGTCGACTTCGACGTGCATCACGGCAACGGCAGCGAGGACATCCTCGCCCGCGACGAGCGCGTGATGATGGTGTCCACCTTCCAGGCGCGGCTGTATCCGTTCCTCGGCGAGAACCCGCGCGGCCCGAACATGTGCAACGTGCCGCTCGAGCCGTACAGCGACGGCGCATCGATGCGCCAGGCGGTGCTCGATTGCTGGCTGCCCAGGATGAAGGTCTTCGCCCCGCAGATGATCTTCGTCTCGGCGGGTTTCGACGCGCATCGCGAAGACGACATGAGCCACCTCGGATGGCGCGACGAAGACTACGCCTGGCTCACGGCGCAGATCTCCGCCTTCGCCGACGAGCACTGCGAAGGCCGCGTCGTCTCCACGCTCGAGGGCGGCTACCAGCTCGCGGCGCTGGCGCGCTGCGTCGAACTGCACCTTCGGGCGCTGATCGGAATCGACTGACGGCCCTGCGCCGCGTTCGGCCGCCGACGTGGAACACCTGCACACGCTGACCTCGCTGTTCGATCCTTCGCGCATCGCGTTCGTCTCGGGGCCGTCCCCGGCGCCGGAGTGGGTCGAGGAACTGGGGCGCAAGCTCGGCGAGTCGAAGGCGCAGGTGCGCCGCATCGTGCTGGCGCCGCGCGCGGAATCGGCGACGGAGGGCGCGCGTGCACCCGACCACGGCATCGGCGTGGACCTCGCCGTGCTCGCCGTCGATTCCGCGCACGTGCTCGACGCCCTGCGCGAGGCGATCGTTCTGGGCGCGCGCGCGGCGATGCTGTTGTGCCAGACGCCGCCGCCGGTCGTCACGGAGCGGTTGCTCGCGATGGCGCGCGAGGCGCGCATCCGGCTGCTAGGCCCCGGCACGCTGGGCTTCGCGCGCCCGCCGCGCAGGCTCGACGCCGGGCGGCTCGGCGCGTTGCCGCCGCCGGGCAACGTCGCGCTCGTCTCGCAGTCGGGCGTGCTGGGCGGCGCGATCCTCGACTGGGCCGGCGACACCGCGATCGGTTTCTCGCTGGCGGTTTCGCTGGGCGCCGAGCTCGACATCGACGTCGCGCAGGTGCTCGACTTCCTCGCGAACGATCCGTCGACGAAGGCGGTGGTCGTCTATCTCGAGGCGGTGCGCGATTCGCGCAGCTTCATGAGCGCGCTGCGTGCGCTCGCCTCGGTCAAGCCGGTCGTCGTGCTCAAGGGCGGGCGCGACGCCGCCAGCCGGCCGACGGCGCGCACGCATTCGGGGGCGATCGTCGGCAGCGACGCGATCTACAGCGCAGCGCTGCGACGGGCAGGCGCCGTGCAGGTGCGCCTGTTCACGCAGCTGTTCACGGCGGTGCGCTATCTCGCGTCGCGCAACTGGCCGCTCGGCAAGCGGCTCGCGATGATCGGCAACGGCAACGGACCGCTCGTGCTCGCCTCCGACCAGGCGTGGTTCGCCAACATCCGGCTGCTGCCGTATACCGAGCCGACGAGGCGCAGGCTCGAGGCGGCGCTGCCGGGCGTAGAGATCTCCAATCCGTTGAACCTGGGGCTCGAGGCGAGCGCCGACGATTACGCCAGCGCGCTCGAGGCCATCGCCTACGATCCGGAGTCGGACGCGATGCTCGCGCTGCTGTCGCCCTTCGCCGGGGTGGACGCGCCGCAGATCACCGAGCGCATCGCGCGCATCGCCGGCACGCTGGGCAAGCCGCTGTTCGCCTGCTGGCTCGGCGACAATTCGACGCGGCCGCTGCGCGCCTGGCTCGATGCGGCCGGCGTTCCCGTCTACCGCACGCCGGAGGCCGCGGTGGACGCGTTCTCGACGGTGGCCACCTTCTACCAGAACCAGCTGCTGCTGCAGCAGACGCCGCGCTCGCTGTCCGACATGACCGCACCCGACGTCGCCCGCGCGCGCGCGGTGCTCGATGCGGCGCTCGCCGAAGGGCGGGAGGTGCTGACCGAGCTGGAATCGAAGACGCTGCTCGACGCCTTCCACGTTCCGGTGAACCGCACGGTGCTGGCGGCCAGCCGCGACGAGGCGGTGGCGGCAGCCGACCGGATCGGCTATCCGGTGGCGATGAAGATCAGCTCGTCGGACGTCGCGCACAAGAGCGACGTCGGCGGCGTGTCGTTGAACGTGCGCAACGCCAACGAGGTGCGCGAGCAGTACGACGCGATCCTGCAATCGGTGCGTGCCGCGCGTCCGGCCGCGCGCATCCAGGGCGTGACGCTGCAGCCGATGAAGCTGGGCCGTCACGGCCGCGAGCTGTACGTGGGCGTGTTCCGCGATCCGCTGTTCGGACCGGTGATCGCATTCGGCACGGGCGGCACGCGCGTGGAGATCCATCGCGACACGACGGTCGAGTTCCCGCCGCTGAACAGCTTTCTCGCGCGCAGCATGATCGCGCGCACGCGGGTGGCACGCACGCTCGGCGAATACGGCGATGCGCCGGCGGTCGATCTCGAGGCGCTCGAGCGGCTGCTCGTGCGGGTTTCGGAGATGGTCTGCGAACTGCCGCAGCTCGCCGAGCTGGACATCAATCCGATCATCGCCGACGCAGGGGGGCTGATCGCCGTCGATGCGCGCGCGGTCGCCGACGCGAAGCTTCCGGCACGCGAGCCGCACGACCAGCGTCGCTATGCGCATATGGCGATCATGCCGTATCCGTCGGAGCTGGTGCGTCGCTGCACGCTGCGCGACGGACGCGCCTACACGATCCGGCCCATCCAGGCCGAGGACGGCGAGCGGCTGCAGCGCTTCGTGCGCGCGCTTTCGGAGCAGTCGCGCTATTTCCGCTTCATCTCGGCGTTGAACGAGCTGTCGCCGCGCATGCTGGTGCGCTATACGCAGATCGACTACGACCGCGAGCTGGCGCTGGTGGCGGTGCTGCCCGGCGAAAAGGACGAGTCGATCATGGACGAGCCGATCATGGACGAGTCGATCATCGGCGTCGTGCGCTACCTGCTGAATCCCGATCGCCGCAGCTGCGAGTTCGCGATCGCGATCGCCGACGAAATGCAGCGCCAGGGCCTGGGCACGACGCTGATGCAGGCGATCGTCGAGCATGCGCGCAAGCGCGGCCTCGAGCGCATCGAGGGATTCGTTCTCGCCGCCAACGCGCCGATGATGCGATTGATGCAGGCGCTCGGCTTCTCGGTGCAGACCGATCGCGACGATCCGGCGTTGAAGCGGGTGTGGCGCGATCTCGACTGACTGCCGGAGGGTGCTCGCCGCGCGGGAAGAGCCGCAGGGCGGATTCGTTCAGGGCTTCTTCAGTGCGCGTGCCGGCTGCGGCGCTCCAGCGTCTGCAGGAGGGCCCGGTCGATCGCAGCGGCGGGCAGAACGCGTCCGCCGTGCCTCTGCGCGAAGCGCTGCGCGGCCGCCTGCGACGCGAACGCGGGCAGGTTGCCTGCGCGCATCGGCCCCAGCGCGTCGGAGCCGTGCACGTGGAAAGCGCGATCCGCGTCGACCCATTCGCCCGTCTCGAAGTCGGTCACCCAGCGCGCCGCGATATCGGCGACGATGCGTCCGTTCCCGTACCGCTCGATGTCGAGCAGGAACTGGTGCAGCGTGAGCGGCGAATCGAAGAAGTGAACGGCCGCGTCGGCATAGATCACCTGCGCGGCCCAACGAAGATCGCGTGCCGGATACATGCCGCACACCGGACAGCGCGCGTCGGCCGGTACCGGGCGGGGCGCGTGCGGCGGCAGGCCGCTGGCCGGGTCGTACGGCAGCGCCGGGGCGACGACGCACAGCTCGGCCGGCAACCGCGCCGGTGGCGATCCCGGCAGTGAGCCGGATGGCGATCGGGACTGCATTCCCGGCAGGTGTCTTCGGCCGAACAGCGCTGCCGCGGCCGCGACCCCCGAGCCGGCCACGGCGGCGAGCAGCCGGCGGCGGCGTCCGTTTTCCCGTGCCGTCGGCGCCGGCATGCCGTTGGCGATCACATGCGCTGGTCGAATCTGGCGCCGCCGCCCAGGTCGACCATCTCGGGCTTGATCTCCTCGAAGCGCAGCACCGTGCCGCCGTACTGCCCGGCGAACGCGCGCGCCTCGGCTTCCCCGGAAAAGGTGGCCAATGTCGTTCCCATCGAGCCGTGCCGCCGGCTGCCCCGCACGTAGAACGCGCTGCGCGCGTCGATCCAGTGGCCGCGCGGCTCGTCCCAGTCGGCGCGTCCCATGTCCTGCACGTAGGCCGCGCTGACCTTGCGCACCTGCTCGGGGCGCAGCAGCACGTCGAGCAGCTCGACGGTGTCGCAGAAGAATGCCGGCTCGGCGGCATCGGCGTAGAACAGCTGCGCCTTCGGTCCGGGATAGTCGGCCAGCAGCATGCCGTCGAGCTCGCAGGACGTGGACGCTCCGATCTCCCGCGGCGCGGCCGCGCTCCCGCCGCTGCTGCCGCTGCCGGGGCCGTCGCAGCCGGCGAGGGCGCCGAGTGCGGCGACGGCGAGCGATCCGAGAAAGCGGCGGCGCCCGCCGCCCGGGGCAGCCGACAGGGCATGCCGGCCGCAGTTGCAGAGGGACTTCACGGCTTGAATCTCCAGTTGGCCAGCGCCAGGGGCGCGACGATCCATGCCAGCATCGCGGCGCCGAGCACCCGGACGTCGCCGAGGACCTGCAGCGCGATTCCGGCGACGCCGTGGATGTTGCGCACCTCGTCGAGCGAGAAGACGTTGAGGATGCGGAACACGTCGGCCGGATTGAGCAGCAGCAGGTACGGGAAGATCTCGCCGCCGTAGCGGCCGCCGGTGCCGACCAGTGCGCCCAGCAGCAGCAGATCGAACACCAGCACGAAGAAGAACCACGAGACGATCGCCAGGCCCGAGGCGCGCGTGCGATCGCGCGCCAGCACCGACATCAGCACCGCCAGGCTGAGGAAGGCGAGCCCGAGCAGCACTGCGCTGAGCACGAAACCGCCGTAGTGGTACAGCGCGTCGGTGCCGAAGTTGCGCACCAGCACGCCGCCGACCAGCGCCAGGCCGGCGAGCATCGCCAGCGCCAGTGCGCCGGCGAGGCCGAGGTACTTGCCGAGCAGCAGCTCGGTGCGCGTGAGCGGCAGCGCGAGCAGGAGGTCGAGCGAGCCGCGCTCGCGTTCGCCGACGATAGCGTCGAAGCCGAGCAGCAGCGCGATCAGCGGCACCAGGTAGATCACGAGGCTCACCAGGCTGGCGATCGTGAACTCGAGCGAGCGCAGCCCCACCGCGCCCTGCTGCGCGCCGCCGGCGTAGGTGATGACGAGCGAGAACACCGCGAACACCAGTGCCACCGCCAGCACCCAGCGGTTGCGCAGCCGGTCGCGGAACTCCTTCGCGGCGACGGCCGATATCTGTCGCATCTCGATCATCGGGTCCACCGCCCCGACGAGCCGAAGAACAGGTCCTCGAGCGAGGGCTCGGCGATCTGCACGTCGAGCAGCCGCGAACCGAGCGGCGCGAGCGCCTGCAGCACGGCCACCTTGGTCGAATGCGGGCAGCGCACGCGCAGGCCTTCGGCGGTGCGTTCGACGACAACGGCGCCGCAGGCGTCCGCGGTCAGCGCCTGCTCTGCCGCGCGCACGTCGCCCTCGGCCAGGCGCAACGATACGGTCAGCGGCAGGCCGCGCTCCTCGCGCAGTTGCTCGACGCTGCCCAGCGCCTGCACGCGGCCGGCGACCAGCACCGCGAGCCGGTCGACGCGATGCTGCAGCTCGGCCAGGATGTGCGAGCTGAGCACCATGGTCACGCCCTGGTCGCGCAGCGTCGACAGCGTGTCCCAGAATGCGCGGATCGCCTGCGGATCCAGGCCGGTGGTGGGCTCGTCGAGGAACAGCACCTGCGGCCGGCCCAGCAGCGCCTGCGCGAAGCCCAGGCGCTGGCGCATGCCCTTGGAGTACTCGCGCACCGGGCGTCGCGCCGCGGCCTCCAGGCCGACCTTCGCCAGCGCCGGCGCGCACTCGCCGGCCGGCACCGCCTTCAGGCGCGCGAAGAAGTGCAGCGTCTCCAGCCCGGTGAGGTTGTCCCACAGGGCGACGTTCTCGGGCAGGTAGCCGATCGCGCGGCGCACGGCGCGCGCGTCGCCGCCCGACACCGGGACGCCGGCCACGTGGAGGGTGCCGGCGCTCGGCGGCAGCAGCCCGAGCATCATCCGGAACAGCGTGCTCTTGCCGGCGCCGTTGTGGCCGATCAGGCCGAACACTTCGCCGCGGCGGATGTCCAGATCGACGTCGTCGACGGCCAGCACCGCGCCGAAGCGCTTGCTGACGCCGCGCAGCGAGATCGCCGCGCCGAGCATCGAGGCGTCAGCGCGCATCGGACACTCCCCGCAGCCTGGTCCGCCAGGCCGTCCATTGCTTCCAGGCCGGATCCATGCGCGGGCGCGGCTCGACCACGCTGGGCACGCGCAGCACCGGGAACTGCTGGCCTACCACGCGCAGCGCCTGCACCGCCGGGCTCGCCAGCAGCAGCTTCACGGCGGGGTGCCGCCAGCTCAGCCGGTCGACGAGGTCGTTGGCCTCGTAGGGCACGTCGCCGCGCGCGTCGCCGTCGCGGTCCCATCCGAGGTAGTTGCTCCAGTGGTTGCCGCGCTCGCCGCCCCAGCGCTCGTCGCGCGCGCCGACGTAGCGCACCTGCTCGCGGTTGCCGATGAAGTCGTTGCCGTCGACCGTGTTGCGCGTGGAGCCGGCCGACAGGTGCACGCCGACGTCGTTGTCGAGCACCAGGTTGCCGCGCAGCGTGGTGTACTCCACGTCGTAGATGAAGAAGCCGCGCGGGTTGCGCGCCACCACGTTGCCCTCGACGACGGAGTCCTGCAGCGTGCGCAGCATGATGCCGTGGTCGAGGTTGTCCCACGCCCGGTTGTTGCGCACGACGTTGTCGCGCACTTCCATCAGCGCGATGCCGCCGCGGTTGGACCAGCTGTCGTTGTCTTCCCACAGGTTGTGGTACGAGTTCATGTAATGCGTGCCGTAGCGGCTGTGATGCAGGCGGTTGCCGCGGAACACCGCGTGGTGCGACACGTCGATGTACAGCGCGTCGCGCACGAAGCTGATGTCGTTGCCGACGATCTGCGCGCCCTTCGTGTTGTACAGCTGCACGCCGTTGCCGCGCTGCGGGCTGGCGTAGTCGCGCTTGCCGGTGATCCGGTTGTGCTCGATGCGCACGTCGTCGGCCTTCTCGATCCACAGGCCGAACAGGTTGTAGGTGAGGTCGCAGCGGCGCACCGCCGCGCGATGCGCGCCCGGCCGGACGTAGATGCCGGCGTTCTGGTCCTTCAGGCTGTCGCCCGAGTCGCGCACGATCAGGCCCTCGATGGTGACGTCGGGCGCCTCGACGCGGATCGTGTCGCCGCGCTGGCCGCCGCGGATCGTCGGCCGCTCGACGCCCCGCAGGGTGAGGGGCTTGTCGATCCGCAGGTTGCCGTCGTAGACGCCGCGCTGCACCTCGATCACGTCGCCGGCCGCGGCGGCGTCGATGACCGGCTGCAGCGGCTGGCCGGGCCGCACCGTCCAGGTGGCTGCCGCGGCGGCCGTGCACGCGGCAGCGGCGATGCCCGCGACGACGGCGCAGGCCAGCGCGGCGGCGGATGCGCGCCGCCGGCGGCAGGGGGGCGGCGATCTTCGCATCGGAATCACCCGGGCATCAGCCCGAGCGCCTCGAGGGCGAGGAACAGCGTGGCGCCGATCAGCAGGTTCTTGAAGCCGACGTAGCTGAGCATGTCCATCACACCCGCCTCGCGCCAGGTGCGGCCCCACCACGGCCCGTCCTTGACGTGGCGCTTGCCCTGCATGCGGATCAGCACCTCGTAGACGCTCCAGCCGAACCACCATCCGATCACCGCGGCCGAGGACATCCGTCCGTCGGCGGCAAGCAGCCAGACCACCGTGACCGCGGCGGCCAGCGCGATGCCCGCGGCCTGCAGCGCGCGGTTGTTCGCCCAGCCGTGGCGGCTCCAGGGCCACAGGTGATCGCGCAACTCGCCGGCCAGCCAGGCGAGCAGGCCGCCGCCGGCGGCGTAGGGCGGCGTGACCGCCGGCGTCGGCAGGCGCGGATCGATACCCTGTACGGGCCGGCCGGCCGCCTGCGCGGGCGATGCACCGGCCATCGTTTCGGCCGCCAGCGGAACGATCGGGATGTAGTAGCCGTCGCGGCCGATCGCCGTGAGCGGCAGGCCGGCGCGTTCGCGCCGCTTGCGCTCCTGGCCCAGTGGCGGACAGCCGGTGGGGTCGGTATAGAGCACCATGCAGTCGAGGCAGTGCAGGCATTCGCGATGGTCGATGCGGCCGTGCTCGTCGATCGCCTGCGAGCCGCAGCCGCGCGCGCACGCCTTGCAGGTGTTGCAGTCGGGCTTGCGCCGCAGGCCGAACCAGCGGAAGGTGCTCGGCATCGCCAGCGCGCCGCCGAGCGGGCACAGGTACTTGCAATAGGGGCGCTCGACGAGGATCGACAGGCCCAGCAGCACCGCGACGAACAGCCCGTAGGGCCACGCGCGGTTCGTGACGCCGACCAGGAAGGTGGTCTTGAATGGCTCGACCTCGGCGAGCACCTCGGCCAGACCCATCGAGAACATCGAGACGGTCAGCAGGCCGAAGAACACCGCGTATTTCACCCACTTGAGCCGGTCGTGCCAACGCTGCGCAAGCTTGAACTGCCAGCGCTTCAGGCCGAGGCGGCCGGCCGTCTTGTGGAGGATCTCCTGCAGCGATCCGAACGGGCACATCCATCCGCAGAACAGGCCGCGGCCAAACAGGAACACCGTGACGATGATGAAGATCCAGAACAGGAAGATGAACGGATCGCTGAGGAACAGCTCCCAGTGCCAGGCGAACAGCAGCGAGTGGAACCAGGTGAGCACCTGCGTGACCGAGGGCTGGGCCATCGCGCCGAAGCCCACGAACACCACGCTGAGCACCCACGCGCTGTACTTGAACGCGTTGACCGGCCACTTGTTGCGGTGGGTGGCGCGACGCGTCAGCCGCTCGCGTTGCGCGTAGACCACCGTGACCGCCGCCAGCAGCACGCCGAACAGCGCGATCTCCACCGCGCGCGTCTTCCACACCCGCATCCACGGCGCCCGCGGCGTTTCGATCTTCGGTCGTCCGCCTTCCAGCGCCGCGGCCGGCAGCCAGTAGCGCGCGTCGAAGTTCGCGAAGGTGCGCGCGCCCGTGGCCCGGTCGACCCGGCTGCCGAGGAAACTGAGCCGCCACGGATAGGCGGCGGAGAACGCCCGGGAGCGGATCACGAAGATCGCCGACTCGGTGTAGGCCGGGGCGCCGGCGGCCTTCAGCCCGTACAGGTTGAGGTAGTCGAGGTCGCGGAAGGTGAACGCGTCGTCGTCCTGCCGGACCTGCACGCGGTCGTACAGGCCGCCGCGCACGTAGCCCGAGCCCTTGAAGGATTCCTCGCCGGCGGTGCGGATGATGAACAGGGCGTGCTCGTGCGGCTTCAACTGCGCGCGCAGACCCTCCCAGGCGGCATCGCCCAGCAGGCTGCGGCCGATGTCGGGATGGTCGAGGCTGCCGAACCACAGCTCGATGAACGGCTGGCCGGTGCGCGGCAGCCCGACCTGCTCGGGCTGCACCACGAGGCGCTGCACCGCGCCGCTGGACACCAGCGCCGCCCAGCTCTGTTCCGGCGGCAGCGGCGCCCATTTCGCCGGCTCGCGCACGACCGGCGGCAACAGGCCCACCTGGCGTCCGATGGCGGTGCCGCTGGTGGTGATCACCTGGTTCTGAGTGATCACGGTGACGGTGGCGCCCGAGATCGCGTCCACGCCGAGCACGTTCTCCTCGGGGCGCGGCGGACCGACCGCGATCTTGTCGTGCACCGACTTGCCGACGTACTGGTCGGTGAATCGCGTCAGCGCCGATTCGGGAATGCCCAGCAGCAGGATCGGCTCGCTGTGCTTGAGCACGCGCACGCCCGTGTAGCGGCCGGCGGCGTCCATGCCGATCAGCGTGACCACCGGCTTGCCGGAATAAGCCGGCGTATCGGTGATATCGGTGGACAGCATCACGTAGCCGACCAGCCGGCGCGCATTTCCCTCGCCGGCATAGCCCTCCACGTAGGGCGGCTGGCCCTTGCGCTCGGAGAACGTGGTGGCGGCGGGCAGCACGTCGCGGCAGGGCACGCGCGCGCACAGGTCGGGAGCGGTGGCCAGGTCCGGGGGGAGCTTGGCTTCGTAGGCGCTGGCGCGGACGCCTGGCGCGTGCCCGAGCAGCGACAGGGCGACGAGCAGCGTCGCCAGGAATATCGACAACGGTTTCATGCGGACGGTAGGGGCGGCCGCGGCCGGTTGCCGCGGCCGCCCGATGCAGAAGTGCAGGACAGGTGCTTAGGGCAAGTGCTCAGGCTTCGACGATCAGGCGCGAACGCATCTCGAGGTGCAGCGCGTGGCAGAAATGCGTGCAGTAGCACCAGTACACGCCCGGCCGGTCGGCGACGAAGGTGACCGACTTGGTCTCCTGCGGATTGACGATGAAGTTGACGTTGTACTTCGGGATCGCGAAGCCGTGCGTCAGGTCTTCGATCTTGTCCAGGTTGGTCAGCGTCAGCGTGACCTCGTCGCCCTTCTTCACCTTGAACTCGGGGAGGCTGAAGTTGGGCGCCTGCGACGTGAGCTTCACGTGCACCTTCCTGCCGTCGCGGAACACGCCGGCCTCGGCGGCGTCCTTCACCGCGTTGGGGAAGTCCTCGAGCGCGTAGACCTGCTTGGGCCGCAGCAGTTCTCGCCGGAAGATGATGAAGTCGTGCGGCTCGCCGCGCACCGAATGATCGGCCACCAGCACCATCTTTTCGCCGGAGATGTCGATCAGCTGCTCGTTCTCCGGATGAAGCGGCCCGACCGGCAGGAAGCGGTCCTTCGAGAACTTGCAGCCGACCGCGAGCCACTTGCCGTCGGCCTTCACCGTCTCCGACTGCGAGGCATTGATGTGCCCCGGCTGGAAGTGGACGTCGAGCCGGTCGACCACGTACTTGGCGCTCTTGTCGCCGCCGTGGAACTTGATGGCGGCATCCACGTTCCACTTGACCACCTGGCTGTCGAGGAACAGCGTGGTGTAGGCGTTGCCGCGGCCGTCGAAGGCGGTGTGCAGCGGACCGAGGCCGACTTCCACTTCCGCGGCGATGGAATCGTCGAGCTTCTCGAGCTTGCCGTCGAACCAGTCGAGCACCTTCGCCAATTCGATCACGGTGACCGTCGGCGAGAGCTTGCCCGAGCACACGAAGTACTTGCCGTCGGGGCTGGCGTTCACGCCGTGCGGGTTCTTGGGAACGCTCACGTAAGCGGTCAGCGCGGTCTTCGGATCCTTGTTCGCGTCGTGGGTACCGTCGACCACCGGTACCTTGCTGTCGCCGTAGGTCTTGAACCGGCCGTCCTTCACCGCCTGCTCGATGCGCGCGATGTTGAAGAACACGCAGGCATCGCGCTCGGCCGACATCATGTCGGCGAACTGTGCGCCGTTCTCGGTGTTGTACTGGTTCGATGCGGCGAGCTTGCCGTCGAACGAGCTGGCGACCAGGTCGCAGTTGCCGTCGATCAGCACCTGCCAGCGCACCTGCATCGACTCCGCGTCGACGCAGGTGAACAACGCGCGGTACTTGTCGATGGCGTCGAGGTCCGTGCCGTCGTTGGGCAGCGGGATGTGGAACTCGCCGCCGCAGAACACCCGCGTGGTGTGGTCGATCGCCGGGTCGACCGGGTCGCGCTTGTCCGGGAAGATGCCGTGGAAGCCCTGGATGTTCGGGATCTCGGTGATCTTGTCGCAGACGAAGTAGTCGAGCCGGATGCGCGCGAGCCGGCCATTGATCTTGTCGTTGATCCACGCGTAGCGGCCGTCGTAGTCGCCGTTCTTGTACGAGGCGTGGATGTGATGGGTGTCGCCGACGGTATAGCGCAGGCTGCCGTCGGGCCGGGTACCCATCACCGCCTTGCTCTCGTTGGTGATGCCCCAGCCGACCAGGGCATCGGGCACGAAGCACGGCACGCGAAGGATTTCGCGTCCCGAGGGCATGCCGAGCACGCGCACGTCGCCGGTATGGCCGCCGCTCCACAGGCCGTAGTAGGTGTCGAGTTCGCCCGGCTTCAGGTGCACGTTCGCGGCAGGGCTTGCGGCCGGCGCGGCCGCAGCGGACGCGTTTGCCGGGGCGGGTGCGGCGGCCTGCTGGCGGTTGTCGTTGCAGGCGGCCAGGCCGACGCCGGCGAGGCTGGCAACGGCGGCGGTACTCAGGAAACGGCGGCGTCCCAGACCTTCGGTCGTTTCGGACGGGCAAGAGGGCTTGTCGCTCATGGCAGGAACACTTTTTCGGTTGTTGACGAGGAGGAGCAGCGGGGAAACGAAGCGAACTTCGGAAGCGAACGTCGGAAGCGGACGTCGTGGATCACGCTGCAACGCTGCGCTCGCTGCGTGCCTCGTCGTTTGAGGCGCGTCAACCCGCGAAGGCGTGCGCGTATCCGGCGTTGACCGAAGTCAATCGCACTGGAGACAGGTAGCGGCCGCTGTACCTTCGACGCTGCAGAATTCGTTCGTCACGCCGCTGCATTCGTCGCCATGCACGCGACGGTCATCGGCAGATGCCGAAGCTTTTGCAGGCAACGAACATGGATGCCTTTCGAATCTCCCGCCGCAACCTCGCACGCGCGCTGGCCGTCGCGCCGCTGCTGCCGCTGCCCGTTCTCGCTGCGGCCGCGCCGTTGAACGTGCGTCGCGCCCTGATGGGCACCTGGGTCGACATCACCGTCGCCGACGGCGGCCAGCCCGGCGTCGAGGCGGCGGTCGCGCTGGCTTTCGCGCGGATGGAAAGCCTCGCGGCACGGATGAGCCGCTTCGATCCGGACAGCGATCTCGGCATGCTCAATCGGGCGGCCGGCGCTCATGCGGTGCCGGTGCCCATCGAGATGATGGCGGTGCTGCAGCAGGCGAGAGCGGTGCACCGGCGCACCGCGGGCGCCTTCGATCCCACCGTCGGCAGTCTCACGCCCGGCGCTGCTGCCGCCAGCGGCGGCGTGCCCGACGAGGCGTCGGTGCGCTCGGCACTCGGGCACGTGGGCATGCAGCACCTCGTGCTCGACATGCAGCGGGGCACCGCCCGGATCGACGATCCGATGACGCAGCTCGACCTGGGCGGAATCGCCAAGCTGCCGATCCTCGAGGCCGGGCTCGAGACGCTGGGCGACCACGGCGTGCGCGGCGCGCTGGTGAACGGCGGCGGCGACGTGTTCGCGTCGGCCCGCGCCGATGGCCGTCCCTGGCGCATCGGCGTGCGCGACGCCGCCGTTCCCGACCGCCTGATGGCGATCGTGCCGCTGCACGAGGGGGTGGTGGCCTCGTCGGGCGACTACGAGCGCTTCGTGATGCACGAGGGTCGGCGCTATCACCATGTGATCGACCCCGCCACCGGCAGGCCGACGCGCGGCATCCACGGCGTCACGCTGGTCGCGCGTCGTGCCGCCGACGTCAACGGCCTGGGTGCTGCCGCGATGGTCGCCGGCCCCGCGCGTGCCGCGGCCCTGCTCGGGCGCTGCGGCGTCGATCAGGCGCTGTTCGTGCGCGAGGACGGCGGGGCCTGGGTTTCTGCGGCGCTCGCGCGCCGCATCGAGCCGCTCAGCCGCGGTGATACGCGGTGACGCGCTCGACTTCCTCCTTCGATCCGAGGATCACCGCCACGCGCTCGTGCAGCTTCGCCGGCACGATCTCCGTGATCCGCTGCAGGCCGTTGGTGGCGGCGCCCCCGGCCTGCTCGACGAGGAAGGACATCGGGTTCGCTTCGTAGAGCAGGCGCAGCTTGCCGGGCTTCGAGGGATCGCGGTTGTCGCGCGGGTAGAGGAAGATGCCGCCGCGCGTCATGATGCGATGCACGTCGGCGACCATCGACGCGACCCAGCGCATGTTGAAATCGACGCCGCGCGGGCCGTCCTTGCCGGCGAGCAGCTCGTCGATGTAGCGCTTGACCGGCGGCTCCCAGTGACGCGCGTTCGATGCGTTGATCGCGAATTCGCGCGTGCTTTCGGGAATGCGCATCCGATCGGCGGTGAGCATCCACGCGCCCGGCTCGCGATCGAGCGTGAAGCAGGCAACGCCGTCGCCGACGGTGAGCACGAGCAGCGTCGACGGGCCGTAGACCGCGTAGCCTGCCGCCACCTGCTTCACGCCCGGTTGCAGGAAGTGCGTCTCGTCCGGGTCCTTCACGCCTTCCGGCAGTCGCAGCACCGAGAAGATCGTGCCTACCGAGACGTTGACGTCGATGTTCGACGAGCCGTCCAGCGGGTCGTAGAGCAGCAGGAACTCGCCTTTCGGATAGCGGTTCGGAATCGGATACGGATGGTCCATCTCCTCGGACGCCATGGCGGCGAGGTTGCCGCCCCATTCGTTCGCCTCGAGCAGCGCCTCGTTGGCGATGACGTCGAGCTTCTTCTGCGATTCGCCCTGCACGTTCGATGAACCCGCTTCGCCGAGACAGTCGGCGAGCGCGCCTTTGGACACCGCGATGCCGATGCGCTTGCAGGTGCGTGCGATCACCTCGAGCAGCATGCGCAACTCGGTGGGAATGAGCCCCTTCTCGCGCTGCTTCTCGACGAGGTACTGGGTGAGGCTGACGGGGCGGGGCGGCATGGCGGCTCCTGCGGGCAATGGAATGGGGTCTCAGGCGAGCGCCTTGTCGACGATCTCTCGCACGTCGTTCGACAGCGGCCGATGCTGCGCGACGCGTTCGAGCGCCGCGCGCATCAGCGCCTGCCGGCCGGGTTCGAACTTGCGCCAGCGATCGAGCGCGCGCGCCAGGCGCGCGGCGACCTGCGGATTCAATGCGTCGGCCTCGAGCACGCGTTCGACCCAGAAGTCGTAGCCCGAGCCGTCGGCGGCATGGAACTCGGCGAGGTTGCCGTTGCAGAAGCTGCCGACGAGTGCGCGCAGCCGGTTCGGGTTGCGCATCGAGAACGCCGGATGGCGCATCAACTCGCGCACGCGGTCGAGCACCGGTGCGTCGCCCGGCTGGCGCTGCATCGTCGCCTGCAGCGCGAACCACTTGTCGAGCACGAGCGGTTCGTCGGCGTGACGCGCGGCGAAACGCGCGAGCGCGTCGTCGCGCGGCGCGCCCGCCGTGCGCAGCAGCGCGTGCAGCGCGCCGATGCCGTCGGTCATGTTGTCGGCGGTGTCGAACTGCGCGACGGCGGCGCCGATCGCCTCGCGCGCCTGCGTTTCGACCCAGTACGCGAGCGACGCGTTCTTCAGCGCGCGTCGGCCGGCCGCCGCGGGATCGGGCGAATACGGCGCGCCGTCGTTGCACGCCGACCATGCGTTGCGCCAGTCCACGCCGAGTGCGTTCGCCAGGCACTCGCGCACGGCGTTGCGCGCGGCGCGCAAGGCCGACGGGTCGACCACTTCGAGTTGCTCGGCGACGAAGCCTTCCGACGGCAGCGTGAAGAGCTGCTCGCGAAAGGCCGGATCGAGCGCCTCGTCGCGCAGCAGCGCGCCGACCGTCCGCACCAGCGGGACGCAGCGCTGCTGCGCATCGGCGCCGGCGAGCACGGCGAGGATGCTGGCGACGACGAAGCGCTGCAGCGCTTCCCAGCGGTTGAATGGATCGCTGTCGTGCGCGGCGAGCAGCGCGAGCGCGTCGTCGTCGTAATCGTGCTCGACGACGATCGGCGCGGAGAAGTCGCGCGCGAGCGAGGGCAGCGGTTCGACGTCGACGTCGTCGAAGACGAACACGTGCCGCGCCTGCGTCAGCTCGAGCACGGCGGTGTGCTCGCCGGTTTCGCCGGCCCGCGCATGCACGGGCCGCGCGCCTGCGTCGGCGAGTTCGGAGATGCGCAGCGGCCGGTCGCGTCCGTCGCCGCGCCCGACCAGACCGACGGCGAAGGGAATGTGCAACGGCAGCTTCAGCGGCTGGCCGGGAGTGGGCGGGGTTCGCTGTTCGAGTTCGAGCGTGTAGCGCCGGGCGGCGGCATCGTAGCGGCCGCGCGCGCGCACGCGCGGGGTGCCGGCCTGCGAGTACCAGAGGCGGAACTGCTCGAACTGCTGGCCGTTGGCGTCGGCTATCGCCGAGACGAAGTCGTCGCAGGTGACCGCCTGGCCGTCGTGACGCGCGAAGTACAGGTCGAGGCCGCGACGGAAGCCGTCGCGTCCGGTGAACGTCTGCAGCATCCGGATGACTTCGGCGCCTTTCTCGTAGACGGTGACCGTGTAGAAGTTGTCGATTTCCTCGTACGCGTCGGGGCGGATCGGGTGCGCCATCGGCCCGGCGTCCTCGGCGAACTGCGCCGAGCGCAGCACGCGGACGTCCTCGATGCGTTTCACGGCGCGGGCGCTCGCGGCGCCCGCGCTCGCAGTCGTCGCGCCCGCGCTTACAGTCGTCGCGCCCGCGCTCACCACCGTCGCGCCCGCGCTTACCACCGTCGCGCCGGCGCTCCGCGCCGCCAGCATGTCGGCCGAGAACTCCTGGTCGCGAAAGACCGTGAGGCCTTCCTTCAGCGTGAGCTGGAACCAGTCGCGGCAGGTGACGCGGTTGCCCGTCCAGTTGTGGAAATACTCGTGTCCTACCACCGACTCGACCGCGGCGAAATCGGCGTCGGTGGCGATGTGCGGATCGGCGAAGACGTACTTCGCGTTGAAGATGTTCAGCCCCTTGTTCTCCATCGCCCCCATGTTGAAGTCGCTCACCGCGACGATCATGAAGCGATCGAGATCCAGCTCGAGGCCGAAGCGCTGTTCGTCCCAGCGGATCGCCCGCTCGAGCGAATCCATCGCGTGGCCGGCGCGCGCCTCGTTGCCCGGCTCCACCCATACCTGGAGCAGCACCTCGCGACCGGAGCGCGTGCGCAGCCGCCGCTCGATCGCGGCGAGCCGCGCGGCGACGACGGCGAACAGATAGCTCGGCTTCGGGAAGGGATCGTGCCAGGTGGCCCAATGCCATTCGTCCTTCGCGACCGCGCCGCCGGCGTCGCGCGGCCCGCCGCTTCCGGCATCGACGAGATTGCCGTTGGACAGCAATACCGGGCACGCGTTGCGCGGCGCGCGCAGCGTGACCGTGTAGCGCGCCATGACGTCGGGGCGATCGGGGAACCAGGTGATGCGGCGAAAGCCCTGCGCTTCGCACTGCGTGAAGAAGCCGCCGTTCGAGACGTACAGGCCGCTCAGCGCGGTGTTGGCCTGCGGGTCGATGCGCGCGACGGTGTCCAGCTCGAAGCGTTCGGGCACGTGCTCGATGCTCAGCGTACGTTCGTCGAGACGGTAGTCGGTAGGCACCAGCGGCTGCCCGTCGATGCGCAGCTCGAGCAGCTCGAGCTGCTCGCCGTCGAGGACGAGCGCCGCCGGCGCGTCGGCCGCTGCCTGCGGATTGCGGCGCACCGACAGCGAAGCGCGCACCAGTGTGTTGCGCGGATCGAGGTCGAAGACCAGCCGGACGTCGTCGACCAGCCAGGGCGGCGGCATGTAGGCGGTACGATGGACGGTCACGGAGCGGAGCTCGGGCTTCGGCGAAGGGCTTTCGATTGTAAGCGCTCGTCGCAGCGGTCGAGCCGATGGCCCGGCAAGGCTTCGGTTGCGCGGCGCCGCGCTTCGACGAAGGAGCCGGGCGCGGCATTTGCCGGAGGCGATCCCATGGTTGCGTTTCGTCGTTGCCTGCTGCTGGCGTTGCTTGCCACGCTCTCGGCGCTGGCCGGTTGCGCGACTCCGTTGCGTGGCGAGGTCACCACTTTCAATGCGTGGCCGGCCGACGCGCCGCGCACCTACCGCTTCGTGCGCACCGAGCCGCAACGCAACAGCCTGGAGCACGCGCAGTGGGAGGATCTGCTGCGTTTCGAGCTGGCGCGCGCCGGCTTCCGGCAGTCGCCCGATCCGCGTTTTGCCGTCTCCTTCGATTACCGCGTCGATCGCAGGATGGGCAGCGTCGTCGAATACCAGCCGGTGGTGCAGCCCTACTTCTGGTGGGGCGCGTTCGGTCCGCACGCCGGATTCAGCCTCGGCGGGCCGTTCCCGTGGTGGGGTTCGTCGTATTACCCGGTGGCCAGCGATCGGATCTGGTACGACTATCGGCTGCATCTGCAGATCGAGGATCTGTCGGCGAAGCCGCCGCGGCGCGTCTACGAGGGAACGGCGATCAGCGACGGCTACATCCCGCAGCCCGAGGAGGTGCTGCCGCTGCTCGCCCGCGCGCTGCTCGAGGATTTCCCCGGACCGAGCGGCGTGACCCGGCGGGTGGAGGTGCCGCGCGAGCGGAAGTGACTGCCCGCTCGGCGGCTAGACGTTCGTCTACTTCAGCGCCCTCGGTCGCCACCAGTTCGGCGCTGCCGATTCGAATCGACCCGAGTCGTGCAACCGGTTGGCGAGCGCCAGCGATTCCAGTCCGGCCGGCGCTTCGACGAGCCAGGTGCGCTGCTGCGGATCGAGCGCGCGCACGGGCACGACTCCGAGTTCCGCGAACAGCTTTTGCGCCTTGCCGACGTCGCTTTCGTGCAGCCGTACGATCACGCCGCCGGGAAGCGCGCGCGGAGCGCCGGTTTCGTCGCGAAGCACCACCGACTGCCCCGGGGCGAGCGTGGCCTCCTTCTCCGCGTTCTGCGTTGCGCGCCGTTCCAGGTTCGGCCTGGTAGCGCGGAAATCGACGATCCAGTCGGGATCGACCTGCAGTTCGCGCCGATTTTCGCCGTCGTACCAGAAGCGCTGCTGCGTCCCGGCGCCGGCGTGCTGCGCGCCATTCGCTCCGGATGTACTCGATGCTCCGCCGTTCGGCGGCGCGACCTGCGCGCACGCCGTCTGCAGGCTCGCGACGAGCGAGATCGCCGCCGTCAACGCCAGTTTCGAGCCGAATCCGCGCTTCATCTCATCGTCCCCAGAGGGTCAGCGACCAGGCGGTCCACGTTCCCTCGTTGCCGGTGACAGTGTCGCTGACCGCCAGCGTCCATTTTCCCTGTGCCGGCTCGTCGAGGTTGCGCACGCTGCCGAAGACCCAGTTGTCGTAGCTGCCGCACGAGATCTGGCCGCCGGAGTCGTTCCTGCAGGTGCGCGAGGCGGCCAGAACGGCCGGCGGCGACGCGGGGTCGCTGCGCAGCAGTTCGACGCGCAGATCGCCGCTGTACGAGTGCGTGGCGCTGAAGCCGATCTCGACGAACTCGATGTTGCCGATCGTGCAGTCGGCGGGAACCTGGATCGTGTCGGAGACGGTCGTTGCGTCGTGCAGCGCGAGGTTCGGGCTCTTCGCATAGGAGCACGAGCGCAGCGACCCGCTGCCGCCGACGCTGCTCCACGAACGCGCCAGGGCAGTCGCCGCTGCCGCGTCGACGACGCCGAAGCCGTAGTACGGATGCACGCTCAGTTTTGCGGCGTTCTCCTGCCAGCCCGAGTCGCCGGAATCGTTCTTTCGCGCCGAGCGGGCAAGAATCAGCCGCACGTCGCGCCAGGTCAGCGACGGATTCGCCTGCAGCACGAGCGCGGCGACTCCCGAGACCATCGGCGTGCTCGCCGACGTGCCCGAGAAATCGAAGCGGTAGCGGTTTTGCACGTCGGTCGTCGTGATCCCGGGGCCGCTCGTTCCGCGGTCGCTCATCCCGCAGACGAGGATGTTCGCGCCGGGCTCGGCGTAGCTCGGCGCCTGTCCGTCGATGTCGACCGCGCAGGCGGTGACGATGCCGCGCGCGTTCACGTATCCGTCGTAGTTCGAGTTGTCGGGACTGCAGGGCGCGGCGCTCGCCGGACATCCTCCGTTGCCCGCCGGAAAGACGTAGACCGCTCCGCGGCCGCCGCGCGCGAGCGCGACGCCGTCGAGGATCGCATTGCGGAAGGTGGCGCCCGAAGCATTGAGCGCCCCGGTGCGGTCGGGCGAGCCCCAGCTGTTGCTGTAGACACCGGTGACGTCGGCGCCGCGCCGCAGCGCGTCGGCAACGTCCGATTCCAATCCGGCGGCCAGGGCGTTGTAGGCGGCGAGCGCGACGCGCGGCGCCACTCCCGCGACCCCCATGCCGTTGCCGTCGCGTGCCGCGGCGATGCCCGCCACCGCCGTGCCGTGCGTGTCGTCCGGCGCGCACGGCAGCGGGTGCGTATCGGGGGCCGCTCCCGGGCGATAGTTGCGGAAGGCCGCGAGGTTCGGGAAGAGGTCTTCGTGCAGCGTCTCGATCGCGTCGTCGACGATCGCCAGTCGCACGCCTTCGCCCTTGCCCGACGACGACCATGCCGCGATCGCTCGCACGTCCTCGTCGACGCGCCCGCCCGACTGGCCCTCGTTGCGCAGATGCCACTGCCGCGACAGCAGCGGATCGGCGCCGGTGCCGGCGGACGGCTTCTGCGGCGCGTAGGCGAACGAGCAGTTCTGCTGCGCCAGCTGAACCGGTCCGTCCGGATTTCCGTCGTCGCCGCCACCGCCGCTGCTGCTGCCGCCGCCGCCACCGCCGCCGCCACCGCAGGCGGCCAGCAGCCCGAGGATCGAGATCGCGATCGCACGCGCATACGGGGAGACGCTTCTCATCGGCTTTTCTGTCTTCCGGTTCGTGCGCGGCGTGCGCCACCGTCGGCGATCCTACCGGACAGCGCGCGGTTATCATGCGTCGCGGGTATCGCTCGCCTTCGCTCCCATGCCCCGCATCCAGTCGCTGCTCGTCGCCAACCGTTCGGAAATCGCGATCCGCGTGATGCGCGCGGCCGCCGAACTGGGCATGCGCACGGTGGCGATCTATTCGCACGAAGACCGCTTCGCGCTGCACCGCTTCAAGGCCGACGAGAGCTACCTGGTGGGCGAGGGGCGAAAGCCGCTGCAGGCCTACCTCGATATCGACGACATCCTGCGCATCGCGCGGCAGGCGCGCGTCGATGCGATCCATCCCGGATACGGCTTCCTCTCCGAGAACCCCGAGTTCGCGCTCGCCTGTCGTCGGGCCGGGCTGCTGTTCGTCGGGCCTTCGCCCGAGGTGATGACGACGCTGGGCAACAAGGTCGCGGCGCGCGCCGCGGCGGTGGCCGCCGGCGTGCCCGTGATGCCCGCCACCGGCCCGCTGCCGGTCGATGCGCAGCAGGCGCGCGAGAGCGCCGAGGCGATCGGCTATCCGCTGATGCTCAAGGCAAGCTGGGGCGGCGGCGGACGCGGCATGCGCGTCATCGAGTCGGCCGCCGACCTCGACGCGCAGCTCGCCGCCGCGCGGCGCGAGGCGAAGGCCGCCTTCGGCAACGACGAGGTCTATCTCGAGAAGCTCGTGCGCCGCGCGCGGCACGTCGAAGTGCAGGTGATCGGCGACCTGCACGGCAACCTGGTGCACCTGTACGAGCGCGACTGCTCGGTACAGCGGCGCAACCAGAAGGTCGTCGAGCGCGCGCCGGCGCCGTATCTCGACGACGCGGCGCGCGCGCAGCTGTGCGACGCCGCCCTGAGGCTGATGCGCAGCGTCGGCTACACGCACGCCGGAACCGTCGAGTTCCTGATGGACGCCGACACCGGCGAGTTCCATTTCATCGAGGTGAATCCGCGCATCCAGGTCGAGCACACGGTGACCGAGCAGGTGACCGGCATCGACATCGTGAAGGCGCAGTTGCGCATCACCGAGGGCGCGCGCATCGGCGAGGCCGACTGCCCGGTGCCGACGCAGTCGGAGATCCGGCTGAACGGGCACGCGCTGCAGTGCCGGATCACCACCGAAGATCCGGAGAACCAGTTCACGCCCGACTACGGGCGCATCACCGCGTACCGCAGCGCCGCCGGTTTCGGGCTGCGCCTGGACGGCGGCACCGCCTACAGCGGCGCCGTGATCACGCCGTACTACGACTCGCTGCTGGTGAAGGTCACCGCCTGGGCGCCCACGCCGCAGGAAGCGATCCGGCGAATGGATCGCGGCTTGCGCGAGTTCCGCATCCGCGGCGTGGCGACGAACCTGCAGTTCGTCGAGAACGTGATCAACCATCCCGATTTCGTCGAGGGCCGCGTCACCACGCGCTTCATCGACGACACGCCGGAGCTGTTCCGCTTCGCGAAGCGCCGCGATCGCGCCACGCGCCTGCTGCGCTACATCGGCGAGGTGACGGTCAACGGGCATCCCGACATGAAGGGACGCGTCGCGCCCGACCTCACGCGTCATCGTCTTTCGCTGCCGCCGGTCGCGATGCTCGATAGGAGCGAGCCGGTGCCCGCCGGCACGCGCGAGCGCCTGCTCGCGCTCGGCCCCGAGCTGTTCGCGCGCTGGATGTTCGAGCAGCCGCAGGCGCTGCTCACCGACACGACGATGCGCGATGCGCACCAATCGCTGTTCGCCACGCGCATGCGCACGATCGACATGCTGCGCATCGCGCCCTGGTACGCCCGGTTGCTGCCGCAGCTGTTCTCGCTCGAGTGCTGGGGCGGGGCCACCTTCGACGTCTCGCTGCGCTTCCTGAAGGAGGATCCGTGGGAGCGCCTGGCGCGCCTGCGCAAGGCGATTCCGAACGTGCTGCTGCAGATGCTGCTTCGCGGCAGCAACGCGGTCGGCTACACGAATTACGCCGACGACGTCGTTCGCCATTTCGTGGCGCGTGCGGCCGCCGGCGGCATCGATCTGTTCCGCGTCTTCGATTCGCTGAACTGGGTCGAGAACATGCGCGTGGCGATCGACGCGGTGCTCGAGGCCGGCGCCCTGTGCGAAGGCGCGGTCTGCTACACGGCCGACCTGTTCGACGCTTCGCGACCGAAGTATTCGCTGCGCTACTACCTCGACGCGGCGCGCCAGCTGCAGCGCGCCGGCGTGCACGTGCTCGGCATCAAGGACATGGCCGGCGTGTGCCGGCCGCGCGCGGCGCGCGAGCTGGTGCACGCGCTGCGCAGCGAGACCGGGCTGCCGGTGCATTTCCATACGCACGACACGAGCGGCGGCGCGGTCGCCTCGGTGCTCGCCGCGCTCGACGGCGGCGCCGACGCGGTCGACGGCGCGATGGATTCGATGAGCGGGCTCACCTCGCAGCCGAATCTCGGTGCGATCGTCGCCGCGCTCGAGGGAGGTCCGCGCGACCCGGGCATCGACCGCGACGCGATGCAGTCGATCTCGCATTACTGGGAGGGCGTGCGCGAGCTGTATGCGCCTTTCGAGGCGAGCATCCGCGCCGGCACTTCGGACGTCTATAGTCACGAGATGCCGGGGGGGCAATACACGAACCTGCGCGAGCAGGCGCGCTCGCTCGGCCTGGAGCATCGCTGGCCGGAGGTGGCGCGCGCCTACGCGGAGGTGAACCGTGCCTTCGGCGACATCGTAAAGGTGACGCCGACCTCGAAGGTGGTCGGCGATCTCGCGCTGCACATGGTGGCCAACGACCTGGCGGCCGAGGACATCGTCGATCCGCAGCGCGACGTCGCGTTCCCGGAGAGCGTGGTGGCGCTCTTTCGCGGCGAGCTGGGTTTCCCGCCCGACGGCTTCCCGCAGGCGTTGTCGCGCAAGGTCCTGCGCTGCGACAGCGCCCATCCGATCGAAGCCGAGCCGCCGGCGCCGTATCGGCCCGGCGACCGCCTGCCGCCGATCGACCTCGAGGCGGCACGACAGGAAGCGGCCGCGGCGCTGGGCCATCGCGTGGACGACGACGAACTCGCGTCGTGGCTGATGTATCCGAAGGTCTTTCGCGACTACGACGAGCATCGACGCACTTTCGGCGACGTCTCGGCGTTGCCGACGCAGACCTTCTTCTACGGCATGCGCGAGCGCGAAGAGATCGCCGTCGACATCGAGCGCGGCAAGACGCTCGTCGTCGCGATGCAGGGGACAGCGCCGGCCGAGGAGGAGGGCGTCGTGCGCGTGTTCTTCGAGCTGAACGGCCAGCCGCGCACGATGCGCATCGAGAAGGCGGGCGCGCCGCGCGCCGTGCGCCGCGCGCAGGCGCAGCCGGACAATCCCGCGCACGTGCCGGCGCCGATGCCCGGGATGGTGGTCACCGTCGCGGTCAAGCCCGGCCAGGCGGTGCGCTCGGGCGATCCGCTCGTCTCGATCGAGGCGATGAAGATGGAGACGCAGATCCGCGCCGAACGCGACGCGAAAGTGCGCGCGGTGCACGTGAAGCCGGGCGACACGGTGTCGGCGCACGATCTGCTGATCGAGCTGGCGGCCGACGGCGACGCGGCGCAGGCGACCGGGCGTGCATGACGGAGCGGATTTCCGCGCATCGCCTGCCGTATCGACCGCCCTTCGATTGGCAGCGCACGCTCGCCTTCCTCGCTGCGCGCTGCATCGGCAACGTCGAGTGCGCGGACGGGTCTTCGTACCTGCGCAGCGTGCGCTGGGACGAAGCGGCGAAGGAAGGGGCAGACCAAGGAGCGAACCCAGGGGCGAAGGCGCCGGCGGGTGCAGTAGCGCACTCGCGCATCGGATGGCTGCGCGTGCGCGCGGCGGCCGGCCGCGATGCGCTCGACGTGCGGCTCTCGGCCTCGCTCGCGCCGGCGGCCGATTCCCTGCTGCGGCATCTGCGCGCGATCTTCGATCTCGATCTCGAATCGTCGCTGCCGCTGGCCGCGCTGCCGGCCGGCACGCCGATGCGCGGACCGATGCGGCTGGTCGGCGCCTTCGACGGATTCGAGCTGGCGGTGCGCGCGATCGTCGGCCAGCAGATCAGCGTGAAGGCCGCACGCACCGTGATCGGCCGGATCGTCGAGCGGTACGGCGAGCCGCTACGCGAAGCGCCGGCCGGCATCGCGCGCGTCTTCCCGACAGCCGCCGCCATCGCCGCGCTCGACGAGGCGACGATCGCTTCGTTCGGCCTGAACGCGCGACGCGCGCAGACGATCCGCGTGCTCGCCGGGCAGATCGCCGACGGAACGCTGGTGCTCGCGCCCGGGGCGCCTGTGCAAGCCACCGTCGAACGCCTGCTCGCCACGCCCGGCATCGGCGACTGGACCGCGCAGTACATCGCGTTGCGCGCGCTGTGCTGGAGCGACGCGTTTCCGGCGGGCGACCTCGCCGTGCTGCGCGCGCTGGGCGCGCGCACGCCGGCCCAGGCGCGCGAGATCGCGCGCGACTGGCGGCCGTGGCGCGCGTATGCGGTGATGAACCTGTGGAGCTCGCTCGGCGCGGGCGGATGAGCGTCGTGTTTTTCCGGGGGCCGCGTTGAAGCAGCGCGACATCGTCGACCTGTTGCTGCTCGCCGCGTTGTGGGGCGGCTCGTTCCTGTTCATCCGCGTGGCGGTCGGGCCCTTCGGGCCGTTCCCGCTGATGCTGATGCGCACCGCGATCGGCGCCCTCGTGCTGCTGCCGCTCCTGCTGCGCGGGCAGCGCATGGCCGAGCTGCGCGCGAACGCCGGGCGCATCGCGCTCATCGGCGTGGTGAATTCGGCAGTGCCCTTCGTGCTCTACGGCTACGCGATGATGCGGCTGAGCGCCGGCTACTCGTCGATCCTGAACGCGACGGTGCCGTTCTGGAGCGCGCTCGTCGCCTTCGCCTGGATGGGCGAGCGGATGAGCCGGCTGCGCGTGCTCGGGCTCGTCATCGGTTTCGCCGGCGTGCTCGTGCTGGTCTGGGGCCATCTGGGTTTCGGCGACGAAGGCCTGGGCCTGCCGATCCTCTCGGTGCTCGGGGCAACGCTGTCGTACGGCATCGGGTCGGTAGCCACGAAGAAGCATCTGTCGCACATCGATTCGATGACCGCCGCAGGCGGCAGCCTCGTCTTCGCCGCCGCGGCGCTGCTGCCCTTCGCGGCGCTCGCCTGGCCGGCGAATTCGCCCGGCGCGCTCGACTGGCTGTCGGCGCTGCTGCTCGGCGTCTTCTGCACCGGCTTCGCCTACGTCGTGTTCTTCCGCCTGATCGAGCGGATCGGCAGCGTCGGCGCGGTGACCGTGACCTTTCTCGTGCCGGCCTTCGCGATGCTGTGGGGCGCGCTGCTGCTCGGCGAGGCGGTGACCGCGCGGATGATCGCCGGCACGGCGATCATCCTCGTCGGCACCTCGCTGACGACCGGGCTGCTGGGGGCGGCAACGCGCCCTAATCCGGCAGCCGCGCTCCGCTCGCTGCGTCGAACACGTGCAGCGCGAGAGGGCTCGCGGCCAGATTGATCCGGTCGCCCGGGCGGAACCGATGCCGCTCGCGAAAGCTGGCGACGAGCTGGCCTGCCGCGCAGCGCGCGATCACCTGCGTATCGGCGCCGGTGGGCTCGACGACGGCGATCTCGCAGGGCAGCCCTTCGCCGTTCAGCTCGAGATGCTCGGGGCGCACGCCCACGCGCACTTCGGTGCCCGGTGGCGCCGAGGCGCGCTGCGCGAGCGCCAGGCGCGCGCCGCCGACGAGCTGCACCGTCTCGGCGTCCTCGCCGATGCGACCGGCGAGCAGGTTCATCGACGGCGATCCGATGAAGGTGGCGACGAACACGTTCGCCGGACGGTCGTAGATCTCCAGCGGCGTACCCGCCTGTTCGACGACGCCGTCGTGCATCACGACGATGCGGTCGGCCATCGTCATCGCCTCGATCTGGTCGTGCGTGACGTAGATCGACGTGGTCTGCAGTCGCTGGTGCAGCTCGCGGATCTCGCTGCGCATCTGCACGCGCAGCTTCGCGTCGAGGTTCGACAGCGGCTCGTCGAACAGGAACACCTGCGGCTTGCGCACGATGGCGCGGCCCATCGCGACGCGCTGGCGCTGCCCGCCGGAGAGCTCCCGCGGATAGCGGTCGAGATACGGAGTCAGGCCGAGGATCTCCGCCGCCTCGGCCACGCGTCGGCCGATTTCGGCCTTCGGTCGGCGCGCGAGCACCAGCGAGAACGCCATGTTCTCGCGCACGCGCATGTGCGGGTACAGCGCGTAGTTCTGGAACACCATCGCGATGTCGCGGTCGCGCGCCTGCACGTCGTTGACGACGCGATCGCCGATCCGGATGTGGCCCGAGGTGATCTCCTCGAGGCCGGCAATCATTCTCAGCAGCGTCGACTTGCCGCAGCCCGAGGGCCCGACGAGCACGCAGAACTGCGCGTCGGCGATCTCGATGTCGATGCCGTGCACGACCTCCGTCGACGCGTACGACTTGCGCACTTGTACGATCGAGACCGATGCCAAACGCCTCTCCGCGGTGAAGGTGCGGGCAATGGTACCGAAGAAGCGGCGCGATTGACCCGGGTCAAATCCGTCATGGGCCTGCTTCGGCACGATTGCTTCGATGAAGCCCGGGTCCGACCGCGTCGTTTCCTTGCGCGAGCTGCTCGTCTCCACGCTCGCGTTGCGGCGCGAGGCTTCGATGCGCTATCGCCGCCTGGCGGCCTCCGCGGAACTGCTCGAGGATTCCGCGTTGCGCCGCCTGTTCTCGCGCCTGGCCGTTGCCGAATCGGAATTCGCCGCGCGGATCGAGCGCGACTTGCCCGATCTCGACGTTGGCACGATACTGGCCGAACGAGTGACGTGGACGGAAGCGATGTGCCAGTCGAGGCTCGACGAGCCGCTGACCCCCGGGAGCGCCCTCGAGGCCGCGCGCCGCAACGAGCGGCGCATGCGCGCCGTATTCGAACATCTGGCGGCCACGTCGCCGCACGCATCGGTGCGCATGCGCTCGCTCGAGTCAGCGCTTGCCGAAACCCGGCACCTGTCCTTCATCGAGCAGCTGGTGGCACCACTTCCCGCGTCCGTTTGCGCAGGGCGCGACCCCGACCCAGGAGAGCTGGCCGACGACGAGCGAACGAGAACCGACGAGGACTGAACGACCGAAGCTCGCCCGCGGCGTGCGGGCATCGATGACGAGAAGGAGTCCCATGCGTACGCAGTTGCAGATCCATTTCCATGGAATCGACGCTTCGCCCGCCCTGGAGGCCTCGATCCGCGAGAAGTCGAACAAGCTCGAGCAGTTCCATCCGAATGTCACCAGTTGCCGCGTCGTCGTGCAACGTCCCCACAACCACAAGCAGCAGGGCGAGGAGTTCCTCGTCTCGATCGACGTCAGCGTGCCCGGCGGCAACATCGTCGCCAACCAGGCGCGTCGCCAGGACGTGCACGTAGCGCTGCGCGATGCGTTCTTCGCGGCGCGCCGGCAGCTCGACGAACACGCGCGACGCCTGCGCATCGATGCCAAGCGGCGCTTCGAGCCGCGCACGATCGACGCGTCTCCGGATGTCGCGGTCGCAGACCACGCCTCCGACGCCTTGCCTTTCGCTTCGGCCTGAGCGTGAGCGTTCGGAACTCTCGCGCCAGCGCTCGGAACTCCCCGTGACGAACGAATCCCGCCCGGCGATCGTTCTCGTCACGGGTGCAAGCAGGGGAATCAGACTCGCCTGCGCCCGCTGCTTCCTGCGCGCCGGTCGACGCGTGGTCGGCGTCGGGCGCGATCCGGCGCATCTGGCCGCGGCGCGCGAGTCCTTCACCGATCCGCTCGTCGCGGGCGCGGCGCCCGCCGCGATCGATCCGTCGGCTTTCGTTGCCGAAGCGGTGGACCTCGTCGATGCGCAGGCCGCGTCGCAACTGGTCGAACGCGTGGAGTCCGCGCACGGGCCGATCGACGTGCTGGTGAACGCGGCCGGGGCGGCGCGCCGCTACGCGCCCGAAGAGCTGGACGCCGACGCCTATCGGCAGGCGATGGACGCCAAGTACTTCACCTACATGCACGTGACGCAGCCCGTGATCGAGCGCATGGCGGCGCGCGGGCGCGGCAGCATCGTCAACATCGTCGGACAGGGCGGGCGCCAGGCGGGACGCTTCCACATCGCCGGCGGCGCGGCGAACTCGGCGCTGATGCTCGCCACCGTCGGCCTCGCGCAGGCGTGGGCGAGTCGCGGCGTGCGGGTGAACGCGATCAATCCGGGGCTCACGCGAACGACGCGCGTCGACGAAGGGCTGGAGGCTGCCGCGCGCGCGAGCGGACGCAGCAAGGCGGAGCTGCTCGAAGAGGCGATCGCGCGCATCCCGATGGGTCGCATGGCCGAGCCGGACGAGATCGCGCAGGTCGCGTTCTTCCTCGCCTCCGATGCAGCCTCCTACGTCTCCGGCGCGATCATTCCGATGGACGGCTGCGTGTCCTCCGTGATCTGAAATCCGCGGGCCGCCGTTGGAAGAAGTCGAATCGATTCCGCATCTGCGCGAGACGCTGCTCTTTCTCGCGCTCGCCGGAATCCTCGTCCCTTTCCTGCAGCGCCTGCGAGTGGGCTCCATTCCCGGCTATCTGGCCGTCGGGATGCTGCTCGGCCCCTTCGGCCTGGGCCGTCTCGCCACGCCGGCGACGGGCTTCGGGCGGCTGATGAGCTGGCTCGCCTTCCCGCAGTTCGAGGCCGTGTCGGTGCTGGCGGGCGTCGGCGTCGTCTTCCTGATGTTCATGATCGGGCTCGACCTGTCGGTGCGGCGCCTGTGGTCGATGCGCGGCTGGGTGTTCGGCGCCGGCGCCGCGCAGGTGGTCGTCACCGCCGCGATCCTCTTCGCAGCCGCGGTTGCGCTCGGCGCCGACCGGGGGACGTCGCTCGTCGTCGGCCTGGCGCTGTCGTTCTCGTCGACCGCCGTCGTGATGCAGTTGCTCGCCGCGCGGCACGAACTGTCCACGCCGCTCGGGCAGGCGTCGTTCGCCGTGCTGCTGTTCCAGGACCTCGCCGTGGTGCCGGTGCTGATTCTCGTATCGCTGCTGGCGCAACCCGGCGAGAGCCACGTCTTCGCGGTGCTGTCGCTCGCGCTGGGCCGGGCGGCGATCGCGATCGCGCTCATCTTCGTGCTCGGGCGCGTCGTGCTCGGGCCGCTGTTCCGCCAGTTCACGGCGAACCGCCAGGCCGACACCTTCATGGCGCTGACGCTGCTCGCTTCGTTGAGCATCGCCTCGCTCACCTGGCTGGCGGGCCTGTCGATGGCACTGGGCGCGATGCTCGCCGGGCTGCTGCTGGCCGAAACCGAATACCGGCACCAGGTCGTCGTGATGATCGACCCGTTTCGCGGCCTGCTGATGGGCGTGTTCTTCCTGTCGGTGGGAATGTCGATCGATCCGCTGGCGATCGTGCACGAGCCGCTTCGGCTGCTGATGGCGGTGGCGGGGCTGTTCGCCGTGAAGACACTGGTGACCGCGATCGTGTTGCGGGCGGGCGGACTGTCGAACCGCGGCGCGATCCACGGCGGGCTGCTGCTGGGGCAGGCCGGCGAGTTCGCCTTCGTCGTCTTCGGCGTGGCGACCACGCTCGGCCTGCTCGACGCCGAGGCGGGCCGCTTCCTGTTGCTCGTGGTCGGCGTGTCGATGTTCGTCGCGCCGGTGGCGGCCGCGCTGGGGCGGGACATCGAAGCGAGGGGCCCGGCGATGCAGCCGGGCTCCGAAGCCGAACGCACGCCGGTCACGCCGCAGGGGGGCGGGCACGTGGTGATCGCCGGCTTCGGCCGCGTCGGGCAATCGCTGGCGCGGCTGTTCGACTCGCAGGCGATCCCCTACGTGGCGGTCGATCCCGATCCGAACGTCGTCTCGTCCTTCCACGCGAAGGGCTGGCCGGTCTACGTCGGCGACGCCAGCCGCGGCGATCTGTTGCGACTGCTCGGGCTCGCGCAGGCGAGCGCGGTGGTGCTGACGATGGATCAGCCGACTTCGGCGGTGCGTGCCGTGCATGCGATCCGCGCCGATTCGCCCGACGTGGCGATCTTCGCCCGCGCGCGCGACGAGCGGCACGCCGCCGCGCTGCAGACGGCGGGCGCCGACGAGGTGATTCCCGAGACGCTCGAGTCGGCGCTGCAGCTGGGCGCGCTCGCGCTCGGCCGCACCGGCATGTCCGAGTCGGAACTGCGCGCGGTGCTGGCGGCCGAGCGGCTCGAGCGAATCGCGACCTACCGTGATCAGTCCTCGAACGGCAGTCCGACGTAGTTCTCGGCGAGCGAGGTAGACGCCGCTTTCGAGCCGGTGAGGTAGTGCAGCTCGGTTTCCTGGATCTTCTGGCCGAACTCGCCGGTGTCGGGGAAGCGATGCATCAGCGAAGTCATCCACCACGAGAAGCGCACGGCCTTCCAGACGCGGCGCAGGCATTTGTCGGAGTAGGCGTCGATCTCCTTCATCGAGCCGCCGCGGTAGTGGTCGATCAGCGCGCGCGACAGATAGCGCACGTCGCTGGCGGCGAGGTTGAGTCCTTTCGCGCCGGTGGGCGGGACGATGTGCGCGGCGTCGCCGGCCAGCAGCAGCCGGCCGAAGCGCATCGGCTCGGCGACGAAGCTGCGCAGCGGCGCGATGCTCTTCTCGATCGACGGTCCGGTGATCATCGTGCGCGCGGCCTCGACGTCGACGCGGCGCTTCAGCTCCTCCCAGAAACGCTCGTCGGACCAGTCCTCGGCCTTCTCTTCGAGCGGCACCTGCAGGTAGTAGCGGCTGCGCGTGCGCGAGCGCATGCTGCACAGCGCGAAGCCGCGCGGGTGGTTCACGTAGATCAGCTCGTCGGAAACCGGCGGCACGTCGGCGAGGATGCCGAGCCAGCCGAAGGGGAACACGCGCTCGTACTCCTTGACCGCGCTATGCGGGATCGTCTCGCGGCACACGCCATGGAAGCCGTCGCAGCCGGCGATGAAGTCGCACTCGATCTCGTGCACGGCGCCGTCCTTGCGATAGCGCACGCGCGGACGCTCGGTGTCGAAGTCGTGGATCGAGACGTCCTCGGCCTCGTAGACCGTGCGGCCGCCTTCGGCGGCGCGCGCGTCCATCAGGTCGCGCGTGACCTCGGTCTGGCCGTAGACGGTGACATGCTTGCCGCCGGTGAGATCGGCAAGGGGGATGCGGTGGCGCACGCCGTCGAAGCACAGCTCGATGCCGCCGTGCACGAGCCCTTCTTCGTGCAGGCGCCTGCCGACGCCCGCCTCGTCGAGCAGATCGACGGCCACCTGCTCGAGCACGCCGGCGCGGATGCGTCCGAGCACGTATTCGCCGCTACGCCGCTCGAGGATGATCGAGTCGATTCCGGCGCGGTATAGCAGCTGGCCCAGCAGCAGGCCCGCCGGGCCCGCTCCGATGATCGCGACCTGCACTCGCATGATGCGTTCCCTCCCCTGTTGGATCCGGCTGCGCGCGACGAAACAGTCGTCGCCGAGGCCGATTAGCGCAATGGTAAAGGTCGCCGGGTGCCCGCGGCGCGAACGGCGATAATGGCGGCCCTTCCGCAGCCCTCCGCTTCCTTCGATGTCGATCGTCTTCCTGGTACGGCATGCGCAGGCGTCGTTCGGCGCCGAGAACTACGACGCACTCTCCGCGCTCGGCGTGCGCCAGTCGCGCTGGCTGGGCGAATACTTCGCCGCGCGCGGCCTTCGCTTCGCGCGCGCGATGTCGGGGACGATGCTGCGCCAGCAGGACACCGCGCGCGGCATCCTTGCCGGGATGGGCGAGGGCGCGCCGGCGCTCGCGATGCACGAGGGGCTGAACGAGTATCCCGGCGAGGCGCTCTACACGGCGCACACCGGCCTGCAGCCGCGCGCGCACCAGCTGTCGGACGCTCGCGACTACTGGCGCACTTTCCGCGCGGCGATGCAGGCGTGGTCCGAGGATCGGCTCGCCGACGTTCCCGAGAGCTGGCTCGACTTCGGCGCGCGCGTGCGCGCCGCGCTCGCCGAGGCGGTGCGCGATACCGCGCGCGACGACGCCGTTCTCGTCGTCAGTTCGGGCGGGGCGATCGGGCGCCTGCTCGCCGATCTGGTCGATGCGCCGGCGAGCACGGCGATCGAGCTGAACCTGCAGTGCCGCAACACCGGCTTCACCGAGCTGATCGCCGGCCGCGAGGCATTGCGCCTGCTCAGCTTCAACAACGTGCCGCACCTCGATCGCGCCGAGCGGCGCGCGTCGATCACCTTCGCGTAGAGGCTCGCTTAGCTCGGGGCCCGCTTCGCTCAGGGGCCCGCTTCGCCCGAGGCCCGCTTCGCTCAGCCCTTCGGTTCGCTCGCGCCCTTGCCGCCGGCGGCCGGCGGCGCACCGACCGCGTCCTTCGTGCACTTGCGCACGAAGCTCGTCTGCGCGGCGCCGCTCAGCTTGCGGTCCTTCGCCTGCAGCTGGCATGCCGCATTCGCGTCGGTTTCGCATTTCTTCAGGAAGCTGGTCCGGGCGGCGCCCGCGAGCTTCTTCTCGTTCGCGCGATCGGTGCAGCTCGGATCGGCGGCCAGGGCGGACACGGCGAACAGCGAAAGTGCAGCGGCGAGGATCGTCTTGTGCATGGCGGACTCCGAAGTCGGAAGGCGCGCGGCGTCGCCGCGCGCGGCCAATATACGACGGCGCGGAGCGCGGCGTCGCTACGCTTCGTCGTCCAGCGGCAGCGAGCCGGCCGCGCACAGGCCGCCGAGCCGGTCGGAGCGACGGTAGTCGATCCTTCCGCGGTACTGCTCGACGATGTCGGCGACGATCGTCAGGCCGAGCCCGTGGCCGGGCTTGCGCTCGTCGGTGCGCAGCGTGCCGCGGCCCAGGCGCGCGAGCAGCGTGCCGTCCACTCCGGGGCCGTCGTCGTCGATGCGAAAGTGCAGCGCGCCGTCGCGCTCGGCCAGTTCGACGCGCACCGTCGTCCTCGCCCATTTGCACGCGTTGTCGAGAAGGTTTCCGAACAGCTCGAGCATGTCCTCGCGATCGAGCGCGAAGCGCTGCGCGGGCGCGTCTACGTCGATCCGCAGCGCACGATCGGCGTGCAGGCGCCCGAGCGCCTCGGCGAGCGCCTGCAGTTGCTCGCGCGCCTCGAAGCCGGCCGAGCGTGCGCCGCTGCCGGCCAGCCGCGCGCGCCGCATCTCGCGCTCGATCGTCGCGCGCATCGATTCGACCTGGTCGCGGATCGCCGCGGCGGCGGGCGAATCGCCGGCGGTGTCGCGCTCGTCGGCGATCTGCGCGAGCACCGCGAGCGGCGTCTTCAGCGCATGCGACAGGTTGCCGGCGGCATGGCGCACGCGCGACAGCCGTTGCGCCTGGTGATGCGCGAGGCGGTCGACCGCCTCGAGCATCGGACGCACCTCGTCGGGCGCGGCGCTGGGCACCGAGGCGCTCTCGCCGCGCTCCAGCCGGCGGCATGCTTCGACCGCGCGTGCGAGCGGCGCCAGTCCGCGAACGACGATCGCGCGCTGCAGCCAGGCGAGCGCGAGCAGCGTCGCCAGCAGCGACGTCAGCAGCACGCGACGGAAGCGGGCGATAGCCGCGTCCAGTCCGGAGATGTCCTCGGCGATGGTGATCGTCCACTCGGCGCTCGCGCCGGCGAAGCGGCGCGTATAGACGAGCAGCGTCTGGCCGGCCGGCCCCGGACGGCGGGCGATGCGTTGCGCGGCGCCCGAAAGCGGGGCGACGACGAACTCCTCGTCCCACAACGAGCGCGAGAGGATCGTTTCGTCGGCCGGCGGGGCGCCGGCGGCGGCGCGTGCCCTGCGCTGCGCGACGAAGTAATGGCCCGACAGCGGCAGCCGGTACTCCGCCCCCAGCGCCTCGCCTGCAGCCGCAGACGCATCGGCGGCTTCGTCGAGGCGAACGTACAGCATCTCGGCGTCGTGCTCGAGGCGCGAGGCGACGTAACGCTCGACCAGTTCGCGCGGGAAGTGCTGCAGGCCGATCGCGAGCAGCGCGGCCACCGCCGCGAGCACCAGCGTGAGCGCCAGCGTGAGCCGGTTGCGCAGCGAGCTCATCCGTCGCCGTGAAACACGTATCCCTGGCCGCGGCGCGTCTCGATGCATCCGGCGCCGAGCAGCGCGCGCAGGCGGCGCACGTAGACTTCGATCACGTTGCTGTCGCGCTCGGCGTCGTATTCGTAGACGTGCTCGGTCAGGCGCGTCTTCGACAGCACCTGCCCGGGATGCCGCATGAAGTAGCGCAGCAGCCGGAACTCGGTGGCGGTGAGCGGCTGCTCCTGTCCGTCGTCGTGCACCAGGCACTGGCGCGCTTCGTCCAGCCGCCAGGGCCCGGCGCGCAGCGCGACGTCGGCGACCGGCGCGGCGCGTCGCAGCAGCGCGTGGATGCGCGCCACCAGCTCCTCGGTGTGGAAGGGCTTGCCCAGATAGTCGTCGGCGCCGGCGCGCAGTCCGTCGACGCGGTCGCTCCATCCGTCGCGTGCCGTGAGGATGAGCACCGGCACGCGGCTGCCGGCGGCGCGCCAGTCGGCCAGCAGCTCGAGACCGGTGCGACCGGGCAGCCCGAGGTCGAGAACGATCGCGTCGTAGGGCTCGGTGGCGCCGAGATGGCCGGCGTCGACGCCGTCGTGCGCGACGTCGACCGCGTAGCCTTCCCGCACGAGCCGCTCGCGCAGGCGCGCGGCGAGCGGCTCGTCGTCCTCGGCGATCAGCAGGCGCACTTCATTTCCGCGAACGCCGGATCACCTCGCCGGTGGCCGCGTCCAGCTGGAGCTTGTGGATCGCGTCGGCGTCGTCGATCAGCTTCACCTCGTAGACGAGGCGGCCGTTCTCGCGATCCAGCTCGATTTCGACGACCTGCCCTGGCTGGGCGGTCCGCGCGCGAGCGAGAATGTCTTCCATCGGCAGGATCTTGCCCGCTTCGCGCAGCTCGCGCACCTCGGATCGGCGTATGCGGTCGTCGGCGTGAGCGAAGTCGGCGCCGATGGCGGTGGCGGCGACGATCGAAGCGGCGGCCAGCGCGAAGGACAATGTTACGGTTCTCGACATGTGGCTTCTCCTGCATGACGATGTGCGACGCCGTGCAGTATCGATGCGTTCGGCTGAAGCGAAGCTGAATCCGGGCAGCGGTTCCGTTTCCACAGGAGGTATTCGAATGTTCCGCGATCGCAACGAGGCGGCCGATCGGCTCGCCAGCGCGCTCGATTCGTTGCGGGGCAAGGCTCCGCTGGTGCTGGCGATACCGCGCGGAGCGGTGCCGATGGGGCGGCGCATCGCCGATGCGCTGGGCGGCGACCTCGACGTCGTGCTCGTGCGCAAGATCGGCGCGCCGTACCAGCCGGAGCTGGCGCTGGGCGCGATCGACGAGGACGGCGGCATGCACTGGGCCTCGCCGGAGGCGGCGCGGGGCGTGGACCCGATGTGGCTCGAGCACGAGAAGCATACGCAGCTCGAGCTGCTGCGCGAGCGGCGCGATCGCTATCGGAAGGGCAGGCCGGCGATCGATCCGGCGGGACGCGTGGTCATCGTGGTGGACGACGGACTGGCCACCGGTTCGACGATGATCGCCGCGCTGCACGCCGTGCGCGCGCGTTCGCCGTCGCGGCTGATCTGCGCGGTGCCGGTGGCCGCGCCGGACAGCCTCGTGCGCGTGGGTCCTCATGCCGACGAGGTCGTCTGCCTGGAGGCGCCCGAGGATTTCCGCGCGGTGTCGCTGCATTACGGGCATTTCGAGCAGGTCGACGATGCCGACGTCGAGCGGCTGCTCGCGGAGCGTTGAACGATGGCGACGAACGAAAGCGAGCGGCCGCTGCACGAGACGCTGCGCGAGCATGCGCGCCGGCGTCCCGCGCACCCGGCCTGTGTCTGGTACGGCGCGGTGCTCAGCTACGGCGAGCTGGACCGCGCGAGCGACGCCTTCGCCGCCCGCCTCGCGCAACTCGGCGTCGCGCACGGCGAGCCCGTCGCGCTCTACCTGCAGAACTGCCCGCAATACGTGATCGCGCATTACGCGATCCAGAAGATCGGTGCCGTCGTCTGCCCGTGCGGCCCGCTCAGCCGCGAGCACGAGCTGCAGTACCAGCTCGACGACCTGCGGGCACGCGTGCTCGTCGCCGCCGCCCCGCTGCTCGACGTGGTCGCGAAGGTGCGCGCGCGCACGGCCCTCGAGCACGTCTTCGTCGTGCATTACGACGACCTGCTGCCGCAGGCGCCGTCCTTCGACGTTCCCGAGGAACTGCGCACGATGCGCCGGCTGCGACGCGAAGGCGCGGCGCCGATCGCCGACGCCGGTAAGGTGGAGGATTTCCTCGCCGCGACGCGCACCGGCGCCGTGCCGCCGCAGGTCGACGTCGCGCTCGACGACATCGCGTTGATCACCTACACGTCGGGCACCACGGGCCTGCCGAAGGGCGCGATGCTCACGCACGGCAATGCGCGCTACAAGACTGCGGTATCGTGCGACGGCTATCGCGTGTCGGGCGACGACGTGCTGCTCGCGGTGGCGCCGCTCTATCACATCGCCGGCATGCTCACCGGTGTCGACATTCCGGTGTACGCAGGCGCGACGACCGTGCTGCTGTACCGCTTCGATGCGCATGCCGCGATGGAGGCGATCGAGACGCATCGCGTCAGCTGGTGGTACAGCATCGCGCCGATGAACGTGGCCGCGATGCAGTTGCCCGACGCGCAGCAGTTCGACCTGTCGAGCCTGCGCATCAATCCGGTGACCAGCTTCGGCATCACCTTCACCGAGACGATCGCACGGCGCTGGCGCGAGTACGCGCCGAACTGCACGTCCTTCGAAGCGGCCTACGGACTGTCCGAGACGCACACGATGGACACGTACATGCCGGCGGACGCGATCCGTTGGGGTACGCACGGCAGGCCGGTGCCGGGCAACGAGATCCGCATCGCCGATGCGGCGACGGGCGAGCCGCGGCGCACCGGCGAGTCGGGCGAGATCCTGGTCCGCGGACCGGGCGTCTTTCGCGGGTACTGGAACCGGCCCGACGCCACTGCCCACGCGCTGCGCGGCGGCTGGCTGCACACCGGGGACATCGGCCATCTCGACGACGACGGCTACCTCACCTTCGAGGGGCGCTTCAAGGAGATGATCAAGGTCTCCGGCTACAGCGTCTTTCCCGAGGAGGTCGAATCGATTCTCGTGCGGCATCCGGCGATCGCGCAGGCCGGCGTCATCGGCATGCCCGATCCGGAGAAGGGCGAGATCCCGAAGGCCTTCGTCGTGCTGAAGGCGGGCGTCGCGGGCGCCGTCACCGAGAGCGAGATCGTGCAGTGGGCGCGCGCGAACATGGCGGTGTACAAGGCGCCGCGCGAGGTCGTGTTCTGCGAGTCGCTGCCGGCCACCGGCTCCGGGAAGATGCTGCGCCGGCTGCTGAAGGATCTGTGAAGACGATGGCCGGAGCGTCGCTGGTCGCGTTGCGCGCGCCGATGGCGGCGCGCGTGGTCGAACTGGCCGCGCGCGAAGGCGAGCGCGTGCGCGAGGCGCAGGCGCTCGTCGTCGTCGACGCGATGAAGATGGAGCACGTGATCGCGGCGCCGTGCGCCGGCCGGGTGCGCGGGCTGCGTGTGGCCGAGGGAGACCAGGTCGCCGAGGGCCAGCCGCTGCTGTGGATCGAGCCGGGCGAAGCCGCGACCTCGACGGATGCGACGGCGGGTACGCCGAAGCCGGTCGGAGTCCGTCCCGACCTGCAGCGCGTGCTCGACCGGCACGCGCGACTGCTCGACGAGGCGCGCCCCGAGGCGGTGGCGCGGCGCCGCGCGCGCGGGCCGCGCACCGCGCGCGAGAACGTCGCCGACCTGTGCGACGCGGGCAGCTTCGTCGAGTACGGCGCGCTCGCCGTCGCTGCGCAGCGCAGCCGCCGCTCGCTCGACGACCTGATCGCCAACACGCCGGCCGACGGAATGATCACCGGCATCGGCTCGGTGAACGGCGCGTTCTTCGACGCGCAGCGCGCGCGCACCGTCGTGCTCGCCTACGACGCCACCGTGCTCGCCGGCACGCAGGGCATGCGCAACCACGCGAAGACCGACCGGCTGCTCGAGATCGCCTTCGCCGAGCGCCTGCCGCTCGTGCTCTTCGCCGAGGGCGGAGGCGGGCGGCCGGGCGACGTCGACGTTCCGGTCGTCGCCGGACTGCACCTGCGCACCTTCGCTTCGTTCGCCCGCCTGAGCGGGCGCGCGCCGGTGATCGGCATCGTTTCCGGACGCTGCTTCGCCGGCAATGCGGCGCTGCTCGGCTGCTGCGACGTGATCATCGCGACGCGCGACGCGAACATCGGCATGGGCGGACCGGCGATGATCGAAGGCGGCGGGCTCGGCGTGTTCCGGCCCGAGGAGATCGGCCCGAGCGTGATGCAGAGCGCCAACGGTGTCGTCGACGTGCTGGTCGACGACGAGGCGGCGGCGGTCGCGGTCGCGAAGCGCTATCTGTCGATGTTCCAGGGGCGCGTCGCGCAGTGGCGCTCGCCGGATGCGCTCGCGCTGCGCGACGTCGTTCCGGAGAACCGCCTGCGCGCCTACGACACGCGCGAGGCGATGCGCGGGCTGGTCGACGCGGACAGCCTGATCGAACTGCGCGCGGGCTTCGGCGCGGGCATCCACACGGCGCTCGCGCGCGTCGAGGGGCAGCCGATCGGGCTGGTCGCGAACAATCCGCTGCATCTGGCCGGCGCGATCGACGCCGACGCCGCCGACAAGCTCGCCCGCTTCCTGCAGCTGTGCGACGCGCACGGCCTGCCGATCGTGTCGCTGATCGACACGCCGGGCTTCATGGTCGGACCCGACATCGAGGCGCGCGCGCAGGTGCGGCACGCGAGCCGGCTCTTCGTCGTCGGTGCGGCGCTGCGCGTGCCGTTCTTCGCCGTCGTGCTGCGCAAGGGCTACGGGCTCGGCGCGATGGCGATGGCGGCGGGCGGCTTTCATTCGCCGAACTTCACGGTCGCCTGGCCCACCGGCGAGTTCGGCGCGATGGGTCTCGAAGGCGCCGTGCGGCTGGGCTATCGCAAGGAGCTGGAAGCCGTGCCCGAGGGCGCCGAGCGCGAAGCGCTGTTCGAGCGCCTCGTCGCGCGTCACTACGAGCGCGGCGAGGCGATGAACATGGCCGAGGCGCTCGAGATCGACGCGGTGATCGATCCGGCGCAGACGCGCGACTGGGTCGCGAAGGGGCTGGCGAGCGCGCGGCCCGAAGGGGGTCGCCTTGTTGGGGAGCAGGCGCGCTTTATCGATCCGTGGTGATTGGGGGCGCGTCGGAGCGCCGGGCTGCCGGGCCGCCGGGCCGCCGGGCCGCCGGGCGCCGAGCGCCGGCACGCAGTGAAATGCTGTGGAACGCTGCGTTTTCTGCTGCGAAAGCGCTTTCCGGCTGGGAAACGCTGCACTTCGCAGCATGCGACGCAAGCGCGGGCGCGGCACCACGTATCTTGCAAGGCAAGTGCGGGCGTTCCGCACGAAGGCCGCGGCGCGGCTGGCGCCGTTCAGCTACATCGAGGGTTGGTACAACCCGCGCCGGCGCCATGGCGCGCTGGGCTATCACTCGCCGGCGAACTTCGAAAGGGCCACCAGGATGACAGCCGCGCGTATCCCCAAAGCGCGTCATACATGACTTGCCCACCGGCGGCGTCTGCGTGGCGTGCGCCGCGCCGCCGGTGGACAAGTCTGCCGCTCAGGACCATGGGCCTACTTCACTTCGAGGACGTAAACGCCACCCTGTCCACGAAAACGGGTCAACCCACGCGCCGCAAACTGCAGCGTTTTTCTTCGCGTTATGCATTACGCGTGCGAAAACGCTGTAAGACGCAGCGCGAGAGGGAAGGAAGAATCGAGGATTTCTTCGGACTCTTGCGGGCAAGACCGGGAAGATCGCGACGATCGACGAGATCAACGAAGCGGCCGCGCGCGGTTGGTCGGACGGGAATGAAGGGCGCTCCGAAAGCGTCGAATCGACTCGATCGAGTCCCAACCGCGCTCGCCCGACCCGCGCAACCGTTCAGGCGCAATCCGAAATGCGCGTCTTCCGCGCATTACGCACCGTCGACCAAGCGGCGCCGGCGATTTCGCTCGCTCCTCGCGCAATTTCCGCCGCGATGCAGGTCTCGCCTTCCAGAATGCGCGGAATACGTGCGTTCGGCCTCGATCCACTTGCGGGAACGGTTTGCGTCTTCGTCCTGGATCGATCCGCGGTTCTGCGCGGCATGCCTGTCGACCGGTGAACTGCTGCCGCGCGATGCGTCAGGCTCGGCGCACAACAGTTTGTTGCGCTCCGGCTCATGGAACGCGTTCCACGGCGAGGAACGCTACTTTCGGTAGCGAACGGCGCCACGGCCTCGAACCGCGGCCCCGAAACAGCAGCCTCGAACGACCTCAGCGCTGCGCTCCCAGGCCGGGCATCATCGGATCGCAGCGCGGAGCCGGCGCGCCCCGCAAGGCCGGATCGACCCACTCCTCGCAGCCGCTGCCGCCGTCCGTGCGCGCGCCCCACCAGGCCGGCCCCAGGTGCACGAGGACGAGCGTCCAGGCCGCCACCCACGCGAGCGACGACAGCGCGATCAGCGCATCGGCCGGCGCCCCGGCGATGCCGGCTGCGGCGCGCATCGCCGCGGCCGCGACGAGCAGCGCCACGCCGGCCGGCGTCCATCGCCGCTCGTCGAGCGGTCGTCCGGCGTGCATGCGCCCCGCGATGTTCAGCACCGCATAGATCGACAGGCCCATGCCGCCGATCGTGAGCAGGTGCGTGCCGCCGCTCGGCGCGATCGGCAGGCCGAGCAGCGCGGCGCCGATCCACGCGTAGCCGAGCGCCATCGTCCAGTAGACGGCGTACAGCATCGACGCCCAGCGCCCGAACAGCGCACGTCCGACGTGCCAGTCGTTCATCAGGTTCAACAGGGCGGCGCCGGCGGCGAGCGCTACCCACCCTGTCACCGGCGATCCGGGTGCGACGAAGGCGGCCACCGCGTGCAGCGCGATGACGACGATCGCGAGGTTGCGGCGCGGCGGACGCGCGCGGTACTCGGGTAGCTCGTCGTCGTCGCCGTCGGCGGCGCGCGCGCGACGCGCATCGAGCGCGTCGTTGACGATGCGCATCGAGATGCGGCTCATCGCGACGACGACGAGGATCATCATCGCGTCGAGCGCGGCATGCACCCAGCGCATCGGCCAGTCGCCGCGCAGCACGTCGAACCAGAAGCCGGCGGTGACGACGGCGAAGGCCGACAGCCCCCAGAAGAAGCCGCGATGGCGGCGCTGCGGGTCGCGCAGCAGGCGCGCGCCGAGCAACGCGGGCAGCGCCGCGGCGAAGCCCACTTCGGCCGCCGCGGCCGGCCACGGGCCGATGACGGGAGCAAGCCAGAAAGCGACGCGCGCCGCGAGCCACGCGAGCGCGATCGCGAGCGAGACACGCGTGCTCAACGGCGGGGTATCGGTGAACTCGGGCACCGCCGTGAGCACGAAGCCGGCGATCGCCGCCAGGCCGACGCCGAACATCAGTTCGTGCGCATGCCAGACGAGCGCGCCGCCGGCCGGTGCCGGCAACGTGAATCCGAGCGAGAAGGCCGCCCCCGATAGCGCGATGCCGACCGCGGCCCATAGTGCCGTTGCCAGGAACATCGAGCGGAACGGACACGAGAAGAGCGGCAGCCGCTCGATTCGCGCGAGCGTCAGCATCGCGGCGCCCGGCGTTCGAAGGGGATGACCGGCGCGCTTTCGACGATGATCGCCGGCGTCGGTGCGCAAGCGGCGGGCGCAGCCGGCAACTGGACGCTCGCGCCGACCGCCGGCGGCAGCCCGAAGCTCGCGCGCACCTCCGGCCGCGCGAGCAGCCGCGCCGTGCTCGCGTGGATCCACGCGTCGTCGCGCTGCGCGGCCGGTTCGTCGAAGGCCAGGCGCGAGACGATCCGCCCGGGCTTCGAGGCCATGACGAGAACGCGATCGGACAGCCGTACCGCCTCGCCGAGATCGTGCGTGATCATCAGCACGCCCACGCGGCGCTCGGCCAGGTGCCCGAGCAGCAGCCGGTACATCTCTTCGCGCAGGCCGATGTCGAGCGCCGAGAACGGCTCGTCGAGCAGCAGCAGTTCGGGATCGATCACCAGCGCGGGGGCGAGCGCGACGCGACTCTGCATGCCGCCCGAGAGCTGGTGCGGGAACTTGGCGAAGTCGGCATGCGCGAGCCCCAGCCGCAGCCCGATCTCGCGCGCGCGATGCTCGCTCTCGCCGCGCGCGACGCCGCGCGCCGCGAGCACGAGCGCGACGTTGTCGAGCGCGGACTTCCACGGCAGCAGCCGCGGCTGCTGGAACATGCAGGCGCGCGTGGCGAAGCCGTCGTCGATCGTGCCCGCGTCCGGGTGCAGCAGCTTCGCGCACAGGTTGAGCAGCGTCGTCTTGCCGCAACCCGACGGGCCGACGAGCGCGACGATCTCGCCCGCGCGCAGTTCGAAGTCGATTGCGTCGAGCACGGTTTCGCGCGCGAAGGAGTGACGCAGCGCGCGCACACGCAGCGTCGGCAGTGCGGTACGGGTCGCGGCCGCGCTGCGCGCGCGCATCGCGTCCTCGGCGGACTCGCTGCGATCGGGCGCCCGGTTCACCGCGTCGCTCCGTCGGCCGCCACGCCGGGCTCGCGCCATCGCTCGACCTCGCGCTTGATCGGCTCGAGCAGCAGGTATTCGACGGCGAGCAGCAGCCCGACGACGGCGACGATCCAGCTCATCGTCGCCGCGGTGTCGAGCTGCGAGCGCGCCACGGCGAGCGCGGCGCCGACGCCGTCGGGGCTCGACAGCAGCTCGGCCATCACGACCACTTTCCACGAGATGCCGAGCGCTGCGATCCACGCGGGAAACAGGTACGACACCACGTGCGGCAGGTAGACGTCGACGAACATCATCCGCGGCGGCAGCTCGAAGGCGCGCGCCATCGTCTTCAGCTGGTTGTCGAGTGTGCGCGCGCCCTGCAGCGCGCCGACGAAGACGACCGGGAAAGCCGCGACGAAGACGGTGAATACCGGCGTGCCGTCGCTCGCGCCGAACCACAGCATCGCCAGTACCAGCCAGGCGATCGGCGGCGTGCCGAGCAGCACGGTGACGATCGGCCGCGACATCGTCGACGCGGTCATCGAGACGCCGGCCAGCAGCCCGAGCGTGCTGCCGGCGGCAACCGACAAGGCGTAGCCGGCCAGCGCGCGGCGTGCCGTCGCGGCGATCTCGGGCCACGCGTCGCCGGCGGCCAGCGAGTGCGCGAGCGTGGCGAAGGCGGAGCGGGGATCGGGCAGCACGAGCGGGCCGTACAACTGCGCCACCGCTTCCCACGCGGCGACGAGCAGCAGCAGGCTCGCCACCGCTCCCCACCCGCTCCACAGATACGCGGGCAGCTTCGCGAGTGCGGCGCGCAACGATTTCATCGCGGGGCTCGCGCGTTCACGTCTTCGCTTGTGCGTTCACGTCTTCGCTCGCGAGTTCATGTCTTCGCCCGAGCTTCGGGAATCGAAGCGTAGAAGTCGTCGGGCGGCAGCCTGCCGCCGACCAGGCCGGGGCTCTTCTGCAGCAGCTGCCGGAACAGCGATTCGAGCGCCGGGCGCGCGGCAGCCGCGGGAACCGCGTCCATGTGACCGTGACCGATCGCGTCGGCGATCGCCTCGGCCGACAGCATCGGCACGTGCTTCGAGACGATTTCGCCGCAGGCCTTCGCGTCGGCCTCGCACCAGTGGAGGGCGCTATCGTAGGCGGCGGCGATCCGCGCGACCGCGTCGGGCCGATCGCGCAACGCGCCGAGCACCGCGATGCCGGCCTGCGGGATGCGCGCGTCGCCGCCGAAAGCTCGCTTCCATTCCTGCTGCAGGTCGATCGCGCGATACAGCTCGGGCGCGACGAGGCTCACCGGAAACGAGCCCGACTTGCGCAGCGCCATCGAAACGGCGGGCTCGGCGAGCAGCGCGTGATCGACGCGACGCAGCAGCAGCAACTGCATGGCGTCGATCGGCGAGGCGACGTAGCGCAGGCGCAGGTCGCTGCGCGGATCGATGCCCTCGCGCTCGGCGAGCAGCGAGAAGACGATGTCCGGCATGTCGCCGCGGAACGGCATCGCGATCTCCTTGCCGACGAGATCCTTCAGCGCGTGCACGTTCGGATCGCGCGAGACGACCCAGAGGATTCCCCAGACCGAGACGTTGACGAGCCGCAGCTTCGCGCCGCGGTTGTACAGGTTGGCCGCGACGTTCACCGGCATGGCAAGCACGTCGGCCTTGCCTTCGAGCGCCATCGCGCGCAGCTGGTCCGGGTCGCGCCAGCCGACGAAGCGCGCTTCGTCGGCGAGGTCGGCGAGCGCGCCGGACTCGACCATGCGCACGAGCGGATTCGACACGCTGGCCGGCGGGCCGCCGAGGGTGAGCTTCGCGAGCCGCGCGGAGCGCGCGTCCGGGGCGGAGTCGGCGCCGCGCGCATGCCGGGCGGCGAAGGCGGCGCCGAGCGCGACCGCGCCCGAAGCGAGAAAGCCGCGCCGCGACTCGCGCATCTTCAGAAGCCCCCGACGACCGCGTCGAGGCGGGGCGGGTCGTCCACGCTCGGGATCAGGGATATGGTCAACAATGTCAGCGCTGCCGGGGAGAATAAGGAGAAGCGCATGGTGCTGGAAAGATATACGAATGATAATTGTTCTAGATTGATGCGAATCAAGTGATCGACGAAGCTTTCCCCCTGGCGCCGCCGCTGTCCGTCTCGCAGTGGTTCAACACGCCGCAGCCGCTCACGCTCGACGCGCTGCGCGGCCGCGTCGTCGTGCTGCACGCCTTCCAGATGCTGTGTCCGGGTTGCGTCGCGCACGGCATCCCGCAGGCGAAGGAGGTGCACCGGCAGTTCGCGCGCGACGACGTCGCGGTGATCGGCCTGCACACCGTGTTCGAGCACCACGAGGCGATGACCCCGGTGGCGCTGGCCGCGTTCCTGCACGAGTACCGGATCGGTTTTCCGGTCGGCGTCGATGCGCAGGCCGACGACGGCGGCGAGCTGCCGGTGACGATGCGCGCCTACGGAATGCGCGGCACGCCCACGCTGGTGGTGATCGACCGCAGCGGTCGCGTCCGGCTGCATGCTTTTGGCCGGGCGGAAGACCTGTCGCTTGGAGCGCTGATCGGCCGACTGCTGGTGGAGCGCTGAGCGCCCGAAGGCGGGGCGCCGCGCGTTCGGGGTGGAGTGTTGGACGCCACGGTCGCCCGCCAAGACGCGGGCAACCATGGTGTCTAAGCGCTTCGCCCCGGCGCCTCGCGCGCGCCGACGATCGCCCCGTCGACGACCTGGATCGTCTTGTCGCAGCGCGAAGCGAGTTCCGGGTTGTGGGTGACGAACAGCACCGACGTGCCTTCCTCGCGGTTGACCCTGCGCAGCAGCTCGAAGACGGCGTCCGCGCTCTTCGTGTCGAGGTTGCCGGTGGGCTCGTCGGCGAGCAGCACCGGCGGATTCATCGCCAGCGCACGCGCCACCGCCACCCGCTGCTGCTGGCCGCCCGAAAGCCGGTTGGCCGGGTTGTCGCGCCACGGCGTAAGTCCGACTTCGTCGAGCAGCCGTCCGGCGCGCGCGAACATCGCCGCGTCGGGCCGGCCGGCGGCACCCAGCATCGGCAGCATCACGTTCTCGAGCGCGCTGAAAGCCGACAGCAGGTGGTGGTACTGGAAAACGAAGCCGATGCTGTGCCCGCGCAGCCGCGTGAGCGCCGCGTCGTCCAGGCCGGTGGTCTCCTCGCCGCACACCGACAGCGTTCCGCTGGTCGGCCGGTCGAGCAGTCCGATGATGTTCAGCAGCGTGCTCTTGCCCGAGCCCGACGGCCCCATCACCGCGCAGAACTCGCCGCGATGCAGCTCGAGGTCGATGCCGTGCAGCACTTCGGTCTGCACCGGCGTGCCGATGTTGAACGACTTGCGCACCGCGCGCAGTGCGACGACGGCCGGCTCAGCCACGGATCGCCACCACCGGGTCCATGCGCGAGGCGCGCAGCGCCGGCGCCACCGCCGCCGCCAGCCCGACCAGCGTGGCCAGCACGAGCGCGGCGACGAACAGCCACGGCTCGAAGGCCAGCGGGAACAGCGGCGTGCCGTCGGCATTGCGCGCGAAGCGCTGCCACAGCGCGAGCGCGAGCGCGCCGAGCGCCGACCCGACCAGCGACCCCGACAGGCCGAGCAGGCTGCCCTGCAGCAGGAACAGGCGCAGGATCTGCGCGCGCGAGATCCCCATCGCGCGCAGGATGCCGATCTCGCGCGAACGCTGAACGACCGAGACGACCAGCACGCTGGCGATGCCGAAGGCGACCGACAGCCCGACGAAGGCGCGGATCACCGTGTTCGACGTCTGCTGCGCGTTGATCGCGGTGAAGAACTGCTCGTTGGTGCGAATCCAGCTGTCGGCCTGCACGCCGGTGGCCGCCGTGATGCGCTGCGCGATGCGCTCGGCCGCATAGACGTCGTGCACGGTGACGTCGAGCCCGGTGACGCCGCCCGGCAGCCCCAGCAGGCTCTGCGCGGTGTGCAGCGCCAAGTAGGTCGTGCGCTGGTTCGCCCCCTTGTTGCCGAGGTCGAAGATGCCGGCAACCGTCAACGTGGTGCTCGCGCCGAGCGCCGCCGACACGCGCAGCTTGTCGCCGACGCCCACGCCGAGGTCGGAGGCCAGCTCGGTGCCGATCAGGATGTCGGTGGCGCCCAGCCGCGTCGAGCCGCGCACGATCTTCTCGGGGATCGCGACGATGCGGAAATAGCGCTCGGGCTCGATGCCGATCGCCGAGATCGCGCGACTCGCGCTGCCGCGCACGGCGAGCGCCGAGCCGGTCGCCTCCGGCGAGACAGTGGCGACCTCGGGCATCGCGCGGATCTGCGCGGCGACCGCCTGCCACTGGTCGATCGACTTCAGTCGCTGCAGCGGCGGCTGGACGATCGCGCCGTGCTGCAGCGTGCCGTTGTCTTCGCCGCCACGCTGCGGGCGCGCGACTTCCTTCGGCGGCAGCAGCTGGATGTGCGGCTGCGCGGTGAGCACCCGGCGGATGAAGTTCGACTGCAGCCCGCTCAACAGCGCCGACATGAAGACGATGACGCCGACGCCGATCGCCACGCCCGTCACGATGAAGCCGGTCTGCATCCGGCCTTCGCGCAGGAAGCGCAGCGCGACGATCCATTCGAAGGGCGCCCAGCGCGGCAGAGGCGGCGGCGCGGAGCCGGATGCGGCGGCGGAGTTCGTGGCGCTCACTCGGGGCTCGTGGCGTCGACCCGCGCGCGCACGCGCATGCCGTCGACGACGTCGGGCACGCCGGCCGGAACGACGAGGTCGCCGGGGGCGAGGCCTGCGAGCACCTCGGACCAGCCGCCGCTGCGCAGGCCGATGCGCACCGGCTCGCGCTGCGCGCGTCCCTCGGCCACGCGCAGCACCCAGGGGGACGCGGACTCCGGCTGGCGCACCGCGTCGCTCGGCACCAGCACGGCGTTCCCGCGGCGGGCGACCTCGATGTCCACCGAGACGGTCATGTCCTGCTTCAGCTCGGGCGGGGGATCGGGCACGTCGAGCTTGACCTCGACCGCCCCCGTCTGCGCGTTCACACCCGGATTGATGTAGGCGAGCGTCGCGTCGAACTGCTTGCGCGGATAGGCGTCGGCCGAGGCGACCGCGTGCTGCCCGGAAGCGAGCAGCGCGAGGTTCTTCTCGTCGATCTGCACGACGAGCTGCGTGTCGCCCGACGGCGACAGCGTCATCAGCACCTTGCCCGGCTGGACGACGTCGCCGCGCTCCACGTTGCGCCCGATCAGCGTGCCGGCCACCGGGGCGGCGATCGTCGCGTAGGACAGGCGCGCCCGTGCCGCGTCCGCATTCGCGCGCGCCTGCGCCAGCGCGGTCTCGGCGAGCGCGACGTCGCTGCCGCCGGCGCGCGCCGACTCGAGCTGGCGCTGTGCGGCGCGCAGCTGCGCGTCGGCCAGATCGACGTTCTTGCGCGATTCGTCGAGCGTGGCCTGACCGATGAAGCCCTTGCCGAACAGCTCCTCGTTGCGCCGCTGCTGCGCGCGGGCGTGTTCGAGCGTGGTCTGCGCCTGCCGTACGCTCTGCTCGGCGACCGGCGCCTGCACCTCGTGCAGCTGGCGCAGCTTCGCCTGCGCCTGCGCGACCGCGGTCAGCGCCTGCTGCAGCGCGGCCCGCAGTTCGGTGGCATCGAGTTCGACCAGCACCTGGCCGGCGCGCACGGTCTGGCCCTCGGCCACCGGCACGGCGATCACCGTTCCGGTGATCTGCGCGCCGATGTCGATGCGATGCGGCGTCTGCACGCGCCCGCTGGCGACCACCGACTGGACGAAGTCGCGCTGCACGACCGGAACGACCGGAACGACCGGCCCGAACAGCAGGCGCGGCAATGCGTAGGCCGCCGCGACCACGGCGAGCAGCAGGCCTAGCGCGCGCCACAGATACCGTCGCCGCGCGCCGGGCGCCGTCGATGCCGCGTTCATCGCCGCACTCCGCGCAGGCCGTCGAGCAGCAGCGAGAAGGTCGCGCGGGCCGCGTCGACGACTCCGCTTTCGCCGCCCAGCAGCGAGCGCTGCAGCGCCAGGCCCTGCAGCGTCGCGACGAACAGCGTCGCTCCGATCTGCGGATCGAGCGCCGGGGACAGCGCGCCGGCGTCGCGCGCCTGGCGCAGGCAGGCGGCGACGCGCCGCGTGTACGCGGCGACCATCCCGTGCACGTGTTCGTGCATGGGCGTGTGCTCGTCGCCCTGCAGCGCGTGATAGAGGATGCGCGGCGCCCCCGGGTGCCGCGCGACGAAGCGCGCATGCGCGAGGAAGACGCGCTCGAGGATCTCCACCGGCGAGCCGCCGCTGGCGAAAGCGGCATCGACCGCGGCGCCCAGATCGCTGCGCACCCAGTCGAAGACGGCGGCCCAGATCGCCTCCTTGTCGGCGAAATGCCGGAAGAGAGCGCCGTGGGTCAGCGCGACACGATCGGCGATCGCCTGCGTCGTGATCGCTTCGGGCCCGCGTTCGCGCGCCAGCTCGACCACCGCGGCGACGATCTCGGCGCGGCGCTCGTGCGAGGGAAGCCGCCGGCGCGGGCGCAGCGAGACGGTCGAGTCGCGGGCAGTCATGTAGTGCGGAACGATGGCAGCAGGGCTGGAATGGTAAGTAAGTAACGCGTTACTATTTTAGCTTTACCCGCAATCCCGGATCGAACGAGTCATGTCCGTCGCCCAAATGCCCCGCACCGAGTCCTTTCCGTCGTTCTTCGACCAGGCCCCCGTTCTCGACATGCAGGATCCGCTCGCGGAATTCCTCGGCGCGGTCGAGGGCGGGCGCCTGCGCTATCGCTACGAAGACGTCGTGCGCATGGCCGGTCATTCGTGTCCGACGGTGGCGTCGGCCTTCCTGATGACGCGCGCTGCGCTGCGCAGATTGTACGGAGACGAGCTGCCGCGGCGCGGCGAGATCCGCGTGGAGATGCGCGAGCGGCGAGACGCGGGCGTCACCGGCGTCGTCGCGGCCGTGGCGACCTTCGTCACCGGAGCGACCGAGGACAGCGGGTTTCCGGGGCTCGGTGGGCGCTTCGGGCGCCGCGAGCGGCTGTTCTTCGGCCGGCCTATCGACGGCGAGATGCGCTTCTCGCGCATCGATCGGCCGGGCGTCGGCGTCGAGGTCGCCGGGCGCCTGCAGAGCGTGGCCGGCGACCCGCGCACGTCCTTGTGGATGGGCCGCTGCCTGCACGGCGAGGCGAGCGAAGAAGAGACTGCCGCCTTTCGCGCCGCATGGCAGGACCGCGTGCGCAGGCTGCTGCTCGAGCACGCCGACGACCCCGAGGTGATCGAGCTGCGCGACGTGCGCTGCTGAAGA
>JAJPEN010000067.1 GCA_021166835.1 Burkholderiaceae bacterium | reverse complement strand
GGTGAGCCGGGAGACGATCGCCTCGACCGCTTCGGCCGCCTCGGCTTCGCTCAAGGTACGCCGAGTATCTTGCATCCACAGCCGGAAGGCAAGGCTTTTTTCCTTATTTTCCAATCCCTTACCGCGATATTCGTCGAACAGCCGCACGTTTCGCACGACCGCTGCGGCAGGCTCCGCAGCCCTCGCTTCGTCGATTTCGACGAGCACGCGGGCGGCCGGTAGTTCGACATCGACGACCACCGCGAGGTCGCGCACGATCGGCGGGAAACGCGAGCTGTCCTCGTGCACCGGCACGCGGCGCACCAGCGCGGGCGCCAGGTCGATCTCGGCGACGATCGGCGCAAGCGGCAGCTCCAGCTCGTGCTGCAGCTGCGGATGCAGCTCGCCGATCCAGCCGATCGCCTCGCCGCCGCAGAGGACGCGCGCGCTACGCCCCGGATGCAGCGCGGGGTGCGCTGCGGCTTCGAAGCGCAGCTCCGGCGCGACGATCGCTTCGAGATCGCCCTTGAGGTCGAAGAAGTCGGTGCGCCGCGCCGCGGTTCCCCATTGCTCGTCGTATTGCGGACCGTAGGCGAGCAGGCCTGCGCGCTGCGGCTGCACGATGCCCGCCACGTGATGCGCATCGGCGACGCGACCGGCATCGGCGGCGAACACGCGCCCGATCTCGAAGACGCGCACCCGCGAGGCCTTGCGGTTCAGGTTCGCGCGAAGCGCGTCCACCAGCCCGACCCACAGCGTCGTGCGCATCACGTCCATCGGCGCGGCGATCGGATTGAGCAGGCGGATCGGCTCGCCGCCGCCCAGGCGTCGATCGAGCGCCGACTCGACGAAGCTGTAGGTGATCACCTCCTGGTAGTCGCGCGCCGCGATCGCGCGAGCCAGTTGGGCGACGCTGCGGCGCGATTCGGGCACCGCGCGCATCGGCATCGGACCAACTGGCGGGCGCACGGGCAGCCGTTCGTAGCCCCAGATGCGCACGACCTCTTCGATCAGGTCTTCCTCGATCTGCAGGTCGAAGCGATACGACGGCGGCTGCACGAGGAAGACGCCGCCTTCGCGCCGCGCGGGCAGGCGCAGCCGCTCGAAGACCGCCGCGATCTCGTCGTTGCCGATGTCAACGCCGATCACCTTGCGTGCGCGATCGGCGCGCAGCCGCACCGGCTCGCGCGCGGGCAGGCCGGTGACGACGTCGTCGATAGTGCCCGCTTCCCCGCCGCAGACGTCGACGATCAACCGCGTGACGTACTCGAGGTGCTCGACAGTGGTCGTCGCATCCACGCCGCGCTCGAAGCGCGCGCCGGCATCGGTGGCGAGGTTGTAGCGGCGCGGACGCCCGGCGATCGCCGCCGGCCACCAGAACGCCGCCTCGACGTAGACGTTGCGCGTATCCCCGGAAACCGCGGTGGCCTCGCCGCCCATGATGCCCGCCAGGCTCTCGACGCGACTGCCGGCGGCGATGACGCCGACGCCGGCATCGAGCGGGACGGTCTGGCCGTTGAGCAGCTCGAGGCTCTCGCCCGGGCGGCCCCAGCGCACCTCGAGCCCGCCGTCGATGCGGTCGAGGTCGAAGACGTGCGTCGGCCGGCCCAGCTCGAGCATGACGTAGTTCGAGATATCGACGAGCGCAGTGATGCTGCGCTGCCCGGCGCGCTCGAGCCGGCGCTTCATCCATTCGGGCGTCGGTGCGGCCGGATCGACGCCGCGCACGATGCGCCCGGAGAAGCGCCCGCACAGGTCGGGCGCGAGTACGCTCACCGCAAGCCGATCGCCGAGCGTGGCTCGCACCGGCTCGAAGGCCGGCGCATCGAGCGGCGCGCCGCTCAGCGCGGCGAGTTCGCGTGCCACGCCGAACACGCTCATGCAATGCGCCAGGTTCGGCGTGAGCTTCAGCTCGAAGACCGCCTCGTCGAGCGCGAGCGCCTCGCGCAGGTCGGCACCGAGCGGCAGCGCGGGATCGAGCGAGAGGATGCCGGAGTGATCTTCGGACAGGCCGAGCTCGCGCGCCGAGCAGAGCATTCCCTCGCTCGCCACGCCGCGCATCTTCACCGGCTTGATCTTCAGCCCGCCCGGAAGCTCGGCGCCCGGCAGCGCGCAGGCCACCTGCATGCCGATGGCGACGTTGGGCGCGCCGCAGACGATCGTGCGCGTGCGTCCGTCGCCGGCGTCGACCGCGCAGACGCTCAACCGGTCGGCATCGGGATGGCGCGACGCCTCGACGACGCGCGCGACGACGACGCCGTGGAACGGCGGCGCGACCCGCACGATCTCCTCGACCTCGAGGCCGGCCATCGTCAGCCGTTCGGCGATCTCGTCGGCGTTCCAGTCGGGCGAAACGAAGCGGCGTAGCCAGCTTTCGGGAATGCGCATGGGAGCTTCGGACTCAGCCGTTGAACTGCTGCAGGAAGCGCAGGTCGTTCTCGTAGAACAGGCGCAGGTCGCCGACGCCGTAGCGCAGCATCGCCAGGCGTTCGATGCCCGAGCCAAAGGCAAAGCCGATGTAGCGCTCGGGGTCCAGCCCGAAATTGCGCACGACGTTCGGATGCACCTGGCCCGAGCCGCTCACCTCGAGCCAGCGCCCGGCGAGCGGGCCGTCGGCGAAGCGCATGTCGATCTCGGCCGAGGGCTCGGTGAAAGGGAAGTACGACGGGCGGAAACGCACGTCGAGGTCGTCGCGCTCGAAGAAACGGCGCAGGAAATCGGCGTAGACGCTCTTCAGGTCGGTGAAGCTCACCTGCTCGTCGATCCACAGTCCTTCGAACTGATGGAACATCGGCGAGTGCGTGGCGTCGGAGTCGACGCGGTAGGTCTTGCCCGGCGCGATCACGCGGATCGGCGGCTGGTGCGTACGCGCGTAGCGCACCTGCACCGGGCTCGTGTGCGTGCGCAGCAGCAGCTGGCGACCTTCGGCGTCGCGCGCGTCGACGTAGAAGGTGTCGTGCATCGAACGCGCCGGATGATCGGGCGGCGTGTTCAACGCGGTGAAGTTGAAGAAGTCTTCCTCGATCTCGGGCCCGTCGGCGACGTCGAAGCCGATGGAACGGAAGATCGCCTCGACGCGCTCGATGGTGCGGGTGAGCGGATGCAGGCCGCCGGCGCCCAGCCCTCTGCCGGGCAGCGTGACGTCGATCGCTTCCTGCGCGAGACGCTCGCGCAGCGCTTCGTCGGCGAGCGCGGCTTCGCGCGCGCGCAGCGCCGCTTCGATGCGCTGTTTCGTCTCGTTCAGTGCGCGCCCGGCGGCGGCGCGCTCGGCCGGCGACAGCGCGCCGAGCTTCTTCATCCCGGCGCTCAGCGCGCCGTCCTTGCCCAGCGCGCGCGCCTTCGCGTTGGCGAGCTCGTGCGGATTGCGGGCGGCGCCGATCTCGCCGAGCAGGCGATCGATCGTCGCCGCCCACTCGGCGGAGGCGGTCATCGAGGAGTATCCGCCGCGCCGGCTCAGGCGGCGCCGAGCGAAGCCTTGACCTGCGCGACGATCGCCGCGAAGGCCGGCTTGTCGGCCACGGCGAGGTCGGCGAGCACCTTGCGATCCAGGCCGATCGACGCCTTGTTCAACCCGGCGATGAACGTGCTGTAGTTCATGCCGTGCTCGCGCACCGCGGCATTGATGCGGGTGATCCACAGCGCGCGGAACACGCGCTTCTTCGTGCGGCGGTCGCGGTAGGCGTACTGGCCCGCCTTCATCACCGCCTGCTTGGCAACGCGATAGACGTTGCCGCGGCGGCCGCGGAAACCGCGCGCGGCGGCGAGAACCTTCTTGTGGCGCGCGCGCGCCGTCACTCCACGTTTTACTCGGGGCATCGTGCGCTCTCCTTATGCGTACGGCAGCAGGGCCTTGATCGCCGGCGCGTCGCAGGCGCGCACCTCGGCGGTTCCCCGCAGCTGGCGCTTGTTCTTCGTGGTCTTCTTGGTGAGGATGTGGCGCTTGTACGCCTGCGCGCGCTTGACGCTGCCCGAGGGACGCACGCGGAACCGCTTCGCGGCTCCTCTCTTCGTCTTCATCTTCGGCATGATTGCCCTTGCCTTCTTCGATTGCCTCGTCGGGTGTCCGGCAACCGCCGGAACTTCGGGGACCCGCTCGGCTTCTGAGGCGCCGCGAGCGGCGCCGGTTCCTTCCCGCGCCGCGTGAGCGGCGCCGTTTCCTGCAGGCGCCGCTCGAGCGGCGCCGTACTGCTATTTCTTGCGCTTCGGCGCGATCACCATGATCATCTGCCGCCCTTCGAGCCGCGGCATCTGCTCGACCTGCGCCAGGTCTTCGACGTCGGTGCGCACCCGCTCGAGCAGCCGCACGCCGAACTCCTGGTGCGCCATCTCGCGGCCGCGGAAGCGCAGCGTGATCTTCGCCTTGTCGCCTTCGTCGAGGAAACGACGCAGGTTGCGCAGCTTGACCTGGTAGTCGCCTTCGTCGGTGCCGGGCCGGAACTTCACTTCCTTGACCTGGATGATCTTCTGCTTGGCCCGCGCCTCGTGCTGGCGCTTCTGTTCCTGGTACTTGAACTTGCCGTAGTCCATCAGTCGGGCTACGGGGGGCCGGGCCTGGGGCGCGATCTCGACGAGGTCGACTTCCGCATCTTCGGCCATCCGAAGCGCCTCCCGCAGACTGACGATGCCGATCGGCTCGTTGTCGATGCCGACCAGTCTCAGCTCGGGGACGTTGATTTCGCCGTTGATGCGATGCGGGCGTTCAGTAGCGATGCTGCGTTCTCCGATTCGTTAGAAGAAATGGCCGAGCGCAACGCCGAAAGCAACGACGACGCCCGCTCCCCGGGGAGCACGGCGAGTCATTGCGGTTGGGATCGCTTCAGCGCGACGTCTTCGGACAGCCGCGCCGCGAACGCCCCGACATCGAGGACACCGACCTCGGCACCCCCGCGCGCGCGCACGGCTACCTTGCCAGCCTGCCGCTCCTTGTCGCCGACGACGAGGATGTACGGCACCTTCTGCAGGCTGTGCTCGCGGATTTTATAGTTGATCTTTTCGTTCCGCAAATCGCATTCGACCCTAAACCCTTGTTTTGCGAGGCTTTCCGCAACCTCGCTGGCGTAGGGCGCCTGTCCCTCGGTGATCGTCGCGACCACCGCCTGCACCGGCGCGAGCCACATCGGCATCGCGCCCGCGTGGTTCTCGATCAGGATGCCGATGAAGCGCTCCATCGAGCCCACGATCGCCCGGTGCAGCATCACCGGCACGCGCCGCGAGTTGTCTTCGGCGACGTATTCCGCGCCGAGCAGCCCGGCCATGTTGAAGTCGACCTGGATGGTTCCGCACTGCCAGGCGCGGCCGATCGCGTCTTTCAACGTGTACTCGATCTTCGGGCCGTAGAAGGCGCCCTCGCCCGGCGCGATGGTGAACTCGACGCCGGCGCGGCGCAGGCTCTCCTCGAGCGCGGCCTCGGCCTTGTCCCACAACGCATCGGAGCCGACGCGCATTTCCGGGCGCGTGGCGATGCGATACAGGATGCGCTCGAAGCCGAAGTCGCGGTAGACGCGCTGCAGGTCGCGCGTGAACGCGACGCACTCGTCGAGGATCTGCTCTTCGGTGACGAAGGCGTGACCGTCGTCCTGCGTGAAGCCGCGCACGCGCATGATGCCGTGCAGCGCACCCGACGGCTCGTTGCGATGGCACTGTCCGAACTCGCCGTAGCGCAACGGGAGATCGCGGTACGAGCGCAGGTCGGACTTGAAGATCTGGATGTGCCCCGGGCAGTTCATCGGCTTGAGCGCGTACGACCGGTTCTCCGACTCGGTCGTGAACATGTTCTCGCGATAGTTCTGCCAATGGCCGGTGCGCTCCCACAGGCTGCGGTCGAGGATCTGCGGGCCCTTCACCTCGAGATAGCCGGTGTCGCGATAGACGCCGCGCATGTACTGCTCGACCTGCTGCCAGATCGCCCAGCCCTTCGGGTGCCAGAACACCAGACCCGGCGCCTCGTCCTGCATGTGGAAGAGATCCAGCTCGCGCCCGAGCCTGCGGTGGTCGCGCTTCTCGGCTTCCTCGAGCATGTGGAGGTAGGCGTCCTGCTCCTCCTTCTTCGCCCAGGCAGTGCCGTAGATGCGCTGCAGCATCTCGTTGTTCGAGTCGCCGCGCCAGTAGGCACCGGCGAGCTTCATCAGCTTGAAGACCTTCAGCCGGCCGGTGGACGGCACGTGCGGGCCGCGACACAGGTCGACGAATTCGCCCTCGCGGTACAGCGTGATCGGTTCGCTCGACGGGATCGACGCGATGATCTCGGCCTTGTAGCGCTCGCCGATCGATTCGAAGAAGCGCACGGCTTCGTTGCGATCCCAGCGCTCGCAGACGACCGGCTCGTCGCGCCTCGCCAGTTCGGCCATCTTCGCCTCGATCGCCTGCAGGTCCTCGGGCGTGAACGGTCTCTTGTAGGAGAAGTCGTAATAGAAGCCGTTTTCTATTACCGGACCGATCGTGACCTGCGCGTCGGGGAACAGCGTTTTCACCGCATAGGCGAGCAGGTGCGCCGTGGAGTGGCGCAGCACCTCCAGCCCTTCCGGATCGCGCTCGGTGACGATGGCGACTTTCGCGTCGCGCTCGATGCGGTACGAGGTGTCGACGAGCTTGCCGTCCACCTTGCCGGCGAGCGCAGCGCGCGCGAGTCCGCTGCCGATCGAAGCCGCGACGTCGGCCACGGTGGGCGGCGCGTCGAAGCTGCGCTGCGAACCATCGGGAAGGGTGATCTGGATCATGTCGAGTCGGACCGTCAGGCGCGGCCTGCGGCGCTTTTCGGGACGCGGGTCGATTCGATCGACGCGAGCTGGTAGGCGCGAGTGGACTCGAACCACCGACCCCCACCATGTCAAGGTGGTGCTCTAACCAGCTGAGCTACGCGCCTGAAAGCGCACGAGTATACCGCAGTGCGGCGAACGATGCGTACGCGACGCGGCGGTTTTCGCGTGTCGTCAGCGTTTTTCCGACAGTGCGACGCGCGACAGCCAGACGACCGGAACGACGCCGACGATCACGATCATCAGCGCCGGCAGCGCGGCCTCGGCAAGCCGCTCGTCCGAAGCGAACTGGTAGGTGACGACGGCGAGCGTGTCGAAATCGAAGGGGCGCAGCACGAGCGTGGCCGGCAGCTCCTTCAGGCAGTCGATGAACACGAGCAGCGCCGCCGCGCCCACGCTGCGGCGCATCAGCGGCCAGTGGATCTCGCGCAGCACCTGCAGCGGCCGGCGCCCCAGGCTGCGCGCGCTCTGGTCCATCGACGGCCCGATGCGCGCGAGCCCCGACTCGACGCTCTGATAGGCGACGGAAAAGAAGCGCACGGCATAGGCGTAGATGCAGGCGACGGCGCTGCCGCCGGCGAACAGCGCCGGCACGCCGAAGACCGACATGATCGGCGCGAGCACGCGATCCGCCCAACCGGAGAGGATCAACAGGCCTACGCCCAGCACGACGCCCGGCAGCGCATAGCCGGTGTTCGCCAGCACGAGCGCGCCACGCAGCATCGGCGCGGCGCCCAGTCGCGCCGCATAGGTGGCAACGAGCGCCCCCGGCAGCACGACCAGCACGCCGCCGCCGGCGAGGATCGCCGTGTTGCGGATCCACTGGAGCAGGCGCGCATCGAGCAAGGCGCCGCCGTCGATCCACTCGACGACGAGCAGCGTCGCCGGCAGCACGAAGCCGAAGACGATCGGCAGCGCGCAGGCGAGCGTCGCCCGCAGTGCGGCACCGCCCTGCAGCCGTACGCGCGGCGCCGGCCGCGGGTTGCGAACGTGGAACTGCATCCGGCCGCGCTGGCCGCGCTCGACGAGCAGCAACGCGACGACGAGCACGAGCAGCATCACCGCCAGACGCGCGGCCCCTACCCGATCGCCCATCGCCTGCCACGCGCGGTAGATGCCTGCTGTAAATGAATCGACGGAAAAATAAGCGACAGTGCCGAAATCGGCCAGCGTTTCCATCAATGCGAGCGCACAACCTGCGACGACCGCCGGACGCGCGACCGGCCAGGTGATGCGCCACCAGGCGCGACGACCGCTCATGCCCAGGGAGCGCGCGGCATCGGCCAGCGACGGACTGCGGTCGGCGAAGGCCGCACGCGCGAGCAGGTAGACGTACGGGTACAGCGCCAGGCCCAGAAAGAGCCCGGCGGCCGGCCACGAATGGATGTCGGGAAACCAGTACTCGCCCACCTGCAGCCCGGTGAGCGCGCGAAAGCTGCTCTGCAACGCTCCGTAGCTCGCGAGGAAGTCGGTGTACGCGTAGGCCATCACGAAAGCCGGCGTCGACAGCGGCAGCACCAGCATCCACGACAGCGCCTGTCGGCCGGGGAAGTCGTAGGCGGCGACCAGCCAGCCGGTGCTCACGCCGATCCACAGCACGACGGCGAGTACCATCACGGCGAGCTTGGCGGTGGTGAGCGTGTAGCGCGGCAGCACGGTGCCGAACAGGTGCCTCAGCACGCCGCCGTCGGCGGCGGAATCCGCCCCCGAGGCGGAGAATGCGAGCCAGATGACCGCGACGATCGGCAGCACGACGACCAGCGAGCCGAGGACCGAACCTGCACCAAGCAGTTGCGCGGACGATACTCCGGTCGGCGCGGCGCTTCGCCGCAACGTGCTGTTCGGCGTCACGGTTGCTAGAATTCCTGACTGCGAATTATAGGCATTTGCAATGGGCGCACGATTCCCGGGCACGGTCTCCAGCTGCTCGGTCGAGAACGCGGGCGAGAGAGCGATCGAAGGCGCGAACCGAGGGGCGAACCGAGGGGCGAACCGAGGCGCGGCGGACGGCGCCGACGCCGCGCTGCAGGTGGAGGAGCTGTGCGTCTCCTTCGGCGCGGCCCGCTCGAAGATCGCGGCGCTCGATCGGCTGAGCTTTCGCCTTCGCCGCGGCGAGATTGGCTGCCTGCTCGGCGCGTCGGGCTGCGGCAAGACGACCGCGCTGCGCACGATCGCCGGCTTCCTGCGCCCGCAAAGCGGTTGCGTGCACATCGATGCGCAATGCGTCGCGTCGCCGCAGAAGTGGACCGAACCGGAACGGCGCGGCGTGGGCGTGGTCTTCCAGGACTACGCGCTGTTCCCGCATCTGGACGTCGCCGGCAACGTCGGCTTCGGCCTGCGCCGGCACACCGCCGCCCAGCGCGCGCAACGCGTGCGCGAGATGCTCGAACTGGTGGGGCTGCCGGGCAGCGGCGCGCGCTTTCCGCACGAGCTGTCGGGCGGGCAGCAGCAGCGCGTGGCGCTGGCGCGCGCGCTCGCGCCGGCGCCGTCGATCCTGCTGCTCGACGAACCCTTCTCGAACCTCGACCCCGACCTGCGCGAGCGGCTCGCGCTCGACCTGCGCGAGATCCTCAAGCGCGCCGGCACCACCGCCCTGCTCGTCACGCACGACCAGTACGAGGCTTTCGCGCTGGCCGATCGCGTAGGCGTCATGCAGGCCGGGCGCATCGAGCAGTGGGACACGCCCTACCGCCTCTACCATCAGCCGGCCACGCGCGAAGTCGCCGACTTCGTCGGGCTGGGGGCGTTCCTGCCCGGCATCGTCGAGCATCGCGACGGCAGGTCGCAGGTCCACATCGAGCTGGGCGTACTGCCGATCCACGCGCGCATCGACCAGGCAATCGCCGGCGCCGCCGCCAACACGCGCGGCGAGGTGCTCGTGCTGCTGCGGCCCGACGACGTCGTCCACGACGACGCCAGCACGCTGCGCGCGCAGGTGGTGCGCAAGGCCTTCCGCGGCGCGCAGTTCCTCTACACGCTGCGCCTGCCCAGCGGCGCGACGCTGCTCGCGCTGGTGCCGAGCCACCACGATCATGCGATCGGCGAGAGCATCGGGATCCGCTTCGACGCCGACCACGTCGTGACCTTCGACGTGCAGCAGACGGCGAGCGCGGCGCACTGATCGCGACGCACCGACCCGCGACGCGCGTGTCGCACTGACCCCGGCGCACCGATCCGCATCACGCGACGAACCACGCAGGAACGGCTCTGCGCCGACCGCGCCGGGCGGCGCGCCGCATCTTCTCAGACGCCCAGGTAGGTCTGCAGCGCGCGCTCGTCGGCCGCGAGCGACGCCGAGCTGCCCTCGAGCACGACGCGGCCGCGCTCGAGCACGACGCAGCGTTCGGTGTGCGCGAGCACCGCGCGATAGTTGCGATCGACGACGAGCGAGGCGATGCCGCTTTCGCGGATGCTCGCGACGATTCGCCAGATCTCGCGCACGACCAGCGGCGCGAGCCCCTCGGTGGCCTCGTCGAGCACGATGAGATCGGGGTTCGTCATCAGCGCCCGGCCGATCGCGAGCATCTGCTGCTCGCCGCCCGAGAGCTGGTTGCCGCCGTTGCGCAGCCGCTCGGCGAGTCGCGGAAAGGCGGCGAGCACCCGGTCGAGCGTCCAGTCGACCTGGCCGCGCACGCCGGGGCGCGCCGCCATGATGAGATTCTCGCGAACGCTCAGGTTGGGGAAGATGCCCCGCCCTTCGGGCACGTAGCCGATGCCCAGCCGCGCGACGCGATCGGGGCGCTCGCCGGAGCGATCGCGGCCGCCGATCGCGATGCGTCCGGTGGTCGAGCGCATCAGGCGCAGCATGCTGCGGATCAGCGTGGTCTTGCCCATGCCGTTGCGCCCGAGCAGGCCGACCGCCTCGCCCGCCTCGATGCGCAGGCTCACGCCCTGCAGGACGTGGCTCTGGCCGTAATAGGCGTGCAGGTTCGAGA
>JAJPEN010000052.1 GCA_021166835.1 Burkholderiaceae bacterium | reverse complement strand
GATCGTCTGCGCGATCGACGGCATCTGCGCCGGCGCCGGCACGATGCTCGCCTGCGGCTCGGACATCCGGTACGGCACGCCGAAGAGCAAGGTGGCGTTCCTGTTCGTGAAGGTGGGGCTGGCTGGCGCCGACATGGGCGCGTGCACGCTGCTGTCCTCGATCGTCGGGCACGGGCGCGCCTCGGAGCTGCTCTTCACCGGCCGCGCGATGCCGGGCGAGGAGGCCGAGCGCTGGGGCTTCTACAACGCGCTGGTCGAGCCCGAGGCGCTCGCCGAGCGCGCCAGGCAGATGGCGCACTCGCTCGCCGAGGGCCCCACCTTCGCGCACGCGATGACCAAGAAGATGCTGCTGCAGGAGTGGAACATGGGCCTGGAGGAGGCGATCGAGGCCGAGGCGCAGGCGCAGGCGATCTGTATGCAGACGCAGGATTTTCACCGCGCTTATCATGCGTTCGTCGCCAAGCAGACGCCGAAGTTCGAAGGCAACTGACGCATGTCCGACCGGACGTTTCTCGACTGGCCGTTTCTCAATTCCTCGCATCGCGCGCTCGCCGCAGCGCTCGAGGCGTGGGCGGAAACGGCCCTGCCCGGCCTCGACGTTCCGCACGATTGCGGCAACGAAGCCCTCGATGCCGCCTGCCGGCGGATCGTCGCCTCGCTGGGAGACGCGGGCCTGCTGCAGCTGAGCGTTCCGGCTCCGTACGGCGGACGCCACGCGAAGCTCGACGTGCGCAGCCTGTGCCTGGCGCGCGATACGCTCGCGCGCCATCACGCGCTCGCCGATTTCGCCTTCGCGATGCAGGGCCTGGGCAGCGCGCCGATCACGATCGCCGGGTCCGACGCGCAGAAGAAGCGCTTCCTGCCCGATGTCGCGCGCGGCCGCTCGCTCGCGGCCTTCGCGCTGTCCGAGCCCGACGCGGGCTCGGACGTCGCGGCGATGAGCACGCGCGCCACGCGCGACGGCGACGGATGGCGCATCGACGGTTGCAAGACCTGGATCTCCAACGCCGGCATCGCCGACTTCTATACGGTGTTCGCGCGCATCGGCGACGAGTCGGGCGCGAAGAACCTCGCCGCCTTCATCGTTCCCGCCGACACGCCGGGGCTCGACGCCTCGGCGCGCATCGACGTCATCGCTCCGCATCCGCTGGGCTCGGTGCGCCTGGACGGCTGCCGGGTGCCGGAGGAGGCGCTGATCGATCGTCCGGGCGCCGGCTTTCGCATCGCCATGGCCACGCTCGACGTGTTCCGCTCGACGGTCGGTGCCGCCGCCCTGGGCATGGCGCGCCGCGCGCTCGACGAAGCGCTCGCGCGCACGCGCGAACGCGTGGTCTTCGGGCAGAAGCTCGCCGACTTCCAGCTCACGCAGGCGAAGATCGCCGAAATGGCGCTCGCGGTCGACGCCGCGGCGCTCCTCATCTATCGCGCCGCGTGGACGAAGGACACGCAGCGCGAACGCGTGACGCGCGAGGCGTCGATGGCCAAGCTCTTCGCCACCGAGTCGGCGCAGACGGTCATCGACCAGGCCGTGCAGCTGTTCGGCGGCACGGGCGTGATCCACGGCGCCACGGTCGAGCAGCTGTATCGGGAGATACGCGCATTGCGGATTTACGAGGGCACCAGTGAAATCCAGAAGCTCGTGATTGCCGCCAAGACCTACGAGGCTTTCGCTGACGGCCCGGGAAACTGACCCGGGTTTCATTCCGTAGATACCAAGGGGAGACGAAGTGGAAAAGAGAACTTTCCTGAAGAACACGCTCGCCGTCGCGGGCGCAGCGGCCGTATCCGGCGTGGCCGGAACCGTGCGCGCGCAGGAGCAGATCAAGCTGCGCATGTCGCACTTCCTGTCGCCGATGGCGCCGGCGCAGACGAAGCTCTTCCAGCCCTGGGCCGAGCGCGTGGAGAAAGACTCCGGCGGGCGGATCAAGTGCGAGATCTACCCGTCGATGCAGCTCGGCGGCAAGCCGCCGCAGCTCTACGACCAGGCACGCACGGGCGTCGCCGACATCGTCTGGACGGTTCCCGGCTACACGCCGGGGCGCTTTCCGATCTCGGCCGTGTTCGAGCTGCCCTTCGTCGTCGGCGACACCGCCGAGGCCACCGCGCGCGCCATCTGGGACTTCTACAAGCTGCACCTGCGCGAGGAATACAAGGACGTCCACCCGATCGTGCTGCATTGCCACGCGCCGGGCCTCGTGCACATGAAGGACAAGCTCGTCACGAAGATGGAAGACCTGCAGGGCAGGAAGCTGCGCCTGCCCACCAAGCCGGTGGGCGACGCGCTCAAGCTGATGGGTGCCTCGCCGGTCGGCATGCCGCTGCCCGAGGCCTACGAGGCGCTGTCGCGCGGCGTGGCCGACGGCGTCACAGTGCCCTGGGAGGTGATGAAGCCGCAGCGCCTGAACGAGCTGACGAAGTACCACACGTACACGGGCCTGTACACGAACGTGTTCCTGATGGCGATGAACAAGCAGAAGTACGAGAGCCTGCCGGCCGACCTGAAGGCGGTCATCGACAAGAACTCGGGCGACAACTTCATCGGCGAAGTCGGCAAGGCCTGGGACGACGCCGAGGTGCCCGGGCTCGAGCAGGCGAAGGAACTGGGCCACGAGATCACGCGCCTGTCGCCCGAGGAGAAGGCGCGCTGGAAGAAGGCGACACAGCCGGTCGTCGACGCGTGGATCGCCGGCACCCCCAACGGCCAGAAGCTCTATGACGAAGCGGTTGCGCTGATCGCGAAGTACGAGAAGAAATGAGCGAGGGCGAGAGTCGGATCACCGACGCCGCCCCTGCCCGCCCGGGCGCCGAACAGGCGCTCGAGCGGGCATGCACGTGGCTGGCGATCGCCGGCGGAATCGTGATGCTCGGTTTCACCGGCGTCTCGGTGCTCAGCATTCTGAGCCGCAGCCTGTTCAACGCGCCGCTGGTCGGCGACTTCGAACTCGTCGAACGCGGCACGGCGATCGCCGTCTTCGCGATGCTGCCCTACTGCCACCTGCGGGGCGGCAACGTCGCGGTCGACATGTTCGTCGGCATGTTCCCGCTCGCGCTGCGCCGCCAGCTCGCGATCTCCAGCGACGCGCTGTTCGCCGCCGTGGCGGCGTTGATGACGTGGCGCCTGACGCTCGGTGGCTGGAACCAGTACGAGTTCCACGACATGTCGATGATGCTGCTGATCCCCACCTGGTGGATCTTCGTGCCCATCGTCCTTTCGATGGCACTGCTCACGCTGGTGTGCATCGCCCGCGCATTGCGCAGCGGAAGAAAATTCGCCTAGAAGAACAGAGGGGATCTCCTTGAGCGGGATGACCATATCGCTGCTGATGTTCGGCGTGCTCGTCGTATTGCTCGTGCTCGGCATTCCGGTGGGGCTCACGCTGCTGCTCGTGGGCGGCGTGGGCTACATCTGGGTGTCGGGGCTCGAACCGATGCTCAACTACATGAACTCGGCGCCCTATTTCCAGGCGGCGAACTACTCGCTGTCGGTGATCCCGCTGTTCATTCTCATGGGACAGTTCGCCACCGGCTCCGGACTGTCCACCGGCATCTTCAATGCGGCTGCCGCCTGGCTCGGGCATCGCCGCGGCGGCATCGCGATGGCCGGCATCGGCGCCTGCGCGGCCTTCGGATCGATCTGCGGCTCCTCGCTCGCCACCGCGGCGACGATGGCGCACGTGTCGCTGCCGGAGATGAAGCGGTTGAACTACTCGGGGCGCCTGGCCACCGGGTCGCTCGCCGCCGGAGGCACGCTGGGCATTCTCATTCCGCCGTCGGTCGTGCTCGTCGTCTACGCGATCCTCACCGAGCAGTCGATCGGCAAGCTGTTCCTCGCGGCGATGGCGCCAGGAATCCTCGCCGCACTCGGCTACATGGTCGCGATCGCGATCGTCGTGCGTTTCGATCCGAAGGCCGGACCGGCGGCGCCGAAAGCATCGATGGCCACGCGATTGAAGACGCTGGCGGAATTGCTGCCGGTCATCATCGTGTTCATCGTCGTCATGGGCGGCATCTACGGCGGCTTCTTCACGCCGACCGAAGGTGCGGCGGTGGGCGCGGCCGCCACCGGCGCGATCGCCATCGTCAACGGCATGCGGATGAAGGGCATCCTCGACTGCCTGCTCGGCACGGCCAGCCTCACCGCGATGATCTTCCTCATCCTGATCGGCGCGGACCTGTTCAACGCCTTCCTCGCGATCACGCAGATGCCCAACCAGGCGGCGGCCGCGATCGCCGGCAGCGGCTATTCGCCGATGACGATCCTGCTGCTGATCCTGCTGTTCTACGTCGCGCTCGGCTGCGTGATGGACTCGATGTCGATGATCCTCATCACGATCCCGGTGCTGTTCCCGATCGTGATGGGGCTGGATTACGGACTGTCGCACGAGCACACCGCGATCTGGTTCGGCATCCTCGTACTGATCGTCGTGGAGATGGGACTGATCACGCCGCCCTTCGGGTTGAACGTCTTCGTCATCAACTCGATGGCGCCCGGCGTTCCGATGTCCGAATCGTTTCGCGGCGTGATGCCCTTCCTCGCGAGCGATTTCATCCGCGTCGGAATCCTGATCACGTTTCCCTTCATCACGCTCGGGCTGTTGCGCTTCATCGAGTGAGCACGTCGAGCCCGAGAAGGCGCGGAGCTGGCGCTACCCGAAGCGGCACTGCGCAGCCCGACCCGCGAAACCCGCCGGTAAAGGCCCGCGTCGGCGACGAGGCGCTCGTCGCGCAGCGCCGCCGGCAGATCGTCGCAGCAGCCGTCGAACTCTTCTCCAGCCAGGGCTACTACCGCACCACCGTCCAGGAAATCGCCGCGCGCGCCGGCATCAGCACCGGCCTCGTCTACCAGTACGTCGAGGACAAGGACGACGTGCTGCTGCTGGCGATCCTCGAGGTGGTCGACGCCTACGGACGCGAGATTCCGGCGGCGCTCGCGAAGCTCGACGATCCGCTCGAGCGCTTCCGCACCGCGGTGACGACCTACTGTCGAGTGGTCGATCGGCTGCGCGACGCCACGGTGCTCGCCTATCGCTCGACGCGTTCGCTGTCGCCGGCGCACCGCAAGCTCGTGATGCAGGCCGAACTGCAGTCCAACGAGCTGATCGCGCGCACGATCCAGGACTGCGTCGACGCGAAGGTCTTTGCCGACGACCTCGACGTCGAGTTCCTCACGCACCAGGCGGTGATGTTCGCGCACTCATGGGCGCTGAAGCACTGGCGGCTGTCGCGGCGCTACTCGATCGACGAATACGTCGAGCGCGGCCTGGCGATGTTCCAGGCGGCGTCGATGCGCCGCTAGCGCGCCGAACGCCGCCGGATGTCGTGGGCTCGCGCCCCGCTGGTCCGGCGCGCTCCGCGCCGCCCGCTACGGCTCGGCCTGCATCTCGTCGTCGAGCAGTTGCACGGCCGCCGGCTCGGCCAGCGATTCCACGCCGCGCAGCTTGCGCTCGATCGCGCGCGTGCGGGTCGCGGCGGTGCCCAGCGTCGTGCCGGCCCGGTCGATGTGTTCCTTCGCCTTGGCCAGCACGTCGCCGAACTTGCCGAACTCGGTCTTCACCGCGCCGAGCAGCTGCCATACCTCGCTCGAGCGCTTCTCCACCGCCAGCGTGCGGAAACCCATCTGCAGGCTCGACAGGATCGCCGCGAGCGTGCTCGGTCCGGCCACCACCACGCGCCAGCTGCGCTGCAGCTCGTCGACGAGCCCGGGGCGACGCACGATCTCGGCGTACAGCCCTTCAGTGGGCAGGAACAGCAAGGCGAAATCGGTGGTCGCCGGCGGCGCGACGTACTTGTTGCGGATCGTCTTCGCCTCGAGGCGCAGGCGCTGCTCGAGCTGCCTGCCCGCCGCTTCCGCGGCTGCCGGATCGGCGCGCTCCTGCGCGAGCACGAGGCGGTCGTAGTCCTCGCGCGGAAACTTCGCATCGATCGGCAGCCACACCGGCGAGTCGCCCGCGCTGCCGGGCAGGCGGATCGCGAACTCCACGCGCTCGTTCGAGCCGGGCACCGGCGCGACGTTGCAGCCGTACTGCTCGGGCACGAGCAGCTGCTCGAGCAGCGACGCGAGCTGCACCTCGCCCCAGGTACCGCGCGTCTTCACGTTGGTCAGCACGCGCTTGAGGTCGCCGACGTCGGAGGCCAGCGCCTGCATCTCGCCCAGGCCCTTGTGCACCTGCTCGAGTCGGTCGGATACCTGCTTGAACGACGCGCCCAGCCGTTGCTCGAGCGTCGCGTGCAGCTTCTCGTCGACCGTGCGGCGCATCTCCTCGAGCTTGACCGCGTTGTCGGCCTGCAGATCACGCAGCCGGCGCTCGAGGGTTTCGCGCAACGACTCGAGCCGCAGCTCGGTGCCCTCGCGCAACGCGTTCAACCGCTGCTCGTTGCTCTCGCGCAGCGCACCCAGCCGCTGCTCGTTGGCCCCGGTGAGCTTGGCCAATTGCTGCGCGAAGGCATCGATCTGGTTGTTCTGCACGCCGGCGATGGTGCCCATCTGCTGGGTGAGACTGCGTCCGAGGTCGGCGAGCGAAGCGCCCAGCTCGCGCCGGTTCTCGCGCGCCTGCGCGCTCGTCTCTTCGCGCAGCTCGCGCTGCGTGTCGAGCTGCATCCGCGTGGCCTGCGCGAGCGCATCGAGCACCGGCGCGGCGGCATCCGGAGGCCGGCGCAGCAGCAGCACGAGCAGCAGCACGATGGAAAGCGCCGCGAGCGCGACGGCGGCGATCAGCAGGATGTCGGTCGAAACCAAGGGAAAACCTTCGCGGGCCCGCGGTTGTCGGGAAGCGGGATATCCGGGAGGATACGACACGATGAACCCCCTCAGGAGGCAGGATGAAAGCCCGCGCCGTACCCTTTGCCATCGCAGCCGCATTCGTGCCCGGCATCCTTGCCGCCCTCGTTCTGGCGCTACCCGCGCCGGCCGTCGCAGCGCCTTCCGGCGCGCCGAGCGCCGTCTTCCAGTGCTCGACGCGCGATGGCCGCACCGTGTTCTCCGACGAACCCTGCGTGGGTGCGCCGCAGGTGCGCGTGTGGACGCCGCGCGCGGGCGCGCAGGGCATCGAGCGCTCGTCCCCGTCGGCGCCCGCGCCGGCCGCTCCGGCCGCCCCGGCTGCGATACTCGCCGCAGCGATGGGACAGGGCTCGAGCGCCGACGCGACCGGCTATGGCCCCTACGTCGATTGCCAGCGTCGCGGCGGACGCTTCGACATCGCCGCGCGCATCTGCCATCTGCCCGACGACGCCGCACGGCAGATGTTCAACGCGAAGTAGCGGCGCCCGCCTCGCGCAGGCCGGGTCGGCGCGAGGCGTCATTACAGCTCTCGACGCTAAGCGTCTCGTAATGTAAGAAGCGGCGGCGCGCGCAACACGGCGCGCAGGCTGAGCCAGCCGGCGACCAGCGCGAGCGCCGCCCCGACGGCTGCGCCGACGGGGACGACGGCCCAGCGCGGTTCGTAGGCGAAGCCGAACACCTGCTCGGCCAATGCCCAGCCGATCGCGACCGAGCCGAGCGCCGCGAGCAGGCCGGCGAGTCCGCCGCTGAACGCAAGCTCGATGCGCTGGGCGCTCGACAACTGACGCGCCGAAGCGCCGAGCGCGCGCATCAACCCCGCCTCGCGGATGCGCTCGTCGCGCGAACTGGCGAGCGCCCCCCACAGCACCGTAACGCCGGCGGCCAGCGTCAGCACGAACAGGAACTGCACGGCCTGGGTTACCTGGTCGAGCATCGCCTGCACCTGGCGCACGATGTTCCCGGTGTCGAACACGGTGAGGTTGGGGAATTCGCGCACCAGGCGGCGGTCGACCGGGTCGGCCACCGGCGGCTGGTGGTAGGCGGTGATCCAGGTCTGCGGCCGGTCGGCCAGCGCCTCCGGCGACAGGATCATGAAGAAGTTCACCTTCATCGAATCCCAGTCCACGCGCCGCACGTTGACGATGCGCGCGGTGACCGTGTCGCCCGCGATGTCGAAGCCCAGTTCGTCGCCCAGCGAAAGCCTCAGCGTGCCGAGGATGCCCTGCTCTACGGAGACCTCGGATCGGCCCGGCCGGAAGGGCTCGCCCTCGACGATCCGGTTGTGCGCGGGGATCTCACGCGCATACGACAGGTTGAACTCGCGGTCGAGCAGACGCTGCGCGCGGTCCTCGTCGTAGTCCTCGGGGCGCACCGGCGCCCCGTTGATCGTGACGAGGCGACCGCGCACCATCGGATGCAGTTCGGGCTGCGCGACGCCCGCCTGCGCGAGCGCCGCGCGAACGGCGTCGACCTGGTCGGGCTGGATGTTGACGACGAAGCGGTTCGACGCGTCGGGCGGACTGGCCTGTCGCCACCCGTCGATGAGGTCGGTACGCGTGACGGTAAGCAACATCAGCGCCATCAGCCCCACCGACAGCGCGACCGTCTGCGTCACCGTCATCGTGCGACGGCGCGACCACGAGGCGAAGGCCAGCCGCAACGCCGGACTGCCGGCAACGAAGCCGGCATGGCGCAGCGGCTCGAGCGCGCGCACCGCGGCGAGCGCCACGCCGACGAAGACGACGACGCCGATCGCGAAGCCGCCGATCGCCACCAGCGCGAGACGCCGATCGCCGGCGAACCACAGCAGCAACGCAGCGAACGCGAGCGCGGCCGACGCGGCCGCCGCCCAGGCCGAGGCCGGCGCGCCGACCACCTCGCGGCGAAGCACGTGCAGCGGCGCCACGCCGGCCAGGCGCAGGAACGGCCAGGCGCCGAAACCCGCCATCAGCACGACGGCGGCGAGCAACGCCTGCGCCGCCGGTCGCCACCCCGGCAGCGGCAGCTGCATCTGCAGCAGCGGCGTCATCGCGGCGACGAGCGCGAAATGCACGAGCCAGCCGAGCGCGACGCCGGCAAGCGCGCCGAACAGCGCCACCCACAGCAGCTCGAGTCCGAGCAGCGCGAGCAGCCGCCGCTGCCGCAGCCCCAGCGCCTTCATCACCGCGCAGCCGTCGAGGTGACGCTCGGCGAAGCGGCGCGACGCGAGCCCGATCGCCACCGCCGCAATGAGCGCCGACAGCAGCGCGACGAGCGACAGGAAGCGCTCGGCGCGATCGAGCGTGGCGCGCAGCTCCGGTCGGCCGCTTTCCAGCGACTCGATGCGCGCGCCGTTGGGCAGGCGCGGCTCGGCCCATTGGCGGAAACGGGCGACGGCCTGGGCCTCGCCCGCGAGCATCAGGTTCCAGTGCACGCGACTCGCCGGCTGCACGAGCCTTGTCGCCGGCAGCTCGTCGAGCGCGAACATGGCGCGCGGCGCGAAGTTCACGAAGCCGGCGCCGCGATCGGGTTCGAAGGTGATCAGCGCGTCGAGCCGGAACGCGCGCTCGCCGAAATGCACCGTGTCGCCCACCGACACGCCGAGCGCGAGCGCGAGTTGCGGGTCGAGCCAGACCTCGTCGCCCTGCGGCGCGCGGGTCGCCTCGACGTCACCGGTCGTCGCCTGCCGCTGCACGCGCACGCGCCCGCGCAGCGGATAGTTCGACGACACCGCCTTCACCGCGGCCAGTTGCGGCATCCCGCCGGCGAGCGCCATGCTTGGGAACACGGCGCTGCGCGCCACCTGCAGGCCGAGCGCCTGCGCCTGTTCGGCGAAGGAGGTATCGAGCGGCTGGTCGGAGCCGACGACGAGATCGGCGCCGAGCAGTTGCGCGGCCTCCTGGCCGAGCGCCATGCGCATCCGGTCGACGAAGAACCCGACGCTGGCGATCGCCGCCACGGCCACCAGCAGCGCGACGACGAGCAGCCGCAACTCGCCCGCGCGCCAGTCGCGCAGAGTGAATCGGAAGGAGAGCGGGAGGTCGCGCATCGGTCGTTCGTCCGCGCGCCGTTCAGAAGCGGAACGGCGTGAAGTTGGTGTCGCGGTCGTACCAGTCCTCGTTCTCGGCGCGCTTGAGGAATCCGACGACCGCATAGGTGACGGGCGTGAACGCCGCTTCGACGAGCGTCTTGCCGACCCATTGCGAGAGCATCAGCGTCGGCAGCATCTCGTCGGGCAGCAGGCCCGCGCCCCAGAACGCCACAGGATAGAACAACAGCGAATCGACTCCCTCGCCGAGGATCGTCGAACCGATCGTGCGCAACCACAGGTACCGGCCTGCGGTCATCAGCTTGAGTCGCGCGAGCGCGTAGGAGTTGACGAACTCGCCGCAGAAATAGGCGATCAGCGAAGCGACGACGACACGCCAGGTGTTGCCGAAGGCGACTTCGAAGGCCTGCTGGTGCGGCCAGCCGGGCGCCGGCGGCATCCGCACGACCGCCCACGACATGAACGCGGCGAACAGCATCGCGACGAATCCGGTCCAGATGACGCGGCGCGCGCGGGCGTAGCCGTAGACCTCGGTGAGCACGTCGCCGAAGATGTACGACAGCGGAAAGAAGAGCACCGCCGCGCCGAAAGTGAGCGTGCCGAAGATCGGCACGTCGACCTGTACGGCCTTGCCGGGGCCGAGGAGGTTCGAGCAGAGGAAGACGGTGACGAAGGCGGCCAGCAGCAGCTCGTAGTAGCGATAGCTGCGCGGGCGAGGTTTTTTATCCATGGTGGGCCTCGAACATGGCTAGGGGCGCAGCATAGCGGAGCGGGCCGGTGGTGCCTTGTCGCGCACACGCTTCGTCGAGCGTCGCGAGGACACGCGATCGTTGCATCCACTGTGTTCGCCGCCGCAACACCGCGCGCCGATCCGCTGCTACGATGAATCGAGACGACAACCCATCGCCTCCGGAGCCATCCGCATGAACTTCCGCTTCGAGATCGTCGATCGTGTGGCTCGGCTGACGTTGGATCGGCCCGAGGCTTTCAACTCGATGAGTCCGGCGTTCTGGCGTGAGCTGGACGGGATTCTCGAGCGGCTGCAGCGCGAGGCGCCGGCGCGGGTGCTGGTGATCGACTCCACGGGCAGGCACTTCAGCTCGGGGATGGCGCTCGAAGTCTTCGGATCGTCGATCTCGCTGGACGACTCGCGCGCCGCCTCGCGCGCGAACATCGCGCTGCTGCTGGCGGACATGCAGCGCACCTTCGATCGGCTCGCGCAGTTGCGAATGCCGGTGATCGCCGCGATCCAGGGCGGCTGCATCGGCGGGGGCGTCGACCTCGTCTGCGCCTGCGATCTTCGCTACTGCACGAACGACGCGTTCTTCTGCGTGCAGGAGATCAACATCGGACTCGCCGCCGATCTCGGCACGCTGCAGCGCCTGCCGAAGCTGATTCCCGAAGGCATCGCACGCGAGCTGGCGTACACCGGGCGCCGGCTGCCGGCAGCGCGCGCGCTGGCGCTGGGCCTGGTCAACGATCTGTTCGAGACGCAGGAGGCGATGCTCGACGAAGTGATGAGCGTCGCGCGCGAGATCGCGACGAAACCGCCGGTGGCCGTGTGGGCGAGCAAGCAGGCGATCGACTACGCGCGCGACCACTCGGTGGCCGACGGGCTGCAGCAGATGGGCTGGCTGCAGTCGGGCCTGTGGGACAACGAAGCGGTGGCCGAAGCGATCCGCGCGCGCGCCGAGAAACGCGCGCCGCGCTTTTCCGATCTCGAGCCGCTGCGCCGCTTCGCCGAAGCCGACGAGGAAGGCGACGCGCGATGACGAAGGACATCGTCGTCGACTGGTACTTCGACTTCGTCTCGCCCTTCGCGTACCTGCAGAGCACGCAGCTCGATCGCATCGCCGAGCGTGCGACGCTGCGCTGCCGCCCGGTGCTCTTCGCCGGATTGCTCAAGCACTGGGGCAACGTCGGTCCGGCGGAGATCGCGCCGAAGCGCCAATGGACCTTCGAGCACGTGGCGTGGATCGCGCATACGAACGGCATCGCCTTGAAGCTGCCGCCGATGCACCCCTTCGTGCCGCTTCCGCTGCTGCGCCTGGCCATCGTCCTGGGCAGCGAACCGGACGTCGTGCGACGGCTGTTCGCCTTCGTCTGGCGCGACGGACACCTGCCCACCGAGCGCGACGCGTTCGCCGCGCTGCTCGACGAGTTCGGCGTGCGGCCCGAAGCGTTCGAATCGCCGCAGACGAAGCAGACGCTGCGCGCGAACACCGACGAAGCGATCGCCGCCGGCGTGTTCGGCGTGCCGACCGCCGTGATCGAAGGCGAGCGCTACTGGGGCTTCGATTCGATGCCGATGATCGTCGCGCGGCTCGAAGGCCACCCGTTCTTCTCGTCGGACGCCCTGCGCGCCGCGCGGGCGATGCCCGAAGGCGTGCAACGCGAAGGCGCGCAGCGCCCAGGCGCGCTCAACCCCTCGGCAGGATGACGACTTTCCCTTTCACGCGCCGCTCCATCACGTCGCGCAGCGCCTGCCCTGCCTGTTCCAGCGTATAGCGGTGCGTCACCGGCGGATGCACCTTGCCGGACGCGTACAGCCCGAACAACTCCTTCATGTGCTCGCGCGTGCGCTTCGGATCGCGCTGGATGAAGTTGCCCCAGAACGCGCCGACCAGCGACGCGGTCTTCAGCAGCGGCAGGTTCAGCGGCATCTTCGGGATCTCGCCGGCGGCGAAACCGATGACCAGATGCCTGCCCTCCCACGCGATCGAGCGAAACGCCTGCTCCGTAAGCTCGCCGCCCACCGGATCGTAGATGACGTCCGGCCCGTTGCCGCCGGTGAGCGCCGCGATCCGCTCGCGCAGGTTCTCGCGCGAGTAGTCGATCGTCGCGTCGGCGCCGTGCTCGCGGCACAGTGCGAGCTTGTCCTCGCTCGATGCGCAGGCGATCACGCGCGCGCCCATCGATTTGCCGATCTCGACCGCCGCGATTCCCACGCCGCCGGCGGCGCCGAGCACGAGCAGGGTCTCGCCGGACTGCAGCTTCGCGCGGTCCTTCAGTGCGAAGAGACTCGTACCGTACGCGAGCACGTAGGCGGACGCAGTCGCGAAATCCATTCCGTCGGGCATCGGAACGACCCGCTGCGCATTCACGGCGAGCTGCTCGGCGTATCCGCCCCACGGCGTATTCGCGATCACGCGATCGCCGGCCTTCCATTGCGTCACGCCCTCGCCTGCCGACCGCACGACGCCGGCCACCTCGGCGCCCGGCGTGAACGGCAGCGGCGGCTGCACCTGGTATTTCTTCTGGATGATCAGCGAATCGGGGTAATTGACGCCCGCCGCATGCACGTCGATCACCATCTCGCCGGCCGCAGGCACCGGCGCCGCCACTTCCTCGACGACCAGCGACTCGGGCGGACCCCATTGCCTGCAGACGACGGCTTTCATTCGATTTCCCCCGGTGGACCGCGCCGTGCGGCGGCGCCGGCGCCCGGCCGATTCTAGTGCAGTGTTTCGCTTGCGCCGCGCCGGGCACCGCCCGTACAGTGCCTCCAGCGTCCTCGTTTGCAAGTCTGCGGTGCATGCTGCCCGAGCCCCGAAACGACCTCGACGAGTGGATCGCGCGCTTCCTGCGCGAAACCACCGAGCACGCGCTCATCGTCGTGCGCCCCGACGGCATCATCCAGGGCTGGTTCGGAGCGGCAACTCGACTCTTCGGCTACGAGGAGAGCGAAGCGATCGCTCTCGACTTCGGCGAGCTCTTCATCCCCGAGGACCGACGCATGGGGATCGATCGGCAGGAGATCCGAGCGGCGCTGGCGGCGGGTCGATCCGAGGACGATCGCTGGCACCTGCGCAAGGATGGCAGCCGCTTCTGGGGCAGCGGCGTGCTGTCGGCGCTGCGCGACGCGGACGGAGGCGTCTCGCGGCTGGTAAAGCTGATGCGTGACCGCACCGACCTGCGCACGCAGATCGTCGCGACGCAAAACCGGCTCGCCGCGCGCGAACGGGAGAACGAGCGGCGATCGGAATACGTGGTGTCGATCGCGCACGAAATGCGCAACGCGCTCTCGCCGATGCAGAACGCGGCAACGCTGATCGGCCTGTCCAACGAGGAAGCTGTGCGCAAGCGCTCGCTGGACGTCCTGCAGCGGCAGCTCGATGCGCTGTCGAAACTGCTCACCGACCTTGCCGGTGCGTCGCATCCCGCGCCCCGGCGCTTCGTGCTGGAGCGCCGTCCGGTCGTCGTCCAGGACGCGATCGACCAGGCGGAAGCGGCCGTGCGCGCCACCGTCGAACAGCGAGGACAAAGCCTCGCCTGCGCCTACCCGCTGATCCGCTTCGCGGTCGATGCCGATCCGCAGCGACTTCAGCAGATGCTGCTGAACCTGCTCGGCAACGCGATCAAGTTCACGCCGCCCGGCGGACACATCGCGATCAGCGCGACGATCGAAGGCGAGATGGCGGTGATCCGCGTAACCGACGACGGCATGGGTATTGCGCCGGAGCTGCTGCCGCACATCTTCGAGCTGTTCACGCGCGACGACGCGCGTGCAACGGCGCCGGGGCTAGGCGTGGGACTCGCGGTGGTGAAGGAGCTCGCCGCGATGCACGGCGGCGGCATCGAGGCGCGCAGCCCGGGGATCGACAAGGGCAGCGTATTCGCGCTGCGGCTGCCGCTCGCGCACTCGGGCAGCAACCCCGAGACGCCGCAAATGATCCGACCGACGGGCGAAGCCGCACCGTAGTCAGGCTCTATACTCTTTGCCCCTGTGGAAGAGTGGCCGAGCGGCTTAAGGCACCGGTCTTGAAAACCGGCGACGGGCGACCGTCCGTGGGTTCGAATCCCACCTCTTCCGCCGACTGATCGTCAGATTTCGCGCACTTCGAGGCTTCTCACGAGCGTGAGCACCTCGTTGCGAAAAGGCGCGTCGGCAAGGCAGTACTCCTCGAGCACATCGAAAGGCGGGGCCGGAAGTCGTTGGCGGAACAACATCAGACACCGCCCCGAGTCGTCTCGCCTGGAGCCATAGCCGACGGCCTGGGCGTCGAGGCACTGGTCATACGCTGCCTGCGACCAGGCGCGTGTCTCCGGATAGCAGTCGGTCGGCGTGTCGATGAGTTGCGCACGGGACAGGCGCAGTCGCGGGAGATCTTTCGTGTGGAAACTGACGAAGCCGAGCGACGAGGGCAGCCGAAGCTCCACGAGATGGAAGTGCTCCAGCGACGCGACCTCGAACACCCCGGGCGGCGACAGCGAAACGCTGTGCAGCACGGACTCCATGTAGACCGACTCGCGCGTACTCGCAACGTAATAGGTGTGAACCGGCGTGTCGTCGGCCTGCTGGATGGGAGCAAAGCGCGTGTCGCCCCATCCTTCGGAGAAAGTCGTTGCGGTCGCCGGATGGATGGCCGTGCTGTAGACGTGATACCAGACCGGGATATCCCTCGTCGTTACCGACCGAACCGTGAAACGCTCGCTCGGGCCCGGCGCCCGCAGGCCGCAACTCATGCGGTGTAGCTGCTCGAGCGCTTCGCTGCAGCCGCCACGACTTCGCCGGCTCGATCTGCAAGGGCGTCCCTGGGAGCGACGTTGTGTCCGCCGCGCCCGTCGCGCACGACGAGCCACGGCGACGGGAAGTGAAACCACGCCGCCAGTCTCCACGTGTCGGCGATATCGCCGAACGCCGCGAGAACTTCCTTGATGACGGGCAGCGGCTGATACAGCGCATCGAACTCGTAGCGAGGAAAGTACTCCCTGCCCCCATAGTTCACGCTGAAGATCCGGCCACGGCGCTTCCAGTCGCTCGCCGGATGCGCCTTGTTTGCAGGAGGCGACGCCTGCAGGGCGTTGAGCTGTTCCGCGGTCAGCCAGTCGCCTTCTTCGAATACCTGGCGAATCGTACGCATCCGGCGCGTGCGCTCTTCGACGAGGTCCAGCGACGGCTCGGCGAGGCCGGTCGCCAGTTCTGCCAGGCGATCGGCCCGCCCCACGACGACATCTCCGACCTTCGTCATCAGCGTCAGCGCCTTCTCCACGGCGGCGCCCACGGAGGGCACAGCCGCCGGATCGATGCTTTCGGGCACGGCGATCGAAAGGACCCTTTCGGCCTTCTTCGGGCTCTTCGGCTGGGCGGCGGCTTTGGCGGTCATGCGACTTTCGTTAGCCAGATTTGCCAACATCATATGCAATCTCGGCAAAATCGGCAACGATCAACCAGATCGACCCGACCCCGCCACCGCGTCTAGACTATCCGAACGATGGCGCGTTGCCTGCCGTCGATGCGACCCTCTCCGACCATGAGTGCCGTGATCGCCGAAGCCCTGCCCACCCGGTTCAAGCTCACCGTCGAGCAATACCACCGTATGGGCGAGGCCGGCATCCTGCACGAGGACGATCGGATCGAGTTGATCGACGGGGAGCTGATCCGGATGGCGCCGATCGGAAGCCTGCACGCCGGGCTCGTTTCCCGACTCGCGCGCCTGCTGATCGAGCGCACCGCGGGCCGCGCAGTGGTGTCGCCGCAGAACCCGATGATTCTCAGCGAGCTCACCGAGCCGCAGCCCGATCTGTCGGTGCTGAGGTGGCGCAGCGACGACTACATGGGCGCCGTGCCGGTGGCGGCCGACGCGCTGCTCGTCATCGAGGTCGCCGACTCGACGCTGCACTACGACCGCGACGTGAAGCTGCGCTTCTACGCGGAGAGCGGCGTGCCGGAGGTCTGGATCGTCGACGCGCGCCGGCGGCAGTTGCTCGTTTATCGCGAGCCGGCGGATCGCAGCTACCGCAGCCTGCAGACGCTCGCCGAAGGCGATACGGCCGCCTGCGCGGCCCTGCCGCAGCTCGGTATCGAGGTCGGCGAGCTGTTCGCCGCGGGCGAGTGAACGTCTACGACCGATCCGTCGACCACGGATCGAGCACGGACACCCCACTCGATCGAAAATCCCTCGCATTTCGCGTGACCACGGTCATTCCATGCACCAGCGCCGTGGCGGCGATCAGCGCGTCGCGATCGGGGAGCGGATCCGGGACATGCAAGCTTGCACGAACTCGCGCGCTGCAATCCGTAGCGTTTGCGCTCGTGGAATCGATTTCACGAGCGCAAACGCTACGTTTGGCAGCCAGCGCTTCGTCGATCCCCCGACACGGCCGGGGACGATCCGGAGCCTGAACCCGGATCGTCGCTGGCGCCTGCTCGCGCCGACCCGTTGGGGCCTACGCCTCCCGCTCGAACTCCGGCCAGGGCCACGCCCCCGAGAACATCCGCTCGAGCCAGAACGTCGCGATCTGCGTCTTGACGTCGGTGAGCCGCCCGGCGCGCAGTTCGTCGACCAGCCAGCCGAAGGGGACGATCTCGATCTCGAGGAACTCGTCTTCGTCGAGGTTGTGCTCGGTGCGCTCGAGATCGCGGCACAGGAACAGATCCATCACCTCGGTGGCGAAGCCGATCGCCGGGTGCAGCCGCGTGAGGAAGGCCCATTCGCGCGCGAGGTAGCCGGTTTCCTCGACGAGTTCGCGTTTGGCCGTCTGCAGCGCCGTCTCGCCCGGGTCGATCTTGCCCGCCGGCATCTCGATCATCGTCAGGCCGACCGGATAACGGTATTGGCGTTCGACGAGGATGTGCTCGTCGGGGAAGATCGGGATCATCGTCGCCGCGCCCGGATGCACGATGAACTCGCGCGCGCTCTCGTGGCCGTTGGGCAGGCACACGCGATCGCGGCGCATCTGCAGGAAACTGCCGTCGTAGACGACCTGCGACTCGATCGTGGTTTCGCGCAGGTCCTTCATCGCAGCTTCCTAGGTTGCCAGCGCCTGCTGGATTGCGACGAGACAGGCGGCCATCAGCGGCCCGGGCACGATGCCCAGCAGCAGCACGGCCAGGCCGTTGACCGCCATCGTAGCGCTGGCTGCCGGTTGCGGCTCAATCGTCACGGCCTGCGTCGGTTCGTCGAAATACATGACCTTGACGATGCGCACGTAGTAGAAGGCGCCGATCAGCGAGAACAGGACAGCGACCACCGCGAGCCACACCTGGCCGGCGTCGAGCAGCGCCTTGAGCACGACGAGCTTGGCATAGAAGCCCACCAGCGGCGGAATGCCGGCGAGCGAGAACATCATCAGCAGCAGCATCAGCGCCAGCCACGGGCTGCGCCGGTTCAGGCCCTTGAGGTCGTCGATCTCCTCGGCCTCGAAGCCGGCACGCGCGAGCAGCAGCACCAGGCCGAAGGTACCCAGCGTGGTGAGCACGTAGGTAACGAGGTAGAACAGCGCCGCGCCGTACGAGGTGGCAGCCGACGACATGTTGCCGTCGACGACGCCGGCGAGCAGGCCGAGCAGCACGAAGCCGATCTGCGAGATCGTCGAGTACGCCAGCATGCGCTTGAAGTTCGTCTGGGCCACGCCGACGATGTTGCCGATCGCCAGCGACAGCACGGCGAGGATCATCAGCATCAGCTGCCAGTCGGCAGCGACGCCGACCAGACCCTCGACGAGCAGCCGGAACGCGATCGCGAAGGCGGCGAGCTTCGAGCCGGTGGCAATGACGAGCGTGGCCGGGGTGTGCGCGCCCTGGTACACGTCGGGCAGCCACATGTGGAACGGCACCGCACCGAGCTTGAACGCCAGGCCGGCGACGATGAAGACGACGCCGAAGGTGAAGACGGTGGAATCGGCCTGCCCGGACGCGTAGGCGGTGGCGATCTGCGCGAGGTCGAGGCTGCCGGTGCCGCCGTAGATCATCGACATCCCGTACAGCAGGAAGCCCGAGGACAGCGCGCCGAGCACGAAGTACTTCATCGCCGCCTCGCCCGGCAGCCGCGCGTCGCGCTGCAACGCGATCATCGCGTACAGCGCCAGCGACATCAGCTCGAGCCCGAGGTAGATGAGCAGCATGTTCGCCGCCGACATCATCACCATCTGGCCGAGCAGCGAGAACAGCACCAGCGAGTGGAATTCGCCCAGCGGAATCGGCCGCGCACGCACGTAGGCGTTGCCGTAGACGATCACCACGGCCATCGACACGTACGACGAGAGCTTCAGCAGGTGCGCGAACACGTCGGCGACGTACATGCCGCCGAAGGCGTACTGCACGGGCTGGCCGAGCTGCCACAGCGTGATCGCGGCGGGGATGGCGATCGCGATCAGCGACATTCCGGCGGTGCTGATCCGCTTCTCGGCCGGAACCCAGGCGTCGACGAGCAGCACCACGCAGATCGCCACGAGCAGCGCGATCTCGGGCGCGGCCGCCCAGGTGTTGAGCAGTTGGGGATTCATCGCGCTTATTTCGCCGGAGCTTTCACTGGAGCTTCGAGTGGGAAACGTGCTGCAGCAGCGCCTGCACCGACGCGTCCATCATGTCGGTGACCGGCTTCGGATAGACGCCCAGGCCGAGCACGAGCAGCGCCATCGCGAACAGCATCCAGAATTCGCGAAGGC
>JAJPEN010000068.1 GCA_021166835.1 Burkholderiaceae bacterium | reverse complement strand
GTTCACCGGCCTGCACTCGCGGCTGCGTTCGCTCGAGCACGGCCACCAGCGCGGCCTGGACCGGCTGAGGAAGTCTCTCGCCGAGCCGCGGCGCGTGGTCGACCTGTTTGGTGCTCTCTTCGCGCGCAACGTCTATGCCGACCCGCACCTGCTCGGCATGGCCACCGGCGAGTGCATTGCGCATCTGAACCATCTCGAGCGCAGGGGCGAGGTCACGTTCGATGTCGACGAGCGCGGCGTCGCCTGGTACCGCCGACGCTGAAGCACGGACGAAGGCCGCGGGAATGATCCGCGCGGGAACCTGCGCGAACGCTGCGGCGCGAGCGCCGGCTGCGCGCCGGTCTACCTGACCGGACACCTCGCGTCCAGACATCCCTACATACGAACTCGCGACGAGTTCGTAGAGTCCTCGGGGCCAAGGCGCGATCAGGCGCGCCGCCGATGAGGAGAGGAGCCATGCGCCGATTCGAACACGACTTCACGCACATCGGCGCGAGCACCGGCAGTACGCGCCATCGCGATGTGCTCGCCCGACTGCTGGCCATCACCCGCCAGTATTTCGGCGCACTGCCTCCGATGGCACAGCCCGGCGTTCCGCAGTTGGCCGTCTGCGACGGCGCCGGATTCGAAGACCGCCTGCAGGCGAGTCTCGTCGCGCTCGGTCGCGACGACACGCGCGTGGCCGGCGCGCCCGCATGGGGCCGCGCGCCGCTGCGCGCGCTGGAAGGCAATCGCGAAGGACCCGTTGCGCGCGGGCCCGAAGGCGGGCTCGTCGGATGGATCGAGTTCGACGCGCTCGAGCGGGTCGAGCCCGGGCAGGCCGAGCGGGCGGCCGAGGAACTTCGGACGATCGTGCGCGAACGGGTCAACGGCTGCGTCGGCGGCGGCGACCTGCTGGGACGCTATAACGCCGAATCGTTCGCCTGGGCACGGCTCGGCGCGATGCCGCTCGAACGGGCGGTAGCGCTGGCCGACGCAATGCTCGAATCGCTGTCGACGCCGGCGCGGGTGGCCGGCGCGAACCGCGACCTGCGGCCCAGCCTCGGCTTCACCTATTTTCCGCAGGACGGCTCGAACCCCGCGCTGCTGCTGACGCGCGCCTGCGCGTCGATGCGCCGCGCAAGGCACTACAGGATGGGTTACGCTTTTTACAGCCCGATCCTCGACGCCGCCTTCGCCTCGCCGGTTGGCCTCGCGCGGGACGTGCCGCGCGATCCGCGTCGCGCTTCCTGGGCGGGCGGCACTCCCCGCTCCGCGATGGCATGATGCGCGCGAGCCCGCGCAGACGACAGCGCGGGCGGACCGGAAGCTGGAAGGACGACGCGTGAGGTCGCTGCCGCTCGATCGAAAGGTTCTGTTCGGCTTTGCGTTCGCGGCGCTGATGGTGCTCGTCGTCGGCGCCGTCTCGTACCTGACCACCAGCCGCTTCGTCGAAAGCTCGCGCGAGGCCCTGCAAAACGCCGAGCTGGTCACCCCGCTCAAGCGCGTGCTCGCCTTCACCTACGAGACGGAGGCCGCGCAGCGCAGCTTCCTCTACACCGGCGAACGCTCGCACCTGCAGCAGCGCGACGCAGCGATCGAATCGACCCGCCGAACGCTCGGCGAGCTGCGCCAACTCACGCGCAACGACCCCGAATTGCTCGCGCGCATCGAGCGGCTCGGCCCGATCGTCGAAGCGCGCTTCCGCATGCTCGACGAGGTGCTTGCCGCGCGCGAGCGCTCGGACGACGAATCGAAGGCGCTGATCGCCGGCGGCCTGGGACGCGAGGAGATGGCGTTCCTCGCCCACGAGGTGAACGCGATCGCCGACGAGCAGCACGCGCAGCTGAGCGCGCATGCGGAAGCGGCGCGTACCTGGGGCGACCGCATCTACTCGATCTTCTTCGTCGCGGTGGCGGGCGTCGTCGCGCTGCTGCTGTTCCTGCAGCACGCGATCCGCCGCGAGATCGCAGCGCGGCAGGCGGCGCACGCGGAGCTGGCCGAGAGCGAGGCGAAGCAGGCGCAGCTGCTGCGCGAGCTGCAGTCGGCCAACGAGGAACTGGCCAACTTCGCTTACGTCGCCTCGCACGACCTGAAGGCGCCGCTGCGCGCGATCGCCTCGCTCGCGCAGTGGATCTCCACCGATTACGCCGATCGGTTCGACGAGGAAGGGCGCGAGCAGATCGCGCTGCTGCTCGGCCGCGTGAAGCGCATGGACCGCCTGATCGACGGCATCCTGCAGTACTCGCGCGTCGGCCGCGTCCGCGAGCCACGCTCCGTGGTCGACCTGAACGAACTGGTGGCCGAAACGGTCGACCTGCTCGCGCCGCCGGCCCACGTCCGCGTGAAAGTCGGCCGGCTGCCCACGCTGAAGATCGAGCGTACACGTGCGCAGCAGGTCTTCCAGAACCTGATCGGCAACGCCATCCAGTACATCGACAAGCCCGAAGGCGAAGTGAGCGTCGACTGCGAGCGCCTGGCCGGCGAATGGCACTTCACGGTGCGCGACAACGGGCCCGGCATCGAGTCGCGGCACTTCGAGCGCATCTTCCAGATGTTCCAGTCGCTCGCGCCGCGCGACCGCCACGAAAGCACGGGCATCGGCTTGTCCCTGGTCAAGAAAATCGTCGAAACTCATGGCGGCCGCATCTGGGTAGAGTCGAAAATCGGGCTGGGAAGCGTTTTCCACTTCACGCTCCCGCTTTCCCTGCCGACCACTTCTCGAGAGGACTCCGGGGTTGCATTTGACGAACAGCTCGATCCTTCTGGTCGAGGACGACGACGTGGACGCGATGACGGTGCGTCGCGCGTTCCGCGAACTGAAGGTCACGAATCCGCTGATCCAGCAGGTTAACGGCGAGGCCGCGCTCGAATTCCTCGGCAGCGTCGCCGCGCACGAGCTGCCGTGCCTGATCCTGCTCGACCTGAACATGCCGGTGATGAACGGCATCGAGTTCCTGCAGGTGGTCAAGCAGCATGCGCGCTGGCGGCGCATTCCCGCGGTGGTGCTCACCACCTCGCAGGAAGAGCAGGACAAGATCGCCAGCTTCGACCTGAGCGTGGCCGGCTACATGACCAAGCCGGTCGATTACCGCAAGTTCGTCGACGCGGTGCGCACGATCGACGCATACTGGACGCTCAGTGAAGTGTCTCCGATCGACTGATCGCCCGTGACGTCCGCGCCGCCGCCCCCCGGCGCTCGGGCACCGGCCCTGTAGGGCCCGCACGACCCATGCCACGCGCGCTCCGGATCCTGATCGTCGACGACGACGTCGTCGATCGGCGCATCTGCCGGCGCGCACTCGGGCGGCTCGAGCCGCCGCCGGTCTTCGTCGAAGCCGAAACCGCCGTCGAGGCGCTCGACGAACTCGATCGACACGACGGGCACCACGTCGACTGCGTGCTGCTCGACTTCCGCCTGCCCGACATGGACGGCCTCGAGCTGCTCGTGCGGCTGAACGAGCGCGGCATCGAGCAGCGGGTTCCGGTCGTCATGCTCACCGGCGCCGACGACGTCCCGGTGGCGGTCGAAGCGATGCGCCGGGGGGCGAGCAATTATCTCGTCAAGGACGTCGACGGCCGCTACCAGGAGCTGATGCCGACGATCGTGAACCACGCGCTGCGCGACCGCGAGCTGCAACTGGCCCGCTGGCGCGACGAGCAGGCGCTCGCCCGCTATCGGGGCGACCTCTCCGACCTCGCGCAGCGGCTGATGGACACCGAGAAGACGACCACGCGCAGACTCGCGCAGATGCTGCACGACCAGCTCGGACAGACGCTGGCGGCGATCCGGCTCGGCTTCGATGCGGTCTCGGCAACCTGCGCCTCGATGTCCAGCGAGCCGGCGCGAAAACATGCGGCCTGCCTGAGCGCGCTGATCGACCAGGCCGTGCGCGAGGTGCGGCAGGTGCTCGTCACGCTACGCCCGCCGCTGCTGGACGAGCGCGGCCTGCTCGATGCACTCGACAACGAGTTGCTCGTGCAACCGCCCGCCCTCGACGGCGCCGAGCTGCAGTTCGAACGCGCGAGCGGCCTCGCGGGCATCCGATGGCCGGCCGACGTCGAATACGCCGCATTCATGATCGCGCGCGAGGCGATCGGCAACGCGCTGCGGCACGCCAACGCCAGCCGCGTGCGCCTGTCGATCGACGGCGACGCGCGTTCGCTGCGCCTGCGCATCGCGGACGACGGCAGCGGCATTCCCGCCGATCTCAGCCGCCCCGGTCACCTCGGAATCGTCGGCATGCGCGAGCGCGCCCTGGCGATCGGAGCAAAATTCGCGCTGGAATCCACTCCCGGCAGGGGCGCCACCGTGCTGCTCGACTGGACCGCGCCATGAGTCGCCTGTATCTCGTCGACGATCATGCGATCGTCCGCGAAGGCCTGCGCGCCGTACTCGAGGCGGCCGGGCATCGCGTGATCGGCGAGTCGGCCGATCCCCAGCGCGCGGTGGCCGATCTCGCCCGCGACCCTCCCGACGTGGTGCTCGTCGACCTCAGCCTGGGCGAGCGCTCCGGGCTCGAGCTGCTCGCCGAACTGCAGCGGCGTGCGCTGCCGATACGCTGCATCGTGCTGACGATGTCGGCGCAGCCGCACCATGTGGGCGAAGCGCTGCGCAGGGGCGCGCTGTCGTACGTGCTCAAGGGCTCGCCCACCAGCGAGCTGCTGCGCGCGATCGATGCCGTCGTGCAGGGACGGCGGCACCTGTCGCCGGAAGTGGCCAACCTCGCGGTGGAAGCGCTCGCCGTCGAAGGCGAAGACGGCGGCCTGGAAATCCTGTCGCCGCGAGAGCGCCAGATCGTGCTGATGGTCGTGCGCGGGCAGAGCAGCGCCGCGATCGGACAGGCCCTGCATCTGTCGCCCAAGACGGTCGACACCTACCGCAGCCGCCTGATGAACAAGCTCGGCGTCGGCGACGTTCCGGCGCTCGTGCGGCTGGCGATCCGGCAGGGCCTGATCGAGGCCTGAATGCCGATGCGGCACTCGTCCGCGACACCGCACAGGAGGTGTCCAGACGTCCCTACAGACTGCCGATCCTGACGGTCGTAGAGTCCTTTCTACCGCAGGTTCCCCGGCGGTTTCGGGAACCGCACCGCAGGGAGAAGGCAGCGATGAACTCCGGACGCCACTGTTCCGGGACGACGACCCGTGGCCGCATGCGCCGCCCGGCGCAAACACCGGAAGCGGGGAGCGTGGCGAACGAAGCGGCAAGCGCGCCGACCTCGAGCCGCGCGCGACGGCCTTCGCGCGCCCGAGAAGCCGGCCGGGAGCTGGCTCTGCAGACCCTGCGCAACGAAGTCGCCGGACTGCGCGCGCAACTGGCCGAATCACTCGTTCGCGAAGCGCAGGCTCGCGCCCTCGCCCGCACCGATTCGCTGACGCGGCTGGGCAACCGCGCGTCCTTTCTCGAGCAACTGCAGGAAGCGCTGGTCGACGACGACGCGCAGCCCACGGACTTCGCCGTGCTGTTCATCGACCTGGACGGATTCAAGGCGGTCAACGACCGCCACGGCCATCGGATCGGCGACGAACTGCTGCGCCTCGTCGGCGAGCGGCTCTGCGCCTGCGTGCGTTCGAGCGACGTGGTCGCGCGCCTGGGCGGCGACGAATTCGCGTGTCTCGTGCGTCGCTGCGGGCCCTACGAGCGCCTCGCGCAGGTCGCCGGCAAGGTGTTCGACACGCTGTGCGATCCGTACCAGCTCGGTCCGCTTCGGGTGAACGTCCAGGCGAGCGTCGGGGTGGCGACGCCGGAAAACGGGACGAGCGCGATGGCGCTGCTCGAACGCGCCGACGCGGCGATGTATCTCGCCAAGCGCCTGCGCACGGGCTGCGAGTTCTTCTCGCCGAACGGTCCGACGAGCGCCGAAACGTCCGACGCGCCGTGGATCCTCGGGGTCGAGGGATGCCTGCTGTGATCGACGGCGGCCAGCGCGGCGCCCTGCGCGAGCCTGCGCAGGCGCACCTGCTCGCCATGGTCGCGCACGAACTGCGCAAGCCCCTGTCGCCGATCGCGATCGCCGCGTCGCTGTTGAGCGAATCGGCCGGCGACGCGCAGAAGCTCTGCCACCTGCAGTCGGTGATCGAGCGTCAGGTCCAGCAGCTGGCCCGCGTCATCGCCGATCTCACCGACACGGCACGAACCCGCACCGGAAAGCTGTCGATCGAGCGGCGCTCGATCGTCTCGACGGCCTTCGTCGAGCAGGCCGCCGATGCGTGCCGCGCAGCGCTGGACGCGCGCCGTCAGCGGCTGCGCCTGCAACTGCCGCGGCAATCGTTCCGGCTGCAGGCCGACCCCGGCCGGCTCGCGCAGATCCTCACGAACCTGATCGACAACGCGTCGAAATTCAGCGCCCCGGGAACGAGCGTCGTCGTGGCTTTCGCCGTACGCCGCAACCAGGCTCTGCTTTGCGTGGCCGACGAAGGCATCGGCATCGCGCCGGAGGCGCTGGCGACGCTCTTCGACCCGACGGTCCAGCGAGCGCGCACGGTGCGCCCGCAGGGCGCCGGCCTGGGGCTGGGACTGTCGATCGTGTGCGAACTCGCCGAAGCGCACGGCGGCAGCGTGCGGGCGAGGAGCGCGGGCGAGGGTCGCGGCGCCCGCTTCGTGGTGTGGCTGCCGAACGGAGCGGCGGTGCCGGCGGCGAACGACGGGGCTGCCAGCGGCGCAACGCGGCCGTCACCGGCAGGGACGATGCAGACTACGCGCAGTCGCCGCGTCGGCTCCGCGCTGGAAGCGGCCTAGGGTAATTCCCGTCGCGCACGCTTCGCCGTCTCAGCGTTTCCGCTTCGAAAAGTAGCGCACGCCCTCGATCGCCTCGAAGTCTCCGTCCTGCGTCCAGAGCGTGGCGCCGTGGGCCCGTGCCGTCGCGAGCATGATCGAATCGGCAAGCGGTAATTTGCAGTCGAGACCGAGGCGAGCCGCCTCCAGGGCGAGAGCGGAGTCGAGCGCGACGACTTGGCCCTGGCGCATCTGCGCAACCACCTGCAACGCGGCGTTTTCCCCGCGCTGTTGCAGAACGCGCTTGAACACCTCGAGCAGGCTGATGGTGGGTACGATCAGCTTCTCCACCTCGAGGATCGGCGGCTCGAAGACACGGGCGTTCGCGCCGTCGGCGAAGAACTCCAGCCAACCCGACGAATCGACGACGTTCAAACGCGATCCTTCTCGCGGTGGACGCTCGTATCGATCCCTCGCAGGAAGCCGCGCATCGACTTCATCTCGCGAACCGGAACGAACTCGGCTCGCCCGTCGTGAACGATGACCTCGATCTTCTGTCCGGGCCGGATCCCCAGCGCCTCGCGCACCGGCTTCGGGATCACGACCTGGAACTTCTCCGAAACGGTCACGGTCGTCATACGATCATCCTATCGATAGGTGAATCGTAAAGCGACCCTCGCGCTACGTCAATGCGGCACGTCGAATACCGCCCGGCTCGACACCCGCTCACACGTCGATATTCCGCGCCACCAGCGCGTTCTCCGCGATGAACGCGCGCCGCGGCTCGACGTCGTCGCCCATCAGCGTCGTGAAGATGGCGTCGGCGGCGATCGCGTCGTCGATGCGCACGCGCAGCAGGCGCCGCGCGGCCGGGTCCATCGTGGTTTCCCACAGCTGCGAGGCGTTCATCTCGCCCAGCCCCTTGTAGCGCTGGCGCGAGACGCCGCGCTCGGCTTCGGCGAGCAGCCAGCGCATCGCGGCACGGAAGTCGACGATCGGCTGCGTCTTCTGCTTCTCGCCCTCGCCGCGGCGGATCTCGGCGCCCACGCCGATCAGGCCGCCGACGATCTGCGCGAAACCGGCCAGCGCTTCGTAGTCGGCCGACGCGACGAACTCGGCGTCGATCACGCTCGTCTTCACGTTGCCGTGATGGCGCCGCTCGATCGCGAGCATCCACTTCTCCTGCTTCTCGGCAAAGCGCGCATGCACTTCGGGCGCCCCGCCGTTGTTCGGCGGCGCGTAGCGCGCCATCGCGGCGGCGAGCTGCGTGGCAGACGCCTGCGCGCTCTGTTCGTTCGCCAGATCGATCTCGATGCCGTCGACGATCGAGCGCAGCGCGTCCTCGTCGATGATGCGCGACAGGCGCTCGATGACGCCCTCGGCAACGAGGTACCTGCGCGCCAGCTCGGCGAGCGCGTCGCCCGCGATCGGCTCGGCGCCGGCGCTGGGCAGCAGCGACGCGCCGTCCAGCGCATGCCGCAGCATGTACTGGTTCAGCTCGACGTCGTCCTTCAGGTAGCGCTCGTCGCGGCCGTGCTTCACCTTGTACAGCGGCGGCTGCGCGATGTAGATGTGGCCTCGCTCGACCAGATCGGGCATCTGCCGGTAGAAGAACGTGAGCAGCAGCGTGCGGATGTGGCTGCCGTCCACGTCCGCATCAGTGTTGTGGCAGCACAGGCCGCCCATGCCGGCGACGAAGTTCTCGTCGCCCTCGACCGAGAAGTCGTAGACGTTGCCGTTCGAGGCATCGACCGGATCGATCGAGACGATCGGCAGCGCCATCAGGTCACCGTCGATCTGCTCGAATGCGCGGTTCGCCGCGTTCGTCGCGTCGGACGCGAGGTGCGCGTCGACGCTGCCCGCGCCCGCATGGCTGCTCCATGCCGCGCGCAGCCGCTGCAGGTCTTCCTTCGCGGTGATCGAGATGACCCAATGCCGATGCCGGGTGGTGCAGGGTTCACCGCGGATCTGGCGGACGACGCCGTCCGGCTCGCGCGACGACAGCGACGCGATCACCCCGAGCGAACTCAGGAGGTACATCAGGCCGCTTGCCAGGTCGTACGACGACGTGGAGAACGCGACGCGACGCGACACAGCGGTGCCGTCGCCCAGGAGGTAGCCGCGCAGGAACGCGAGCCGCAGCGGCTCGTCCACGTTGAACACGAGGTCGGGGATGCGCTTCGTCAGCGAGTCCGCTCCGGCGAAGCCGAACAGGTACTGCCAGGCGAGTGCCGCAACGCGATTGCCGAGTCGCAGCTCGTCGGCACGGACTCCGCTGCGGTAGAGCGCGGGCGCCTGCCCGAAGACGCGTGCGAGGCGGGCGCTCATCTCTTCGGCGAAGGCCGCGTTGCCCCGCCCGATCGTGAACCGGATGCCGTTGCGATCCGAGCACGAGCCCTCGGCGACGTAGAAGCCGAGCAGCGTCAACAGGTCTTCGTCGACCGCGAGCCAGCGGGGCAACGCCAGGTCGCCGTAGTGTTCCGGCGTCAGAGACAGATCCTCGCGCTCGCCGAACCACGCGAGATCTTCGAGCTCGAGGTCGGCGAGTCGGACCCTTTCCCGGACGGCGTTGCGCCCGGAGGGCGGGGCGTCGCCCCACAGCCGCTCGAGGCGGCTGGCCCCGACGGCGCAACGCTGCAGATAGGCCTCGGTATCCGCACCGACTGCACGGAGGTACGCGGTGTAGTGCTCGACCGTCGGACGCGAGGTGCCCTTTTCCCACGCGTAGAAGGTGACGGGCTGGCGGATGTCGACGGCTGCGCAAAGCGCCTCGTTCGAAACGCCGCTCGCACGACGCCGGGCGGCGAGATCGTCGCGAACTTCTGCCGGAATCTCGACGCGCGCGCTCGTCAGGCTGGAATGGGCGGGGTGGCGGGCGAGCACTCGACTCCTGAACCATTCGGTCACCGCCGGCCCGCGCAGCCAGGTCTGCTCGGCCGCTGCCGGAATTCGCCGCAGCGCGGTCAGCAGGTCGATCCGCTTCGGGGCCAGCGCGGGCAGCCGCAGCGTCTTCGGCGCGACGACGCGGTCGCCAACGCGCAGTTCGTCGCCGCGCTTGAGCTTCACCGCGCCATGCTCGTGCACGAACACGCTGTGGCTGGACGTCACGCGCACCGTCCGCCCGTAGGCAGTGCGGACGGAGTAGAGCGCTTCGTCCAGCGGATGGCGGATCACGGCCTTGATCGGCTTGAAGCGCACATCGTGGGTGTCGACGCCGAAGCAGAGCACCTCGCCGAGATCGGCGTCCTTGACCTTTGCGACGCCTTGCTCGTTCTCGATCGCGCCGTGCTTCGCGAGCGCGGCGTCGATGTACCGCCCGATGCGGACCATCCGCACGCCGTGCGGATCGTCACGGACGAACACGTGGTCGTCGCCGTCCACGCTCATGATGATGATGCGGTGATAGCGCAGCTTGTCGACGTCGTAATCGGGGCCGATGTTCGTGCCGAGCGCGGTGATCAGCGTGGCGATCTGCTCCGACGAGATCAGCTTGTCGAAGCGCGCCTTCTCCACGTTGAGCACCTTGCCGCGCAGCGGCAGGATCGCCTGGAACTTGCGGTCGCGCCCCTGCTTGGCCGAGCCGCCGGCGGAATCGCCCTCGACGATGAACAGCTCGGAGAGCGCCGGGTCCTTCTCCTGGCAGTCGGCGAGCTTGCCGGGCAGCCCTACGCCGTCGAGCAGCCCCTTGCGCCGCGTCATCTCGCGCGCCTTGCGCGCGGCTTCCCGCGCGCGCGCGGCGTCGACGATCTTGCCGCAGATGATCTTCGCGTCGGACGGTTTCTCGAGCAGGAACTCGTCGAGCGTGGCGCCCACCACCTCCTCCACCGCCGGCCGCGCCTCGGAGGAGACGAGCTTCTCCTTCGTCTGGCTGGAGAACTTCGGATCGGGCATCTTGATCGACAGCACGCAGGTGAGCCCCTCGCGCATGTCGTCGCCGCTCGTCTCGACCTTCGCCTTCTTCGCCAGTTCGTTCGCTTCGATGTACTTGTTGATGACGCGCGTCATCGCCGCGCGCAGGCCGGTGAGATGCGTTCCGCCGTCCTTCTGCGGGATGTTGTTCGTGTAGCAGAGGACCTGCTCGTTGTACGAGTCGTTCCACTGCATCGCCACCTCGACGAAGACGCGGCGCAGCTCGCCGCCCACCTCCATCTCGCGCTCGCCGCTGGCGTGGAACACGTTCGGATGGATCGTGGTCTTCGAGCGGTTGATGTATTCGACGAAGCCCTTGACCCCGCCGGCGAAGGCGAAGTCTTCCTCCTTGCCCTGGCGCTGGTCGACCAGGCGGATGCGCACGCCGTTGTTCAGGAAGCTCAGCTCGCGCAGCCGCTTGCTGAGGATCTCGTAGTGGAAGTCGACGCTGCCGAAGATCACGTCGTCGGCGAGGAAATGCACCTCGGTGCCGCGCTTCGTCGTCTCGCCGGTCACTTTCATCGGGGACACGACCGCGCCCTCGCGCTGCTCGACGCTGCGGTTCTGCACCAGGCCGCGCGCGAACTCGAGGAAGTGCACCTTGCCGTCGCGGCGCACGGTGAGCCGCAGCCATTTCGACAGCGCGTTCACGCAGGAGACGCCCACGCCGTGCAGGCCGCCCGACACCTTGTAGCTGTTCTGGTTGAACTTGCCGCCGGCGTGCAGCTCGGTCATCGCGATCTCGGCGGCGCTGCGCTTCGGGACGTGCTTGTCGTCCATCTTCACGCCGGTGGGGATGCCGCGGCCGTTGTCGATCACCGAGATCGAGTTGTCGGTGTGGATGGTGACGACGATCTCGTCGCAGAAGCCGGCGAGCGCCTCGTCGATCGAGTTGTCGACCACTTCGAAGACGAGGTGGTGCAGGCCGGTGCCGTCGGAGGTGTCGCCGATGTACATGCCCGGGCGCTTGCGCACCGCCTCCAGGCCTTCGAGGATCTGGATCGAGGAGGAATCGTACTGACGTTCGGCTTCGGTCATGTTCACCTTCGGAATCAGCTTCTCAGATGCGCATCGGCATCACGACGTAGCGGAACTGCTCGTCGCCGGGCACCGTGAGCAGCGCGCTCGTGCCCGAATCGCCGAACTCCATCTGGACGGATGCGGCGTCGAGGTTGGCGAGAACGTCGAGCAGGTAGCTCACGTTGAAGCCGATCTCGAGCGCGTCGCCCTCGTACTCGATCTCCAGCTCCTCGACCGCCTCTTCCTGCTCGGCGTTGGTCGTCTGGATCTGCAGCGTGCCGGGCGACAGGCTCAGGCGCACGCCCTTGAACTTGTCGGAGGTGAGGATCGAAGCGCGCGCGAGCGACGCGGCGAAGGCCTCGCGCGAGAGCATGACGCGCTTCGTGTAGCCCTGTGGAATGACGCGCTGGTAGTCGGGGAACTTGCCCTCGACGATCTTCGAGACCATCTCGACTTCGCCGAAGCGCAGCCGCACCTGGTTGCCCGAGATGTCGATCGCCACCGGGTCGTCGCTGTCGGCGAGCAGCCGCTGCAGCTCGAGCACCGTCTTGCGCGGAATGATCACCTCGGCGCGCGCGAGCCCGGCGCCCTCGATCGACGCTTCGCAGTACGACAGCCGATGCCCGTCGGTGGCCACCACCTTCACCAGCGATCCGTCGGTGACCAGCAGCAGGCCGTTCAGGTAGTAGCGGATGTCCTGCTGCGCCATCGCGAAATGCACCATGCGGATCAGGTGCTTGAGCTTGCGCTGCGGCAGCTCGAAGGACGCGACGAAGCGGTCGGCGACAGCCACCGTGGGGAACTCGCCGGCGTCGAGCGTCTGCAGCGCGAAGCGGCTGCGGCCGGCCTGGATCGTCGCACGCTTGTTCTCGACCTTGATCGAGACGTCGGCGCCGTCGGGCAGCGAACGCAGGATGTCGATCAGCTTGCGCGCCGACAGCGTGGTGCCGCCGTCTTCGCGGCCCGCGCCGAGCTGCGCGGTGGTCTCGACCTGGATCTCGACGTCGGTGGCGAGGAAGGAGACGTCGGGCCCCTTCTTGCGCAGCAGCACGTTGGCGAGGATCGGCAGCGTATGACGTCGTTCGACGATTCCGGCCACGGTCTGCAGCGGCTTCAGGATCGCATCGCGGTTTGCCTGTATGAACTGCATTCGTTCAGTTTCCTGTTGCTGTTGTTGAATGTACTTGCAACAACCCTGGGGACAACCGCAGCGGGGCCGCGCCGCTGCTCGTTCTGCGCCCGATTTCCGGCTGTGGAGAGCGCGTTCCGGCCGCTGTGGACGCACTCGAACAACTTCGCGCTGCCCGGGAAAGCGGCAGGTTGTTCACAATCGCTCCCGCACTTGTGCAGGTCTTTCCCGCCTCTTGATCCGTTCGTTGCACGGCGCCGCGTTCAGCCACGGAGCGTCTGCTCGAGCACGTGCAGCTGCCGGTTCCATTCCTGGTCGTGCTGGCGCAATTCGGCTATGCGCTTGACCGCGTGCATCACCGTGGTGTGATCGCGCCCGCCGAAGGCCTCGCCGATCTCGGGAAAACTCTTCTGCGTAAGCTCCTTGGCGAAGTACATCGCGATCTGGCGCGCGCGCGCGATGTGCGCCGGACGCCGCTTGCTGTACATGTCGGCGACCTTGATCTTCAGGAAGTCGGCCACCGTCTTCTGGATCGATTCGATCGAGATCGGCGGACGGTTCAGCTCGAGCAGGTCTTTCAGCGCCTCCTTGGCCAGGTCTGCCGTGACCTGCTTGCCGCGAAAGCGCGCGAAAGCGATCACGCGCAGCAGCGCGCCTTCCAGCTCGCGCACGTTCGAGCGCAGGTTCTTCGCCACGAAGAACGCCACTTCCTCGGGCAGCTTCTCGCCCGACTGCTCGGCCTTCTTCAGCAGGATCGCCACGCGCATCTCCAGCTCCGGCGGCTCGATCTCGACGATCAGCCCCGAGCCGAAGCGCGACACCAGCCGGTCTTCGAAGGCCGACAGCTCCTTCGGATAGGTGTCGCTGGTGATGATCAGCTGCTTGCGCGCGGTGAGCAGCGCCTCGAAGGTGTAGAAGAACTCCTCCTGCGTGCGATCCTTTCCGCCGAGGAACTGGATGTCGTCGACGAGAAGAAGATCGAGCGTGTGGTACTTCTGCTTGAAGTCCTGCAGCGACTTGCGCTGGATGCCGCGCACCATCTCGTCGAAGTAGTCCTGCGCGTGGATGTAGCGCACGCGCGCCCCGGGCATGCGCTCGCGGATCGCGTTGCCCACCGCGTGCAGCAGGTGCGTCTTGCCTAGGCCCACGCCGCCGTAGAGGAACAGCGGGTTGTACGAGGTGCCGGGCCGCTCGACGACCTGCAGCGCGGCCGACCAGGCGATCTGGTTCGCCTTGCCGTGCACGAAGTTCTCGAAAGTGAGCTCGGGGCGCAGCCGGGTGCGGGGGTCGGGCGCCGCGGCGGCAGGGAAGCCGGGCGCCGCGGGCGCGTCAGCCGGGGGCGTTTCGTCGAAGGTCTCCGTGGTCTCGAGGACGACGTCGCCGTCGTGCACGCGGATTTCGTCGGACGCCGATCCGGAGGCGCCGGGCGCGCCGGGCGTGCCCCAGGGGCGAGCGCCGGCCAGCGCGCCGAGGTTCGGCACGGTGGAAGAGCCCGGCGCGGGCGAGCGGTGGATCTCGAAGCTCACGCGCAATTCGGGCTCGATGGTTTCGCGCGCCACCGACTCGATCTGCGACTGGAACTGCGACTTCACCCAGTTCAGCTTGAAATGGTTCGGCACGCCGAGCCGCAGCAGGTGCTCACCTTCGTCGTAGCCGAGAAAGACGAGCGGCTTGATCCAGGGCTTGAACTGTTGAGCGGGAATCTCGTTCTGTAGCCTTGCCACGCAGGCGAGCCAACGGTCCATCATGTCTTCGATCGGTTCGCGCGTGCGGACAAACAGGCATTTTACCTCGCACCGCCGGGCCGGCGCCATCGCCAAATTGACAGGCGGCTCGGTAATGCGTTGTAATGAAAGGCTTTTCGCTTTACTTCGAGCCGCTTGCTCCAAGCTCCCCGTCGAGGCACCCGCCGATGAAACGCACCTACCAACCCTCCGTCGTGCGCCGCAAGCGCACGCACGGCTTTCTCGTACGCATGAAGACCCGCGGTGGACGAGCCGTCATCCGTGCGCGCCGCGCCAAAGGCAGGAAGCGCCTCGCCGTCTGAGCGGCCGGTTTCGCAGACCGGCTCGCCTGCGAGCGTCGAGCCTGCCGACACCCGCCTGCAACCCCGCGGCAACGTCTCCTCGCGCGTGCCGCCGGGCATCGTACCGATGCTGTTGCGCACTCGTCCAGTAGCTTCCGGACGGCATTTCGGCGTGCACGTGAACCGTGTTGCGGACGACGCGGCGGCGGTTCGCGGCCGGCTCATCGTCACGGCGCCCAAGCGCGTGCTGAAGCGGGCGGTCGAACGCAACGCGATGCGTCGCGTGGCGCGCGAAGCCTGGCGTGCGGCCGGCCTGGATAGAAGCGCGGCGGTCGGCCTGCTGCGCGTGCGCGCCGCCATCGTGCCGTCCGACGCCGCGGCCGGCCTTCCGGCGCGCAAACGGCTGGCGCGCGAGGAGCTGGACCGGCTCTTCGTCGCTGCGGGAGCTTCGATGCGCAAGCGCGGAATGCTGCGATGAAGATGGTTCGGAGCTTCCTCACCGGCGCGATCCGCTTCTATCGCGCGGCGATCAGCCCCTTTCTCGCGCCGCGCTGCCGTTTCCTGCCCACCTGTTCCGATTACGCGGTACAGGCGATCGAACGCCACGGCGCCCTGCGGGGCGGCTGGCTGGCCCTGCGGCGCGTTGCGCGCTGCCACCCGTTCCATCCGGGCGGCATCGACGAGGTGCCGCTTCATCTGTCGTCGAGCTGCCGGTGCCGTTGGCCCGCATCGATGCGCGACGACCCTCCCGTCGAATCCTGATTCCCGAGCCATGCAGACCCAACGAATGAT
>JAJPEN010000027.1 GCA_021166835.1 Burkholderiaceae bacterium | reverse complement strand
CTTGATCGACGCGATGCGGGCGGAGTCGACGCGGCTCATCTGGCCGGCGCCGACGCCGAGCGTGGCGCCGTTTCCGCAGAACACGATCGCGTTGGACTTGACGAACTTCGCCACGCGCCAGGCGAAGAGCAGGTCGCGCCGCTGCGCGTCGGTGGGGGCGATGCGCGTAACGACCTTCAGGTCTACGGCGCGCAGCGCGTGGTTGTCGGCGCTCTGGATGAGCAGGCCGGAGCCGACGCGCTTGACGTCGTGCGCGTTCAGGCCGCGCTCCCAGTCGGTGTCGCCGTCGGGGCGCACGCGATCGAGCGCAATCTCCAGCACGCGCAGGTTCGCCTTCGCGCGAAAGACGCCGAGCGCCTCGTCGTCGTACGACGGCGCGAGCACGACCTCGGCGAACTGCTTCGAGATCGCGCGTGCGGCCTCGCCGTCGACCGGGCGATTGAACGCGATGATGCCGCCGAAGGCCGACGTGGGGTCGGTGCGGAAAGCGCGCGCGTAGGCATCGGCCGAATCGCGGCCGATGGCCACGCCGCAGGGGTTCGCGTGCTTGACGATGACGCAGGCCGGCGTGTCGAAGGACTTCACGCATTCCCACGCCGCGTCGGCGTCGGCGATGTTGTTGTACGAAAGTTCCTTGCCCTGCAGCTGCTTCGCCGTGACGAGCGAGCCGGGCGCAGGATGGAGGTCGCGATAGAACGCCGCGCGCTGGTGCGGGTTCTCGCCGTAGCGCAGGTCCTGCAGCTTGACGAAGCGGCCGTTGCTCTGCGCCGGGAACTCGGCGCGTGAGCCGTCGGGCTGCAGCGACGACAGGTAGTCGGAGATCGCGCCGTCGTAGACCGCGACCGCATCGAAGGCGGCGACGGCGAGCGCGAAGCGCGTCGCGTCGCTCAGTCCGCCGCTCGCGCGGATCTCGTCGAGCGCCGGCGCGTATTGCGCCGGGTTCGTGAGCACGCCGACGCCGCGCCAGTTCTTCGCGCCCGAGCGCACCATCGCCGGTCCGCCGATGTCGATGTTCTCGATCGCATCCTCGAGTGTGCAGTCGGGGCGGGCGATCGTCGCCTCGAAGGGATACAGGTTGACGACCAGCAGGTCGATCGGGTCGATGCCGTGCGCGGCGATCGCGTCGACGTGCGAGGCCAGCTCGCGCCGGGCGAGCAGCCCGCCGTGGATCTTCGGATGCAGCGTCTTCACGCGTCCGTCGAGCATCTCGGGAAAGCCGGTGTGCTCGGACACTTCGGTAACGCGGATGCCGTTGTCGGCGAGCAGCTTCGCGGTGCCGCCGGTGGAGAGGATGGCGATGCCGAGCGCGGCCAGCTCGCGCGCGAGCTCGACGACGCCGGTTTTATCGGAAACGCTGACGAGCGCGCGGCGAACGGGGAGAATCATCGCCGCGCGTCCTGCAGCATGCCGTGCTGCTGAAGCTTCTTGCGCAAGGTATTGCGATTGATGCCCAGCATCTCGCTCGCGCGCAGCTGGTTGCCGTGCGCCTCGCGCATCACGACCTCGAGCATCGGCCGCTCGACCGCCTGGATCACCATCTCGTAGATCGAATTGGGTTGCGTGCCTTCGAGATCGTCGAAATAGCGCTCGAGGCTGCGTACCACGGCGTCGTCCAGCGGGGACTTGCGATTCATGCTGCGTGGCTCCGTCGAAACAGGATGTCGTTCGCCGCCGCGTCGCGCTGCTGCCGGCCGCCGCCGGCGAACCAGCGGTCGATCGCGTCGAGCTGCTCGTCGGCGCTCTGCAGCGCGTGGAACCGGGCGAGGAAGGCGTGTGCGCCTTCGAAGGCCCGCAGGTACCAGCCGACGTGCTTGCGCGCGCTGCGCACGCCGCGCGCTTCGCCATGGAAGGCGTAATGATCGAGCAGATGCGTGCGCAGTGCGGCGCGAAGGCTCACGTCGTCGGGCTCGGGAAGCGATTCGCCGGTGTCGAGATAGTGCGCCACCTGCCCGAAGATCCACGGCCGGCCCTGCGCGGCGCGGCCGATCATCACCGCGTCGGCGCCGGTGAAGCGCAGCACCTCGGCGGCCTTGCGTGGCGAGTCGATGTCGCCGTTGGCGACGACCGGAACGCGCACGGCGGCCTTCACTTCGCCGATGGTTTCGTATTCGGCACTGCCGCGGAAAGCGCAGGCGCGCGTGCGCCCGTGCACCACGAGCATCTGTGCGCCGGCCTCGGCGAAGGCGCGCGCCAGGCGCACGGCGTTTCGATGCTGCGCGTCGGGGCCGGTGCGCAGCTTCACGGTGACCGGAACGTCGACCGCGCGCGCGACGGCGTCGACGATCGACACGGCGAGCGCTTCCTGCGCCATCAGCGCCGAGCCGGCCGCCGTGTTGCATACCTTGCGCGCCGGACATCCCATGTTGATGTCGACGATCTGCGCGCCGCGCGCGACGTTGTGCCGCGCGGCTTCGGCCATCGTCGACGGATCGGCGCCGACGATCTGCACGGCGCGCGGCTCGATCTCGCCGGCGTGATCGACGCGTCGTTCGGTCTTCACGCTGTCGAGCAGCCGCGGATTCGACGATGCCATCTCCGAGACCGCATAGCCCGCGCCGAGGCGCTTGCACAACTGGCGAAAGGGGCGGTCCGTTATGCCGGCCATCGGTGCGACCAGCGCGCGATTCGCGATCGCGTGCGGGCCGATCCGGAAGGCTGTGCTCGTCATCGCGGGACTGCGATCGTTGCGAACGGGAGGGAGGGCGATTCTATCGAAAAAGACCGTCCGCGACGATGCGCGAATTCCGCTTCAGGCCGATCGCAGACCGAACATCAGCGCTTTCGCGAAGCGATCGCGAAGCGGAGCGACCCAGTCGAGCGCGTCGAACGCCACCGACTGGATCGGCGCGAGCGCGGGCCAGCCGAACAATCGCGCGAGCGTGTCGGTGACGACTACCGTTGCCGCGCGATCGGCCCGGCGCCGACGACGAAAGCGCGCGAGCGCATCCTCGAGCGGCGCGCCCTGCGCGTGCGCCGCGCCGAGTTCCTGCGCCAGCTCGAAGGCGTCGCGCAGGCCGAGGTTCAGTCCCTGGCCGGCAACCGGGTGCAGCGCCTGCGCCGCGTTGCCGATCGAGACGCGGCGCGGGTCTTCGTCGCGTTGCGCGAGCCTGCGCTGCAGCGGCACCGTGTGTCGTTCGCCGACGAGCCGCATCGTGCCGAGCGCGTCGCCGAAGACGTCGAGCAGTTCGGCATCGAATTCGTGCGGCGAAAGCGCGGCGCGCCGCTCGCTCTGCTGCGGCGTCGCGCACCAGACCACCGCGCGTCGATCCGGCTGCGGCAGCGGAAGCAGCGCGAGCGGGCCTTGCTGCGTGAAGTGCTCGAAGGCGACGCCCGGCGCATCGCGTGCGACGACGACTTCGGCGAGCAGGGCGGATTGGTGGAAGTCCAGAGTGCGCGCGGGCGGCGCCCGGGGGGGGGCCGGCGCCGCGGCCAGGGTTTAGTGG
>JAJPEN010000017.1 GCA_021166835.1 Burkholderiaceae bacterium | reverse complement strand
CATGTTGCGCGTCTGCGCCTGCATCTGCTCCTGCATCTGCACGAACAGGTTCTTGCTCTGCTCGATGTAGTTGCCCATCATCGTCTGGATCATCGGCGTCTGCATCGACATGAACTGCGCCCACATCTCCGGGTTCGGGATGCCCTTGTTGTCGTAGAAGCTCTTCGACTGCTCCTGCATCTTGTTCTGGATCTCGACGAAGGCCTGCATCGTCTTCTCGAGATACGCGCCCATCATTCCCTGCATCGCGTGGCCGTAGAAGCGGATGATCTGCGCGAGCATCGGCGAGGAGAAGAGCGGCGCGCCGCCCGCCTCCTCCTCGAGGATGATCTGCAGCAGGATGCTGCGCGTGAGGTCCTCCCCACTCTTGGCGTCGACCACCTTGAAGCTCTCGTTGCCGAGCACCAGCTGCTTGACGTCGGCCAGCGTGATGTACGCGCTCGTCTGCGTGTCGTACAGCCGCCGGTTGGGATACTTCTTGATCAGACGGGTGGCGTTCGCCATCGGGTTCTCCGGATCAGGGCCTGTGCAGGTCCTAGCCCATGTGCAGGCCGCCGTTGCACGAGAACTCCGCACCGGTCGTGAAGCCCGCGTCGTCGGTGGCCAGCCAGCCGACGATCGACGCGATCTCCTCGGCCTTGCCGAGCCTGCGCACCGGGATGGTCTGGATGATCTTCTCGCGCACGTCTTCGCGCACGGCCATCACCATGTCGGTGGCGATGTAGCCCGGCGCCACCGTATTCACCGTCACGCCCTTGCTCGCCACCTCGAGCGCGAGCGCCATCGTGAAGCCGTGCATGCCGGCCTTGGCGGCCGAGTAGTTCGTCTGGCCGAACTGGCCTTTCTCGCCGTTCACCGACGAGATGTTGATGACGCGGCCCCAGTTGCGCTCGAGCATGCCGTCGATGACCTGCTTGGTCACGTTGAACAGCGAGTTCAGGTTCGTGTCGATGACGGCGCGCCAGTCCTCCAGCGTCATCTTGCGGAACACGCCGTCGCGCGTGATGCCGGCGTTGTTCACCAGGATGTCGATCGGGCCGACCTGCGCGGCCTTCTCGAAGGCGGCGCGGGTGGAATCCCAGTCGGCGACGTTGCCCACCGACGCATGGAAGTTGTAGCCGTCGGCCTTCTGCTCGGCGAGCCATTTCTGGTGATCGCGCGTCGGCCCGCAGCCGGCGATCACGGTGAAACCCATGTCGTGGAACTTGCGGCAGATGGCCGTTCCGATGCCGCCCATCCCGCCCGTCACGTACGCGATCCTGCTCATGGCTGTGCTTCCTTTCGTTCGCCGCTGGACGGCGGGCGCCGGCCCGCCGGTGAATGTCCGATCTAGCCTGCCTTCTCCTTTACGTAACGGCCGGGTGCGGGCTCGATGACGCGATGGCGCGCATTGCCCGGCGTCTTCGGCGCGGGACGCCGTTCGCCGGCGAATTCCGACAGCCACTGCGCCCAGTCGGGCCACCAGCTGCCCGGACGCTCGCTCGCCTGCGCGAACCAGTCCTCGGCGTTCTCGGGCAGGCTCTCGCCGAGCCAATGACTGCGCTTGCCTTTCGCCGGCGGGTTGATCACGCCGGCGATGTGGCCGCTGGCGCCGAGCACGAAGCGCAGCGGCCCCGACAGCAGTTGCGTGGACTCGTAGGCGCCCTGCCACGGAACGATGTGGTCCTCGCGCGAGGCGTAGATGTAGGTGGGAACGCCGATCTCGCCGACGTCGACCGGAACGTCGAGGCAGGTGAGCCGCCCGGGTTGGCGCAACTCGTTCTGCAGGTACATGTGGCGCAGATACCAGCAGTACATCGGCCCGGGGAGGTTCGTGCTGTCGGCGTTCCAGTACAGCAGGTCGAAGGCCGGCGGCGCTTCCCCCTTCAGGTAGTTGGCGACGACGTAGTTCCAGACCAGGTCGTTCGGGCGCAGGTAGTTGAAGGTGAGCGCCAGTTCGCGCCCCGGCATGATGCCGCCCGAGCCGATCGTCGCTTCGCGGTAGGCGACCTGGTGCTCGTCGACGAAGACGCCGATCGAACCCGGGCGCGAGAAATCGATGAACGACGTGAGCAGCGTCATCGACTCGATCCAGTCGTCGCCGCGACCCGCCAGCACCGCGGCCGCGGCGGCGAGCAGCGTGCCGCCGACGCAGAAGCCGAGCGTGTTGATGTGCTCGACGCCGGCGATCTCGCGCACGACGCGCATCGGCTCGAGAACGCCGCGTTCGAGGTAGTCGTCCCAGCCGAGGTGCCCCTGGTCGGCGTGCACGTTCTTCCACGACACCATGAACACGGTATGCCCCTGCGCCACCGCGTAGGCGACCAGCGAGTTATCCGGCTGCAGGTCGAGGATGTAGACCTTGTTGATGCACGGCGGCACCATCAGCAGCGGCCGGCTGCCGACGGTTTCGGTGGACGGCGCGTACTGGATCAGCTGGACAAGATCGTTCTCGAAGACGACCGAACCGGGCGTGGTGGCGACGTTCACGCCGACCTCGAAGGCCGACTCGTCGGTCTGCGAAATGCGTCCACGCTGCAGATCGCCAAGCAGGTTGCCGATGCCGGAGCGCAGGCTCTCGCCCTGCGTTTCGAGCACGCGTCGCTGCGCTTCCGGGTTGGTGAGCAGGAAGTTGGCCGGCGAGATGGCGGCGAGCCACTGCTGCGTGGCGAAGCGGATGCGCTCGCGGGTCTTCTCGTTGCCGCCTTCGACCGACTCGGCGAGCCGCTTCATGAACTCTTCGTTCAGCAGGTACAGCGAAGCGGTCCACGCGAAGGGCCCCTGTCGCCAGGCATCGCCCGAGAAACGCCGGTCCGCAGGTTGCGGCGCCGCCGGTGAACGGACCAGCTCGCCCAGGCGCGACAGATATTCGGCCTGCAAGGCGCCGAGGCGACTGCCGGGGACATGGATCGGCTCGCCGCTGTCCTGCAGCATGTCGATCCCGGAAGCCTGCGAAGCAGGCCTGCTGCGTTCGTGCGGCTTCGACGGAGCCGACGGCCGCGCCTTGCGAGCCGCGGGCTTGTCCGGGTTTCCTTTCGCAGACTTGCCCGAGTTTCCTTTCGCGGACTTGCCCGAGTTTCCTTTGGCGGACTTGCCCGAGTTTCCTTCCGTGGACTTGTCCGCGCGGGGGGCCTTGGCCGCGGAAGCGCTCGTCGTGCTTCGTGCGGCAGCGGAAGCGTGCTCCGCAGCACGCGTTTCGCCGACTGCCGGTTGCCCGCGCACCGTCTTCGCGCCGCGCGACGCCGATTCCTTGCTTCGCGCTGCTTTCGGCTCGCCGTTCCGCGCCGCACGGGTTGCACCGGGCATCTTCTCCTCCGTCGTTGTCGGCCGGACCGCCGCATTCATTCTGCACTGCGCCATCTTTTTGTCAACGCGAGGTCATCCAGACGAGAGTGGCCATTCGTCCGCACTGCCCGTCACGCCGATACGAATAGAAATCCGTCGCTTCGCGCACCGTGCAGCGATCCGCGCCGGCAACACGATGCACGCCGATTCCGTCGAGCCGAAGGCGCGCGAGCGCAGGAAGATCGGCAAGCCACTTGCCGCTGCGAGGGCCTGCGGCGAATGCGCGTGCGGCCCGCGGATCGACGTCGCAGAAGCGCGCGCGAACCTCCTCGCCTACCTCGAAAGCCGCGGGACCGATCGAAGGCCCGAGCCACGCGCACAGCTCGGCATTCGCGCCGGCAAGCGCGCGCATCGCCTGCACCGTGCGATCGAGCACGCCGTCGGCGAGGCCGCGCCAGCCGGCGTGCGCCGCCGCGACGACTTCGCCTTTCGAATCGGCGAGCAGCACCGGCAGGCAATCGGCGGTGAGCACGGCGAGCACGACGCCCGGAACGTTGGTCACCGAGGCGTCGGCGCGGGGCGCGTCGGCGACCGGCGCGCCGGCGACCGGCGCATCGGCAACCGCATCGGGGCACGCATCGGCCGACGACGTGCCCGCGCTCGCGTCCCCGATCGAAGCGCCCGCGACGATCTCGTGCACGTCGGTACCGTGCACCTGGTCGAGCCACACCGGCATCGCGCCGATCGAACGCGCAAGCCGCTCGCGGTTGCTGCGCACCGCAGCGGGATCGTCTCCGCAGTGCGCGCCGAGATTCCATCCGCCGCGGCTTCCGCCGACCAGGCCCCAGGGTCCCTCGCTGACGCCGCCGCGCCGCGTGGTCGACAGCGCGCGCACGCGAGCGGGCGCGTCCCAACGCGGAACGAACGCGCCCTCGATGCCGAAGTCGTCGGGCATCCCGTCGGTCATGGCGCGTTGACGCGTCATTCGCGCGCCTCGATCGGCGCGACGTCGATGCCCGCCGCCGCGCACAACGCGCGCAGGTCGTCGGGCAGCGGCGAGCGCCATCGCATCGGGCGGGCGTCGGCCGGGTGTCGCAGCGCGAGACGCCAGGCGTGCAATGCCTGGCGCGTAAAGCCGCCGAGCGCGGCGCCGCCGTACAGCGTGTCGCCGACCAGCGGATGGCCGATCGAGCGCAGGTGCACGCGGATCTGGTGCGTGCGCCCGGACTCGAGCCGGCATTCGAGCAGGCTCAGCTCGCGGCCTTCGAGCCTGCCGAGCGCCAGCCGCTCGTAGTGCGTGCGGGCGGCCTTGCCGCGCTCGGCGTCGACGACCGCCATTCGCACGCGCGAGACCGGATCGCGCCCGATCGGCGCATCGATCGTGCCGCGCGGCAGGCAGGCGCCGACCGCCAGCGCGAGATAGCGCCGCCCCATGCTTCGGTCGGCCAGCTGCGCCGTCAGCGATGCGAAGGCGCGCTCGGTCTTCGCCACGACGAGCAGCCCGCTGGTGTCGCGGTCGAGGCGATGCACGATTCCCGCGCGCGGCAGGCGCGCGAGCGCCGGACGATGATGCAGCAGTCCGTTCATCAGCGTGCCGCGCCAGTTGCCGGCGGCCGGATGCACGACGAGCCCGGCGGGCTTGTCGACGGCGAGCAGGTCGTCGTCCTCGTAGGCGATGTTCAGCTCGACCGGATCGGGCGCGAACGCGTTGTCGGCCTCGCGCGGCTGGGGCTCGACGACGATGCGCTCGCCGCCCTTCAGACGCGTGCTCGCCGTGAGCGCGCGTTCGTCGCAATGCACGGCGCCCAGCGCGATCCACTGCTGCAGCCGCGTGCGGGAGATGCCGTCGATGCGGGCGGCGAGATAGCGGTCGAGGCGCTGGCCGGCCGCATCGGCGGCGTCGATCACGAGAGGCGCGGGCCGCTCGTCGTCGGGCCCGTCGCCGGGTGCCGTCGCTATAATGCCGCGCATGAAATCAGCTCTGGTCTCCTTCGCGCGGACCGCCTCGTGCGCGGCCCTGGTGTCGCTGGCGGCATGCAGCACCGCCGAAGCGCCCGACACGACGCTCGGCTGGACGCCCGAACGATTATATGCAGAGGCCAGCGACGAGATGCGCACGGGCAACTGGGAGCAGGCGGTCAAGCTGCTCGAGAAGCTCGAAGCGCGCTACCCCTTCGGCACCTGGGCGCAGCAGGCGCAGCTCGACACCGCCTACGCGCACTACAAGGACGGCGAACGCGCGCTGTCGCTGGCGGCGATCGACCGCTTCATGAAGCTGCATCCGAACCACGAGTCGATCGACTACGCGCTGTACCTGAAGGGCATCGTCAACTTCAACGAGCAGCAGGGCCTGCTCGCCAAGCTGGGCAGCCAGGACCTCTCCGAGCGCGACCACTCGGCCGCGCGCGAATCCTTCGACGCGTTCAAGGAGCTGGTCACGCGTTTTCCGGAGAGCAAGTACACGCCCGACGCGCACCTGCGCATGGAATACCTGGTGAACTCGATGGCGCGCGGCCAGGTGCACGTGGCCCGCTACTACTACCGGCGCGGCGCCTACGTCGCCGCCGCCAACCGGGCGCAGGAAGTGGTGCGTCAGTTCCAGCAGGCGCCGGCCGTGGAGGAGGCGCTCTACCTGCTCGTGAAGTCGTACGACCATCTCGGCATGCCCGAGCTGCGCGACGACGCCGAGCGCGTGCTGCGAACCAACTTCCCCAACAGCGAACTGCTTACGAAAGGCCTGCCGGAAGACGATCGTCGCTGGTGGCAGGTGTGGCGCTGAGCGACGGCTCGCTGGCCCGCGCCTCGCCGAGCGACGACTCGCAGAACGCCAGCGCCTCGTCGGCATCGCGCGTGCGGCGAAACGCGGGCAGGCTCGCCACGAGCTTTCGTCCGTAGGGACGCGTCGCCAGCCGCTCGTCGCAGATCATCAGCACGCCGCGGTCGGTCTCGGAACGGATCAGCCTGCCGGCGCCCTGCTTCAGCGCCATTGCCGCGGCGGGCAGCTGCATCTCGCGAAACGGGTCGCGGCCGGCGCGACGCGCCGCGTCGATGCGCGCGGCGAGGATCGGATCGTCGGGCGCCGCGAAGGGCAGCTTGTCGATGACGACCAGCGAGAGCCGGTCGCCGACCACGTCGACGCCTTCCCAGAAGCTCGCCGAGCCCACCAGCAGCGGCCGCGGCGACGAGCGGAAACGCTCGATCAGCGCCGAGCGCGACGCGCTGCCCTGCACCAGCAGCTCGATGCCGCAATCGGCGGCAGCGATCCGCTCGGCCAGCAGCGCGGCCTGCTGCTCGACCATCCGCAGGCTCGTGCAGAGCACGAAGGCACGCCCGCCGTTGGCGGCGATCAGCGGCCACGCGGCGCGGGCGACACGTTCGGCGAACCCGGCCGCGGCCGGGTCGCCGCAGTCGCGCGGCACGTACAGCAGCGCCTGGCGGGCGTAGTCGAAGGGACTGTCGCAACGCAGCGTGCGCGCGTCGGCGAGTCCGGCGGCCTCGACGAAGTGATCGAAGTTGCCCGCCACCGACAACGTGGCCGAGGTCAGGACCCAGGCGCAGGGCGAAGCTTCGCGGTGCCGGCGCAGCGTGTCGGCCACCGACAGCGGCGTGATCTGCAAGGCGACGCCGCTGGCGTGCACCTCGGCCCAGTGGATGGACTCGCCCTCGCCCGCGCGCTGCCAGACGCCGTCGCTCCATTCGCGCAGCCGTTCGGCCAACTCGTCGATGCGAACGAGCAGCCGGCACAGCTCGCGCCCACGCTCGGCGAAGCGCATCAGCGCCTCGTGCGGTAACGCGCTCCGAACATTCTCGACCGCGGCACGCAGCGCGTCGTTCGCGCGCGCCTGATTCGCATCGCGTCGGCCGGGCCGGCCCGCGGCCAGGCGCAGTTCGCGCACCGCCTGCTCGATGCGTGCCGACAGCGCTGTCCAGTCGGCCGCGTCGAGCGCCTCGTCGCGCCCTGCCCTGTGCAGATCGCGCGCGAAATCGACCAGCTGCCGCGTCGAGACGCCGCGCCCGAGGAACTGCGTGGCCACCTGCGGCAGCTGATGCGCCTCGTCGAAGACGATCGCGTTCGCGCTGGGCAGCAGTTCGGCGATGCCTTCGTCGCGCAGCGACAGGTCGGCGCAGAACAGATGATGATTGACGACGACGACGTCGGCGGTCTGCGCGGCCTGCCGCGCGCGGAACACGAAGCAGTTGCCGTAGTCGTCGCAGTCCTGCCCCAGGCAGTTCTCGCGCGTGGAAGTGGCCAGCGCCCAGGCCGGCGCGTCTTCGGCGATGCCCGGCGCCTCGCTGCGATCGCCGGTGGCCGAGATCGCCGCGAAACGCTCGATGCGACGCAGCGCAGCGATGTCCTCCCGGCGTTCGAAACGGCCTTCGGCGAGGTTGCGCCGCAGGTGATGGCGACAGACGTAGTTCGACCGCCCCTTGAGCAGCGCGACGCGCGCGCCCGAGCCCAGAGCCTGACGCACGCGCGGAAGATCGCGGCGGAAGAGCTGGTCCTGCAGCGTCTTCGTTCCGGTGCTGATCAGCACCCGGGCGCCGCTCAGCAGCGCCGGAACGAGATAGGCGTAGGTCTTGCCGACGCCGGTGCCCGCTTCGACGACAAGCGGCTGCCCGGTGTCGATCGCCTCGGCGACCGCGCACGCCATCTCCCGCTGCGCAGGGCGCGGCGCATACCCGGCAGTGGCACGGGCGATCGGTCCTTCGGCGTCGAACGCCGCGTCGACCGCTTCGGCCAGACGCGACGCAGCGCCGGCAAACGGCATCAGGCGGGTTCGTCGGGAACGAGCTGCATCTGGAGCAACGCGATCGCGTCCTTGATCTGCAACTTGCGCTTCTTCAGCCGCCGCAACTGCAGTTCGTCGAAATGCGACTGCATGCCGAGCGCGTCGATCATCGTGTCGAGGCCGCGATGTTCGAGCTGCAGTTCGGTGATGCGCTGTCGGATCGAGTCGCCGATGCCGGTTACGTTCTCGCTTTCGTCGACGCTTTGGTCTTCGATCATCTGGATACCGTTCTCCCGAGGAGGGGCCAGAAGGGGGGATGCGCAGCGAAAAACACCGTGCGCCAATGATACGTCCGCCGCCCCCGCCGACTCAATGCGTCCGCTTCGCCGGCGCTGCCGAGGCATTGCATGGCGCCGCCGTCAGGCACCGGCGAGGCCATGCAATGCCTCGGCAACGCTCCTGCGCGGCGCCTGCAGGTACTCGCGCGAGTTCATCTCGACGAGGCGGCTGACCGTGCGATGGAACTCGTTGGCCAGCGCGCCCTCGGTGTATAGCTGCTCGGGCGGCCCTTCGGCCGAGACGATCAGGTTGACCCGCCGGTCGTAGAGCACGTCGACCAGCCAGACGAAGCGCCGCGCCTCGGAGGCCATCGCCGCGCTCATGCGCGGCACGCCCGAGACGATCACCGTGTGGAAGCGGCTGGCAATCTCGAGGTAGTCGTTCTGCGAGCGCGGGCCGCCGCACAGCGTGCGGAAATCGAACCAGACCGTGCCGCCGCCGCGGCGCAGCGCGCGGATCTCGCGATGCTCGATCATCAGCCGCGGGTCCTCGTCGCGCGCCTCGGCCAGCCGCGCGTAGATCTCGCGCAGCGCGCGATCGGCGGCCGCCCCGAGCGGCGTCTGGTAGGCGTTCACGTCGGCGATCGAGCGCCGGCGGTAATCGACGCCGGCGTCCACGCACAGCACGTCGAGGTTGCGTTCGAGCAGCTCGATCGCCGGAAGGATGCGGTCGCGGTGCAGTCCTTCCGGGTACAGCCCGTCGGGCCGGTAGTTCGACGTGATGACGAAGGTGACGCCGTGCGCGAACAGCCCGCGCATCAGCCGCTCGAGGATCATCGCGTCGGCAATGTCCGATACGTGGAACTCGTCGAAGCAGATCAGCCGGTAGCGACGCGCGACGTTCGCCGCGACGGCGTCCAGCGGATCGGCGCGCCCCTTCAGTTCGTCGAGCGAGCGGTGCACGCTGCGCATGAACTCGTGGAAATGCAGCCGCGTCTTGCGCACCACGGGCACGGCCGCGTAGAAGCAGTCCATCAGGAAGCTCTTGCCGCGGCCGACGCCCCCGTACAGCCAGATGCCGCGCGGCACGTCGGGTCGCAGCACCAGCTTCTTGATGCGGTTCGAACGCGCCGCCTTGAACGCGACGAAGTCTTCGCACATGCGCTGCAGGCGCTCGATCGCCGCCTGCTGCGCGGCATCGGGAGAGTGGCCGCGCTCGGCGAAGGCCCGAGCGCAGGTCTGGGCGACGGTCACCCCCAGGAACTCAAGACATACGAAGGAATCGTAGCGAGCGGGCCGAGGTCGCATCGAGAAGCGCAGCCGTACGAGAGTACGGCGAGCATCGCAGGTGCGGGATCGGGCCGCGCAGTAGATTCATTCGTACGTTTCAGGCGTTCAGCGAGCGCTTGTCGGTTGCCGCGAGCGAGGCCTCGCGCAGCGCCTCCGACATCGACGGATGCGGATGCGACACCCGTCCGATGTCCTCGGCCGACGCGCGGAACTCCATCGCCAGCGTGGCTTCGGCGATCAGCTCGGAGGCCGCGCCCGAGACGATGTGCACGCCGAGCACCTCGTCGGTGGCGGCGTCGGCCAGCACCTTGACGAAGCCCGCGGAGTGACCGGTGCCCAGCGCGCGGCCGTTGGCCGAGAACGGAAACTGGCCGGCCTTGAACGCGCGGCCTTCCTTCTTCAGCTGCTCTTCGGTGCGTCCGACCCAGGCGATCTCGGGGGAGGTGTAGATCACCCACGGGATCATCCCGTAGTCGATGTGCGCGTCCTGCCCTGCGATGCGTTCGGCGACCATCACGCCCTCGTCCTCGGCCTTGTGCGCGAGCATCGGGCCGCGCACGACGTCGCCGATCGCCCAGACGTTCGGCGCCTTCGTGCGGCAATGCTCGTCGACCGGGACGAATCCGCGCTCGTCCACGGCGAGGTCGATGGCGTCGAGCCCCAGGCCGTCGGTGTTGGGCACCCGGCCGACCGAGACGATGAGCCGGTCGCAGTCGAGCGTCTGCGGCTCTCCTTCGCCGATCGAATAACGCACGCGCGCGCCGCTGTCGCCGACCTCGACGCCGGCGATGCGCGCGTCCAGCTCGATGCGCAGGCCCTGCGCCTTGAACTGCTTCCAGGCTTCCTTGCGCACGCCCTCGTCGGCAGCCGCGAGGAAGGTGGGCAGCGCCTCGAGCACGGTGACTTCGGCGCCCAGCCGTCGCCATACCGATCCCAGCTCCAGGCCGATGACGCCGGCTCCGATGACGCCGAGCCGCGCGGGCACCTCGGTCATCGCCAGCGCGCCGACGTTGTTGCAGACGATGCGATTGTCGACTTCCAGGCCCGGCAGCGCGCGCGGCTTCGATCCGGTGGCGATGATCACGTGCTTGGCATCGACCAGCTGCGCCTGCGCGCCGTTGGCTTCCTCGTCGGCGACCTCGATGCGGTAGGCATCGTCCTCGTAGCTGACGAAGCGGCCGAAGCCTTTCAGCCAGGTGACCTTGTTCTTGCGGAACAGGAACTCGATCCCCTTGGTCATCTTCTTCACGATGCCGGCCTTGCGCGCCTGCATCTTCCCGATGTCCAGCCGCAGGCCGTCGACGCCGATGCCGTGCGCGTCGTAGCTCTCGCGCACCAGCTCGTAGGCCTCGCTCGATGCGAGCAGCGCCTTCGACGGAATGCAGCCGACGTTCAGGCAGGTGCCGCCGAGCGCGAGTTCGCCGCCCTCGTTTCGCCACCCCTCGATGCAGGCGACGTTCATGCCGAGCTGCGCGGCGCGGATCGCCGCGATGTAACCGCCGGGACCGGCGCCGATGACGACGACGTCGTAGGCCTGGGCCATGTTCGCGCGCCTCCTTACAGGTCCAGGAGCAGGCGCGAAGGATCCTCGAGCGCCTCCTTGATCGAAACGAGGAACAGCACCGCGTCGCGGCCGTCGATGATGCGATGGTCGTAGGAGACGGCGAGATAGTTCATCGGCCGGATGACGATCTGTCCGTTCTCCACCACCGGACGATCCTTCGTCGCGTGCACGCCGAGGATCGCCGACTGCGGCGGATTGATGATCGGCGTGGACAGCATCGAGCCGAACACGCCGCCGTTGCTGATCGAGAAGGTGCCGCCGGTGAGCTCCTCGATGCCGAGCTTGCCTTCCTGCGCGCGCTTGCCGAAATCGGCGATCTGCCGCTCGATCTGCGCGAAGCCGAGCTGGTCGGCGTTGCGCACCACCGGCACGACGAGCCCGCGCGGCGAGCTGACCGCCACGCCGATGTCGAAGTAGCCGTGATAGACGATGTCGGAGCCGTCGACCGACGCGTTGACGATCGGGTACTTGCGCAGCGCGTGCACCGCGGCCTTCACGAAGAACGACATGAAGCCCAGCCGCGTGCCGTGCTCCTTCTCGAAGCGATCCTGGTAGCGCTTGCGCAGCTCCATCACCGGCTGCATGTTCACTTCGTTGAAGGTGGTGAGGATCGCGTTCGTCTGCTGCGACTGCACGAGCCGCTCGGCGACGCGCTGGCGCAGCCGAGACATCGGCACGCGCTGCTCGGGGCGGCCTTCGATCAGCTGCGAGACGTCGACCGGCGGGCGCACCTCGGGCAGCGCCGGGCGCGCCGGGGCCGGCACACTCGAGCGCGCGGCCGGCGCCGCCTGCGCCGCGGTAGCCGAGGGCGCAGCGCCGAGCACGTCGGCCTTCGTCACCCGGCCGTCGCGGCCGGTGCCCGGCACCTGCGACGGCGACATCTGCGCCTCGCGCAGCATCTTCGCCGCCGCCGGCATTGCGATGTCGCCCTTCGGCCCGCCGGCCGCGGGCGCAGCGCCGGCGGCCGGGCCGCC
>JAJPEN010000038.1 GCA_021166835.1 Burkholderiaceae bacterium | reverse complement strand
AGCGTACAGGTCTCGGGCAGCCGCTCGATCCATTGGCGGGTCTTCTTCAGGCCGTCGATCGATACGACCGCGAAGTAATCCGGCGAATCGATCGCCGTGTATTCGATGCGCCGGGGGGAGAAATTGATCTCCGAAATCGAGTGTCCGGTCATCACCGTGATCGGGTAGTCGTCTTTTTGCGTCGCATCCAGCCCGCACAGGATGCCGGCACGCGCCAGGGTCGTCGCGGCCGATTTCACTTTCTGCCCCGCGCTTCCCGCGACGACGATGCCGACCTGGCGATCGAGCGAGTGATCGAACGCGCGCTCGATCACGACAGGTTGCGATGCCTTCGCCTTCGCAGCGCAGGTCGCACGATAGCCGGCGCCGAATTCGGTGCGCTGGCGTTCGACGAGAAGGCCGCGGGCCATCCCGGTGGCGCCGAACAGGTCGATCAACGCCTGCTTGCTCAGGTCGTTGCGCGGCATGTACCAAGCGGTGCACATCTCCCAGACGTCGAGCACCGCGAATCCCGGGTGGCGCACGCCCTGCACGATGCGCTCGGCAAGGTCGGCGTCGTGCGTCATGCCGCGATAGACCCAGCTGGCGCCCGCACCGGCGAGCGTCGCGCAGATGTCCATCGGTTCTTCGAGGTTGCCGTCCGCGGTCGTCGCGGTGATTCCGCCGACCGGCGTCGTCACCGAATGCTGGCCGCCGGTCATGCCGTAATTGAAGTTGTTCGCGACGAGCAGCGTGATGTCGAGATTGCGGCGTGCCGCGCTGAGCAGATGCGCACCGCCGATCCCGCATCCTCCGTCGCCGATCAGTGCGATCACCGTGAGATCCGGACGCGCGAGTTTCAGGCCGCTGGCGTAGGTGATCGATCGGCCGTGGAGCCCGTGAAACCCGCTCGTCGAGAAATAACGATCCGACAGGCCGATGCAGCCGATGTCGGTGACGATGACCGTTTTCGCCGGGTCGACCTGCAGCAGGACCAGTGCGCGGTCGAGTTCGCGCAGCAGCAGGCTGTGTCCGCAGCCCGGGCAGAACGGCAGGGGCCCGGCCGTCTTCGGAATGTACGAAGCAACGGCTTCCGGCGCGTTCATGCCAGCGCTCCCTGGTGCAGGATCGTGCTCGGCGACAGCAACGTCGTGTCCATCCGGTTCACGCCGACGACTTCCGCGTCCCTTGGCGCCAATCGCTCGATCTCATGGCGATACTGGCCCATGTTCATTTCCGGTACGACGATCCGGCGCATCCCGCGCATCGCGGCGCGGATCGCCCTCTCGGGCACCGGGTACAGGGTCTGCAATACGAGCGACGCGACGCGCGCGCCTTTCGAGCGAGCCTCGCGCACGGCCACGCCCGCGGCGCGCGAGGTCACGCCGTAGCTGATCACGAGCGTCTCGGCTCCGTCCTGCGGATCGTGACGAAACAGGGCGATCTCGTCGGTGGCTGCGTCGATCTTCGCGATGTAGTGATCGATCATTGCCTGCGTGACTTCCGGGTCGGCGCTGAGGAAGGCACCCTGGTCGTGCGTCGACGTCGTGAAGCGCGTGACGTGCTCGTCGCCGAAATCGGTGAACGGTGGCACTTCCTCGGGCCGGTCGAACTGGTGCGGCAGCGCGTGCATGCCGGGCGATGGGCGACGCCGCTCGACGAGCGCCGGGATCTCGACGCGATCGAGATCGACGGCTTCGCGCGTCATGCCGATCTCCTTGTTCGAGAGCACGAAGACCGGGGTGCGGTAGCGCTCGGCGAAATTGAACGCGTGGATCGTCAACGCGTAGGCCTCGGCGACGCTCGCCGGGCACAGTGCGATGATCGGCAGCCCGCCGGAAGTCACCCAGCGGGTGAAGCAGATGTCGCCGTCGGCGCCCTTGGTCGCCGATCCCGTGGCCGGACCCTGGCGCTGCACGTTGACGATGACGAGCGGTGTTTCGCCGATCATCGCCAGCCCGATGTTCTCGCTGTACAGGCTGATGCCGGGGCCGCTGGTCGCCGTCATGGCCTTGGCGCCCGCCATCGAGGCGCCGATGCAGAACCCGATCGAGGCGATTTCGTCCTCGGCCTGCACCGCGATGCCGCCGTGCGGCGGCAGCAGGTCGATCATGCTCTGGAGAATGGTGGAAGCGGGCGTGATCGGATAGCCGGCGAAGAAGCTGCAGCCGGCTTTCAGCGCGGCGCGCGCGATCGCCTCGTTACCCTCGATGAACTCCAGGCCCATGGCTCTTCCTGCTCGAGGCACGAACCTGCAATGGCAGGTATGCCGGATTCGCCCGCCGTGCGGGATTCAATGGATCGCGTCGAAGGAGATTCCCTGCGCAAGCGGCAGTTCGCGCGAATGGTTCACGGTGTTGGTCGCGCGGCGCATGTAGTTGCGCCATGCGTCGGAGCCGGCTTCGCGCCCGCCCCCGGTTTCCTTCTCTCCACCGAATGCGCCGCCGATTTCGGCGCCCGACGGACCGATGTTCACGTTGGCGATGCCGCAGTCGCTGCCGGCGGCCGACAGGAATTTCTCGGCCTCCCGGAGATCGTTGGTGAAGACGCACGACGACAGTCCCTGCGGGACATCGTTCTGGATCACGATCGCCTGGTCGAAATCATCGTAGGGGAGCACGTAGAGGATCGGCGCGAAGGTTTCCTCGCGCACCCGGGCGTTCTGTTCGTCGACTTCGACGATCGCCGGGCGGACGTAGTACGCGTCGGGAAAGCGTTCGGACAGCACGCGTTCGCCGCCGCTCACGCGCGCGCCCGCGGCCGCCATTGCCGATAGCGCCGACTGCATGTTCTCGAAGGCGACACGGTCGATCAGAGGCCCCACCAGCGTCCGCGCCTCGAGCGGATCGCCGATGGGCACCGACCTGTACGCGTCCCGCAGTCGGGGCAGCAGCTTCGGCAGGACTTCGCGATGCACGATGAGCCGGCGCAAAGTCGTGCATCGCTGGCCCGCAGTGCCCACCGCGCTGAACAGAATGGCTCGCAGCGCCAGGTCGAGGTCGGCCGACGGCGCGACGATCATCGCGTTGTTGCCGCCGAGCTCGAGCAGGCACCTGCCCAGTCGGGCAGCCACGCGCACGCCGATCTCGCGCCCCATGCGGGTCGACCCGGTGGCGCTCAGCAATGCGATCGACGGATGATCGACCAGCGCCTCGCCCGTTTCCCGACCGCCCACGAGCACCTGCGACAGGGCGGCCGGAGCCGCCATGGCACCGGCCGTTTGCGCGAAGCGCCGCGCTGCCTTCTCGAAGACCGCCTGGCAGGCCAGCGCAGTGAGCGGCGTCTTCTCCGACGGTTTCCAGATCACCGCATCGCCGCAGACGACAGCGAGAGCCGCGTTCCACGCCCATACCGCCGCGGGAAAATTGAATGCGCTGACCACGCCGACGACGCCCAACGGGTGCCACGTTTCCATCATCCGGTGGCCGGGGCGCTCGGAGGGCATGGTGAGCCCATAGAGCTGGCGCGACAGGCCGAGCGCGAAGTCGCAGATGTCGATCATCTCCTGCACTTCACCGAGCCCTTCGGCCAGGATCTTGCCGGTCTCGATGGTGATCAGCCGTCCTAGCAGTTCCTTGCTCGCGCGCAGTTCGTCGCCGAACAACCGGATCAGCTCGCCGCGCTTCGGCGCCGGCACCGAGCGCCAGGCGACGAACGCGTGTTGCGCCGCTTCGATCGCCCGGGCGACCTGCGCTTCGTCGTGCGAGCGCAAGCGGGCAAGGCAGCTGCCGTCGATCGGCGAGACGACCGAAAGATCGCCGTCGATGCGACGAGCGGAATCGATTCCCAGGGATCGGAAAAGCTCGTTCATCGAGTCTCTCTCAGCGCAGGGCCTCGCGCAGCAACAGCGCCAATGCCGATGCGGCCGACAGACCGAGCACGAACGGTCGAACCCGGCCGCGATCGATGTAGCCGATGGCATGGCGCGAGAGTCGAAAGCCGAGCCACACCGGAAGCAGCAGCCAGAGGCTGTGGAGCAGGTCCATGACGGGCGCGCGATCGACCGCGATCAACGCGGTCAGCGAGATCGTCGAGCCGAGCACGAAGAACGCGCCCATCGTCGAACGGATGATCGGCCCGGACGCGTTCTGGTACACGAGCGCCATCGGCGGCGCGCCCACCGACGTGATCGTTCCCATGTAACCCGAGGCCAGGCCGGCGGCGACCAGGTTGTTGCGCGTGGGCCGGACGTGCCAGCCGCTCGCGCTCAGGGCCACCGCCGCGAGAATCAGCAACGAGAAGATCGCCGGGAACGCCGACGCCGGCACGAGCGCGAGCGTAGCGCCGGCGGCACTGGCGCCGAACACGCGTCCCGCGGTTGCGAAACTCAGCCCGGGCAGATCGATCGCATGACGTTCGCGAAGTGCGGTCATCACCGACAGGAGCAATGACAGCAGCAGCAGCGGCCCCGGTACCAGGGCTGGCTCCAGCATCACCGCCACGGGCGCTGCGAGCATGCCGAAACCGATCCCGGTCGATGCCTGCAGCGCCGCCGCCGCCCCGACAGTGGCGACGAGCGCCAGTACGATCGGCCAACTCACGCGACGCGCTCCGGAGTCACGCGACGGCGAGCGCCGGTACCGTGGTTCGCGCTGCAAAGACGTCGGTCAGACCGGCCGCCGCTACCCGCGCGCGAATCGCTTCGACATTCGTGGTGTAGGTACCCCTCTCCTTCATCCGTTCGAAGTACACCGAGCCGGAGAACGTGAACTTCAGCCCGAGTCCGGCTTCGGTCTGCATCTGTTCGCGTACGTGCGTGATCGCGTCGCCCACGGCGAGACTGTCGGGCAGCACGAGCAGCGGTTCGCCCTGGATCGAGCGCGCCGCGTTGTATCCGGCCAGGACACCGGTGCTCACCACTTCGGTATGGCCGACGAGCAGGCCGGCCTTCTCGCCCGCGCAGAAGAGATTGTCGAGTCCGTCGACCTGCAATGCATCGTTGCGCGGCGACATGGCGAGGTAACGAACCGAGTTGCCGATGCCGCCGGCGTAAGGGTCCTCGTAACGGGCATTCTCGAAGCCGGGCACCGCGCGAAGTTCGTCCAGCGGTATGAAAGGCGACATCAACTTGGCGTGGCCGGTGTCGAGCAGCACGATGTTGTCGCTGAATTCCTGCAGCGCGTACTGCTGGCAGGCCTTGTACGTGAGTTTGTCGACGCCGCTTTCCCTGTCCTTGCCGGGAATCGGCACGACGGCCACGCCGGTGCGCTCGAGTTCCTCGCGGATGGGTACCGACAGGGACTCCTTGTGCAACTTGCAGGAACCGCTCATGGCGCCGGTGTGGCCGTGCTTGCGGCCGTTCATCTCGGTCACGCCCGCGCGTCCGGCGATGCTCACTCGATTGCCGAAGGTGTGGCAGCGCAGCACGCACATCGCGCAGCCATTGCCGTGCGAATTGCAGATGTTCGGCACCCCCGCGGTGCCGGTGGTTTCGATGAAGACGTCGGCCGCGAAGCGTCGCGCGCCTTCGCTCTTGTGGGTCGACACCGCTGCGATGCGGCTGCCGTCCATTTCGACATCGGTGATTCGCACGCGGTGCAGCACGCGAACGCCGGCCGCGGCGAGCACGCGCCGGACCGCCGGCTCGATCACCGCGACGTTGTACAGCGACGCGTGACTATGGCCCGGAAATTCGACGCCGGTGTGCAGGGCGCAGCTGTCCATCGCGGCGAACATCTCGCCGCCGCCCATCGCGATCATCTCTTCCGCAGCGGTGAAGCGCCCATTGTTCCGGAAGATGCCGCCGACCAGCCCGGTTCCCAGCAGCATGTCGGAGCGTTCGAGCAGCAGGACATCGGCGCCCTGCTTCGCTGCGGAGACGGCTGCGGAACAGCCCGCCCAGCCGCCGCCGATGACGACGATCTTCATCGCGAATCTCCTGTTACGGTTACGCAGTGGCGCGGTGGTGGCTCATCGGATCCTTGCCGGCGGTCTTCAGCCACGAATAGACCGGCGGCAGGTCGCTGACCAGCGGCTCGATCACGACGTCGAGGAAGGCCGGCCCCTCGTGGGCGAAGGCCTCGTCGAGCGCCGTTGCGAGCTGTTGCGCATCTTCGATGCGCCAGGACCGAATGCCGTAGGCGGATGCGACGCGACTCATGTCGCCAGGCGAGAAGTCGACCGACAGGAACCTGCCGCGGTTGTGCAAGGCCTGCAGCGTCTTGATCCAGCCGAAGCAGCCGTTGTTGAAGTGGATCAGCACCGCAGGCACCTCGAGCCGTGCCAGCGTCTCGAGTTCTCCGGCCGACATGCCGAGCGAACCGTCGCCGAACAGGCCTACCGGTCGTGCATCCGGCCGCGCGAACCACGCTCCCACCACCGCCGGGATCGCATAACCGAGCCCGCCGAACGCTCTCGGAATCAGCACGCGTGAACCGTCGCCGCCGAGTCGCAGGTAACGCGTGATGTGGGGCGTGGGTGTACCCGCGTCGGCGATCACGACGGAAGGCGACGGCAGGCGGCGATTCAACTCGTGGATCACGCGCTGCGCCTTCAACGGAGCGGTGTCGGAATGCAACGCGGATTGCGATTCGCTCCAGAAGCGGTCGCGATCGGCGTTGAGTTCACGCACCCACGCGGAGGCTGGCGCGGCGCGCGCCGGCAATCGCTCGAGCAGGTCTTCGATCACCAGGCGCGCATCGCCGGCGACGCTGAGCGTGTTCTCGAAGTTGTTGGCCAACACGGTCGGATCGAGATCGATCTGCAGGATCTTGCGGCCGGGCCGCGGCGACGGCAGCGTCCATTTGATCGTGGAGACCGAGCCCATCTTGCAGCCGACATACAGAAGGACGTCGGCCTCTTCCACCGCGCGATGCGCGTGCGGATGAAAGCCGTTGTCCCCGATGACGCCCAGCGCGAGCCAGTGCTCGTCCGGAATCGTGCCCTGGCCCGATATCGTCGTGACCACCGGTGCGTGAAGCCTCTCGGCGAGCGAACGAATCTCCGGGTTGGCGCCCGAATGATTCACTCCGCCGCCGGCGACGATCACCGGGCGCTCGGCGCCGGCCAGATGCGCCAGCAGTTGCCCGATCGTTTCCGCACTGCCGCGGGTGCGATAGGCCGGGTAGGTGCGGCACTCGGGCTCCGCATGCAGGCTGACGCGATCCGCTGCCACGGCGTTGTTCATCGTTTCGGTGGGGAACGCGAGGTGCACTGCGCCCGGGCGGCCGGTGCACGCGATGCGGAAGGCGCGGCGCAGCGTTTCGGGGATCTTGTCCGCCGTCTTGAGAAACGACGAGAACTTGGTGATCGGCTCGAAGAGCTTGTGGTGTTCCATTTCGGTGATCGTTCCCTTGCCTTCGCCCGCGAGCGAGACGCCGGACGTGAAGAGAATCACCGGTATCGAAGAGGCATTCGCTTCGGCAACGCCGGGAACGGAATACAGCGCGCCGGCGCCGCTGGGACATTCGCAAACCCCCGGACGATGCGACAGCCGCGCATAGGCGTCGGCCATGAAGGTCGCGGACCGTTCGTCACGGGCCATCACGTGGCGTATGCGCTCGCCGGCGTCGTACAGCGCATCGTAGAAGGCGACACTGGTGTCGCCCGGGACGCCGAAGATCACTTCGACGCGGTACTCGAGCAGCATGCGCACCAGTGCCTGCGCGCCGGTGAGCGCGCCCGGGGTGACTTCAGACATGGCTTCCTCGCTATTGACGTTGCGAGCTGTATTCCATACTGTATGCAATCTGCAGCGCAGGTCAAGCGAAATGTTCCGATGCCCTTCGACTTTGCCCCCGGTGTTCGAACGCGGGGCCGATTTACCTGGCCGGCAAGGTGTCGGCCAGGAGTTGCGGCAACGCCGCGGCGCCGAGGAGCTCCGGGGAGTCCGGCCCGTTGTAACGCTTCTGATGCGAGGCGCCGACATTGAGCACGTGGCGACTCGACAGGATTGCCGCCAGATCCTCGTCCCCGCTCGCCACCGCGGCCAGGATCGCCGCGTGTTCGGCCCACGATTGGCGCGCCCGCCAGCCAAGGCTCGTCGAGTACAGCCACACGGTCTTGTCGCGCAGCGACTGGATGAATTCGTTCAGATGCCGGTTGCGTCCGATGCGGGCCATCAGCGCGTGCACCTCGGCGTGCAGGCCGGCCAGGGCCTCGCTGTCGTCGGCCGCGCTGGCTCTCTCGCCTCGGGAGAGGAGGTCGGCGATCTCGGTCCGGTCATCGGGGCCGCAGCGACGCGTCGCCAGCCTTGCGCACAGACCCTCGAGCGAGGCTCGCAGCTCGACGATCTCGTTGGCCTCTTCCTGGGACACCTTGGCCACCGCAGCGCCGCGTCGAGGACTGATTTCGACCAGGCCCTCGGCCTGGAGCGCGCGCAGCGCCTCGCCCACCGGATATCGCGAAACGCCCAGCTCGTTTGCCAGTTGTTCTTCGACGAGCCGCTCGCCGGGTTGGTATTTCCCGCTGAAGATCGACTGGCGAATCGCTTCGGTAACCGCCTGGCGCAGTGTCGGATGCTTCGCGCCGAGCTTGCCCTCCGGCGCGCTGTGAAAAGTCATCGGTTTCGTTGAAAAGCTTGATCTGGATCGTCTGCAGTATACAAAATCCAGTCGAGCATGTGAAAAAAGACCGCGCTCGCACGCGGCTCCCATCCTGCCAGGAGACCCCATGACCGTTCGATCGCTGGTTCGCATCGTCCTCGCAGTGCTGTGCGCGGCCTTCTGGAACCCTGCGGCATTTGCCCAGCAGGTCACCATCGCGCTCGGTTCGGAACCGACCACGCTCGATCCGCAGGTCCGCGAGGACGGCAGCGAGCGCGCAGTGAACGACAACGTCTACGAGACCTTGCTGGCGCGCGCCCCGGACGGGACCCTGGTGCCCGGGTTGGC
>JAJPEN010000028.1 GCA_021166835.1 Burkholderiaceae bacterium | reverse complement strand
CTTCATGGAGCTGATGCGCGACGTCATCCACCATGCCGCGGACGAGGAAACGGTGCTGCTGCCGATTGCGGAGCATCGGCTGGCGGATCGGCTCGGCGAACTGGGGGCGCGGATGACGAAGCGGCGCATGGAACTGGCTGGACCGAAGGTGCCGGCGATGCTGTGGAATACGGTGCAGGCGATGCCGATGCGCGGGGTGTGGATGGCGGCGGGGGCGTTGGCGCTGGGGGCGTTGTTGATGGGAAGAGGGGCGCAGGCGGTGACGCGGGGGCATGCGGGGGTGCACTGAGGCAGGCATTGCGGCCGGAACCATGCGGCGCGCGCGGGGGTTGCGCACGGCGCGCTCCGCGCATGCCGGGCCGCGGACGCCGGGCCGCGCATGCTGCCGCGCTGCGCGGCCGCGCCGCGAAACGCGGCAATTCGACCCGCGCAATTCGTTACGCAGGCGAAAACGCTGCGAATTGCTGCTCGCCCACGCGCTCGTCGTCAGGCTCGAGCGCCCGGCGCGCAGATCGGCGCGTGGAAGTTGGTGAGGCGCGCCCCTCCCACGCGTGTTGGCTCCTCGAGGCTGCTCAGGCACGGCCCGGGCACGCGTGTTGGCGCCTCGAGGCTGCCCGGCCGTGGCGCCTGCGCCCATACTGGCGCCACCGAGCCTGCTCTGCCGCATTCTGGTGCGCAAATTCGGGTTTCGAAACGAAGCGATCCGTCGCATGGAATTCATTCCACGAACAAAAACGCTACGAAATGAAGCGGCACCTTGAGTCCGGCAGCGTGAACAGGGGGTCGAACGCCGGCGTACCTGGCACCGGGAAGCGGGAGGCCGGCGGGTCTGACGCAGGCGGGCCTGGCAGCGGCGCGTCTGAAGCCGGCACGCCTGAAGCCGGCACGCCTGAAGCCGACGGGCCTGGCGCCCGCGCGCTTTACGCGTGCCAACCGCAAACAACCCCACACCCGTGGGCCGCCCCGCAGCCGCAAACCGCCCCCGAACCGCGCAACCCTCCGCGCTCCGCGCACGCCGACCCACGCTGCGAAACGCTGCAATCCAGCCCACGCAATTCGTTACGCAAGCGAAAACGCTGGGAATTGCTGCTCGTCGTCCACGCGCTCGCCCTGCTGCTCGCGGTCGCCGCCCCGCCACCCGCGCACGCCCGCCGTCTGCCCGGCGGCCAGGTCGCCGCGCACCTCGTCTCGGTCGCGCTGCGCGAGTGGCGCGACTGGGGCGAGACCATAGTTGATGCCACGGACGGCACCGCACGGCTCGAACACGAAGGAGCGAGCGAACTCGACACCGCCCCCTTCGACGCCCGCGCCCGCGTGCACCGCTACTGGGCGCTCGGCCTCGGCACCGCGGACCATCCCGGTGCAGCCCCGCGCCCTAACGCCCCCTGGTCTGCCGCGTTCATCTCGTTCCTGATGCAGCAGATCGGCGTCGTCGCACCGTCCTTCGTCGGCAACGCGGCCCACGCCCGCTACCTGCGCGCGCTGCTCGCGCGCGAGCGCGAAGGCGGCGACGAGGCGCAGTTCGAATTGCTGCCGGCCGACGAAACACCGACGAAACCCGGCGACCTGCTCTGCGGCCCACGAAACGTCTCCCGCCTGCGCGACCGCATCACGCTGCTTCGGATGGACACCGCCGACGACCTCCAGAACCTGACCTCTGCCCACTGCGACGTCGTCGCCGGCATGGACCGGCGCGCGCGCATTGCGCGTGTCATCGGCGGCAACGTCTTCGACAGCGTTGCAATGACCCGCCTGCCGCTCACCGCCGACGGCCGGCTGATCCGCACCCTGGCGCGACCCGGGTTCCTCCTCGTGCGGGCACGCTGAGGCCGCCATGCTGATCGGCATCGACTGGCGCATCCAGTTCATCATCATCGGCCAGGTCGCCGTCGCGATGGTGCTCGGCGGCCCGATCGGCTTCGAGCGCGAGCTTGCCAACAAGCCGGCGGGCTTTCGCACGCACACCTTGGTTGCGGGGGCCGCTGCGCTGTTCATGGCCGTGGCCACCACGGCGCCCAACTACCTGCACTCGCACGGCACCGTCGAGGTCGACCCGCTGCGCGTCGCGGCGGCGATCGTCACCGGCGTGAGCTTCCTGGGCGCCGGCACGATCTTTCGCAGCGACGCCGGCGGCGGCAAGATCGGCGGGCTCACCACGGCCGCTACGATCTGGCTGTCGGCCGCCGTCGGCATGGCGGTGAGCCTGGGCCAGCTGATCGTCGCTATCGGCGTCACGCTGATCGCGCTGCTCGTGCTGCGCGGCCTTTCCCGCCTCGATCGCCACTACCGCCAGCGCAACCAGCGCTGACGACAGGCACCGCCTTCGGCACGCCGCTGACGACAGGCTTCGCCTCGAGGACGCCACCGGCGAAAGGCTTCGCCTCGAGCACGCTGCTGACGTCGGTGCCGCCCCGCTCATACCCTCCCCGTTGCTACCCTTCACCCTTCTCCCCTTCACCCTTCACCTCCTCCATGTACGTCTACACCATGAACCGGGTGGGCAAGGTCGTGCCCCCCAAGCGCGTGATCCTGAAGGACATCTCGCTCAGCTTCTTTCCCGGCGCCAAGATCGGCGTGCTCGGCCTGAACGGCTCGGGCAAGTCGACGCTGTTGCGCATCATGGCCGGCGTCGACCGCGAGTACGAAGGCGAGGCCACGCCGATGCCGGGGCTGCGCATCGGCTACCTGCCGCAGGAGCCGCAGCTCGACCCCGCGCTCGACGTGCGCGGCAACGTCGAGCAGGGCCTCGGCGAGACGATCGCGCTGCTGCATGAGTTCAACGAAATCAGCGAGCGCTTCGCCGAGCCGATGGACGACGACGAGATGAACCGGCTGCTCGAGCGCCAGGGCGAGCTGCAGTCGAAGATCGACGCCGCCGGCGGCTGGGAGATCGAACGCAAGCTCGAGGTCGCGGCCGACGCGCTGCGGCTGCCGCCGTGGAACGCCGACGTGTCGAAGCTCTCCGGCGGCGAGCGCCGGCGCGTGGCGCTGTGCCGCCTGCTGCTCAGCGAACCCGACATGCTGCTGCTGGACGAGCCGACCAACCACCTCGACGCGCTCTCCGTGCAGTGGCTCGAGCAGTTCCTCGAGCGCTTTCCCGGCACCGTCATCGCCGTCACGCACGATCGCTATTTCCTCGACAACGTCGCCGGCTGGATCCTCGAGCTGGACCGCGGCCACGGCATTCCGTGGCAGGGCAACTACTCGTCCTGGCTCGAGCAGAAGGAGAAGCGCCTGGAGGTCGAGGCGAAGCAGGAGTCGGCGCGCATCCGCGCGATGCAGGCCGAGCTGGAGTGGGTGCGGGCGAACCCGAAAGCGCGCCAGGCCAAGAGCAAGGCGCGGCTGGCGCGCTTCGAGGAGCTGTCGTCCGCCGAGACGCAGCGGCGCAACGAGACCAACGAGCTGTTCATCCCGCCGGGGCCGCGCCTGGGCGACGTCGTCGTCGAAGCCGAAGGGCTGCGCAAGAGCTTCGGCGAGCGGCTGCTGTTCGACGATCTGTCGTTCCGCCTGCCGCCGGGCGGCATCGTCGGCGTGATCGGCCCGAACGGGGCCGGCAAGACGACGCTGTTCCGCTTGATCATGGGCGAGGAGAAGGCCGACGCCGGCGTGCTGCGCGTGGGCGACACGGTGAAGGCGGCCTGCGTCGACCAGAGCCGCGACACACTCGATGCCGCGAAGACCGTCTGGGAGGAGGTCTCCGACGGGCTCGACGAGATCGAGGTCGGCGGCTTTCGCACGCCGAGCCGCGCATGGGTGGCGCGCTTCAACTTCAAGGGCGCCGACCAGCAGAAGACGATCGGCCAGCTCTCCGGCGGCGAGCGCAACCGCGTGCAGCTCGCCAAGGTGCTGCGCGCCGGCGCGAACCTGCTGCTGCTCGACGAGCCCACCAACGACCTCGACGTCGAAACGCTGCGCGCGCTCGAGCAGGCGCTGCTCGATTTCCCCGGCTGCGCCGTGGTGATCTCGCACGACCGCTGGTTCCTCGATCGCATCGCCACGCACATCCTCTCGTTCGAGGGCGACAGCCGTGTAGTCTGGTTCGAGGGCAACTTCGCCGAGTACCTAGCCGACCGGCGCCGTCGGCTCGGCGAGGACGCCGACACGCCGCACCGACTGCGCTATCGACCGCTCGCAGGCTGATCGACGGCCGCGCAGGTCGAGGCAGCGCGGAGCACACGGCAGAGAGACGGCGGCCGCGCAGGCCGAGCAGCGCAGAGCACCGCCCGAGAGACGACGGCCGCAGGAACGCGCGCGGCCCTTCGCGCATCTCGACGCTGTGACCGTCGTGCGCATTCGCGCTGCGGTCGTCGTGCGCATTCGTCGTGCGCATCGAGCGCTCTTCGTGCGCCGTTCGTCGGTGGATACCCGCACTCTCGTCGTCATCGTGTCCTCCCGAAGCAACGCCGCATCGTTACAGAGGAGAGCGTAGGCATTACGATTGCTGTCAAGCCACGCATGCACCGACTTCGTGATCGCATCAAGCGAAGTCGACACAGAGCAGAAGTTCATCAGGAGGAACCATGAACCTGTTCGATGCGTATCGAGAGACCTACGCGAAGGCGCGTGACGAGGAGATGTCCCTCCTCGAGTATCTCGAGCTTTGTCGCGACGATCCTCTCGCGTACGCCAGTGCAGCCGAGCGGATGCTCGCCGCGATCGGTGACCCGGAGGTCATCGACACGCGGAACGACCCGCGGCTCTCGCGGCTGTTCTCGAACCGGATCATCCGTCGCTATCCGGCCTTCGCGGAGTTCTACGGGATGGACGACGCGATCGGCCAGATCGTCTCGTTCTTCCGTCACGCGGCGCAGGGGCTCGAAGAGCGCAAGCAGGTGCTGTATCTGCTCGGGCCGGTGGGCGGGGGCAAGTCGTCGATCGCCGAGCGCCTGAAGGCGCTGATGGAGAAGTACCCGATCTACGCGCTGAAGGGCTCGCCGGTCAACGAGTCGCCGCTCGGGCTGTTCCGCCCCGACCGCGAAGGACCGATGCTCGAGGCCGAGTACGGCATTCCGCGCCGCTACCTGAACGGCGTGATGAGTCCGTGGGCGGTGAAGCGGCTGTCCGAATACGACGGCGACATCGCGAAATTCCGCGTCGTGCGCGTGCAGCCTTCCGTGCTCAAGCAGGTCGCCATCTCCAAGACCGAGCCCGGTGACGAAAACAACCAGGACATCTCGTCGCTGGTGGGCAAGGTCGACATCCGCAAGCTCGAATCGCTGTCGCAGGACGATCCCGACGCCTACAGCTACTCCGGCGGCCTGTGCCTGGCCAACCAGGGGCTGCTCGAGTTCGTCGAGATGTTCAAGGCGCCGATCAAGATGCTGCACCCGCTGCTCACCGCGACGCAGGAGGGCAACTTCAAGGGCACCGAGGGGCTGTCGGCGATCCCGTTCCAGGGAATGATCCTCGCGCACTCCAACGAGAGCGAGTGGCAGGCGTTCCGCAACAATCGCAACAACGAAGCCTTCCTCGACCGCATCTACGTGGTCAAGGTGCCCTACTGCCTGCAGTTCTCCGAGGAAGTGCGCATCTACAAGAAGCTGCTCTCCGGCAGTTCGCTCGCGGCCGCCCCCTGCGCTCCCGGAACGCTCGAGATGATGGCGCAGTTCGCCGTGCTCACGCGGCTGAAGGAGCCCGAGAATTCGAGCATCTACGCCAAGCTGCGCGTCTACGACGGCGAGAACCTGAAAGACGTCGAGCCGAACGCGAAGTCGGTGCAGGAGTACCGCGACTACGCCGGCATCGACGAGGGCATGACCGGGCTGTCCACCCGCTTCGCCTACAAGGTGCTGTCGGCGGTGTTCAACCACGACCAGACCGAGATCGCGGCGAACCCGGTGCACCTGATGTACGTGCTCGAGCAGCGGCTGCTGCGCGAGGGGCTGCCCGAGGAGACGCAGCGGCGCTGGCTCGATTTCACGAAGAGCTGGCTCGCACCGCGCTACGCGGAGTTCATCGGCAAGGAGATCCAGACGGCGTACCTGGAGTCGTACTCCGAGTACGGCCAGAACATCTTCGACCGCTACGTCACCTTCGCCGACTACTGGATCCAGGACGAGGACTACCGCGACCCGGAAACCAACGAGAGCTTCGACCGCGCGCAGCTGAACGCCGAACTCGAGAAGATCGAGAAGCCGGCCGGCATCGCGAACCCGAAAGACTTCCGCAACGAGATCGTCAACTTCGTGCTGCGCGCCCGCGCCCAGCACGGCGGCGAGAACCCGGCGTGGACCAGCTACGAGAAGCTGCGCGAGGTGATCGAGAAGAAGATGTTCTCGAACACCGAGGAGCTGCTGCCGGTGATCTCGTTCAACGCGAAGGCCTCGGCCGAGGATCGCCGCAAGCACGAGAGCTTCGTCGCGCGGATGGTGGAAAAGGGCTACACCGAGAAGCAGGTGCGGCTGCTCTGCGAGTGGTACCTGCGAGTGCGCAAGTCGCAGTAGGAAGGACTCAGCTAATGGGAGAGCGGCGATGTCCGTAGTCATCGATCGCCGTCCGAACGACCGCTCCGGCTCCGCGGTGAACCGGGAGCGGTTCATGCGCCGCTACAAGGCGCAGATCCGCCGCGCGGTCACCGACATGGTCGCGGGCCGTTCGATCCGCGACCTGGAGCGCGGCGGCAAGGTCTCGATTCCCGTCCGCGACGTCTCGGAACCCTCGTTCCGTCACGGCGCCGGCGGCGACTACGAGCACGTACTGCCGGGCAACCGCCGCTTCCAGCCGGGCGACAAGCTGCCGCGCCCAGAAGGCGGCGACGGCGAGGGCGACGGCTCGGGCAGCGAGGGCGGCAGCGGCGAAGCCACCGACGCCTTCGCCTTCACGCTGTCGCGCGAAGAGTTCATGCAGATCTTCTTCGACGACCTCGAGCTGCCGCGGATGATTCGCACCACCTTCGGCGAGATCCGCGAGCAGTGCCTCACGCGCGCCGGCTACACGACGAACGGCTCGCCCACCAACCTGTCGGTGAACCGGTCGCTGCGCAACGCGATCGGGCGGCGCATTGCCTTGCGCGGCGCGCCGCGACGCGCGCTCGCCCACGTGCAGGCCCTGCTCGAATCAGCGCCGTCCGATGCGCCCGAGCGCCCGACCTGGCTGGCGGAGGTCGAACGGCTGCAGCGGCGCATCGCCGCCGTTCCGTTCCTCGACGAGCTGGACCTGCGCTACCGCTATCGCACGCTCACGCCCAAGCCGGTGAGCCAGGCGGTGATGTTCTGCCTGATGGACGTCTCGGCGTCGATGGACGAGCGCAAGAAGGACCTGGCCAAGCGCTTCTTCGCGCTGCTGCACCTGTTCCTGTCGCGCAAGTATGAAAGGCTGGAGATCGTCTTCATCCGCCACACCGACGACGCCGAGGAGGTCGACGAGCAGCGCTTCTTCCACGACCGCAAGACCGGCGGCACGGTGGTGCTGTCGGCGCTGTCGCTGATGAACGAGATCATCCAGGAGCGCTTCCCGCTCGACGCCTGGAACATCTACGGCGCGCAGGCCTCCGACGGCGACGCCTTCGGCGCCGATCCGGAGAAGAGCCGCGGCTTTCTCGAAACGGCGCTGCTGCCGCTGGTGCGCCACTACGCGTACATCGAGGTCTGCGAGGCGGGCTCGCGCGTGTCGACGCTGTCGGCGGCCTACCGCCGCATTCCGAACGACACCTTCGCGATGCGCGAGGTGCACGAGAGTCGCGACATCTGGCCGGTGTTCCGCGGCCTCTTCGGCAAGCAGCAGTCGTCGTCGATTGCTGCAATGGAGGGCTGATGTCCACGCCCATTTCCACCGGCGCCGAGTGGACCTTCGACCTGATCGCCCGCTACGACGAGGCGATCGCCGAGATCGCGGTCGGCGAGTTCGGCCTCGACTGCTATCCGAACCAGATCGAGGTCATCAGCAGCGCGCAGATGCTCGACGCCTATGCGTCCACCGGGCTGCCGATCGGCTACCCGCACTGGAGCTTCGGCAAGGCGTACATCGCGCAGGAGCACATGTACCGGCGCGGCGCGCGCGGCCTGGCCTACGAAATCGTCATCAACTCGAACCCGTGCATCGCGTACCTGATGGAAGAGAACCCGATGCCCCTGCAGGCGCTGGTCATCGCGCACGCGTGCTACGGGCACAACTCGTTCTTCAAGGGCAACTACCTGTTCCGCCAGTGGACGCAGGCCGACGCGATCATCGACTACATGGTGTTCGCGCGCCGCTACGTGATGGATTGCGAGGAGCGCCACGGCGCCGAGGCGGTCGAGGAGATCCTCGACGCCTGCCACGCGCTGATGGACCACGGCGTGAGCCGCTACCCGCACCCGAGGCCGCTCAGCGCGGAAGCCGAACGCGAGCGCATGCGCGAGCGGCGCGACCACGCCTGGAAGCACCACGACGAGATCTGGCGCACGCTGCCGAAGCGCGAGCGCAGGCAGGCGCCCCCCGATCCCGCACGGGCCGAGGAGCCGCAGGAGAACCTGCTCTACTTCATCGAGAAGAACTCGCCCAAGCTCGAGCCCTGGCAGCGCGAGCTGGTGCGCATCGTGCGCCGCGTCGCGCAGTACTTCTACCCGCAGGGCCTGACGAAGGTGATGAACGAGGGCTGGGCCACCTTCTGGCACTACACGATCCTGAACCGCCTGTACGACAAGGGTCTGGTCGACGACGGCTTCATGTTCGAGTTCCTCGGCGCGCACACCAACGTGATCGCGCAGCCCGGCTACGACGAGCCGGGGTATTCCGGGTGCAACCCGTACACGCTGGGCTTCGCGATGTTCTCCGACATCCGTCGCATCTGCGAGCGGCCCACGCCCGAAGACCGTGAATGGTTCCCCGACATCGCCGGTACCGACTGGCGGCAGGTGCTCGACTTCGCGATGCGCAACTACAAGGACGAGTCGTTCATCGCGCAGTTCCTGTCACCGCGCCTGATCCGCGAGTTCCGCCTGTTCGCCATCGCCGACCACCAGGGCGAGCCGACGCTCGAGGTGGACAGCATCCACAACGAGTCCGGCTACCGGCGCGTGCGCAAGCTGCTCGCCGCGCACTACGACCGTGACGCCCGCCTGCCCGACATCCAGGTGGTGCGCTACGAGCGCGACGGAGACCGCAGCCTCACACTGCACCACACGCAGTTCCGCGGCCGCCCGCTGAACGAGGACACCACGCGGGTGCTCTCCCACCTGCAGCGGCTGTGGGGCTTCACGGTGCGCATGGAAACCGTCGACGCCGACGGCGATCCGTGCACCGAGGTGCTGGTCGCGAACTGAGCCGGGCGCGCGTTCGCGTTCGCGTTCGCGTTCGCGGCAGACGGTCACGGGCCCGGCGCGTCGCACGGGCGCGCGAGACGCCGGGGCGCCGAGCGCTTCGCCGCTGGCGCTCCCGCTGCGGCGGCCGGCGCTGCGCGCCGGCTCCCCTCGCTGCTCGCCTCGGGGTCGCGCGGCCGAACTCGCTGCGCTCGCTACGCTCGCTACGCTCGAACATGCGGCCG